>CAWKLN010000013.1:0-53370 GCA_963850465.1 uncultured delta proteobacterium
AGTTTCGTTGGTAAGGTATTTATCATCAATTGGGTCGTATATTGTGTCTTCGTAACTGATAACCACGTTTTTCTACCCATTCAGCAGGGCTTAAGAAAGCTGCCGTTATCGCTGTTGAGCCCGCGGCATAGGGATAATATTCCGACCACATATTAAGGCCTTTCGCTCGGGCAAGTTGTAATTTCTCCTCAATTTCCCACCAACCGTAATCATTGTTATGTGCCATTAGTAATGGGGCGCCTAATAACATTGCATTTGTAAACACCTCATCAAAGGCTATTGGAGCTTCAGTGGGTGTTTCTGATAAAAGATGATACCTGGTGTGAACAGATGTGAGACGACCATAATTTGCACCAGCCCTTTGCCCTTCAAAAAGTTCGTAGCTGGTAAGCCCCTTAGCCATATAAGCAACAGGAGCAGCAATACCAATGAGCACCTTGTCGTAAATCTTCATCCAATATCTGCAATATTTTATTCATTTCCTCGATTGTGGACATCGTCTCCGCCCAGCCTTGAACACCATCTGCCAAAGCTTTGGCTGCATAAGTTGAAATATCGAAAAGTCGATCGGAGCGCTCAAGCTCAGTCTCAGGATCATGGACAGCCATTCTGCGAATATAACAAGCTAGCAGACGTACCGTAGTTGACTTGCCAACCAGACTTTGCTTTCTCATCGTACCAACCCTTTACATTGAATGAACCCGCTTCAAGATCCATACCAGTAGTAACACCATCTCTGAGTGCCATCTTACTTGCGAAGACATCCATTGCATGGTAGTGTGTGTCTATAAATCCTGGTGCTACCACATGTCCTGTAGCGTCAATGGTTTCCTTACCTTTAATTTGGGCTTTAGTTATGGCAACGATTTTCCCGTCTTTGATCCCAACATTTGCTACATCATCAAACATCGTTTCGGGATCCATGACTCGGCCATTGTTGATGACCAGGTCATAATCGGCAGCCACTGCCGGCATGACCATCATCAGGCTTAGTACCAACAAGCCCAAAAGTATTTTCAATCTCTTCATTTCGATTATCCTTTTATGTTTGTGCTGTTTTTAAAGGTTATATAGACCCGCTTCACTGAACAGTGTTCTTGTAGATTTTCCCGTCCTTCATGATAATGACAAAGTTGTTATGCGGGTCAGCAACCAAATCGATATTTTCCAATGGGTTTCGATCTACCAGAATCATATCTGCCAAAGCACCTTCTTCAATAACACCTAATTTCCCAGGATACGGATCACGCGGGCCGCACATTTTCACTAATTCTGCATTGTTAGCAGTCGCCATGTTTAATATTTCATAGGGAGAATACCACTGTTTAAGCTTGGCAAGCATCTTGCCATGTTTTTCTGCCGCAACAGGGTCGAAAATCAGGTCCGTACCAAAGGCTGTCTTCACGCCGAGCCTCTTGGCCATTTTAATACCTTCAATAGTACCATTTGTAACTTCAAGAAATTTCTTCTCTTGAGATGATCCGGGAGGGAATACCATCGCATCCTCATCATTCAATATGGGCTGCATACTGAACCAAGCCCCTTTTTCAACTGCTGTTTGAGCGATTCGAGGATCGCCTCCCGGTCACAGGCATCCTTGCGCGCCTGGCGCTGGTTGAGACAGACGATATAACGCCCGCCCTCATGGATCACTTCCTTGACCTTCAACGGAGCAGCGCTTTCCGGATAGACCTCCATATAGCGTCCACCCCGGGTGAGGATAGCGCTGTTGATCGTTTTGACTCGGCGCATGCGCGTGCCCAGAATGTAGGGCATCTGATCATCATCGAATTTCTCCAGGGTGGCGGCACTCTGATCATGCCGCGGTCGGCCAGGATGCAAAAATCGCCGATACCAAACCGTCGTCGCAGCCTCTCGACCTAGGATAGCAAAGTGGTCACATCCGTGGGCCCGGCCACATCTCACAGCAGATCGGACGCCCGTCGTCGTCGAGGACGGCGCCGACCACCATCTGGTGCAGGTCCGGACGGTGGTCCTTGCTAAAGCCCCTGCGACCGATATCCCTCCCGCCGCGACCTTCAAAATAGATCGAGCTGGTGTCGAAAAAGACGAGAGCCAGCTTGCTGAACAAGCTGCGGTTTTTTAAAAAGAGCATTTCCTCGATTTTGTCTATGATGCGCCGGGGAGCGAGTGTCTTGCCGTCCTGCTCATGACCCGGCAAGGGCTCCCCCAGAAAGACCATAGCCCGATACAGATGATGCAGGTCAAAGGCTTCGGTGCCGAGGACCAGATGATCCCGGCTGCTTTGATGAGCAGCACTTCTGGTTTGTCACATTGAAATCGGTGGACTAAAAGCGGAAAAAGAGCCCGGCGCCTGCCGAAAAGATTTCGGTATCGTAGAAATCGATATTGGCATCGCTATTCAAATAATCCGTTTTGACATAGAGACTGGTTTTTTTAAAAAACGGCACGCTCCAGCCGAAAGGGTTGTGATACAGGCCGATCAGACCGGCGCCGTAGCGGTCGTCATCCCGGGTCTTGCCGTAGATGGGATTGCGCTTGTCGTAATCGGCGTAACCGATAAAGCCGTTGACCACCACTGAAAAGGCTTCCGAATTGTAGCCGTAGGACAGCTTGAAATCCACCCCGTCGTTGCTCATGGCATCCCCGTCCAGATCATAGTTGAAGTAGGTGATGGTGGGGATGATGGCATGCGTCTTACCGTCGAAGAAAAAGCGATACAGAATATCGGCCTTGGTATAATCCCCTTCGCGATCCAGCAATTGCTGCTGAGCCGGTGTGAGTCCCAGAGGGCCATACGATCCGCTGCGTTCATCGTCGATATCGATTTCGCGATAGGAATACTGCAGTTGCAGTTCCGATCCGAAGATGCGGTCCCAGGCCACCCGGAATCCGTTGGAGGTGCGATCGGTGCGGGATCGTTTGAAGTTCGTGACATAGGGGTCCTCCCAGACTTCAGTGGGAATGGAGGAGAAGAGAAAACTGGCCGCCACCAGGTTTTTGCCGGGCAGTTCCTGGGACACCCCCAACTGGGTGGCGAAATCGTAGCGCAGGGCATCTTCCATGGCATTACCGACAAAGAGTTGGGTGCGGGTGCTGGCAAAGGTGTAGCGCAGGTCGAAGTTGAACTGAACCGAACCGGAGCTGTTCGAATCCGGGTCGTCCGTCAGGGAATCGACCGTGCGATTGCCCACGTTGCCGAAAGCGTTGCCGGCGATCATATTGCTTTTGACATGGCTGTAACCGCCCCCGAGCGTCAGATAGCCGCTGAATCCCGATTCCTCAGGGATGGGTTCGATGGCATAGGCCGAGCTCAGAGACAGCAAAATGATCATGGCGATAAGGGGCAATAGCGTATTAAATCGGTACATAAGGCACCTCTTTTTTCCATTTAGAAAGCTTAGCGGACAAAAACACGAATCAATATCAGCCGATTATCGAAAAACCTGAGTTTTTAAACGAAATGTCTAAAAGTTGGTGTGCGTTTTATTGAGGTTCGAAACTGAATTTCTGCCCTCCCACCGCCATTTCGGCCATCAGTCCACCCTTGGAATGCACGAAGGTGGCCATGCCGTTGTGATATTCCGTCTTGGCCTGGGTGCCGGTCTTGGGGCCGGCCGTGGCGCCGGCGGTTTTGCCGGTCGTGCCGGCCTTGGCCTCGGCGCCCGCCGTAATTGCCGTAGCCGCCACCTTGGCGTCGAATTCAAATTCCCCGCTGGTAAACGCGTCGTATGCCCGCTTGTCCTGCAAAAAGACGATTTCGCTGAAGGCCTTGCCCCCCAGCTGCAGCCCGAAGGAGGCTTGTACGAGCTTGGAGGTGCCCGTTACCTTGCCCTGGCGATAGACCTTACCCTCTCCGTAGGCGCCCCCCACCACCACGGCCGCCTTGCCCACCGTGGGGAAGATGGCGTAGGCGTAACAGCTCTTGAAGAAGGGCTGCACCTCGGGCGAGGACTGGAACACCTTGATGGCATTGGCATACTCGTCGCCCACGGCGCTACCGACAAACGGTGAAACCACAACAAGCGCCATCAGAATGACAAACATCGTAATCCTTTTCATTTCATCCTCCTTGTTGTTCGATACGGGATTTCTTCCGAGAAGCCGAATAATCGCCATAACCTTGCGGGCGGAAGGCGGTTTATAGATTTCAAGCGCTCACGGAGTTCTCCTAAGGTCATGCTGCAGAAGTTCAGCCGCCCGACTTTAAGGGTGAAGATTCCCGGCTAGCCGCGTGAATCGTCTTCACAATCTCCCGGCTGAGCGCTGCCAGGGCCCGACTCTGGGCTGCCACCAGGGCCTCGTAGCCGGGGCCGTCCACCGGTTCGGTAATATTGGAACGCCTGACCGCCAGGATCTCTTTTCCCTCTCCCTTCAGGACCCGCCAACGCGCCACCAGCAGTATGTCCTCGTTTTGCCGCCCGTCGCAGCGTACGATATCCAGCACCACCTGGTAATCGATCGGCAGGGACGTAGGCCAGGGGTACAGGGAGATTCGTTCCGTCGGCACCATGAAGCCGATGTTGTCGGCCATCACCTGGGTCAGGTTGTCTTCGAAAGAACCGGCCCATTGGTCGTATTCGGCCAGTTCAAGGCGGTTGTCGCCGGTGCGGGTGACGATCTTGGAGCGATCGAGATAATCGGCAATCTTAATGGGCCCAATCCCGATGGCGGCATCGCGCGCCGGGCTGTCCGACAACGAGCCGGCCGCGGTATGCTCCATGGCCGAAAGGGCGTAAAAGCGCGACGATTGACTTTTGCCGAAGCACCCCACGCAAAGAATTGTGCCGACCAATGCCCCAACCCACCAAAACCGGTAGAATGCCGTTGCCTTCATATCAGTTCCCTCCGGAGCCGCTCTTGCCCTGTATAAGGGCCTCGGGATGCCGTTCCAGGTAAGCGGCCAACTCCCGGAACGCACGCGCCATCTGTGTGATTTCCTGCAATGACTTTTCCAGGGTCACGATCAATGGCGCCTCGTCCGATACCACGCCCCGGGCCGCCGTCAGGGTTTGCTCCAGACTGCCGCCGAGCGATGTGAGCTGCTGATCGGCGTTGCGGGCCAGTTGCCCGAAATCCTCCACCGTGCGGTTCACGTTGGCGGCCATGGGTGCTACCTGATGATCGACGTTGTTGATCAGACTGCGGGCATCGCTGATAGCGCCCTCGAGGTCCCCCGACAACGCGCCGGTGCGGCTGTCCAGGTTGCGCACCAGGCGACGGGCATCGGCCATGAGGCCTTTTAATTCCTCGAGGCTGGCGTTCCAGTTCGGATTGTTGACCAGGAGGTCGATCCCATGCAGCGTGTTTTCCAAATTCTTTTCAATGCCTTCCAAATCGAGACGTTGAAGTGCCTGGACCAGCCGATGGGTGGTGGAGGGAATCGTGGGGACCTGGGGATAGGGCAAGTCCGTTTTATGCAAGTTGACAGGCGTGCTGGGATGAAATTCCAGCTCGATCGACAGCTGACCGGTTATGATGCTCTGCAGGGACAAGACGGCCCGCAATCCCTGGTCGACAAGTTTTTGGAGCGCCTCCTCATAGTCGGTAAAAATTTTCTTACCGCCCACCACTTCAAACTGGCCCGGTTCGACTTCGACAATGATGGGAATTTCCGTCTTTCTTTTCTCGGGGTCGGTTCGAAGGATAAGGCTCTTCACGGCCCCGATGGGGACCCCCCGGAACAACACCGGCGAGCCGACGGAAAGCCCCTTGACGGAACCCTCGAAGTACATCACGTATAGGTCGGTTTTTTTAAAGAACTTCCCCGAACCGAAGACCACGATACTGGCCGCCAGCAGAAACACTGCGGCGACAACGAATCCGCCGATCATCATCCGATTTGCCTGCTTTGCCATCTTCGATCATCCTCACTGCGGCAGCGCTTCGCCGCGGGTCAGAAACTCGTGCACGACAGGGTCCCGGCTTTCGGCCAGGAGTTGCTTGGGGTCCCCGGTGGCCGTCATGGTGCGCTTGGAAACGTCCAGGAACACGGAATTGTTGCCGATCGCAAAGATACTGGCCAGTTCGTGGGTGACCACCACCATGGTGGTGCCCAGGCTGTCGCGCAGTTCCAGGATCATATCGTCCAGCCGACGGGCACTGACCGGGTCCAGTCCAGCAGAAGGCTCGTCGAAGAAAAGAATTTCCGGGTCCAGGGCCATGGCCCGCGCGATGCCGGCCCGCTTCTGCATGCCGCCGCTGATTTCCGAAGGGTAATAGTCTTCGAAACCAGCCAGCCCTACGAGCGCCAGTTTCAACGCCACCACCTCTTTGATCTCGTCCGCCGTCAAATTCGTGTAGGTCTCCAACGACAGGGCCACGTTCTCGGCCAGGGTCATGGAACTCCACAAGGCGCCGCTCTGGTACATCACGCCGGCCCGGCGGATAATCTGATCACGGGTTTCGGGAGGCGACCCCCAGAAGTCGACCTCGCCATAGAGAACCCGCCCGGTCGCCGGCTTCTTTAGGCCGATCAGCACGCTCATCATGGTGCTCTTGCCGCAGCCGCTGCCGCCCATGATGATGAAAATGTCGCCCCGATAGACGGTGTAGGACAGATCCCGCATCAGGACGAAATCGCCATAGGCCATGTTCAGGTTTTGGACGGTAATGTGGGGGGTGCGTTCCACCATGGAGCGTTATCCCGATATACGCTTGCCTCCTGAGCGAGGTCAGATTCCTAAAAGGTTGCAAATAACAGTGATGACGGCCGTAGAGAGCGTCATGCCCACGATGGCCGTCACCACGGCCGACGTGGCGGCATCACCCACCGCCGAAGCGCTGCGGCCGCACTCCATGCCCCGCATGCAGCCGGACAGCGCGATGATCACGCCGAAAACGGCACCGCTGAAAAGCCCGATTCCCAGATCCCAGAGGCGCACGGCGGCGATCGTCCGCTGGTAGTACTGGACCATGCCGATATCCAGGATGCCCACCCCGACCACGAGACCACCCAAAATGCCCATGACGTTGGCGTAGAGGCACAGAAGCGGCATCATCAACGCCAGGGCCAGCATGCGCGGCAGCACCAGGAACTCCATGGGTGACAGACCGAGGGTCTTGAGCGCATCGATTTCCTGGTTGACCTGCATGGTGCCCAGCTGCGCGGCGAAAGCCCCGCCGGTGCGCCCCGCCATGACGACGCCGGTCATGACCGCCGCCATCAGGCGCACCATGGCGATGCCCACCAGATCCGCCACGTAGATCTGAGCCCCGAACAACAGGAGTTGAATGGCTCCCACGAAGGCCAGGATAAGGCCCACCAGGAAGCTGATCAGCGACACGATGGGCAGGGCCTGCCCGCCGCAGGACTCTATGATCAGCAACAGATCGGTACGCCGGAAGGCGGCCCGGCCGCGCAGCAGCCTGCCGAGGGCCAGGGTCGTATCACCGATGAAAGCCAGCAGCCGGCCTGTGGAAGCGAAGAAGTCGGCCGTTTCGTCGCCCACCATGGCCAGAAAATGCCTATCCTTATCCGGTCTGCGGGCGTCCTTCTTTTCAGGCACCGCCGCCGCCAGAGCCATCAATTGCCGGGCACCCTCAGGCAGCCCGCCGCTCTCGATCCGGATGCGGTTTTCTTCACAGAGCCGCCGCAGGCGCTGCAGGAAGGTCAACAGTCCTGAGTCCCAGCCGGCAAGTTTCTGTGTATCGAAGGCAATGGCCTCGATACCGCCGGATGCTTCCAGTCTTTTCTGGATGTCGGCAGTCGAAGGCAGCGCTTCACCGAGCTTCCAGCTGCCGGACAACGCCAGCAGCAGCCTATCAGCCGATGCCTGTTTCACCGTCATTTCAGCCACTGCAGCCATCGAGTTTGCCTTTCCGGAATGATCGCCTGCCGTCCATCACCGCCTGGTGGTTGGGCTTCTCCCTCGGGTCGTGATCAATTCGTGTATTTGTCGATCAGCTATTCGCGGGCCTTTGGACCTACCTGCTTCGTCAAGTATTTTTCCTTTGCGGAGCGGGCCCGATTTTAAGTGTGGTCCAGGCAATATTCAATGAACCTGCCGGTGGCATCACCGGGATCTTGAACGTCGAATTTGGCCGTGCCTCTCTTTCCAATGGAACCTCCTTTTCTGCGGGATGAGGTTCAATCCTTTTGCTACTAGCCCATCGTCATGGTCACGGTGCAGTTGAGGGCCCGGTTTTCCGACAAGTCGTTACTTAAGAGCGGATCGAAGGGCCTTTCATGGTTTTCCTCTTTTGGGAAAGGTTAAAAGGTCATTTCTCGATCTCGATTTGACGGTATTTCAGGTAGATGTAACGCACGTACTCGTACTCGAAAGGCGACCCGGTCTCGTAATAGCGAAACGGGATGCCGGCGCGCTTGCTGATGTAATAGAGACCGGTCATCCCCCAGTAGAGCTTGTCCCGATCACTGGCACTGGTCTAAATCTCATCCACGACAAACGTTGCCCAGACGGTGCCCACCGCCGCATCCACCCCGGTCCCGATGCCGTCGCGCACGCTGGAGGGGCCTAAAATCGGCAGGACCAGGTAGGGTCCCGGCCCCGCCCCCCAGACGCCCAGGGTCTGGCCGAAATCCTCCTCCATTTTCGTAAACCCCATCGGGGTGGCCGGGTCCAATATGCCGGCCAGGCCGATGGTCGTGTTGAACACAATGCGGGCGGTGGAATTCACCGTCCCTTCCGCGTTGCCCTGCAGCAGGTTGTTGAACACGTTCTCGATCTCGTACAGGTTGTTGAAAAAATTGGCGATGCCGGTCCGGACCACTTTGGGCAGCACGAACTGATAGGCCTTGACCACGGGCACAAAGACGTATTTGTCGAAGCCGTAGTTGAACTTGTACATGCTGCGGTTGAACCCCTCCCAGGGGTCGTAATTGGCAATGGGCTTTTCGTAGCCCGGGTCATTCGGGTCGGTGAACTTGCGCGCCTCGGGTTGATCCTGGGCCAGCGCGGCCCCGCTTGTCACCACCAGCAGTCATCACGACGGCGGCCATCGACGATCCGTATCGAGAATTCGTATCGTCAAGGGTTTGCGCATCTTCTTTTCCCTTTATTTCTTGAAATAGTTCACCATGAACGCCACGACGTCCTTTTGCTCCATGTTGCCGCAGTGCCCGCCGGTAGGCCAGATGGTCGCCCGCTCGCCAAAGGTGTCCTGCAGGAAATCGACCTCCCCCGGCGCCAGGATGAGGTCGTCGGCGTTGGTCATCATGGCGATCTTTTCCGTCTTGCGCAGGTAGGGCGCGATGCTTTGCAGGCTCATCTGCGCGTTGCAGCTGCTCGGAGGTCAGGGCAGGGCTCTGGGCGTGATAAAACGGGTAAAAATAGCTGGTTGTAATAATCCAGAAAACTGATGCGCAGGGAGGCGGCCAGGTAGTCGACCAGGGGCGTGGTCTGCTTGAGCTGCGTGCCCGGGGGGACGAGCAGGCCGTAGCCGCTCATGACATCCGAGGTGAAGATCATGTTGCTCGAGGAGATGCGGAAGGAAAACCCGATCAGGCTCTCCAGGGCCGCTTCGGTGGGGATCTTTTTCTTGTAGATCCGGTAGAGAAAGTCCTCGTTGAAATCCAGCGGGTCGCTGCGGTCGAAGGCCGTGGCAAAGGCCGCGAATGACCCGGCCCAGGTAGCTGTTGAAGGCGCCGGGCTCATCGCCGACCGTGTTGGCCAGCATCTGGTCGATGAGGTTGACGGAGTTGAACAGGCTCACAGACGGGTTGATCATCAGGACCTTCTTGAAATTGAAGACCTGCCGCTCCTCGTCCAGGCGGGTCAGGAAGGCCGCCTGGGAGGCCCCCAGGCTGTAGCCGGTCAGATAGAATTCGGAAACGTCCACCCGGTCGGCCACCTTTTGATAGGCCAGTTCCATGACGCGGTAGAGATCTTCGCTGTCGTGGATGATGTGGCCGGGGACTTTGGTGGTGGAGGCGTTGACGATGAAATTCATGTGGGTGGGCGAAGAGATCGAGATGACGCTGAAGCCGGCCTGGTAAAAGGCCCGCTGCAGCCCCTTCACCTTGGGGGATTGGTAGCTGGCCCCGGTGCCGGCGATCACGAAGATCAGCGGGGCGCGCTCCTTCTGGCGCACGAGGGAGAACTTCAGGCCCTCTCTCCCCCGAACACCCTTTACAGTTCGCACGCAGACGTTCGATAGTCGATTCCGCAAACGGGGACGGCATCGATAGTCGCCGCTAACGTCTCTGGGGGTCAGGCGGTCCAGAAAGGACCGCCTGATGGCCCGGTGGACACGTGCTCATTGACCTATCATCACACCCTGCAGGGATTGCCAAACCCGTTATGGCACCACGCATGCAAGAAAGCACGTTACCCGGCTGCGACATGGCCCACCCCTCGGAAGGAAATCGGGAGGCAGGTCACAGCATCATTCCAGCATGCCGATGGCGATCTCCACCCGGCGGTTCTTGGCGCGGCCTTCGGCCGTGTCGTTGTCTGCGATGAAAGTTGGTGGCCCCGTACCAGAGCGGAACGACGCGCTCCGGGTCGATACGGCTCTGCTCCAGGATGTAGTTCTTGGCACTCTGGGCCCGCATTCGCGCCAGTTGCAGGTTGTACTCCGGATCCCCTTTGCTGTCCGTAAATCCCGCCAACACGGCATAAGCTTGAGGTTCGTTCTGCAGGAATTCCGCCACCTGCTTGAGGTTATTGTGATCCCCGGGTTGGATGGCGACCTGGTCGAAGGCGAAACTGATGTCGTTCACCTCCACCCCGACCACCTTGCGCTCGGTAATGGTTTCCACCTCCACCGTGGAATCCACCACGAAGAGCACTCCCTGCCCCCATACGGGATTATTGTAGAAGGCGTCGAAGGACACCACCCGCGAGCATTCGTTCAAGGCGGCCATGTCGTTGAGCAGCTTTTCGGCCTTGGCCGTCGTGGCCGAACTGATCAGGTAGAAGCAGACGTCGTACTTGTCCACCAGGGGCTTGGCCACGTCCAGAGGGCGCTGTTTGGTTGCCCGGTTGTAGGTGTAGGTGCCGTCGGAAAAAATGAACACCACGGTCTTGCCCTCGAGCTTGGCCAGAATGGGGTCCAGGGCGGCGATGCCTTCGGCCAGAGGGGTCGGTTGCCCGGCGAAGTTGCCGGCGGTCTGGGTGTTGGGCAGTTGATTGACGGCTTCCCGGAACTTCTCCCGGACAAAGGGCTGCATTTCATAATAGGCTTTGAACGGTGTAAAGGAATACAGGCCGGCGTTGTAGTCCAGGTTGGGCAGAATTTTACTCTGTTGTTTCAGAATCTCCAGCTCGGCATCGAGCTTTTGAATACCCGGCTTGTATGCCTCGGCCATGGAGCCCGAGGCATCGTATAAAACGATGAAGTTGTCGGTCGTGGCAATGAGCATCTCGCGGGTGATGATGTTTTGGGTGATGTCCTCCTCGGTTATGATTTCAAAAGCCACCGCCTGTGAAGTGAAGACCACCATCGCTGCCACTAGTAAAATCGTTTTCAGAATAGCTGTCTTTGCCACAACTTCTCTCCTTTCGTTTGAACTTCGTTATTTCTTCGGGTGCCGCCAGGGCGGCAAATGATGTCACCGGACGAATACGATGACATCAGATTGCCTGATATGGTCATCCTATGGGGCGGCCGGGTGGTTGAATTCCTCCGGGTCTTCCTCTCCGGAAGACTCCCCGGCAGGCTTCGGAGGGGGGCTGTAGATCGTGTAGACCCCCTCCTGCCCAGTGAAAATCCCCCGGCCCGGTTTGAGCTCGTTGCTCTTCTAGTAGTCAAACGGCGCCTGCGGTGTGGCGCAGCCGGCGAACAGAAGCCCCAGCACCACACCAGCCAGCACGATCGAACGCTTCAGTGTGTTCATAGTTACACCGGATACTACGGCTTGTTCTTCTGGCCGGCCTCATACCCTTGCTGATAGGCATTCTGCTCGGATTCCTTGTGTTTGCCGTAGAGATAGCCGCCGGCTGTGCCGGCCGCCGCACCGATCACGGCCCCCCAACCCGCGTTACCGGATATGGCACCGATGGCCGCCCCGGCTCCGGCGCCGACAAGACCGCCGGTCATGCTGCGCTGCTGGGTGTCGGACAACCCCGCACACCCCCACACCGAGAGGCTGAGCACCAGATAAAATTATGATCATGTGTCGTTTCATTGTCTTCTCCTTTCACGATCCCAAACGATAACAATCAGGGATTGCAGGGCCACGTTTCGATGAGAAAGCGGAATTCGGTTTCAACCGGCGGTTCGTTCCGGTACTCCGGATGCGCTTTGGCCCACTCGATGAACATGGCAATGGCTTCGTTGCGGGACGGCGGCGGCTCTGGCATGCATACCATGCGCTCGCCATCGGGCCCGCTGGCCTGGGCCACGTGGTAGTGGTAGGCTCCCACCAGGTAGCCGTGGCAGAAGTTGACCGCCTGCGCAAACAACGGGTCTTCAGAACTCGCGGTACACAAATTGATGATATTCTGGGTTGTTTTGGCTTCGAAATCCTTCTCATCCACGGCCCCGCCAATCGCAGGGGTGAGAAGCAGGAGTAACAAAACCATCAGACTTATTCCTTTTTTCATGGCGCACCTCGCTTGATGGATTGGGCCCCTTCAGGCCCTTTGATGATTCGCCTACATGCCTGACAGAGCGGCCTGCAGTTCCTCTTCCTTGTCTTTGAGGAGGTTCAAAGGTTCTGGGTTCAAGGTTAAAACCATTAGCTTCCAAGGTCCAACATTCAGAGTTTAATTGGGAAAAGCCTATATTTTAGCCTTGAACCTTGAACCCTAAACTTCTGAACCTTCTTTCACACCGCAAACACCACACCACCGGCCCCAAAAAGGTCAGCAGCACGTTAGATACCTTGTAATTGACGGTGTAGCCCATCACCGGCGTGCTGCTCTGGGCAGCGCCCACGATACGGCCACGTCCCCAATTTGGATTTCGGTCCGGGGGGACATCTCTATTCCCTACTCAAAGCGAAAGGCCCGGGTAGCCTGGCACCCCGTATTGGGCACGGCCCTCCAGCACGGGGGTAACCCGGTCCTGCCCGGGGACCGCCGCCTGAAGCGTGACGTCGAGGCCCTCGGCGGCGTAAAATCCTTTTTCCACCGCGGCGTAGTAGCCGGCGAACTGGAACTGGTGGGACCAGCGGAGCTGGATGGTGACCGGTTCAAGGGTTGGCGTTGCGGCAAACGCCGCCGCAGCCCCCCAGAAGGTGAGCAGCATCGCAACCAAGCCTGAGAGGGCAGCCGCCCGGACCTTTGTCTCGAGGCCTGCTCCGCATCGCCTGTCGAAGCGTGCTTGTTCAGGCTGCCGGCAACAGCCATCCTGATGCGCAACGGTCTTCAGACGAATAAAATTATCCACTTTGAACGCGGTCGAACCCACAGCATGGTTTCCGATCTGGCAAATATCCCCAGCAAAACAAAGCAGTTTAGGGATCGTGCAGCTTAGCTGGTGCTAAAACGGGGATTTATTAATATGGACAACAAGGCAAAATCCTTAAAGCCGCCTCCGCATGCCGCCCATCAATCATGTGGATAGATAGTGACATGTTGGAAAAAAAGCAAGGATGGGATGACGGCCAACAGAGGGGTGGCGCTGAGGCCGTGGCCGATGATACTCATCGGAATGGCGCAGACCGAGGTCATTGACAGGGTTGTCGGGAAGAAAGGGCGATTGTGCGACCAGGACCGTACAAAAAAGAACTCAAACGCGCTTAATGATGCAGCTATTTTAATAACATATTGATTTTATTCTACTTACATCGATTCCCGCCTTCGGCACCAAACACTTTCTTTTTAATGCGATTTCAGCGACTTACTGGAACCGCTTTTCTTTTTGTGCGGTTGTTTGTGATTGTCGTACAACCCCCTGACCGCAGTCTTTGGCCCTTTGAGGGCCGCTTCAAGCTTCTTGCGATCCTCCTCCCCATAATCCGGTGACAGTATATGTCCATCGTAATCGAGATGGGGCTGTGAAACAGTTGTCGATAGACATAAGGCCGCATTCGGGTAAGATGTTTGGATACTGATATAATGAAGCTATCTTACTATAATTACAACATGTTAAAGCTGTGATTACGTGCCACTGGTCCCACACGCTGAAATCAGAGCCATATTCCATATAGGTTTTCCATACCTGTGCGGGGGGCCGAGACGGTTTCGCTCAAGCCCAGGCAAGCAAACTCCTAACGTCCAGAGCAACATTCCAGCACCTCCACACACCAACTGGACGTATCGGTACAAAGAGCCTGGGCAGCCGGCCGATTATCAACTCTATGACCAAATTTGGGTTAGCAACGCCATTGCTTCAAGGGTCACGGGTGCCTGGATTCATAGACGGAAATATTTGACGGGTGACGGGTCCGATCATGATCCGGCGTGGATTGAATTGACGCTGTAGGAGGGGGTAGGAAATGGTGGGGCATTAAAAGCACCGTTTCCTACGGATAAAAAGTTGGATTAAAATTTAAAATCAGATATTTATATCATAAACGGTAACTCGAA
The DNA here is from genome assembly GCA_963850465.1 of uncultured delta proteobacterium. Taxonomy (GTDB): domain Bacteria; phylum Desulfobacterota; class Desulfobacteria; order Desulfobacterales; family UBA5852; genus JABZFP01. The sequence goes on from CAWKLN010000013.1 coordinate 14,421, forward strand.
AATTTTTGGGCGTATGAATGGATATATAAAAGTCCCCTCTTTTCAAACGGTCCCTACTCAGTACGTTTGAATTCATATCAGTTGCTTTGGTATCAATTCCCGTAATGACACGAAGAACAGGCAATTCTCCGCGCATGTATCTGTTAAGAGTGCTGCCTTTTACACCCTCTACCGGTTGGTAATAATCAGCATCCGTCAAAGTGAATTGGGATATTGTTTGGCCTTCCACTCCCCAGACAACGGCCTTTAGCAATACTCGTGATTTTGAAATAGGGAATTTTGGGGTTCTTCCCACCCGTCCTTCGCCGCTTCCTTGATGTGTAAAAACCACCTTTTTTAACTCGGCGCCCGCCATTGAATCACGGATCATCATTTCGAATTCGGCATCGGAAATATTGCTATCTTCGAAGACCGAACTGTCCACTCCGAAATGTTTCGCGACACCTGCCAACTTGCCTTGGGGGATGCCACGCTGCTGCCATTTCACAATGGCATCCTCGGAAGTATCGAACGCATCGGCCAGATCCTTCCTCCGCCAAAGTTTAATGTTACGGGCTTTTTTGAGTCTCTCACCGCATACATTGTCCTTGCGCTCATTTTCAATGTCCACGTTTTTCCACCTTTCCAACCTATAAATATCATTATAATTTTCATTCCGTATCAAGGATGTGAAATTTATTCAAGGAGGGTGTTCTATGTCGCTTTTGTATGACGGAATTTTTTCGAGTGTGTCGTTTAATGGCCGCGGTGATTTTCAGTTCAACATTATTTCTTACGCCCATAAAGTGCTTTTGAAAAGCATAACCAAGAGGCAACGGGCCAGATTCAAAAAACACGGTACGATTCCTCCTCAGCTGCTGCAAGTCCTCTGGGGCCTTGGATGGATTCCGGGGGATAAAGCGCCTGTACATGGGATGAGGGTTAAAGCCTTACTGAAGCTTTTAGAGGAGGGACCATTTGAGAGCGAACGGCAACGTAGGGATTGTTTATGGCTCTACGAAAAAATTGTTCAAGAGGAGCTTATGTCAAAACCAAAATGGCTACCCTCCCACCAAGAACGTTATCTGGGGGAAGGACAAAAACGCATCCCTTTATCCGAAATCAGAAAATGGCCGGGGACGGTTGCATAACTATGGCAACAGAAAGTCCGATCGACGAAATCATGAATCGCTACCTGACCCAGAAAGAGGCCGCTTCATATCTAAAAGTAGCGAAAAGCACGATATCCATGATGACATCCAGAGGTGAAATCAGTCACTACCGCATAGGGCGGTCTGTCAGATATAGGCTTGATGATCTTGACAAGTTCATGCTGTCTCGTAAAATAGCGGGAAAGTATGAAGAGTTGGGTCGGAAAGCGAGGTGAGAATGGGAGTTTATCGACCCAAGAAGAGCAAGTTTTATTGGATTGACTTTTATTACAAGGGGGTACGCTACAGGGAATCATCTGAAAGCCCGAGGAAGAGGGATGCTGAGTTACTCCTGGCAAAGAGGAAATACGAGGTCCGTGAAGGTAAGTTTAATCCGGCGCCTATTGCCAAGGAAGTAACGTTGTCCGAGTTCATGCCAAGATATTTTGAATGGGCAAAAGACCATAAAAAACCCTCGACGATCGAACGCAATCATCAGTTCCTGAGTCACCTGATCCCGAAATTCGGAGCGGTTGCGATGTCGCAAATCAGCATTCGTGCAACGGATGATTATAAAAAGGTCCGTTTAGCTGAAAAGGCGTCAAACGCTACTATCAATAGGGAGCGAAGCTTTTTGAAAGCGATTTTAAATAGGGCCGTCAAGTGGGAGGTGATTGACAGAAACCCAATCCAAAGCATGGAATCGTTACCGGAACAGCACCTGTTTAATCGGTACCTTTCGGTCGATGAAACCTTGGCCTTGATAGGGTCCTGTGAGGCACACCTTCGGCCAATGATTGTAACAGCAGTATATACCGGGCTTCGTTGGGGAAATGTTCGGCGATTGAGATGGGATGAGGTCGATGCTGGCAATTCGATCATCATATTAATAACATCCAAAACCTCAGAATTGGTTTATCCGCTTCCCGATCCTGTTAAAGCTGAAATATTGCAGATCCCTCAGAATGGAAGCCCTTATGTCTTCGTCAATCCTGAAACCGGCAAACCGTGGGCGAATTTGCGTACGGCCTTCGACAAAGCAAAGAATAAGGCCGGAATTGCCAGACCCTTCCGGTTTCACGATTTAAGGCATTCATTTGCCTCCAATCTCGTTATGGCGGGGCAGGATTTGAAGACGGTGCAGGAGCTGCTGGGGCACCGATGTATCACGACAACGCTAAGATATGTCCATTTGAATGTTGCGCACAAGAAGAGGGCGGTTGATGGGCTATTCCAGAAAAGGGATGACGTTGTCAGTGCTACCGCAAAAAAAGGAGCGGCAAGGTAGCCATACTTTTCACCATACCTTGCCACTCACTATTCGTAACTATTGGTGATCCCAGGGGGAATCGAACCCCCGTTACCGGCGTGAGAGGCCGGCGTCCTAACCGCTAGACGATGGGACCACATCTGTGCGGAAATGTGAGGTGCATTTACCGGAAATCTTGAAAATTGTCAAATGCTTTCAGCATGCTTGCGAGGCCCGGGAACTGTATCATCCGGCTTGTTCGGGCTTGCGGCCCTGGCGGAATCCGATCAGCAGGTAAATGATCGCCCCGATGAAAGGCACGGCGGCCACAAAGGCCCACAGGGCTTTGCGCCCGGTCGTGCCAAAATCCTTCATCAAGACGTCCACAATGGCCCAGACCGTAAACAGAAGAAACGGTATACAAGCCACGATGAACGTAATTGCTGTCTTCAGCTCCATATCCACCCTTTCAACTAAGACGGTTTCGTAAAAGACCAATATCGGCGTTACGCGGCATTCCTCATCATTGCGGCGTACACAGGTACGCCTCCTTCTTCGGAGTTTGCACGCCGTAATCTTGAACCTTTTACGAAACCGTCTGGAAATATTGTTTTCCGAATAATCAGAAATTGAGACTTTTTAGCTGTCTCTCAACCTTACGGCAATGTCAAGAATCGTATTGGCGTAGGGCTTGCTGTAATTGTATTTCAGAATCACCTGGAACTGCTGATTGCGGGTCATCTCGGGTTTCCAGCCGTGGTGCTTCAGGTAGTTGCCCACGCTGGCGATGGCGTCGGTGTGGTCGAAAAGGTCAACCCGTTCATCCCCATTGCCGTCGACCCCGAGCCGCAGGGCATTGCTCGGCATGAACTGGCAATAGCCCATGGCACCGGCATAGGACCCCTGGATCGCCACGGGATCCATATTTTCCACTTGAACATACTGCAGCAATGCCTTGAGTTCGGCATAAGCCCAGCTGGATTTGCGATCGGCCTTTTTTTCAAACGCCTTGCGTTTCAGGCGGCGTTCCGTGGGAAGATCGCTCCAAAAGGTTTTCCGCACGGCGGGATCATCCAGGGCCGCCATGGTGGAAAGGATATTAAAAACCGTCTGCTTGCCCACCAGGGTTCCCAGCTGGGTTTCCACAAGCATGATGGCCGTGATGATTTCCCGCGCCACACCATATTGCTCTTCCGCCGCCGCCAGCGCACCGCTGTGGTCGATGATGTACTGGCGTGCCATCTGAATGCGTCGGTCCTCAAGGAACTGGGCATAGTTCAAGCGCGCTTCGCTGTGCCTGAAAAAAAGGGATACCCCCCGCGTCTCGAAGGCCACCCCCGGTTGGCGGTAGAGTTCCGCGATGCCCTCCGCATCGAAACCGTCCTTGATTAGCCGCGCCTGCAGTTTGGTGAAAGATTCCGGCGCCGGTGCAGCCCCTTGGGCTTCCGCCCCACCGGTGGCGCTAACGACAAACAGGAGAATCATTCCTGCCAGGGCAAGGCGCCCGGTTTTTCCGAACCGCGTGGTCATCGTGTATTCTCCTGCCTAATATTGACGGCTCCGAAAAAAGGAGCTTTATAAATGATGGGCGTGACGGACTATGAAATTGTCCGATTCAGACCATGATTGTCTGATTCCCGGTTGTTTTCTTAAAGTTTACCCGGCGGTGGACAAGGCCAAGTTCCATGCGTTCTTTTCCGTCCGGCTAAAGAACACCATAATCATAAACCGCCGCATTGGCGAGCCCGGAAGCTTTTTCCATGATAGAGAACTTGTTTTTGGGATGACCAGCCGCGGCATGTCTCACCGGAAGGCAAGAATGAGTCATTACCGTATCACATTCACGCTTCCCGATCCAGTCAATCACATATAATACCGGTATGTTCCTCGGCCATTTACCGGATCATCTTTAGGTTTCATTCTTGACGATTTCGTAAAAAGTTCGGGATTCGCAAGCCGTATCTCGAACTTTTTACGAGTCCATCCTTCTTTGCCTCGCGAAGGGATGTGTTTTGTTTGGGGGCGGCGTTCTACCAGGGAGCAGCCATCAACCCTAACGACGGCGCATAGCAAAATACCGGACACCAACCATCACCAATGACCGTGGTGTCTTGCCGGGATCTTCCCCGCCATGCTATACGTTCGCCTGAATCGCAACCAAGAGTCCCCACAAAAAGAAGGGATACGACGAACCAGCATGGCCGCCTCCAAGAAACCGAAAACCATATTTACCTGTCAATCCTGCGGGCATCAGGCCCTGCGCTGGATGGGTCGCTGTCCGGAGTGCCAGCAATGGGACACCATGGTGGAATCCACCCGGCCGGCCTCCGGCCCGGGAGCACGCCCGGGGATAGCCTCGGCCGTTGCGGAGCCGATCCCCATCGACCACGTGGGCTTGGAGGCCGAGCAGCGTTGCCAGACCTTCGTGGGCGAATTTGACCGGGTTCTGGGCGGCGGACTGGTGGAAGGCAGCCTGGTATTGATCGGCGGCGACCCGGGCATCGGCAAATCCACGCTTATGCTCCAGGCCCTGTGCGGCTTGGCCAATCACCACGGCAAGGTGCTTTATGTCTCCGGCGAAGAATCCATCCGTCAGATCCGGTTGCGCAGCCAGCGCCTGGATACCGTGGCCACGAATATGCTGGTGGTCTCGGAAATCGACGTGGACGCCATCATCCGGATGGTGGAAACCCATCAACCCCGGGTGGTGGTGGTGGACTCTATCCAGACCATGTTCAGCAGCGCGCTGACGTCCGCCCCGGGCAGCGTCAGCCAGGTGCGCGAAGCCACCGTCCGATTGATGCTGATGGCCAAAAAAACCGGCATCCCCGTCTTGCTGGTGGGCCATGTCACCAAAGACGGCGCCATCGCCGGGCCGCGGTTATTGGAGCACATTGTGGACACCGTGCTCTACTTCGAAGGGGATCGCAACCATGTCTTCCGCGTATTGCGCGCGGTCAAGAACCGCTTTGGCTCCACCAACGAGATCGGCGTTTTCGAAATGCGCGACCAGGGCCTGGTAGAGGTCACCAATCCGTCGGCGGTCTTCCTGTCCGAGCGCCCGGCCGGTGCGCCCGGCTCATCGGTGACGGCCAGCATGGAGGGCACACGCCCTATCCTGTTGGAACTGCAGGCCCTGGTGAGCGGCTCCAACTATGGCACCGCCCGACGCACCATCCTGGGTCTCGACGCCCATCGCGTCGCCCTGCTGGTGGCCGTGATGGAAAAGAAGCTCGGCCTGCACCTGATCGGTCAGGACGTCTTCATGAATGTCGCCGGGGGCGTCAAAGTCGACGAACCGGCGGTGGACCTGGCCATCGTGGCCGCGATTGCCTCCAGCTTTATGGATAAGGCCGTGCCCGAAGACATGCTCATCCTGGGGGAAGTCGGCCTCACCGGGGAAGTCCGCGCCGTGGGGCATGTGGATATCCGCGCCATGGAAGCCGCCAAAATGGGATTCAAGCGTTGCCTGGTGCCCCACAGCAACACCCGCCGTATGGAAACCGTGCCCGGCATTCAAACGATCGGCGTGCGCACGGTGGAGGATGCTTTGGAAAACCTGTTCTAGAAACATAATGGTTGACAGTTAAGCCCGAGTAGTACTGGATCTTTGTTCAAGTCACCAGCAAAGTACATCATGGCCTCCGACGAGCAATTGTGAGCCCATTCTCGGCCATGATGTACTTTGCTGACCTTGGCAAGCGTATTGGACCAAGAAGAGACCTGCCATCCTTGTAAACGTGGGTTATGTTAGGAGTTCTGCAAACCCCAACACAGAGCCAAAACCAAGGAGGCAGGTCATGAAGAATCATAGCATATTTATCGGTATGGATGTCCACAAAAATTCCATCGACATTGCCATCGCCGAGGGTGGGCGTAAAGGCAACGTACAGCACTACGGCAAAATCGATGGCACCCTGGCAGCCCTGGACAAGGTGGTTCGCAAACTGGTCAGTAAAGGCCAGCCACTGCACTTTGTATACGAAGCCGGTCCCTGCGGATATCAGATTTACCGCCACCTCACCGCTCAGGGGTTGGATTGTGCAGTTGTCGCGCCATCGCGGATTCCCAAGCCTGCCGGCAGTCAGATCAAAAATGACCGCCGAGATGCTTTGATGCTGGCTCGTTTGCATCGTTCCGGTGACCTGACGGCTGTTTATGTTCCCCGCGCCGAAGACGAGGCCATCAGAGATCTGACCCGGGCCAGGGAAGACGCTAAAGGGGACGAGAAGAGAAGCAAACAACGCTTGCTCTCCTTTCTTCTACGTAGTGGGATTTGTTACACAGGCGGGTCGCCATGGAGCAAGGCCCATATGCGCTGGCTGTCCGATATCAAAATGCCCCATCGTTCCCAACAAATCGTTTTGCAAGAGTACATCGACACTGTGAATCAATGCCAAGCACGCGTTCAACGATTGACCGACCATATTCACCAACTGCTGCCCGAATGGCAACTGTTTCCGATCGTTCAAGCCCTTCAGAGCATGCGCGGCATTTCAATGATTGTAGCCGCTACAACCGTTGCCGAAGTTGGCGACCTGAAACGGTTCCACACACCGGCAGAATTGATGAGTTACCTGGGGTTGGTGCCATCTGAGCATTCCAGTGGCCAAAAGACCAAACGCGGGTCGATTACCAAAGCCGGGAATGGGCATGTACGCCGTGTTCTTGTCGAGGCAGCCTGGTCCTACCGGTTGCCGGCCCGAGTCAGTCGGGCTCTGCTCAAACGGCAAAAAGACCTGCCGGAATCCGTCTGCCAAACTGCATGGAAAGCTCAGATCCGACTTTGTTCGCGCTATCAGCGAATGTGGAATAAAGGAAAAGCCAAACAGGTGATTGTAACGGCCATCGCACGGGAGCTGTGTGGGTTCATGTGGGCCATCGCCAATGAAATTGAAGTTCCGGGAAACGCCTAACAGTAAGCGAATTATCAAAGAACGATAGATATCAAAGGAGACCTCTTAAGAAGGAAATCAACAACCTTTCAAGGCAGCCACAGGGGCGCAACCACGGTCAGGAGAACCCTCGAGGACACTACTGGATAAGCTATATGGCCTAACTCCCGAAACTAGACCGAGGCAGCTCCGCGACGAAGCTAAGTCATGCGGTACCCAACCCGCGAATATCAGAGTGATCAACCGTCGTAACACCGGTTCCGCCCCTCTGGGTGCCTTGGAAGATAACCCGGACAAGGACAACTGTAAAACAGTTGGCAGGAAGTTCTTTTTCTCTTGACAGCTGTCAACCATATCAGTGTCCATCCAGAAATGGTAGATTTTGGTTCCGACCAAGACCGCAGCGGTTTTGAAACCACAGGCGTAGTCAGGCTACGTCGAGGATTTCAAAAGCGCGAGAACGCCGGCCGGGGCCGAAAGATGCCTTTTATGGACGGACACGATTTAATGGGAAGGAAGCAACCGTGATTTGTGCAACCAACGTCACCCTGGCCTACGGCAAGCGGGTGCTGTTTAAAGACGTCAATATAAAATTCACCCCGGGCAACTGCTACGGGATCATCGGCGCCAACGGCGCCGGCAAATCCACATTTTTGAAAATTCTGGCCGGGGATATCGAAGCGGACGCGGGCACCGTCTCCGTGGGCCCCCGGGAGCGCATCGCCGTGTTGCGGCAGGACCACTTTGCCTTTGACCAGCAGACCGTTTTGAACACGGTGATCATGGGCTATGCCAAGCTGTACGCTGTCATGATGGACAGGGAGGCGCTCTATGCCAAGCCCGATTTCTCCGAAGAGGACGGTATCCGATCCGGTGAGCTCGAGGCCCAATTCGAGGAGATGAACGGGTATGAGGCCGAGTCGGAAGCGGCGGTGCTGTTAAAAAGACTGCAAATTCCCGAAGCGCTGAATCATAAAAAAATGAAAGAGCTGGAAGGCGGGGAAAAAGTGCGCGTCCTCCTGGCCCAGGCCCTGTTCGGAAACCCGGACATCCTGCTGCTGGACGAACCGACCAACAACCTGGACATCGCGTCCATTGCCTGGCTGGAGGAATTTCTCAGCCGGTTCCAGAACACGGTCGTCGTGGTATCCCACGATCGTCATTTCATGAACCAGGTGTGCACCCACATCGCCGATATTGATTTCGGCAAGATCGCAGTATACCAGGGAAACTACGATTTCTGGTATCAGGCCAGCCAGCTGAACCTGAGACAAAAACAGGCCGAACACAAAAAGAGTACCGAGCGCGCCGATGAGCTGAAAGCATTTATCCAGCGGTTCAGTTCCAACGCCTCCAAATCAAAGCAGGCCACTTCCCGCAAGAAACTTCTGGAGAAACTGACCCTTGACGACCTGCCGGTGTCGTCCCGCAAATACCCGTTTATAAGCTTCAAGCCGGAACGCCCCTGTGGCAAGGTGATTCTGGAAGTGGACGGTCTCACCAAGACCATCGACGGTGAAAAGGTGCTGAACAACGTCAGCTTTACGGTCGACGGCGGGGATAAAATCGCCTTTATGGGCGGCAACAGCCAGGCCAAGACCACCCTCTTTCAAATCCTGGCCGGGGAGATGGCACCGGACCGCGGCACGTTCGCCTGGGGCCAAACCATTACCCACTCTTATTTTCCCAAAGAACACCGCGCCTATTTCAACGGCGACCTGAACCTTATCGCGTGGCTTCTGCAATTTGCGCCCCCCACCGAGGGCGAGAGCTTTGCCCGGGCCTTCCTGGGACGCATGCTCTTTTCCGGAGAAGAGGCCACGAAGAAGATCGACATCCTCTCCGGCGGAGAAAAAGTGCGCTGCATGCTCGCAAGGATGATGCTTTCCGAATCCAATGTCCTGATGCTGGATGAACCCACCAACCACCTCGACCTGGAATCGATCACCGCCTTGAACAACAGCCTGCTCAATTTTCCGGAAGTCATTCTTTTTGCCTCCCATGACCACGAATGCCTGAGTACCGTCGTTAACCGGATTATCGAGATCACGCCCGCCGGCCTGATCGATCGCCGCATGACCTTCGACGAATATATTGAAGACACGGGAGTCGGGCAAACCCGGGAGATCGCGAAAGCCGCTTGAGCAAACGGCGCGTCAGATGCCGGAGGGTTCCAGGGATGAAATGCCGGTTGGCTTTGGGTTATTATGGCGGGAAAACGTTAAAGAATGTGATTTGGGGAGCAAAACCGGACTTCGCCGGTCGTCATCGCGACAGGTCAGCGGCAGACTTGATCCCTCTATAATTTGTATTTTGACACCGACCCATGATCATTCAGCCGCCTTGATCATGGCTTCGAGCTGTTTCATCATTTTGTGTTTGTAGCCCAGACGTTTGGCATCCGTGAGAAAGGCGGCAGCCTTGGCAGGGTCATTCATAAAACGCATATGCACCACGGCCAGATCCCAGTATGGCGCAGCCAGGTAAGGATCCAGATCGATGGCCTCCTTGAACAGTGCGCACATGGTGCCGATCTGCTCCGGGGAAGGTATTACTCCGGCCTTGTCGCAGGCCGCCATGATGGCTTCCCCTTTGCCGCCGCGGGCCCGGGCGGCCCGAAGTTTCAGAGTGGGATCGTCCGGATCCTTCTCCCGGAACTTGTCCACATAGGCAATGGCATCGTCGTGACGCTCGGCCTTGAGCAACTCTGCTAATTCAAGCTTTTCGAATTCTTTCCCCATTCTCCAAGTCCCCCTTACGCTTGCCGGAACGCCATCGCGCCGCCGCTTTCAAGACCAAATGCCGCTTGCCACTGACGACCTGGAAACCGGATCGTGTCCCACGGTGGCCAAACCACCCCCCGGGAAGGCCGCAAAGCGGAAGACAGCAGTTCCGCTTATCACAATTCGCACATCACGCAAAGGGACTCCGATCATTTTATCCACTTCTATCTTGAAGCGAAGGTTGATTATCTTCACCTATTTCCTGCCTTCCCCTCTATACAGGAATCTCTAAATGAGATATGTTTCCCATCTTTGATTCAGCATAGACGGCCGATCACCCTTGTGACCCGGCCGACAGGTTTGCGATCGCCATTCCATGACAATCTTTCGTTTACTAAAAGACTTCAGCCATCGCTACGCCCTGGCCAGCCTTATCATCGGAGCCGTCATGATCAGCTTTTCCGGTGTGTGGGTTAAAACGAGCCATGTGCCGCCGGTCGTCTCGGCGTTTTACCGCGTGCTTTTCGGTGGGTTGATCCTGTTGGTCGCCACTTTTTCAAACCATGAAATCAAATGGCACGGGAAGCGGCATTTTTTTTTAAGCTTGGTGTGCGGCCTTTTTTTTGCCTTTGATCTCGCCTTCTACCACTTCAGCGTCCATTACGTGGGGCCCGGACTCGGTACGATTCTGCCCAACTTCCAGATTCTCATCATCACGGCCGTCGGTGTCGGTTTTCTAAAAGAAAAGCTTCACCCTCTTTTTCTGGTTTCGATTCCCATTGCCTTCGCCGGTCTTTTTCTGATCGTCGGGATCGACTGGCGCAATTTAGGGCCGGGCTATCAGACGGGCATTTATTGCGGCCTTGCCGCTGCGGTCTGTTACGCTGCTTTTCTGCTGTCGTTGAGGAGACTCCAGGCCGAGCATATCGGTATCTCCTTCTTTTACGTGTTGACGCTCGTGTCGCTTGTAACGGCAGTTATGCTGGGTGCCGAGGTATGGCGCGAGGGCCATTCCTTCAGGATTCCGGATCGACAAACCTTTCTGTCGCTGGCGGCATTGGGGTTGTTCAGCCAATCGATAGGATGGATTCTGATCACCCACGCCCTGCCGGGCATGCGCGCCTCCCTGTCCGGGCTTGTTCTGCTGCTTCAGCCGTCACTGGCCTTTGTCTGGGATGTGCTGCTGTTTCAAAGACCCACGAGCCTGCTGAACTGGGTTGGCGTTGTCCTGGCCCTTGCCGCCATCTATATTGGAACGGTGATGCGCAGACCTTCCACTTGAATCCGCTTAAAGGAAAATCAAAGCGGTCAATTTGGGATTTCGGTGCCCTTACGTCAATGCTTCCGTAGACACGCCGAACGCTTTTTTTTCATCCTTTGAGAAGATGGTTCCGAAAAGCCAAATAGCATAGGCGTCCTTTTTCCGCTTCTTACCCCGCAATAAAAACCCGGGTTCCTCACGCCAAGCCACAGAGAACGCAAAGGACTGCCGCACGGTGCTTCCTGTTTCGGCCATTGGCCGAAGCAGGACGATTCAATTCCTGAATTTGTTCAAATCAGAAATTGAAACAGGGTTTTCTTAAGCTTTTCTTTGCGTTCTCTGCGGCTTGGCGAGCAACACTTTCTGTTTTGTTTTGTCCCACTTTGCGTGAGGCCGACTTGTTTGGATGCAGTTCTTGCGTTCCCAAGTGTAAGGTCGGATAGGGTTCGACAGACAGTAAGTTGATGAATAACCTAACCATAAGACCTGATCGAGGGTAAAAAGGTTTATGAAGGGAACCCAAGAAATGCGATTACTTGCAATGATCATCGTATTGGCCATCAGCGTCACCGCCTATGGTGACCAGACGACCAGTAATCCTGTCGAGGTCGGTGACGTTCGATGGGGGCGGGATTTCGATGCCGCCCTGAAAAAGAGTGCGGCAGAAGGCAAACCCGTGCTCGTTCTTTTCCAGGAAATTCCGGGCTGCTCGGGTGTTCGAAAATTCGGCCGTGAAGTTTTGACCAATCCTTTGCTCGTCCAGGCCATGGAGGATGAATTTATACCGATGCTCGTCTATAACAATCGCAGCAGCGGCATGGACCGGGAGCTGATGGAGCGCTACCAGGAACCATCCTGGAACTACCAGGTTATCCGGTTCCTCGATGCCGAAGGCAAAGACGTGATTCCCCGCAAGGATCGCGTTTGGACCGCACGCGGTGTGGCCGAACGCATGATCAAAGCACTTATGGCCCTCGATCGCCCGGTCCCGGATTACCTTAAAAATATCGCTGGAACCGAATAGGGCGTAAATGAAGGCGATATGAAACGCCCCTTTCTATCACCGTGAAATCCCGAAGGATGGCGAGGAGGAAAAATGACCGCTTATATCCACAGGCCAAGGCAAGCGATCGGATTGATATACTTAGTGGCGTATATCGTCATCCTCGTTACGTATGTATTTACCCTGAAAGATGATCAATCATGGCAGATCGAGCCCAAATTTACGGCGACGGTTTTTATCTGGTTCACCCTTTCCCTGGCCGTCAAGGCTTCAATGGTGATGAACCGGGTCATCGAACTGCTGAACGTGACCGCAATGGTGGCGTTTTTATCCATAGGGCTTACGTACCATCCAAATCCGGACGCCCCCAGTTCAATTCAAAATTTTTGCTACCACCTATCCTTTATTGGTGGTTCCGCTTGTGACATTTTTGATTTCATTTACGAAGGCGCCGCCAAGCGGCCGGAAGAGACCGTGGTCGATTCTTAGAAATAACTGTAGTCAAAGGGAGCTGGCATTTTTTCGGCATTCGATCCCATGAACGATGATGTGAGTACACCGTCTCCGGGCATCCATTCAGGCTTGGCGTGGTATGAAAATTCGAAAAAAATCAGGTGGGGAAATTATAGCATAGTAAAATAGACATCCCTTTTCTTACTTTTATGTGTATTTCGCTATTCGGTAGAACGATGGCCTTATAATCTATCAGGGAAAAATGGATTTTGGTTCAGAATACGTTGGCTGTGAATATCAAACGGGAGGAATACTCCAGTAGGTCGAGGATTTGATATGAGCTACCAACGACGAGTTAAGGCCCAAAGATATTCTTGAGATGGGTCGTAGTGGGATTTCTAGGGTGTAATCTCGACAACCGTGCCGTTGGGCACGTACTTGTAGATTTCCTCCATTTCCTGGTTGGTAACGGCAATACACCCCTCCGTCCAGTCAACCGCGGCATGCGAAGCACCGACCGGCGCGAAACCATTTTTGATGCCATGGATCATGATATCGCCGCCCGGAGAAACACCAAGTTCCTTGGCCCGTTTTTTGTCTTGCTCGTTTGGATAGGAAATATGAAGCGACAGGTGGAAACCGCTGTTGCCGTTTCTTGAATCGATAATGTAGGTCCCTTCCGGGGTCTTGTTGTCGCCCTGCCTTTCTTTCGGTCCCACCGGGTTGCCTCCCAGGGCAATTTTGTAGGTTTTGATCACCTCGTCCTTTGAGAGCAAGGTCAATCGCCGCGCTTGCTTTTCGATCAGAACCTTATCGGCCGCTTCCATCTTGAGTGTAAAAACCTTTTCTTCAAGCGTTTCAACTTTTTCCTGCAGGTTAATAATCTCATCCGCTTTGCTTTCCAACGCTTGCCGGGAAGTCTCAAGCTCTGCCTGCTGCGTGGCTATTCTTCTATCCTTGACGATCACATTGTGGATTTGAAGAATCATCATCTGGCTGTCGTGCCTGAATTTGCTGTCCGGGTAATCGCTCAGGATTTTCTGAAAACAGTCGAGCGATTTCTGATAGTCTTTTTGTGCGTTTTTAGGATAGGCATAGACAATACCCATCTCGAAGAGAACGCGGTCCGCTACCGCAGGATGGTTCTCAATAAGTTGCTCATATTTACCCAGGGCCGCCCCGTAATTCCCCTGGTTGAAAAAATGATTGGCCTCCTGCGAGAGGGTTCCCTCATCGGTGTGACTGCATCCGGCGATGAGAAGGGGTATCAGCATGATGCCGACGACGAATAGGCGCAGAAACCCGCCTATGCCTTGCGGCCTTTTACCCGTATAGGTTTTTGTGCTTGTCAAAAATGTGCGTGATGATCGCAAAGCCAGTCCTCTTCCAGTTATATCCGCAACACACGCAATGATGCATAGAAGCATAACCGTGGGAATGTAAGCTTGGGTATAAGGAAGTGGCCGGTCTGTATGACCCGGCCACTTCCTTAGCGGTTTACTTCTTCATCGATTTCTGGAACTTCAATTCAGCTTCTTTGGCTTTTTCTTCGGCCATTCTTTCCTTTTCCGCCGCGAGGGCCTCTCTTTCGTTGGCACGCTTTTCAGCTTGCTCCGCGCGATCCATAGCTTCATTCGCCTTGGTAATGGCCTCATCGGCGGCCATCCGGGCCTCCTCGGCATCCTGCGCGGCCTGATCCGCCTTCACGGCCATCGCCTTTTCACGGGCCTCTACCGCCTCAAGGTCACCTTTTGTTGCGCAACCCCCTACTGCCATAGCGAGAACAAGCATCGTGGTGATCACCAAAAATACTTTCTTCATAATGATGCTACCTCCTTTCCGTCCGGTTTACCTTATCATAACAGCGACTGTAACATTCCGCCTAACGCCACCATACGGTTCCACGGCAGCGATTGAACCGATGCAAAAACAAGCATTGTCTTTATGATTCAAACAGTACACCGTCCAATTCCAAATCAATTTTCAAGCGTCTGGCCGCGTCCTTGGCCGCGCGCCTGTTATCGAAAGGACCGGCCAGAACACGGTGGCGATCGCCCTCTGACAACACTCGGGCGGGAATGGGTGGACCCTGATGGTTGATAATGGCCGCAAGCCTCCGAGCATCGACCTTGTCACGCAACGTCGCCGCCAGAACATACCATGCATCCGTTTGGAATTCCGGCACTTCCGGTTTGCCATTCAATGCGGACGGGTGCCAGAGTTTTATGGGCTCCGCCATATCCATTGCACTTCCTTGACGGGTTGCGGAGACAGGCACAGGGAACCCGCGGGCCTCGATCACAACGTCCTTGACCTTTTTCCAGTCAAGTGCGTTTCCTGATTTCTTCTCAATTTTTTTGAGTTTGGCAAAGATTTTCTTCCAATTGGCGGTGCCTGATTCCTCAAAGGGAGTATGCGCTTCCAGATAAACGATGCCATCACGCTGGCCGGCGAGATAGGGCTGGTTGACAATTCTTACCGGTGTTTTTACCGGGGTGTTTTCAAATAGTCTCTCGACGTCTTCCGGATAGAGCCTTATGCAGCCGTTGGATGCCCTGAGGCCGATACTGGCCGGTTTATTCGTACCGTGGATCAGATAACTTGGTTCACTTAAATAGAGCGCGTATTCTCCCAATGGATTATCAGGCCCCGGCGGTACATTAGGCGGCAGGGGGTCGCCCTTTTTCCGATGGTCTGCAGCAATCGAGGCGGGTACATACCAGGTCGGGCGGTGTTTTTTGCGGCTGATATACATTTTGCCCATGGGGGTGGGCCGCTCCGGGGTGCCAACCCCGACCGGGTAGGTCGACACCTCCAACAGGTTACCGTTTCCTTTATAATTAAAAAGCCTCATCGTGGCTAAGTTGATCACGATACCTTTTCGATGGGCGTCTGGCAGGATAAAGCTCATGGGCAACAGGAGACGCTCCCCGGCCTGAGGCACCCATATATCGGTCCCCGGATTAGCGGCACTGACGGTATTGACTCCCAGGCTGAAGTGACGGGCAATATCCGGCAGCGTATCCTCCTTTTCCAGTCTGACACTCGCCAACCGGCCAATGACGTCATCGTCTTTGGCAACAACAAAATCATTTCGTTCGATTCCATCCGCCGTGTACAAGGGAATCGACAGCGATTCATTCAGAAATCCCCGCACATTGGCACAGCCCGACAACGACAGGGCAAACAGCAATAGAACGGTAAAATGAAACCGAAGGGAAAAGGGGGGCAGATCAAGTATTCGGAGAAGCATCATATAACCTACAGTTTTTAAATAATTAAAAATAAAAATTCATTATTTTTGGAAAACAGGGCCGTATTGACACGCAAGACGCGATGACATCGCCAAATCGATAATGCTATAGCATGAAATATACCAATATCCGCCATAATTTTCAAAATATTGAATATTATACTTAGGTTTCAGATAGATAGGCACGCATGCCCCATTTGTAAATCAATTTCCGCAGAAAAAAGGGGTGCATTTTTATGATAACCTGTTGATAAATTTTGTCATTGCAGGCGCTTTGGCAACCTACGGCAAAAAGCGTCGCGCGGTATGGCAGGGCGTTTGGCGGTATCGGCTGTTCTATACCCTGATTCATTGTGGGAGACGCCGGTTTCCTCCGGCTTGCAAACGCCCCGGCAGGCGGATAAAAGAAGAGATCATGACCAGGCGAGACAAACCCCAACGCTTCTACGGCTACACGATCGTCACGGCTTGTTTTCTCATTCAGGGGATCGGCGTCGGCAGCTTCATCGCTTACGGCGTCTTTTTCCCGTCCCTGATCGACGCGTTCGGCTGGTCGCGCACCATGCTTTCCGGCGCATCGTCCCTGGCCTTTATCCTCATGGGGTTTCTGGGCATCCTGATGGGGGCGCTGAACGACCGCTTTGCGCCTAGGATCATCATGACCGTGACCGGCGTCGTTC
Organism: uncultured delta proteobacterium; assembly: GCA_963850465.1. Lineage (GTDB taxonomy): Bacteria > Desulfobacterota > Desulfobacteria > Desulfobacterales > UBA5852 > JABZFP01. The sequence goes on from CAWKLN010000013.1 coordinate 31,068, forward strand.
TGGGGAGCAGCTATCTGCTCCTCAGCCAGATGAACGCCGTCTGGCAGCTATACCTCTTTTTCGGCCTGATGACAGGCATCGGATTGAGCGGCATCGACGTCATCGCGTTGACGACCACGAGCCGCTGGTTCACAGCACGCCGCGGGGTCATGACCGGCCTGGTCAAGGTGGGCACCGGCGCCGGCCAGCTGATCATGCCCTTTCTGGCCGGGGTGTGCATCACGCGCCTGGGCTGGCGCAGCGCCTACAGCATCATCGGCCTGATCGTGCTGGTCTCCATTGTCGGCGCGGGGCAATTGCTGCGCCGCGACCCGGCGCAGATGGGGCAGGTGCCCGATGGCCGAAACAATCCCCATGACGGTGTCGCATCCGAAGGTGAAAGCGGTCTGTCGTTTGCGGAAGCCCTGCGCAGCAGACCCTTCTGGATGCTCTGCGCACTCAATCTCCTGGCCGTCGCCAGCATGTTCATCATCCTGGTGCATATCGTGCCGCACGCTTCCGATCTCGGCATCGCGACCCTCCAGGCCGCGGGCATCCTCTCCACCATCGGCGGGGTCAGTATGCTCGGACGCCTGTCGGTGGGGTTTGCCATCGACTGGATCGGCTCACGAAAATGCATGCAGATCTGTCTTGTGATCCTGATCGCCAGCTTCATCTGGCTGCAGATGGCCCATGACGTGTGGATGCTGTATGCCTTTGCCGCCATCTACGGCATCGCCCACGGCGGCATCTTCACCGTGATCTCACCCATCGTCGCCGAGTTGTTCGGCATCCGCTCCCACGGCGCGCTTTTCGGTCTCGTCGCCTTCGGCGGCACCGTGGGCGGCGCCATCGGTCCGATCATGGCAGGCTTCGTCTTCGATCTGACCCGCAGCTACCACCTGATCTTCCTGGCCCTGATCGGCCTGGCCGCTCTCAGCCTGCTTCTGGCCCTGCTGCTCAGACCGGCGCGGACCTGACGACCGACGGATGCATGGACGGCGTCTGGCGATAGCGACGGTGCTCAAGCCTAAATCGTTGGGTGCGAAATGGCAGAGCGGCCGACGGGCCCGAAGGCTATCGTCAATCGTCAAGGGTTGACCCCAATGGCAGTCCCACACGCCGCTTAGGGCAGGTGCGGCAGATATCTTGAATAGGTAAAAGTGAAGGGCTTCCCATCTCCTGCGTTGCACCTCTTGCGGCTTTGCGTGAAGGGGAACGCTTTATCACGACGTCTGCTTTTCCAGTTCCTTCTTGACCGCCAGCCCTAATGCTTCGAGCGCTACCGGCTTTTTGAGATACGGGCCGGCACCGAGCCGTTGGGCTTCCAGCACATCTTCCGTCTCGGCGAATCCGCTGATGATGATGGCCTTTTGCCCGGGATGAATTTGGACGATCTGCTCGTAGGTCTCGCGGCCGTTCAGACCCGGGTCCATAATCATGTCGAGCAGCACCAGATCCACCGTGTGGGCTTTCAGATAGGCAAGAGCGTCCTCGCCGCTGGCGGCGGCCTGCGTGCGATAGCCAAGAACTTCCAGCATCCGGCAGGAAATATCCCGCTGGCTTGGCTCATCGTCCACCACCAGGATCCTCTGGCCGCTGCCTTTATAACTCTGCACGGCCGTGGGAAGTTCCCTGGCCGCCAATTCCTCCCGTGTGGCCGGGAAGTACAGCTCAAAGGTGGTGCCCTTCTTGCGGGTCAGCACATCGATATAGCCTTTGTGGTCCAACAGGATATTCCAGACGACGGCCAGTCCCAGACCGGTACCGCTGCGACCCATGACCTTTTTGGTATAGAAGGGTTCGAATATCCGCTTGAGGTCGTCCGGGGAGATGCCCAGGCCATCGTCCGACACGGACAAAACCACATATTCACCGACGGCGACATCGTCATATCCGCTGAGAGGGCGGTCCAGATAGCGGTTCGTGGTCGCGAGGGTGACCCGGCCGCGGCCTTCGATGGACTCGACGGCGTTGGACACGAGGTTCATCACCGCCTTGCCGATGTGGACGGGCGAGCCGGTGATGTTGAAGAGATCCCCTGCCAGTGCGGTCTTGACGGTCACGTTGGGATAATGCTGCCTGATTTGATCGAATTCAGGGGAATCCTGATAGCCGTCGATCAGATCGTTGATGTTCAAGGGCTGCCGGGGCATGGCCACACCCCTTGCCACGGTCAGGAGATCCTGGACGATGTCGACAGCGCGCTTGCCGGACTCGTGTATGGTTGCAATAGGCTTGCGTAATTTGCTGTCGGGGGACAAGTCCAGCAGGAGCAGTTCGGGATAGCTCACGATACCGGAGAGAACATTGTTCAGGTCGTGGGCCACACCGCCGGCCAGAAGTCCCAGGGACTCCATCTTTTTCGACCGGGCGAGCTTTTCTTCGCTCTCCCGCAAGGCCTCGGCCGCCTGCTTGCGCCGAGTGATGTCCCTGGCCATGCCGAGCACGACCTGCTCGTCGCCGATCACGATCGGAATCGTACTGATTTCCACGATGGCGTGGCTGCCGTCTTTCCTTTTGAGAGTGAACTCGTCGGGTCCGGTCGCCCTGCCGCCCAGATTTTCAGCCAGGCGTTCGATGGCTCTGGGAAGTTCCTCTTCAGCAAGAAAATCGAGTTCAAGGAAGCTCTGGCCGATCAACTCATTTCGTCGATACCCGAGCAGTTCCTCGGCTTTTTTGTTGCCGTCGAGAAAACGGCCTTCAGAATCGGTTAAATAAAAAGCCTCCGGAGCATACTCGAAGAGCCGCTTGAACCGGTCTTCGCTCTCCGCCAGCGTCCGCTGGTTCTGGGCCAGGGTTGCGGCCATATCATGGAATGCCCTGGTCAGGGTCAGAAACTCCTCGGGGACCGCCGCAAGCGTGCTGCGGGCCTCGAGATCCCCCCGGGCAAATCGGCGGGACAGGTCAACAAGGCTTTCAATGGGAGAAAGCAGGGTTTTCCTCCCAATGAGCCTCGAGATAAAAAGGGCCAGAACAGCCGCGACGACCAGCAGCAGCAGGTTGCGCTTCAGGGTGGCGTTGGCCGGCGCCAGCACATAGGCCTCGGGAATGCCCGTCCATACATACAGATAGGGGGAATCGCCGGGCTTGAAGCGCACCTGTTCGAAGGCGAAGATCCGTTGCACCCCGTCGGAGCCCTGGCCGACAAATATACCGTTTTCTCCTGCCTGGCGGGCTTTTTCCCAGGTCGTCCGGTTGATGGGCTGTCCGATAGGGTTGGTGTCTTCATGCGGAGGGTAGTAAAAAAGACGGATGCCCTGGTGATCCGTCAGGGCGACAAAGGATTTTTCCGGCAGACTGGAAACCTCATGAAAGGCGGCGAAATCGGCCAGTCGGATCGCCGCCGTCAGCACGCCCTTGAGCCTCTGGTTGTGGTCGAGCACGGGATTGGCAAACGCAAAGGCCGGCGTCCCCGACCCGGTTCGGGAGATGATATACTCGCCGACGGAGAATGCTTTACTTTCCATTGCCCCGCGCACGTGTTTGCGATCGGCAAGGTCGGTCAATCGCATGGGTCGGGCGGCGACGGCCACGTTGCCGCGCGGATCCGTCAGGGCGATATTGAGGTAATTGGGGTGCTGTTCGAGCATCGCCCCAAAAATCTCCCGGCACTGCTCCAGGTCCATGCCCTGAACCTGTGGCAGGAGCGCCAGGGTCACCAGCGTCTGCCGGACGGAGCGGCTGAATTCCTGCTGGGATTCCGCCATGGCATGGGTCAGCAGTAGAATATTCTGCCGGGCCTCTTGGATGGACCGCCGACGCTCCTCCAGCCCGGAATACAGGATGATCGCCAGGGCCGGCATAATCGCCAGCAAGACGATGGCCCATAAATTTCCGCGGATGGAATGTAATCGTAACATGGTCATCCCATGAAGATGGAGAACGCATGAAAAGGAACAGCGCTTAGGCCGGAAAAAGTAAGTGCCTTTCAGGAATTTGTGGCACAGTAAGCCGCAAAAGTCCAATAAATGAATGGAATAAAGCAGCGAAGCGCTGAAATTCCTATCCCGGCAGCAAGCTACCGGGTATTATGGAATTTCGGCTCCGACCTTCGGCCTCCGCCACGCACTTTTCTGCGAACTATCTGATAGTTGATCCATCCCCGCTGCAAGCAACGGGGAATTCAAATTAAATGAGAAACACCTCTGATATGCAACCTGAACCACACGAAGGCGCTAAAAACTATAACACCAAAACAACAGGCCGCGCTGCCAAGCTCGCCAAGAACAGCGCATATTTACCTGCTATTGGTTGCCAGCTATCCGTAATTCTCTTATCGGCCCGACGGTTGCGGATCAACGGCAGGAAGGGTTGGAGACGCCCTTAACTATTTATTCCTGAGAAGTAACTACCCTGATTTACTTCAATATGCTATAGTTTGTCATGTATAAAAAACCGCCCCCCCAACAGTCCTTGTTCGGATTAGAAACACAACTAACTTCATCATTGAGAACGCTCCTGGAAGATTCTTGGGCGCAGTTGTTCAGGCTTGAAATTCTTCCGATCTCGTTAGAATCCGAAGATCAATTTGCCATGCTTTACGATTAATTATCTTCTTTAACTATCCAGTCCTTTAAGTTAAAGATAGCGCGTTTTCTTTAACCTAAGAAGATCCTAAGATAACGTTTGAATGCCTATGGCCGCCAACGCACGGAATGGGAGGCTACGTTAAGATTGGTGACGATGATTCGGCTTATGGAAGCGAAACTTATCACCCCTGCGGAGCGGGTCGGCTCTCATTGGCGAGGTCTTTCGCTTTGATGGGCATCGATCTTGTGATCTTGATGATGAGCACGATCAGCGAAGTTACCCAAACGGTCATGACCCCAAGACCGATGGCCAGGCTGCCCGCTTTGTGGGATACGATGGCAAGGACAACAAAACTGCCGACCAGCAACAACCATCTCAGGGTCGTATGGACGATGGCGACCTGCCGGCATTTCCGAGGTGGAAATTGGTTGGCTTGAGCGTCATTCCACGCTTCTTTATAAAAATCCCGCGATTTCCAGACAAAGAGGACGATAAATATAGCCCCTCCGATATAGGCGAATATTGTGGCTGCTGGGCTCATAGGAATTTAACCGTAAATGGTGTGAGGTGTTGTGTAAAAAAACTGTCCGGCCGGATTGCGAAAAACACCCTCGCAGCGTACCTCGGCATTGACCTTTTTTCAATCTTTTAGGGACCTATGATCTAAAAAAATATGAACAAGTATGAACGTTCCCGCGACCTGCGGCAAACATGTGCGCCGATCCCGGTATCGAATGGCGCCTGTCTTTACATGATCAAAGAGCGCCTCGGCCATGCCGATAGGGAGGCGAGCGCGGGACACGCTCAGGGCCATCGCGGGAAGCCGTCGGGGTGAAGAGCGCAGAACATGATGGATGAAGTATTTCTATTCCGACGCCACCCAGGTATTGTTTCAACCATCTGAATATGTTATCATTATTGACAGGATAAAGATACTCGGGTTCTTCAGGACCGGATGATGGATCGGGGCGTCTGCGGGATCTTCCCTTTTCCATCCACTCTTTTCAACAACCGCGAGCGAATCCATGCCCATTCAGTTCCAGTATATCGCAGCGTTGCATTGCTTGTACACCGTTGCAAAAGGCAAGGTCAGTCTTCAGGAATTTCTTGAATATCACCGTTCGGTAGCCATTACCGACCCCCCGCCCATCCTTTTAATCTTTTCTGATTACAGGGAACTCGACCCTGCCGGTTTAACAACATCGGATATCGAAAAAATAAAGATCGACGCCTTGCGCAGGACGGAATACAAGTACGGATTGGTCAAACAAGCACTTTGTTGTAACGGATACATTAACGTTTGGCCTGTCACGGATGTTTGACGGATTGGTCTTTTCCAAGAAATACCAAGTAAGCGTGTTTACGGATATCAATGAGGCCAAGCGCTGGTTAGGCATGGAACCGGATATCCGCCTGGATCTCCACCAGCAGGATACCGCATTTCCGGACGTGCAACACCCCTGAACCCTCGGCAATTCGCTTCGGGACCGCCGTCAATCTCACGGCTCGTGGTCTTTACCCCAAGGTTGGTAAAAAGCATGCCGGATAGAGCTTAACGAATTGATATAACTGATGGGGTGAACCTTTCACATAATCTGGAAGCTGATCGGGGCACATAACCGTTCAAATAAAAATGGGCTACAGCGCCATGCTGTAACCCCTTTTTATAACTGGTACGCCCGGCCCGACTCGAACGGGCGGCCTACGGATTCGAAGTCCGGCGCTCTATCCAACTGAGCTACGGGCGCACGAGAAAGCCCCTGAGAAAAGCCCCCTTTCGTCCCATCTCGGTGTCATGCTCAAATTTTAATCCTCGAAATACGATAAGTATTTCTGCGGTTAAAATTTTCGCCTTCCTTGAGCTAGAACGAAAATGAACCTTTCTCAGGGGCTTTCGGAGAAGACAAAATGGGGTGAGTGATGGGGCTTGAACCCACGACCCTCAGGGCCACAACCTGATGCTCTGCCAACTGAGCTACACCCACCGTAATAGAAGGCGTGTTATTAGCAGAAGCGCCTCGGAAATGCAAGCAGAAAAAACCCTGTTGGTCACATGTGCTAGATTCTAAAACCAGACCAGAAGCGGGGTTCTTCGCGGATGCGGCCGCCCCCTTCCGGAACAATCATTCGTTTGCCCGACCAACGCGTCGGCATCGCACCGCACCCCGGCCGGCCACCCTCGTGGCGGTAAAAAGACGCGATTTGCAGTATTGACCCAAATTCCCATCTGCTATAGGATACCGATCACATTTTCAAACATGTCGAAAGGCTATAAATAACATGTCATTTCAAATATTTATAATAAGAGCTCTGATGGGATTGGGCATAGCGGTGGTGCTGACCCGGATGTTTCGGCAAAACAGCGATCCGGTCTATATCGTCGGGCTGGCCACCATCCTGGTGGGTTTGGCCTATGCCATGGAGTACCTGCGCAAGCGCAAAAAGCGCTGACGCAATCATACGGGAGCCCCTCGACTGTGAAACAGATCATTCTCGGCACGGCCGGCCACATCGATCACGGCAAGACAAGCCTCATCAAAGCCATCAGCGGGATCGACACGGATCGCCTGAAAGAAGAAAAGCAGCGCGGCATTACGATCGAGCTGGGGTTTGCCGCGCTCGACCTGCCCGACGGCCAGCACGTGGGGATCGTGGACGTGCCGGGCCATGAAAAATTTGTCAAGAACATGGTGGCCGGCGCCACCGGGATCGATATCGTGGCCATGGTGATCGCCGCCGACGAGGGCGTCATGCCCCAGACCCGGGAACATATGGAAATCTGTACCCTGCTCGGCGTCCAACACGGCTTTGTGGCACTGACCAAAACCGACATGGTGGATGAGGAGTGGCTGGAGCTGGCCATCGACGATATCCAGTCCTTCACCCGAGACTCTTTCCTGGAAGGGCAGCCCATTGTGCCGGTGTCTTCGGTAACCGGCGACGGCCTCCCGCAGTTCATCGAAACCCTGCAGGCCATATGCACCGCCGTGCCCGAGCGCAAACAGACGGGTCTGTTTCGGCTGCCGGTGGATCGGGTTTTTACGATGAAAGGTTTCGGCACCGTGATCACGGGCTCACTGGTCTCCGGTAAGATTGCCGTGGGGGAGACCATCATGATTTACCCCTCCCTGATCAAATCCAAGGTGCGGGGCATCCAGGTGCACAACCAGAGCGTCAACGAGGCCCTGGCCGGCCAGCGCACCGCCATCAATTTTCAGGGTCTGGACATGGCGGCGGTCAACCGGGGGGATGTCCTGGCCCGGCCGGACAGCCTGAGCCCGAGCTATATGGCGGATCTGTCTTTCCAGTATCTGGCCAGTGCGGCCAAACCGCTTAAAAACCGCACGCGCATCCGTTTCCACACCGGAACCAGCGAAATTATGGGCAACCTGATCCTGCTGGACCGCGAGGAGCTTGTGCCCGGCGATGCGGCCGCGGTCCAGGTGCGCCTGGACACACCGGTCACCCTGGTGAAGGAAGACCGCTATGTCATCCGCAGCTATTCACCGGTGCGCACCATTGGCGGGGGACAGATCCTCAACCCGATCCCCACCAAACACAAACGCTTCCGGACCGAAATAACCGATGGACTGAACGCCCTGGCGACGATGCCGCCGGAAGACGTCATCGGCTTTCATGCCCGTCAAGCCGGATTCCGCGGGACGGAGCACAATGAGCTGCGGCTGGTCACCAACCTTCCGGATAAAAAGCTCGACGCGGCCACCAGTGCTCTGCTATCGCGCCGGGACCTGATCATGGTCGACCGTGAGCGCCGGTTGTATGTACACGCCGACACTTACGCCTACCTGAGACAGATGGTGCTCGACCAGTTGAAAACGTATCACGCCAAAAACCCGCTGAAAGCCGGCATGCCCCGCGAAGAACTGCGCAGCAAATTCCCGACCCACATTCATCCCAAGCTGGCCCCCCAGGTGTTGAACCAGATGCTCAACAGCGAGGAGCTGGCCGCCGAAGAAGACACCATCCGCCTGCCCGCCCACAGGGTTTCCCTGGCGGTGGACCAGAGCCAACTGAGAGAAAAGATCGTCCAGGCCTACCAGCGGGGCGGCATCACCCCGCCCTATTTCAAGGAAATCTGCCAGTCGTTAAACGTGGAAGCCCGGGATGCACGGGACGTGCTGCAGCTGCTGGTGGAAGAAAACCAGCTGGTGAAGGTCAAGGAAGATCTCTATTTTGAGCGCAAGGCCATCGATGATCTCAAGGAACGCCTGGTGGCTTTTCTGCGGGACAAGGGCGCCATCACCACGCCCGAATTTAAGGATATGACTGGTGCATCACGTAAATATGTGATACCTTTGGCTGAATATTTTGACGCCCACAATGTGACCATTCGTGTCGGCGACACCCGCCAGTTGCGAAAAGGCTGAGTCCTCAGGCCTGAAACGATCCAGGAGCCATCATGGGAAACACACCGAACCCAGATCCCGGTGAGAAACAAAGCAAAGAATTTAAACTGTTTGCCGCCAAGCGCATCCTGCTGGGAGCCATCGGGATTGTGCTCCTGTTGTGGCTGGTACATTTCGGTCTGAGTTTTTTCGAACCTCCAACATCGGAAAAAGCCAGCCAACCACCGCGTGTGGCCGATGTGACAAGCAGCCCCGCCTCCGACACGCACGAAGGTGCGACCGACACGGCGGATGACGCCCCGACGGCATCGCATGCCGACACCGGGAAATCAGAGGCAACGGCTCACGTCACGGACACACCCGAAGGGCCCGCCGACACGGCGGACATGGCCAGACCGCGTCGCATGCAAACGCCGACGAGGCCGGAATGGACGCTCACAAGCCATCGGAGGCGACGGCACACGTCGCCGCCACCCAGAGCAAAGCAGAAAGCCAGGGCGCCACGGCCGAACCCAGCACATCCGGCGATCATGCTGCCAAGGCCGCTGCGGAGAGCGCATCGCATGCCCCGGCCGGGCACGGCGCTTTCAGCGCTTCCGGTGTCACGGGGGTGGCCTTTGTGGAAGCCACGATCGCGCCCCTGCGCTACGAACTCGAGGAGCGCTACTACGGCTGGCGGCCCAACGACATCGTCGACGTCACCGACAACGTGAACAACTATCAATTGGGCGTCCTGGAAGTCACCCGGCGCACGGTTGAAGTGCTGCTGGAACGCATTTCCAGCACCGGCGGAAGCCAGACCTTCGACAAGGATCTCGAACTGGCGCGCAACAATCTCATGATCAAGGCCAGTGATTACATGCTGCCCTCGGCCGAAGACAGTTACGAGGAAGCCCTTGAATCGCTTAAAAATTACCGGGGCAAGCTGCTGAACGGAACGGCTTTTTTCTACAGCCGCATCGACAACTTGCTACCGCTGCTGCGGGCCTACGAAAATCTTCTGGGAAGCTGCGACGACAAACTGATCCGGCATTACGAGGACGACGGCTCCGAAGTCAGTTGGTTCAGGGCGGACGACTATTTCTATTACGCCAAGGGCGCGGCCAGCACCATGCACTCGATTCTGGAGGCTGTCGCCGTCGATTTTGCCGCAGCGATTGAAGCGCGGCGCGGCACGGAAGTCCTGCACCATGCCCTGGAGAGCCTGCACCACGCCACCCAGATCGATCCGATCCTTATTTTAGACAGCGCCCCGGACGGCATCCTGGCCAACCACCGGGCCAATATGGCGGCCCCCATCAGCCACGCCCGCTTTTTCATCGGGATGCTCATCGAAACGCTTTCCACCTAGCGAATCATCGCAATCGTAAATATGGCTCTGATTCTGCACTTACTCTTCGATTTTCGACGAGCTAATTGGCGGTTTCCGCAGATCAGTGGTCTCCGGTAACGGGCCACTTCTACATCGTGCGATTTTAACGACTCGCGATAGGAAGTCAGGCACTTGCATACACCGTACGCATCTTTTAGAATTGATGCAGAAGGCATCGACGGCTGCGTAAAACGGCCAAGATCAAGGCGTGCAAGCTGGAGGAGCGAGGCGTACACCAGGTACGCCGCAGCGACGAGCAGCGCAGCGCAACGCCGATATTGGCCATTTTACGCCGCCGTCAGAGTTCGGCCGCGAAGCCTGCGCTGATGCTGTTGTGGTAGCGCATGCCCTTCACGGTCAGGGCGCAATGCCCGGGGCGATCCGCCAGACAGCCCTCTTCCGCAAGTTGGTTGAGCAGCCGGCCAAAAGTGGCCTGTACTGAAAGGTCAAAGCGCTGCTCAAAATTCGCGATAGAGAACCCCTCTTTCAGCCGCAGACCAAGCAACAACGCCTCCAATACCTGCTGCTCCTTGGATAGGACTTCCCGTCCACCTTCGGGCAGCCGGCCCTGTGCCAAGCGCTGCATGTAAATGGCCAGATCGGCCAAATTCCATGACCGCGTGTGGCCCCGGTAGGAATGGGCGGATGGTCCCAATCCCAGGTAGGGTTCAAAATGCCAGTATTTCAGGTTGTGCCGCGAGCGGAAGTCAGGTGTGCGGGCAAAGTTGGAAATTTCGTAATGGTCATACCCGCGCCCGGCAAGAAAGGCTGCCGTGGTTTCGAAAAATTCCACCACGCGCCCTTCATCGGGCGGAATCAGCCGACCCTCTTGCAGATCACGCGTCATGGCTGTGCCGGATTCAAAGGTTAGAATATAACAGGAGAGATGCTCCGGCCGGCAGGCCAGGGCCTGTTCCAGATCGGCTTGCCAGTCGGCCACCGTCTGTCCGGGAAGGCCGCAGATCAGGTCCAGCCCGAGGTTGTCGAACCCGGCCAGGCGCGCCTGATCGATCACCGCAAGGGCCTCGACGCGGTTGTGGATCCGCCCCAGAAAACGAAGCGCGTCATCCCGGAAGGATTGGACGCCGATGTTCAGGCGATTGACACCGGTCGCCCGCAGGTGCACCAAATCGTCGCGGCTGACGGCACCGGGGTTGGCCTCCAGGCTAATTTCGGCGTTTGCATGAAGGTTGAAATGGGTTTGCACTGCACGCAGCAGGTTGGACACCGCCGCCGGGGAACACAGGGAGGGGGTGCCCCCGCCAAAATAGACCGTGTTGACCGCCATCTGCGGATCGGCACGGAGCACGATCTCCTGTTGCAGAGCGGATAGAAACGCCGCCATGTCGTCCAGCGTGGTGACGGAATAAAAATCGCAGTAAGGGCATTTGTGCTTGCAGAAGGGAAAGTGGAAGTAGAGTCCGGCAGGCGGCATGGCCTTCTCCGAGACCTTTGGTGAATGTCGCTTTGGGCCTTGTCGGCGCCAGGTTCAAATTTTGGGTCGCAGGATACGTGATGTATGCCGGAGGTTAAGATTTTCCCCATACCTGGGCGGAAACACCCATCGGTATTTTTCAGCAGTCTCATCCCGCTTGTTCATCGCTGAAATCGATAGGATCGCCTGGGCATCCCGCCACCAATGCTGCCCCCCAGGGGTGTTGGGGGTCATGGCGACCCACCGGGACAACGATGAAGCGGCCCGGAAGACGTCGCGTACAGACGCCGGACAGGCGCACCGACCTCCCGGGCCACCGGCAATTTAGCGCTTGTGGGGTGCCCCCATCGCGATGCCGAGATCCAGAGCCTTCTGGTTCATATCCACAAACCCGGACGGGATGCGTTCTTTGAGAACCGCCATGATGGAGGCCGGCTGTACCAGATCGGTCAGAGCCACCACCGCCCCCAGCATGCAGATGTTGAACACGATGGGTTTGCCGATCTCGTCCATCACCGTCTGGTACATGGGCAGTTCCACCTGCCAGGCGTCCACCTTGCGCTCCTGCTTGACGAAACGGCTGTCCGTCAAGAGCAGCCCCCCCGGACGAATGATAGGAGCATACGACGTGTAGGACTCCTGGGTCAGGCACACCAGCATATTGGGTTGAAGCACCTTGGGGAAGTTGATCTCTTCTTCGGAAATAATAATGTCGGAACGGGTCGATCCGCCCCGGGCCGCCGCCCCATAGGCCTGGGATTGGGTGGCATTGAGCCCCTCGTAAATGACGGCGGCTTCGGCGAATATGATGGCTGCGGTTATGACACCCTGGCCGCCGGAACCGGTGAAGACCATCCGCATTCTTTCCATGGAAACTAACCTTTCATCGCCTGTTCAATGATTTTGTCGTATTCGCGGCAGTATTCCGGCGCTTCCTTCTGGACGAAGATACCCCGCTCGATGAGATCCGGGATTGTCCATTTTCTTCGGGGACCCGACCGGTACCGTCATGTCCTTGTAATGCTGCATCATGTCCGCGGCCGCCCCCTGTTTGTTCTTGCGCCCGAAGTGGGTCGGGCACTGGGAGAGAATCTCCACCACACTGAAGCCTTCATGCAAAATGGCCTGTTTGATCAGGTCCGTGGACTGCTGGGCATGGAAGGTGGTGCTGCGCGCCACAAAGGTGGCCCCGGCTGCCGTGGCCATCTCCACCACGTCGAATTCGCCGGTCGATGTTGCGGAAGGGTGCGGTCGTGGCGTTGATGCCCACCCCGCTCATGGGTGAAAACTGACCGCCCGTCATCCCGTAGATGCGGTTGTTCATGACAATGGCCGTGATGTCGATATTGCGCCGGCAGGCGTGAATGAAATGGTTGCCGCCGATGGCCAGGGCGTCGCCGTCCCCCATGGGGACGATCACGTTCAGCTCCGGTTTGGAGAGCTTGACCCCGGTGGCAAAGGCCAGCGCCCTGCCGTGCAGCGTGTGCAGGGTATGAAAATCCACATACCCGCCGATGCGCGACGAACACCCGATGCCTGAAGCCATCACGATTTCGTTCTTGCTCATCCCCAGTTGTTCCACGGCCCGCAGCAGGCTGTTCAACACCGTGCCGTGGCCGCAGCCCGGACACCACATGTGGGGGAAAAAACGCTGTCGGAGATAATCATGAATGGCCATGTTATACCCCCTTTCCCTGGATGAGCCGCAACAACTTACGAATATCCATCGGGGTGATGAAAACACCGTCGATGCGGTTGGCCAGGAAAACCCGTTCCGGGAAATCTACCGCTTTTTTGACTTCCTGCATCACCTGCCCCATGTTCAGTTCCACCACCACGACGGCTTCCGCCTGTGCGCATTTCTCCCGGACGATGTCCCTGGGAAAGGGCCACAGGGTCTGCAACTCGAGCAGCCCCAGGCGCTCACCCCGCCGGCGCCGGTTCTTCACCACGTGCAGGGCCGAACGGGCCGCCGCGCCATAGGACACCATCACGATCTCGGCATCCTCGAGGTGATGTTCTTTATAGCGGGCCAGCAGGTTGGTGCGGTTTTCGATTTTGTCCACCAGATGGCGAATCAGGCCATGCACCACGTCCGGGTCGGCCGACGGGAACCCCCACATGTCGTGGTAGAGTCCGGTGACGTTGTAGCGGTGCACCCCGCCGAAGTCGCTCATGGGCAGTCGGCCGTCTTCCCGGGGCAGGTAGGGGTGGTAGTTGACCCCACCCTGGACCGAGGTCCGCAGCCGTTCCACCAGGGGAATTTCCCCGGGTTCGGGCACCTCCAGTTTTTCCCGCATGTGCCCCACGATCTCGTCGAACAGCAGGATCACCGGCGTGCGATAGGTCTCGGCCATATTGAAGGCCTCGATGGTCATGGCAAAAACATCCTGATGGTTGGACGCCGTCAGTGCGATGATGGCGTGGTCCCCATGGGTGCCCCAGCGGGCCTGCATCACATCCCCCTGGCTGCCGTGGGTGGGGATGCCGGTGGAAGGCCCCCCGCGCTGGACATTGGTGATGACGCAGGGAATCTCGGCCATGATGGCGTAGCCCAGGGCCTCCTGCATGAGGGAAAAGCCCGGGCCGCTGGTGGCCGTCATCACCTTGTGGCCGGTCAGCGAAGCCCCGATGATCGCGGCCATGGAAGCAATTTCGTCTTCCATCTGGATGAATTTGCCCCCCGCGACCGGCAGCCGCCGGGCCAGCAGTTCGGCAATTTCCGATGGACGGGGTGATGGGGTAGCCGGCGAAAAACTCCAGCCCGGCATACATGGCCGCCTCCACACACGCCTCGTTGCCCTGAACGAATTTAACCTGAGTGCTCATGATCCGCCCTCTTCGGTTTCGATTTCAATGGCAAGGTCCGGACATCGGATCTCGCAAAGTTTGCAGGCAATGCAGTCTTCCGGCCGGGCCGCAAACACCTTGTCCATGTCATCCAGCTCCAGGACATTCTTGGGGCAGAAATGAACGCAAATGCCGCATCCTTTGCACCAATCCCTGTCGATATGGTGTTGCTTCAGTTTTTTCTTTTTAGCCATCCAGCATTCTCCTGAACTTTAGTCGCCCTTTTCATAAATACAGCGGCATTCGCTGGCCGATACCTTCTGGCCCGCCTCCTTTAGTGAGTCCCATTGACTTTGTCAAGGAAAACCGGCCGGAAACGATCGGAAACTTATTCTATCCCAAGCCGCGAATATAAATGGTTTTTCTTCTTTTCAAGCGACCATAGATTGGACAGTTTCATCGTCAGGGCTATGACGTCATCAGTTTGCGCAACACAAAAGGCAAAATGCCGCCGTGCCGGAAATAGTCGACCTCCACCTCCGAGTCGAGCCGGGCCAATACGTTAAACGTGATGACCGTACCATCCGCTTTTTCCGCCCTGACCTGCAGGGTTTTGCGGGGTTGAATGTCTTCGATGCCGGTAATGGTAAAAACTTCGTCTCCGGCAAGTCCCAGGCCATCGACACTATCGCCCTCCTCGAACACCAGCGGCAGCACGCCCATACCCACCAGGTTGCTGCGATGAATGCGTTCAAAGGACTGGGTAATGACGGCGCGCACCCCGAGCAGATTGGATCCCTTGGCCGCCCAGTCGCGCGATGAACCGGCACCGTATTCCCGGCCACCCAGCACCACCAGCGGTGTGCCTTCTTTCTTATAGGCCATGGCGGCATCGTACATGGTGGTTTCGGTACCCTGCGGGAACTTCAAGGTAAAACTGCCTTCCTTGCCGCCCACCAGTTGGTTCTTGAGGCGAATGTTGCCGAAAGTGCCCCGCATCATGACTTCGTGGTTGCCCCGACGGGAGCCGTAAGAGTTGAACTGGGCCGCATCGACGCCCTGGGCGACCAGGTACTGCCCGGCCGGATAGGCTTCGGGAATGGCGCCGGCCGGCGAGATGTGATCGGTGGTCACGGTATCGCCCAGGACCGCCAGCACCCGCGCCCCCATGATGTCCGCGGTTGGTTTCGGTTCACTGCGGAAGTCTTCAAAATAGGGTGGGTTCTTGATATAGGTCGACTGGTCGTCCCAGGTGTAAGTCATCGATTTGACTTCAGGCAGATCGCGCCAGAACTCGTCGCCGTCGAAAATACGGCCGTACTCTATTTCGTAGAATTCTTTTTTCAGGTGGGCCCTGACCAGTTCCTCGATCTCCTCGTTGGTGGGCCAGATATCTTCCAGGTAGACCGGTTCGCCATTGGGATCGAGCCCCACGGGTTCGAAGGTCAGGTCCACGTCGATATGGCCGGCCAGCGCAAAGGCCACCACCAGCATCGGCGACATCAGAAAGTTGGATTTGATGCGCTGGTGGATGCGGGCCTCGAAATTGCGGTTGCCGGAAAGCACCGCGGCCACATTGAGGTCGTTTTCCACGATACATTTTTCGATGACCGGGTCCAGCGGGCCGCTGTTGCCGATGCAGGTGGTGCAGCCGAAGCCCGCCAGGTGGAACCCCAAGGCCTCCAGATAGGGCATCATCCCGGCGGCCTCCAGGTACTGGATCACGACCTTGGAGCCCGGGGCCAGGGAGGTCTTGACATGCGCGGGCACTTTCAAACCACGCGCCAGCGCTTTTTTCGCCAGCAGACCGGCTCCCAACAGCACAAATGGGTTCGACGTGTTCGTGCAGGAGGTAATGGCGGCAATCACGACCGAACCATGGCGCAGCCGGATCGGGGTGCCGTGCAGGTCGAGATCGCAGGCACCGTTCGAAACTGGACGGCATTTGGACATGCGCGCTGTCTGCGTCCCGGACTCTTCATGAAACTGTGAAATACGTGCCATTTCTTCATCGCGGCTGTAGTCGCATCCCAGGATGTCCGCGAAGTCTTCTTGAGATCCTTCAGGACGATGCGGTCCTGGGGCCGCGCCGGGCCGGACACGCAGGGCTCCACCGTGTCCAGATCCAGGGTCAGGATGTCGCTGTATTCCGCCGTGTCTTCGCCGGTGTAGAAAAGACCGTTCTTGCGGGTGTAGGCTTCCACCAGTTCGGCCTGGTCGCCGCGGTTGGTAGCCCGCAGGTATTCGATGGTCTTTTCATCCACGGGAAAGATGCCCAGGGTGGCACCGTATTCCGGTGTCATGTTGGCAATGGTGGCGCGATCCGGCACCGTCAACTGTTTCAGACCGGGTCCGAAATATTCCACGAATTTCTCCACCACGCCATATTCGCGCAGCATCTGGGTCACCGTCAGGACCAGGTCCGTGGCGGTGACCCCCGGCCGCAGAGCGCCCGTGAACTTGACCCCGATGACCTCGGGAATGGACATGTAGTAGGGCTGCCCCAGCATGACGGCCTCGGCCTCGATGCCGCCAACCCCCCACCCCATGACACCGATGGCGTCGATCATGGTGGTGTGGGAATCCAGCCCCACCAGGGTATCCGGGTAGGCCAGCCAGCCGTCCGGCGTCTCTTCGCCGATGACCACGCGCGCCCAGATTCTCCAGGTTGACCTGGTGGCAGATGCCCGATCGCGGCGGCACGACCTTGAAGTTGTCGAAGCTCTTCTGGGCCCACTTGAGAAAGGCGTAGCGCTCGCCGTTGCGTTCGTATTCTTTGGCCACGTTCTTGACCACGGCATTGTGCGTGCCGAAGTAATCCACCTGGACCGAATGATCGATCACCAGTTCCACCGGCACCAGCGGATTGATCTTCGATGGGTCGCCGCCCTGCTGGGCCATGGCATCGCGCATGGCCGCCAGGTCCACCACGGCCGGCACGCCGGTAAAATCCTGCATGAGCACCCGGGCCGGATGATAGGGGATTTCCACCGGTGCATCGTATTGCTTCTGCCAGCCGGCGATCTGGCGCAGATCCTCTTCCCGCACCACCCGGCCGTCCATTTTGCGCAGCAGGTTTTCAGTGAGGATGCGGATGGAAAACGGCAGGCGCTGGATATCGGCAATCCCCGTCCGCTGCCAGTCGCAGGATATCGAAATAACGATAATTGCGGCCCTTGACCTCGATCGTTCCGGTGAAATCTTCTTTTTTCATGACTCCCCCATCCATCATTGGTGAAAGTGATTTTACTACCGCCCATGGTCGATGCAGGCGTCAGCCGGGCATGTGCTCAACCGCGATTTCGGCGAAGCGGGAGCAGGCCACTTCGGTACTGCCTTCCATCTGGCGGGCCAGGTCATAGGTCACCTGTTTGGCGTTGATGGCCCCGATCAGACCCTGGCGCACGCATTCGGCCGCCTCCGGCCAGCCGAGATGATCCAGCATCATGGCCCCCGAAAGGATCAAAGAGCCGGGGTTGATCTTGTCCAGTCCGGCATACTTGGGCGCCGTTCCGTGCGTGGCTTCGAAAAGCGCATACCCGTCGCCGATATTGGCGCCGGGCGCCATGCCGAGGCCGCCGGCCATGGCCGCCAGGGCGTCGGAGATGTAGTCGCCGTTTAGGTTGGGCATGGCCAGAACATCGTACTCCGCCGGCCGCAGCAGGATCTGCTGGAACATGGCATCCGCGATGCGGTCCTTGATCACCACGCGCCCGGCCGGGGCCTGGCCATCGAATTGGTCCCACACCTCTTCTTCCGTCACGATCCGGTCCCCGAAGACTTCCTGCGCCACTTCATAGCCCCAGTTGCGGAAGGCGCCTTCGGTGTACTTCATGATGTTGCCCTTGTGGACAATGGTCACGCTGGGGCGCTGATGGTCCAGCGCATACTGCACGGCCATCTTCACCAGGCGCCGGGTGCCGAAACGGCTGATGGGCTTGATGCCGATGCCCGACCCGGCCCGGATCTGGCGGCCCTCTTCCCGGTGGATGAAATCGATCAGCTTTTTGGCCATGGGGGAATCCGGCTTCCCACTCATAGCCGATGTATACGTCTTCGGTATTTTCCCGGAAGACCACCATGTCCACATTTTCCGGGGCCTTCATGGGGCTCGGGATGCCGGCGATATAGCGCACCGGTCGCACACAGGCGTAAAGATCGAGCACCTGACGCAGTTGCACGTTGACACTGCGGATGCCGCCGCCCACGGGTGTGGTCAACGGCCCCTTGATGGCCACCCGGTATTCCCGGATCGCATCCAGGGTGGCCTCCGGCAGCCATTCGCCGGTATCGTTGAAGGCCTTCTCGCCGGCCATCACTTCCAGCCAGTCGATGGCACGCGCTCCGCCGTAGGCTTTCGCCACGGCCGCGTCCAAAACCAGGCGGGTTGCCCGCCAGATGTCCGGCCCCGTGCCGTCGCCTTCGATAAAAGGGATCGTGGGTCGGTCCGGAACAATCAGTTGGCCGTCTGCCGTTATTGAAATCTTGTTTTCGTCTACCGTCATCGCACACCCCATCATTTTTTTTAATTGCGTACTGCCGCCGGGAAACGCCCCGCCGTGCCTCGTAAAAATACAAAATAGGCCACCAAGGTCTGCCCGTCAACAAACTTGACGCCCGGCACTGCCCAAGGCCGCGCCTGAAACCGGATGCTTTTACCCTGGCGGAAGACCTTCGCTAAAAGAAAGAAGACCGCACCCCCCTACCCCACTGGCCAGGGCAAAACAATCAATCCCTCCGGCCACTGCATACTCAACAAATGGGACGTCAACGCCAGGAAGGACAACCCGGCCAGACCCGCTATGACCGATGCCCGCCATGATGCACCGGCAAAGAACCGATAGAAGATAAAAATGAACAGCGTCATCGTCAGGGGGTAGCCGATAAGCCAGATCAGCCCATAGAGCAGAAGAATCATGGCGAGGTAGATGAAGAATCGTCGCCAGACAAGTTCGATGGGGATTTTCCAATCCGTACTCAAATCGGCGAATCCGCCCCCATCCTTCTCGGTATTCCGGGAAGTGATCACCACCTGCTGCACCAGGTTAACGATCCCCAAAACGAAAAGGCAAGCACCGACCGCAAGCGGCAGCATCTTGGCCAGGTAAGGAAACCGGAGCGCTCCCCATGCCACATAGCCGAACCAGAGCGTCAATGCCAACGCAAAAATATTCTTGAATGCGAATAGGTTACTTGGCATGGGCACCTCCCGTCGACAGGCTGGCCTGCTTGATTTTTTTCTGATAGAGGGCGCTCAAGACCACCGAGACAATCGTGATCACCGCCAGTATGATAACCCCCGGCCGGCCGAACCACTCCCAGCCGTAGCGCTGGACCGATATGAAAAGATAGCTCTCCAGGTTGCCGGCCAGAACGAAGCCGATGAGTGCTGCCGGCCGCGGCCAACTGTATTGCTTCATCAGCCACCCCAGAACCCCCATGACGAGGAGAGCGATCAGGTCGCCCCAGCTCTGGGTCGCCTGGTAGGCGGCAAAGGTGATGATCAGAATGATGAAAGGGGCCATCAGGTTGAAGGGGATGACCGTCAGCCGGGTGATGGGTTTGGAGAGCAATATGCTCAGCCCCGCACCGAAGACATTGGCCAGGGCCAGGCTCCAGATGGCCGTGTACACCAGGTCGAGATTTTCGGTGAGCATACTCGGTCCCGGCTGGATGCCCAGAATCAGCAGGCCGCCTAGAAAAACCGCCATGGAGCCCGAGCCCGGGATCCCAAAAAGAAAGGTGGGGATCAAGCCGCCGCCTTCCTTGGCGTTGTTGGCGCTCTCCGGCGCCAGACACCCCGCGGATGTCGCCGGAACCAAACTTCTCGCGATCCTTGGAGGTCTGAATGATGTGGCCATACGCGATCCAGTCCACCACCGATCCGCCCAGCCCGGGCAGAAAGCCGATAATGACACCGATGATGCTGCACCGCAGGATGATGAATTTGTGTCGCAGCGCGTCCTTGACGCCGTCCAGCCATCCCCGCCCCAGGGTGGTGGTCTCCGAAATCGAGCGACCCTTGATCAGCAGATCGATGATTTCCGGAAAGGCGAACAGCCCCAGACCCACGATCACCAGGGGAATGCCGTCCATCAGGTAATCGATCCCGAAGGTGTAGCGATAGACCGGCACGGCGGGGGCATCGCCCAAGGCGCCCAGCGTCAGCCCCAGACCCGCCGCCAGGATGCCCCTGATGGGCCGGTTCCCCGACAGAACCCCGACCATCGACATCCCCAGCAGCGCCAGCATGAAAAGCTCCGGCGATCCGAAGGCCAGGACGACCGGCCGGGCAATGGGAATAATGAGCATGAGCACGGTGGCGCCGATCAGCCCGCCGATCAGCGATGCCGTGAAGGCGGCCCCCAGCGCTCGGGCGGCTTCGCCCTTCTTGGCCAGTGGATAGCCGTCCATGATCGTGGCCTGGGAGGCCGAAGAGCCCGGAATGCCCATCATGACGGACGGAAAGGTGTCGGAGGTCGGAATCACGGCCACCATGCCGATGAGCAGGGCGAAGGCCGCGTGCACCTCCATTCCGTAGATCACCGGCAAAAGGATGGTCATGCCCACGATTCCGCCCAGTCCCGGCAGTATGCCGATGCTGAGCCCCAGCAGCACGCCGCTCACGAGCATGAGCAGGTGGCCGGGGGACAGCAGTGTGACCAGTGCCTGGAAGAAAACGTCCATAAGGACCTCCTTGGACGGCTATTCGGATGATGGATGGGGAGAGGGGAGGCAAAAGGGCCGAACCCTTTTACCCGCCCTCTCGACGGCAGCCGTTCATGGATCATGAACCTGGTGGATGCGCTGCCTTACTCGACCGTCACGTCCCATTTATCCTTGATCCACTTGACGACCCACTGTTTGTCTTCCTTGGGGACCGCGCAGCACCTGTTCGAAGGCGATACGGGCGGCTTTCCCGGCCATCTGGGGATAGCCCCCCAGGCTCTTTTCCACAACGGTCTTGAACTCGGGATCCGCGATGATTTTACCGGCGGCCTCCCGGTAGGCCTCTACGATGGCCGGGTCGGTGCCTTCCGGCAGCCACATGGCTTTCTGAACACCGAACCCTGCAATGAAGAAGGCTTTCCATGCTTCCCAGGCCTGACCGGAGGGTTTCTTGCCGTGGACCATCTCGTAGACTTCCGGGAAGCAGGGCAGATCCGGTTCGATCGGATCCCGGACGATCTTGCCGTCGTCGTCCAGGACACCCCAGGTCATCAGGGGAACGGCAAGCCCCTGCTCCACCAGAGGACGCCCGTTTTTAATGAAGGCGGAAGTCGTCTGGTAGTCGATATTGACTTCGCCCTGCTCGAATGCCACCCGGCCGTCGCCCCGGCCCTTGTAGCCGAAAATAGCCTTGACGTTGAGCCCCAATATGTCGAAGGCCAGCAGGGGAACGATGTCCAGGGAAGTTGCCCCCTGGGAGGCATAGGCCAGCTCGCCCTTGAAACCTTTGAGATCTGCAGCCGACTTGACCCCCAGATCGGGCTTGATGTAGGCCACCCCGCCGGTGGGCGAGGCAAAAACGATCGGATATTTGGCGAAATCGTATTTCACCCGGCTGTTGCCCAGCAGGTAGGGAAAGCTGGTGGACCCGGAGGAGCCGAAGACGGTCAGCCCGTCGTTTTTGGCCCGTGTGTGAAAAAGGTTGCCGCCGGTAATGCTGCCGCCACCGTCCACGTTCTTGACCGCCATGACCGGATTCCCCGGCAGGTATTTCTGAAAGAACGGGGCGTACAATCGCGCCCATACGTCGCTGCCCCCGCCGACTTTAAAGGGGATGATCCACTCGATCTTCTCGCCGGAAAAATCAACCTCGGCCTG
>CAWKLN010000014.1:0-103401 GCA_963850465.1 uncultured delta proteobacterium
ATAAGGGTCGCTCGATCGATTTTGAGCGTATTGGTGCGCAGGGTCAGGGGCGGGATCCGGTTGGAGGCTTCGCACATGGATGTCGCCTCTTGCAGACCAAATTGGTTGATCCAGCGTTTCACAAGCCACTCCGGCATGGATTGCACAACCGACAAGGCGTGAACGGGATCCTTTGCGGAAGAGGGGAGTTCGATTTCCGGCAGGCGCCGTAAGGCATTGCGCAGCACCGCATTGACAAAACCGGCCAACCATTTTTTCTTGAGCGTCTTGGTCAGGTCAACCGAGGTATTAACGGCGGCCGAGTTCGGTACACGATCCATAAAGATGATTTGATAGAGACCCATCCGAGCAATGTTGATGACGTGGGGATCCAATTTGGCAAACGGTGTCGCGGAGACCGTCTCTATGATCCAATCCAGGCGGCCACGCCATCGCAGTACCCCGTAGACCAGGGCCATCACAAAGGCCTCATCCCGGCGATCGAACCGGCTTTCAAGGTGGAAACGGTCGATTCGGCGGTCCAACGTATGGCTGCCTGACTCGATATCGGTCAGAATGGCAAGGGCGGACTTCCGCGCGGCAAGATTCATGAGGGTGTTATTCCAGCTGTGTGCCGGGAATGATGGCCGTTCCCTTGAGAAAATCAGTGGCGGCCATTCGGCGTCCGGAAGCACTCTGGAGTTCAAGAATGGTCAGGGCGCCATCACCGGTCGACACACGGATTTCATCGGAAAAGCCGGGGATGATGGTGCCTGGTGGGGCAGGTTCCGGGAGGAGCGCCGGTCGAATCTTAAAAATTTTCAACCGCAGGTCGCCCAGAAAGGTGAACGCGCCGGGCCAGGGCGTCATACCGCGAATAAAGGCGTCAATGGTCCTGGTGGGCTGGTCCCAGCGAATCTGGCCGTCTTTTTTCGTTAACAGAGGCGCATACGTCACGGCCGTTGGGTCTTGTTGAACGGGTTCCAGACGGTTATCAGCCAGTTGGTCGAGTGTGTCGAGCAGGAGCGGTGCCCCCATCTCGGCCATGCGATCATGCAGCGTGGCGGCCGTGTCGTCGGCCGTGATGGCTGTGCGGGCCTGCAGCAGCATGTCCCCGGCATCGAGTTCTTCCGCCATGTACATGGTGGTGAGACCGGTTTCGTGATCGCCGTTGATGAGTGCCCATTGTATCGGCGCAGGGCCACGATAACGGGGCAGGAGGGACGCATGCACGTTGATGATCCCATGGGGTGGAATGGCAAAATGATGGGATTTCAACAAACGACCGAAAGCGATGACAACGAAAAGATCCGGTGTCTTGGACTTTATGAAGGACAAACAATCCGGTTTGTGAATGCAGCCGGGTTGTTCGACAGGGTACCCCAACTCGAGCGCGGCAACCTTGACCGGGGGCGGCGTCAGCCTGCGGCCGCGTCCTTTGGGACGGTCCGGCTGGGTCAGGACGGCCACAACGTCATGACGGCTTGCATGGAGGGCCTTCAGTGCGGGCACCGCAAATTCCGGGGTTCCCATAAAGATGATACGAAATGATCTCATGTCTGCTGCCTGAGTTGTTTTTTGCGTTTGCGCTTGTACATTTCGCGTTTCAAAGAGGAGATGCGATCGATAAATAAGACGCCGTTCAAGTGGTCGATTTCGTGTTGGAGGACAATGGCCAGGAAGCTATCCGCATCGATATTTACGGGATTGCCCTGCCGGTCCAGTCCCTCGACTCGAATATGCGCATCGCGCTTAACGTCACTGCGAAAGTCGGGCACACTCAAGCACCCTTCGTCTTCAGAGATCATAGAGCCCTCGCGAAAGACGATTTTCGGATTGATCAGCGCCTCCGCCTGGCGTTCGCCTTCGATTTGCGTGACATCGTAGACAATGACACTCTGCTCGGAACCAATCTGGACCGCAGCCAGACCAACCCCCGGTTCGTCGTACATGGTCTCGATCATATCATTGATCAGTATCTGAAGGTCATCGTCAAAGGATGTGACCGGTATAGCGGTTTGTCTGAGAAATTTATCGGGATAGGTCAAAATGTTGCGAATGGTCATGGGTAGCCTCACAGCCAATTTCAAGCTTGGTTCGGAAGTTCGTTTCTGATAGCGGCACTCGGATGCAACGCGTGTTGAATATGGTGAATTTTTTCCAAATTGTCAAAGCCATGCGCAATGAAAAGCAGGCAGCAAGAGTCGCCATTACCAGCGAATCGATCTGATCAGGAACGCGATCGCTAAAGCTCCCGCAGCAGGGACCATCCACCCGTAGTTGACCTGCGTCGCGTATTGCCAAAGAGATGACATCGGGACATTGCGAAAGGCCAGGTAAAAACCGATAGCGGAAAAGACGGCACCAACCAATAGCGAGGTGATAGTTTTTTTTATTCATGAGGGTATGGTGTTGCGGGGCAAATTTGTTGGGAAACGATGGTGTTTAGTTGTTGAACAGTTCACGCGCGACGGTGATGTCCTGTCGAATTTGCTCGGAGAGTGACGCAAGGCTGTCGAATTTGATTTCATCCCGGATACGTTTGAGGAAATTGATCTTAATCTTTTGACCATAAATATCCTGATGAAAATCCAGGATATGAACTTCAACCGTGAAAAGGTGATCGTCAAAGGTCGGACTGTATCCGATGTTGGCAACGCCCTGGTACAATTGTCCATCCCATTCGACCGTAACCGCATAGATACCGCTTTTTGGACAGAGTTCGTCCTGCAGGGCCAGGTTGGCGGTCGGGAAACCGAGCAGTTTGCCGCCGCGGTTGCGTCCGTTCACAACGGAGCCTCGGAGCTGGTAATTGCGCCCTAACAGTTTCTGGGCTTTCTCGATATCGCCGGAAGCGACCAACTCGCGAATTCGGGTACTGCTGATGCGTTCTTCATCGCGGTGGGTGGATTTGATCCAATCGGCCAGGATGACCTCAAAATCCAGTTGGCGCCCCAGTTCCTTCAATAAATCAATACCGCCTTCACGGTTTTTACCGAAAGAATAGTCCGGCCCGACGATAACCGCTTTCATGCCGATGCGTTTCACCAATAATTCAGTGATGAAATCCTTTGCGGATATGGCCGCAAATTCTCGCGTGAATGGAATTACAAGCAACACATCCAACTCAGTGGCCGCGATTAGTTCCTTTTTCTGTTCATTGAGTGTTATCAGGGGAGGATGGCGGTGTTTGGTCAGCACTCGCAGAGGGTGAGGATCAAACGTCATGGCCACCGAGGTGCCCTGGAGACTGACCGCTTTCAAGACGACTTCATGGAAAAGGCACTGGTGGCCGATATGCACACCGTCGAAGTTACCGATAGTCAGCACGGCATTAGCGAAAGGTTTATCAATATCTTCAATATGTTCGATTATTTTCATAGGAATGTGATTGCCTGGCAATATTTTCTTGACACGGAAATTAAAGCGGTATAGATAAACCATCTTGCGTGATTAATCAATGGTTTTCATTCACGCAGTCCGGTGTGCCGAAGTGGCGGAACTGGTAGACGCGCTAGGTTCAGGGTCTAGTGCCCGTTCGGGTGTGCGAGTTCGACTCTCGCCTTCGGCACCAAAGATTACGCTAAGGGTTTCCTTAATGATTGGCAACGATCGGGAAACCCTTTTTTATTGCCGTAACGGGTGGTATAATCTTCTTTGAAAAGGGCTGCTAAAAGGATCCTCGCATCCAAGTCTGTACGGTACCCAAAAGAAGTTACACATTTACTTCGAATTTAGCTTGCTCGGATATCGATAGCGATACTGAGGCGTATAAACCACCAGAATGAAAGGTTTTCCGCATGGGATGGATGGGGAAAATAGTCGGCGGTACGATCGGGTTGGCGTTGGGCGGACCGCTGGGGGCTATCGCCGGCGCGGCGTTCGGTCATTTTTTTGACCAGACGAAAGAAATCACCCGGGGCGGGATGCCGGGCGCCCGATTGAGCACGCATGAAGATGCCCAGATGACTTTTTTCGTGGCGGCTTTTTCGATGCTGGCCAAACTGGTTCAGGCGGATGGCCGCGTCACCGAAGACGAGATCGCCACCATCGAGCGCTTCATGCGGGATGACCTTCGTCTGAGCCCGTCAAGCCGCCGGGTGGCGATCGATATCTTCAATACGGCCAAGACCTCGCCCCATGCCTTCGATGATTTTGCCGTCCAATTTTACGGTGCATTTCAACAGCGGCCGGAAATATTACAATTTATGGTGGACATCCTCATGCGCGTGGCGCTGGCAGATCGGGATTTCAGTGCTGCGGAAGAAGCGATGATCCGGCGGGCGGCGCAGATATTCCGATTGCCCGAACCTGGCTACCAGAACCTGAAATCACGCCATGTGCCGGCGAATGACCGATTCTACCGGGTTCTGGGGGTGACGGCGGAGGCTTCCGACGATGAGATCAAGGGACGCTACCGTTCGCTTGTCAAGGAATTTCACCCGGACCGGATTGCCTCCAAGGGCTTGCCGGACGAATTTACGGATTTTGCCGAAACCAAGTTTCGTGAAATTCAGGAAGCCTATGAGGCGATCAAAAAAGAGCGCAGCATGGCTTGAGATGTGATGACACACGGGCCTATTGGACTGATTTTAAGGCGGAGCGCACCATGTTGGCAAAACTGGCGTTGCCCATGGTGATCCACTTGACCCGTCGATCCGTTCTCGGGTCGAGGCGGCGGATGATTTCCCTGGCCGGATAACCCTGCCGATGCAACGCAAGCACCTTTTGTTTGAGGGTCACCAGGAAATCCAGTTTGCGCGACAGGTGATGTTTGCCGTTCTGCGGGCAAGGGTTGTGGGCACAGAAAAGCGTATCGAAATCAAGTTGCATGACCTGTTGCAATGAGTGAATCTGAGCATCGATATCCTCGTCGGATCGAAAAAATTTGATTCGTTCCCCGATGTATAAATCCCCGGAAAACAGCCACCCGTAATTTTTTTCAAGAAACACCAAATGGTCTTTGCTGTGCCCGGGCGTTGGCACGGGTGTCAGCACATGCTGATCTGATTCTATTGGAGCGGTGAGCGGTTTCATATGACGGGTGTCGTGCGGCCCCATACCAGGTACTGGTAGGGCAGGATGCGGAAGCCTTTTTGCAACTTGGCAGCGGTTCGTGCGTGTCCCCAGACGGTGGCGCCGGTTTGTTTCTGAAAGGCGGCGGCGTTCCCACTGTGGTCTTCGTGGTGGTGTGTCAGCAGGATGTGATGGACGGGAAGGTCGCCGATGGCTTCCAAGGCATGGCGCTGCATGTGGCTTTGGCCGGTATCGATCAGCAGGCCGTCCAGATAGTAGAAATAAACGCTCATGATAGGCGGTCCGATAGGGCTGTAGCCTAGTTGAACGGCTTGCACGGGACCAAATGCATTTTTTTTACATATATGCAAAGACGTGTTCTCGCGGGGCGATTAACTTTATAAGCGCGATGGCCGGGGATCTGTCACCCCGGTTCCGGGAATATTGTCGGGACAGATTTACCCAGGGGGCTATTCATAGATTTTTTCATCTTCGGCAAAGGCACTCTCGGCATCATCCTCCGGAATGCGCGCAAGATCGGTCGCTTTCTTTGACAACTGTTCGCGGTACCATTCGTTGGCGATGATCGTGGCCATGACCTCATTACTGCCCGTCCAGATGGACGCCAGGCGCAGGTCGCGGATGATGCGTTCCACCGGGAAAATATCGGTGTAGCCGATGCCGCCCATCACCTGCATGGCATGATGGGCGATTTTCTGGCAGGACTCGGTGACGAATTTCTTGGTCTCGGAAACCTGCCGCCGGATGAAGCGGGGAGGGCAGTCATCATCAACAGCGCGGGCGGTGGTGTAGACCATGGCCCGGGCGGCATCCAGCAGCGTAGCGGCCTCGGCGATTTGAAAGCTGACGCCCTGGAACTGGTTGATAATTTGCCCGAAGGCCCGGCGACGGCTGGTGTAGCGGGTGGCGACTTCCAGGGCCGGGCGGGCGGCGCCGATGGTCATGGCCGCCGTGCCTAACCGCTCGGGGATCATCATGGTATTGAATACCGCATAAGCACCGTTTAAGTGTCCCACGATGTTTTCCGCCGGCACCCGGACATCCTTAAAAACCAGGCGCCCGGCACCGCCACCACGGCATCCCATAAGGTTGTACAGATAGCGGGTTTCGACGCCGGGTCCCCGATCCACGATAAAGCAGGTAAGGGCCTTGTGCGGCGGGGCATCCGGATCGGTTTTGGCATAAACCAGGAAATAGTCCGCCCCTTCCGCACCAACGATAAACCGTTTCTGACCGTTGAGGATAAAATCGGTTCCCTGGCGTACCGCGGTTGTTGTGGTGCCGAAGAAATCGGAGCCCCCGCGCGGCTCGGTGAGGCATTCGGCCGCAAAGATATCGCCTTTCAGCAGCGGTTTGACATAAGTTTCCCGTTGCCGGTCCGTGCCGTGTTTAATGATGGCATCGCATACCAGTTCGGCGCCGACGCCAAACACACAGGCAAAAATATACCCCAGGGTGCCGACTTCCTCCATGACCATGGCCGTGGTGACCCAATCCAGCCCGCGCCCTCCCCATTGTTTGGGGTAGCGGCACCCCATCAGGTTGCGGCGTCCGGCTTCCTGAAGAAACTCTTTAGGAAACTGAATGCGGTCCCTGTCCATATCCAGGATCATTTCGCGTGGCACCCATTTCACCAGATCCCGGACTTCGGCGCGTAGCGCCATGGCTTTATCTGATAGTAAATGATCAAACATAATAGCCTCTTAAGTGTCTATATCGAATGTAATGGTTAAAAATACGATGGTCGGCATCAATGCCACGGAAGCGATTCTGTTGCACACGGGTCAGAGAGATGGGGGTCTAGAGGCATTTTCGATTTCCCGTAACCGCCGGATGAGTTTTTCTTTGATTGCAGTCAAATCCTGCGCCAGTTTTTGCAATTCACGAATGCGGTCATGGATTTCGGTTAATTTTTTCTCGCCATACTGCAGGCTTTTTTGGATCTGCTCGGTCTCGTCCATGTCCACGTTCGTGAGTCCGATCATTTCGGCAATTTCGTTCAAGTTGTATCCGAAGCGTTTCCCTCGCAGGATCAGCTTCAATCGGGCCCGATCACGCTTACTGTACACCCGCTGGTTGCCCCTGGTTCTTTGGGGGGAAATCAGTCCTTTTTCCTCATAAAAGCGAATGGAGCGTGTGCTGATATCCAACGCCCGGGCGAGTTGCGATATGGTGAAACGGTCCGCAGAAGTTTTTAGCGACGGCATGGGAGGTGGACTCCAAGATCAATTTACAGGATTTTTAAGTGCGGGGGAATGCACACTTAACCTTTACGTTAAGGTTAAGTGTGCATTCATGGTTAGCCCGTCGGGGGGGAGGGTGTCAAGCTGAAAGTGTCGATAGGCAGACGATAGGTGACGCATCCGTGCGAAAGGGCATCAGTTTATTAAGTAACCCTTCGCACGGATATCATAAACAATATGGGTTTATCGCCGGATGGTGAGTTTTTCAATGACGACCGGTTCGACCGGCCGATCCATGGGACCTGTGGCAACCGCGCCAATGGATTGTACGATGTCTAAACCCTGGGAGACGCGTCCGAAAACAGAATGGCGGTCATTCAAGTGCGGGGTCGGCGCCAGCGTGACGAAAAACTGGCTGCCGTTGGTGTTCGGACCGGCATTGGCCATGGACAGCACACCTTCACTGTCATGGCGCAGCGAAGTGTCGAATTCGTCTTTAAAGCGATAACCGGGGCCGCCGGTTCCCGTGCCCTGCGGGCAACCACCTTGAATCATAAATCCCGCAATCACCCTGTGGAAGGTGAGACCATCGAAAAAAGGCCCTTCTTTTTCGGTGGGTTGCCGGCCTTCGGCAAGGTTGATGAAATTCCACACGGTTTCCGGGCATTCGGCCGCAAAAAGTTCAGCTTCAAACGTGCCCTTGCTGGTTTCAAATACGGCCACGGGCCGGTCAATGGGTTCTTTGTGATCTACTTTTTCAAAACTCATTTTTTTCTCCTTTGATGTTTTTTTACAGCAGCGATTTGAATTATCGTCCGGGGCAGATGCCCCTTAAAGTTCATGATGGGACCGGCAAAGTATCACACGATCCGTCCGAAAAGACTTTTGGCGTCATGGACGCCTTCGACGACAGCGGGCACAACGGTATTCATATGGCGGTCGTCGCCTTCCAGCAGAAGGGTAAGATAATTAGTGGTCAGGCCTTTCAGACGCCCCGTGGGAGGGTCGCGTCGGGTTTCCACCAAAACGGATGTTTTCTGGCCAACGGAACTACGCATAAACGCCTGTTTTTTTTCAAGGCCAATCGCTCGAATTCGGGCGGTTCGCTGTTTGATGACCTGGGGGGAGATCTGATCGGGGTAGTCACAGGCCGGCGTGCCGGGGCGACGCGAAAAAGGAAAGACGTGGAGGTAGCTCAAAGGGAGTTCTTCGAGCAGTCGGGTGGTGTTTGCAAAGGCATGGTCGGCTTCGCCAGGAAATCCAACAAGTACATCGGCACCGACGGACGCCCGGGGCATTCTGGTTTTTATCGCCCGGACCTGTTGCTGGAACAGGTCACGCGTATAGGGGCGATGCATCCTTCGCAGGATCGTATCGTCGCCGCTTTGCAGCGGAAGATGAAAATGAGGGCAGAAGATATCCGACGATGCTACGAGGTCAATGATCGAACGGTTTAATTCATTGGGTTCGATGGAGCTCAACCGGATGCGGGCCAGCGGTCGATGGATTTCGATCTGCTCCAACAAGGCCTGCAGGTGGGTGGCAGGACTCAAATCCATGCCGTAGGCCCCGAGGTGGATACCCGTCAAGACAACTTCGTGGTACCCCATGGCTCCCAGTTGGCGGAGATGGCGAAGGACTTCCTCAGGACGCATACTGCGGCTTCGTCCACGGGCATAGGGTACGATACAGTAAGTACAGAAACTGTTGCATCCGTCCTGGATTTTGAGAAAGGGCCGGGTGCGCTTTCCGGGGGCGGTCACCAATGGTTCGGCAAAGGGGGTACCGGCATCGAGATCCTCCACCGCACAAAATGGATCGGTATCGTTATGCGTTGCCGCCCGGACGATGAGTTCGGGCAGGTCCGATTTGCGACGGTGTCCCACAATGGCATGCACGCCATCGATCGATTCAATTTCTGCGGGGGCGATTTGGGCGTAACATCCGGTGACAATGATGCGGGTGCCAGGATGGCTGCGTTGCAGCTGGCGAATAATCTGACGTGACTGCATGGATGCTTTCTGGGTGACGGTGCACGTGTTCACGATACAGACATCGGCGACCGCGCCGTCCTCAACGGCTTGCCAGCCATGGGCGTTCAAGGCGGCCGCGAGGATATCGGACTCGTGCTGGTTGACTTTACATCCTAATGTCGAGATGTGAAATAGCAATGATAACCAATTGTTAAAATGTTAAAAGTCGAGTGTCGCATTAAAACTAATTTGTTACAAAAAACTT
The DNA here is from genome assembly GCA_963850465.1 of uncultured delta proteobacterium. Lineage (GTDB taxonomy): Bacteria > Desulfobacterota > Desulfobacteria > Desulfobacterales > UBA5852 > JABZFP01. The sequence continues at coordinate 9,438 of CAWKLN010000014.1, forward strand.
TAAGTCGTTTGCCCGCAACGTGCGAGGGAACCGTGGGGTTCGCCCCCTATCGTGAAGGGCGTGGGCTCAAACGATCCATCCCCCCCCGAGGACTTCGTCAGCCCGGTAAAAAACCGCTCCCTGGCCCGGCGTGATGGCATTCTGGGGGCTTTCAAATTTGAGTTCCGCGATGCTCGGCGATGTTGGGGTCACGCGTGCCGGGGCACTTTTGTGACGATAGCGAATTTGGGAACGGACATCCGCCGGGAATCGCGCCGGCGGATTGATCCAGTTGATGTCTTCCACGGTGCACCTATCGCGTGCCAATTCCCGGCGTTGCCCTACGATCAGGCGGTTGCGCGCATGATCCAGACGGATCACATAATACGGCTCCGCGGCGGGGCAGTTGATTCCGCGTCGCTGACCGATGGTAAACAGATGCAGGCCACGATGGCGTCCTATCACACTTCCGTGCGTGTCTTCGATAAGGCCTTCTTTCGGCAGGAAACCTTCCTGCTGTTGCAGAAACACGTGATAAGGCGTTTCTTTGATAAAACAGATATCCTGGCTCTCCTGACGGGTGGCCGGAGCAAGATGGTTCTGGCGCGCAATAGCGCGCACATCATTTTTGGTCAGTTCCCCAAGGGGGAATAGTGCCCTTTGCAGTTGGTCCTGGGTCAGGCGTGCCAGAAAATAGGATTGATCTTTACGGGAATCAAGACCGCGGTAGAGATGACGCCGTTGATCGAATCCTGTTTGGACGCGGGCATAGTGCCCGGTGGCCAGAGCATCGGCCCCCTGTTGCTGCACATGGGACAGGATATGGCCGAATTTTATCGTGGGGTTGCAGAACAGGCAGGGGTTTGGCGTGCGGCCGGCCTGGTAGGTCGAGGTGAAATAGGCCACCACGGTTTGGCGAAAGATATCCGATATATCCAGGATTTCGATCGGAATGTTTAACTGATGGCCGATCTTCGCGATATCGGGGGGCGGCGTTGCGAGCTGCGGTAGTTCGGAGGTGTTTTTTTCGTAGCCGGTGCGAAAGTGGATGCCGACGACGTCGTGTCCCTGCTGTTTTAGAAGGAAAGCGGCGACCAGCGAATCTACACCGCCGCTGATGGCAACGGCAATGACCGTCATCCGTCAAAAAAGATTTTTCGGGTGGGGCGCACCGCCATGGCGCGTGAAGGGCAGGCAGGAATGCAGAGTTCGCACAGACTGCATTTATGCTGGTCGAAATCAACACTCATTTCCGGACGTTGAATAAAAAGCGCGCCCGTGGGGCAGACCGCGGTGCAGGCGCCGCAGTGGGTGCATTTGGTCTTCTGCCGTTTGATTTCCTGTTCGGCATTTTGAACCCTGACCCCCTGAGCTTTCAGGTACTTGAGGCCTTCCCGGAAAAGCTTTTTCTCACCCGACAGTTCGAGAACCATGATCCCTTCTTTGCGGGGCAGGATGGTGGCATTCAAAATGTTGAACGTCAGATCGAATCGTTTGGTCAGGTTGCAGACAATCGGTTTCTGGACCACTGTTTGTGAAAAGCGCAGGATCAATATTTTAGAATACACGCCGCCCTCCCTGGTGCAATCAAAGATTGTTACCCTAACGATAATTCATTTCGCTGTCAACTTGCAGTTCGCTTGTCAGGCCGCCGCCTTTGCCGCACCTTTGCCCGGCACACACGGGTGCTGAACGCCACCGCGATGATGGTTGATTCAATCGGTGGATTCTACTATAAATGATAAGTGAGTACGCGGTGCGGGACGCAGCCAGTGTCGCCGCTCTTAAGCATACAGCTTAACCTAAAAAGATGGATTGCCGATAATACCTGCATGAATCGATTCGCCTACCGAACGACAACGCTTGCGCTCAAAGCCTTTTCCTGGTTTTCCAAAGCCCGTGTCAGTATTCATGACCGCGAGAATATTCCCCGCGATGGATCGCTCCTTTTCGTGGTCAACCACTTTACCCGCATTGAAACGCTGCTGCTGCCCTATTGGTTGAACAAGTTAACCGATCTCCCCGTATGGTCCCTGGCCGATTACGAGCTTTTCAAAGGTGCTTTAGGAACTTATCTCGACCAAGTGGGTGCGGTTTCAACACGCGATCCCGAACGTGATCGGCTCATCGTGCGCTCGCTTTTAACAGGCGAGGCGGCTTGGGTTATCTATCCTGAAGGCCGCATGGTCAAGAATAAAAAAATCGTCGAAAAAGGCAAGTATATGATTTCGTATGCCGGCGGCAAGCACCCGCCGCATACCGGTGCCGCGACCCTTGCCCTGCGTACCGAATTCTATCGCCAGCGACTCCACCGATTGTTGAAAGAATCCCCCCTCGAAGCCCGACGCCTTTTGTCTGAATTCAACATTGAAGAGGTGGCGCCGGTGCTGTCACGGCACACCTACATCGTACCGGTCAACCTGACCTACTATCCCATTCGCGCCAAGCAAAATGCCCTGACCGATCTGGCCGGAAAAATCAGAGAAAACCTGTCCGAACGTCTTGTTGAAGAGCTGATGACCGAAAGCACCATGTTCTTATCCGGGGTGGATATCGACATGCGTTTTGGCCGGCCGATCCCCATCGGGGAATGCCTGACCTGCCCCAAAATCGACCGCGATATCGGCAGCCGGCGGGTCATCAACTTTGATGATTCCATTGCGTCACGCAAGCAAATGCGCCGTGAAGCCCTGGGGATCATGCAGCGTTATATGGACGAAATTTACCACATGACGACCGTCAACCATGACCACCTTTTTGCGTCCATGCTGCGGCAGATTCCATTTCGAAAAGTGCGACCGGATGACCTCAAACGCAAGGTTTTCCTCGTGGCCAATGCATGCGTGGCCATGAACCAAACCCATTACCACCGGAGCCTCCAAGAGAATCAATTGCCGCTGTTGACGGACGATCAGTTTGGTAAATTCAAGGAATTCATGTCTCTGGCACGGCAGACCGAAGTGATAGCGGGGACGGATGATATCCTGATCAAAAATCATTCACGTGTGGCCAACGCCTTCGACTTTCACCGGGCACGCATCGACAATCCGCTGCGGGTCATATCCAATGAGGTGGAACCGCTCAAATCCCTCCAGCGCTGCGTGCGGCGTATTGCCTGGCAACCGGCGGCATGGACGCGGTATCGGGTTGCCCGTCAATTTCGGAAACAGGCCGAATCTGAATTCCGCCAGGACTATGACGTCTATTTTCTGGACAATGAGTCCAAGCCTCGGAAAATCGGTCGTCCTATATTTCGGAGGGGAGGCTCACGCCGACTTGGTGTGGTGGTGGTGCATGGATATATGGCCGCACCGGAAGAAATGCGTGGATTGACGGATTATCTCAATAAAAAAGGGTATTGGGTCTACGCCCCACGGGTCAGAGGGCATGGGACCGCCCCGGAAGATCTGGCCGGCCGGACTTACAACGATTGGATACGCAGTGTGGAGGAAGGTTACGCGCTGATGTCCTGTTACTGCCGGAACGTGGTGATAGGAGGGTTCAGCAACGGAGCGGGCCTGGCACTGGAGGTCGCCTCACGGATTCAGCGTATCAAGGGCGTTTTCGCCGTCAGCCCGCCACTGCAACTGCAGGATTTTTCAGCCCGGTTCGTCCCGGCCGTCGACATGTGGAATCGCCTGATGCAACGCATGCGCAGCAACGGAGCGCGAAAGGAGTTTATCGAAAATCAACCGGAAAACCCGCACATCAACTATTTCCGTAATCCGATTTCCGGCATTCGAGAGCTCGAGCGATTGATGGGCCGGGTTGAGACCTGCCTGAAAAAAGTTCAGGTGCCGGCCTTGGTTGTCCAGTCCGTTGCCGATCCGGTGGTCAATCCCCGTGGATCGCGCCGCGTATTCGATCGACTGGGTTCACGGGAAAAAAAATACATCCTGTTTAATATCGATCGCCATGGTATTCTGATGGGGCGTGACTGTGAGCAGGTTTATCGCGTCATAGGAAATTTTATGGATGACATCCGGGATAGTCTGGAACGGTAAAAATGTTTTTTCGCTCTTGTACTCGTTATCGTGGAATTCCGGCCATCCGTGGTCTGTGTGCCATACCGCAGAGCGCCCGGAACAGGGATGGGCTTGGGTGTTTGGAATACACGCGGAGATCCTTGACACCGCCCAGAACAGCTATAGAATCGTTTTCAGGCGGTTGAAAAACCTCCCTGAATCTCCTCGTCTCAAGGGGCGGCCCTAACAGGCCGCCCCTTTTGATTCCCGGACAGGTTATTTTTTGTATCAATGGAAGGCCCTTATTCCAGCGAGACAGGGCTAAGCAATGGGAATGATGATGAATGGCATCGCCTGGATCGTGTTATTGGCACTGCTGACGGATTTCGGGCTGCACTGGCTGGCGGACCACATGAACTTAAGGACCTGGCCAACGTCGCCCCCCGAAGAGTTCCAGTCTTTTTTTGAGCCCGGGGACTACCGGCGATCGAAGGACTATCTCCGCATCTGTACGCGATTCGGGTGGCTGAGGGAGGCAACCCAACTGGTGGCGATCCTGATTTTCTGGTTTGCAGGAGGCTTTCCAATGGTGGACACCTGGGTGCGATCTATAGGTCGCGGACCCATCGTCTCCGGGCTCGTTTTCGTGGGGGTTCTGTTAGGGCTTCGCGCTGTTTTATCCCTGCCTTTCAGCTATTACAGCACTTTTGTGATCGAAGAAAAATTCGGGTTTAACCGGACCTCCTGGCGTACCTTTATCATTGACCGGATTAAAGGTGCGGTTTTGGGATGTGTATTAGGCGTGCCGCTCTTAGCCGGCATCCTGTTTTTTTTCCAGGCGGCCGGCTCTTTGGCGTGGCTTTATTCCTGGGGCGTGGTGGTCGGATTCATGCTCGTGATGCATTATGTCGCGCCCACATGGATCATGCCTATGTTCAACCGGTTTGAGCCTCTCGCGGACAAGGATCTGGAAAAAGCCATCCACCGCTATGCCAACGCGATCAATTTCTCTTTGCAAAACGTTTTCGTCATGGATGGTTCCAAACGATCCGGTAAAGGCAACGCTTTTTTTGCGGGATTTGGCCGACACAAGCGCATCGTGCTTTTTGACACGCTGGTCAAACAGCACGACCGGGACGAACTGGTCGCCATTCTGGCGCATGAAATGGGGCATTATAAGAAACGCCATATTATTATGGGACTCATGATGAGTATTGTTCAGACCGGTGTCATGTTTTTTCTGTTGTCGCTGTGCATTTCGCACCCGCCGCTATTCGAGGCTTTCTATATGCCGGAGCCATCTATTTACGCCGGTTTGATCCTTTTTGGTCTGTTATATGTTCCGATGGATTTTTTTACGGGCATTTTGGGGTTGATCCTGTCGCGCCGGAATGAGTATGCTGCCGATCGTTTCGCCGTGGAAACCAGCGGCAACGGCGAAGCTTTTGTTCGGGCCTTGAAGAAACTTTCCGTTCACCACCTGTCCAATCTATCCCCGCACCCTTTCTTTGTTTTCCTGAATTATTCGCATCCACCGGTGATGAACCGCATTCAAGCCATCCGTGAACATTCAGCGCAGCCGTGGAATTCTGAACAATCGCCTGACGAAAATGCATGAAGCGATGCGATACTGCAACGTGACGAATGCCGGTCGATTGGCTGATCAATTACCCTGCGAGGGGTTGCCCGTCCGCCATGAATCGGCTAAAGCTGTTTCCATCCTGAGGAGCCACCTTGGTGCTATTTCATTTTGGAAAGGGCGGTGTCGTGTTCAAGAGTATCCGTCTGGGTAAAGGCATCGATGTTGATCACGGTATATGGCCGACGGACTAAAACGGCACAAATCGAATCGAAAGTGATGAGGTAAGCATGATCGGAGACATTTGGAGGGGACTGGCAAGTGACAATCATGCCGGCATTCATCCGGATATCATGAAGGCTATGGTGGCCGCCAATAACGGTCATGCCGTGGCTTATGGCGGCGACCCCTATACCGCTGCGGCGGTGGATCGTTTCCGGGGGCATTTCGGTAAGAATATCGATGTCTATTTTGTTTTCCTCGGAACCGCCGCCAATGTTCTGTCTTTACAGGCCGCCACCGAACCGTATCATGCTGTAATTTGTGCGGATACCGCCCACATCCACGTGGATGAATGTGGTGCGCCGGAGCGCCACACCGGCTGCAAATTGCTGACAGTCGCCACCCCCGACGGCAAACTGACGTGCGAGCTTATCCAGCGGCATCTGCACGGTTTCGGGTTCGAGCACCATGCCCAGCCGCGGGTCGTGTCCATCACCCAGGCTACCGAAATGGGAACGGTTTATCGACCGGAAGAAATACGGGCCATTGCCGATTTGACCCATGCGCACCAGATGGTGCTCCACATGGACGGCGCCCGTCTGGCGAACGCTGCCGTTCATTTGGGTGTCGATTTACACCAACTGACGGCAGACAGCGGTGTGGATGTGCTCTCTTTCGGAGGCACTAAAAACGGGATGATGGTGGGTGAAGCCATCGTCTTTTTCAACCCGGCGTTGTCCCGGAAATTCAAATATCGACGCAAACAGGGCATGCAGCTGGCAAGTAAAATGCGTTTCATCGCCGCCCAGTTCGATGCCTTGCTGTCGAACGATCTCTGGCGACGTTGCGCCGCTCAGGCCAATGCTATGGCCACCCTGCTGGCAGACGAGCTGCAGACCCTACCTGAAATCCGGATCAGCCAGAAAGTGGAATCCAACGGCGTATATGCGATTGTTCCCCCGGAAATCATTGCACCGCTGCAGGCGGTTTGCCCCTTTTATGTCTGGAACGAGGAAACATCAGAAGTCCGTTGGATGACATCTTTTGACACGACGGAAGACGATATTCGTCGATTTATAACACAGCTCAAAAGGACTTTGCTAGCTTGTCGTTCCGCCGCGTCTTGATCATTGCCGATATCGAGGGAAGTTCGGGATGCTGGGATTACGCCGCGTCCTCCTTCCTGACACCCGCCTGGGCGCTTGCCTGCGCGGCCATGACACGGGATGTCCAGAGCGTGGTGCGTGCCTTGTTCGGCGCGGGTGTCGATGAAATCATCGTCAAGGATTTTCACCGCACGGGCTACAATCTGTTGCCCGAACAGATCGACCGCAGGGCCCGGGTTGATTCCGGATACGATTTAGGACCCATTCCCGGCATGGGAAACCCGGGGCATGCGGAGGCGGTGCTTTTCCTGGGTTTGCACGCCGCTTCCGGAACAGAGGGATTCCTGCCGCATACCATGACATCACGCCTGGCCGAAGTCTGTGTGAACGACCACCCGCTGCCGGAGGTCGCCCTGTTTGCCTCGCTGCTCGCGCCCTATGGCATTCGCCCGATTTTCTTTTCCGGTTGTCCGATGGCCTGCCATCAGGCAGCGGGGGCAATCCCCGGGATATCCGTCTGGCCGATCAACAAAAAGGAAGGTCCGTCAGGATTTGATAGGCAGGCCTGGCGCAGCGGACTGGCCCTCAAGGCCGCGGAATCCCTTTCCAATCAGGCGACCTGCACTTTGGACGGTAAAGGCCCTTTCGCAGTGAAACTGGTTTTTCGTGATGGGGCCGTTGCGGCCAAGAAAATCGCCCGTCGCTGGCGGCTGAAGCGGTCAGGGGATGCGGTACGATTCGATGTCGAAGACCTGCCGGCGCTGTTCGTGATGCTGAGCCGGATATGTTATCTGGTACCCGCGCTGCTGCCATTCCTGCATATCGGCCTGCCTCTGTACAATTTAATGGGGCGCGCCGGATTGACCTGGGTTCGACAACGGTTGAAACACCCCCCAGCCTCGCCGACCGGTGGCGGCCTGACATGATCAGCGGTTGGCAACCTCAATGCCGGTGGTGATGAGAATTCATTGTAACGACAAAGAAGGCAGGAAAAACCCTCATGGTCAATCTTCCTTTACCCGGGCTGGATGATCCCGAAGGGGATCGCGTTCCTGATCATCTGCCGCCGGTGGTGGATGCGCACGTCCACATCTTCCCTGATTTTCTTTTTGATGCGGTCTGGGGCTGGTTCGACCAATTTGGCTGGCCGGTCCGTTATCGCCTTTATACGGAAGAACTGATCGCATTCCTCTTGCAGCGCGGAATCCGCCATATCGTTGCGCTCCAGTATGCTCACAAGCCCGGCGTGGCGACGGAACTCAATCGGTATATGCGGCGCCTCGTCCGCAAGAACAATGCGGTTACAGGCATGGCGACGGTTTTCCCCGGCGAACCCGGTGCGCGTGATATCCTGGAAGCCGCCTTCAAGGATGGCCTCAAAGGGGTCAAACTGCACAGCCATGTACAGTGTTTTGAAATGGACAGTCCGGGGATGCATGCCATTTATCGGGTCTGTTGCGACCATGCCCTGCCACTCTTGATCCATGCCGGTCGAGAGCCTAAAAGCCCGGCGTACCCATGTGATCCCTACACGCTTTGCCACTGGACAAATGTCGAACGCGTGTTGCTGAATTATCCCGATTTAAAACTGGTGGTGCCCCACTTAGGGGCGGACGAATTCGAGGCCTACCATCGTCTGCTGGACCGCTTTGACAACTTGTGGCTGGACACCACCATGGTTTTGGCGGACTATCTGCCCATCGCGAATCCGCCGGATATCAGCCGCATGCGCCCGGAGCGCCTGATGTTCGGGACGGATTTTCCGAATATTCCTTATGCGTGGGACCGGGAATTGCGACAATTGAACGCTCTGGGATTGGATGCCAATTTGTTGCGGCAGGTTTTATCGGAAAATGCGATGGCACTCTATCAGATCGATATCAGTGAAACCACCCCCTAAAATTTTTACCATCGAGGAACACCCGCATGCCGCAAACAGACAATCAAACTTCTCTCATCCACCGATTGAGAATACTCGAAAAAGAGAACAACGCTTTGCGACAGAAGGTGGCGCAATACGATAAAGAAGAGCAACGCAATCGCCACTTCTATGAAAACGCCCCGGTGGGCATGTATGAAATCGATTTTGTCTCCGGACGGTGTGTTTCGGTGAACCGGTATATGCTGCAATATACGGGATACACACGGGAAGAATTTCTGGCGATGGACCCGATCAAACTTCTCACGGAGGCGAGCCGAGGCCATTTTTGCGAGCGTTACGCGAAGATCCAGCGCGGTGAGGAGGTGCCTACCAGTGTAGAGTATCAAATCAAGATCAAAGATGGAAGAACCCTTTGGGTTTTGTATGAAATTCAGCACATCCGCAAGCAGGGTCGCATACGAGGCGCTTCGGTGGTGTTATACAATATCGATGAACACAAGCGCGCATTAATGGCGTTGGCGGAAAGTGAGCAGCGTTTCCGAAGACTCGTAGAAACCATGAATGAAGGCCTGGTCATCCTGGATAGTGAGGGCCGCCTCACCTATGTCAACAAACACTTGGAAGAAATCAGCGGATTTGACGCTGAAGAACTTGTGGGGCGGAAGATACAAGAATTCTTATCGCCAGACGCATCACGCTTTGTCTACCGACGAATAACGGGACAGGATAAGAACACCCGACGATCCTTTGAAATCACATGGAAACGGAAAAGCGGTGAACAGAAATACAGCATTATATCGCCACAGATTCTTCCGGACGCGAAAGGAGACACGGGGGGCAGCTTCGCCATTATTACCGATATCACCGCCAAGAAAAAAGCGGAAAATGCGGTTCGCCGAAGAGAAAGAGAATTGCGGGATAAAAATGCCCAGCTGGAAGAGATGAATACCGCATTGCGAACACTGGTAAAATTGCGCGAGCATGATAAATCAGAGATTGAAAACAGAATATCCGCCAACTTGCAGCAACTGGTCGCACCGCTTATCGAAAAATTGCAGACCAGCGGGTTGAACGACCGCCAGAAAATTTATACCAAGCTTTTATCGGCGAATCTGGAGGAAATCACATCATCGTTCAACCAGATATTACCATCCCATTTTCTGGTATTAACACCGGCTGAAATCGAAGTAGCGAATTTGGTTAAACACGGGCGCCCCACGAAGGAAATCGCATCGCTGATGAATATTTCAGCTCGCACAGTCGATATGCATCGACTCAACATCCGGCGAAAATTAGGGCTTCATAAAAAGGGCACTAACTTGAGATCGTATTTGCTATCCACGTAGAATGGCAAGCAGACGACCACGGGTTGTATGCGCTTGCGGCCGGAATGACGACATTGACATCGTCTGCAAGATGGCCGGTCACGCATTATAACCGTCCGTCATCCCAAGTATCCATGGATGCCATGAAAGAAATCAAGGATTGAAAATAAGATAAAGAAAATAATTCGGGCGGTGTTTCAAATTACCGAACGGTGTCGCGTCACTCTTTTTTAATTGAATCCGAAATGTCTGATATGCGATTGGAAATGTCTCTCACGGCCATTTTACGGTTGTCGATCCACCACTTGGCCTCGGTTTTGGCCTGCCATTCTTGAAAAAAAAGCGCAAACGCTTTCTCAGAAAGGTCTTTTTCAGACGCAGTGTCATGCTTAAGACTCTGCTTTAAGTAGTTCACCTTGTTGATCAACTCCGCGCGGATTTTTTCTGCCCATGTGAGCATTTTGGCGGTGCCGGTCAGTTCCGGCAGGCCAATCTGACCGATGAGCCTCAGATAATTTGGCCGTTTGCTGCCGGCCAAATTCTTTCCGACAGGCATCACAGTACCAATCTTTCTTATCCACCAGAAAAAGATTCTTTCTCGTGATTTTCAAAAAGCTGAACCTTGAACAAGGTGCGGCATGTTTTGCACCTGACATTATAAGTTGAATGGTCTTTGGTCATTCGATTTTCCGAGCCGAAATACCGGCCGCTCCTTTCTTTGGATAGCACCTTTCCTTGTATGTTGCCGAAACCCGCGCCGATACTATTTTAGTGGGCACGATTCCACTTTGGCTTACTTATCAAATAATTATCGCGTTATTTCCATAAACATACCCGTTTCGCAATCTCTGAAGAAACTTCATCATTTCCCCAAACGTTAGTTCCGTATCTAAGGTGCTATCCCTGGTAGCGTTTGATCACCCGATCGATTTCTTCGGAAATATAGGCGGCAAGCTTTTCGGCCTCCTGTTGGGTAATGGTGGCCACGCTTTCCGCCAGATCAGCAATTTTATCTTCGGGCAGATCGGTGGTTTTATTGATCATGAAGTCGTCGACTTCGCCGTCTTCCATGAGCAACCCGCAGCCCCCGGCCGCCCCGATGAATTCGTCACCGGCAAAGATCGGCACCACGATTTTAATCAGTCCGGCATCGCATTCTTCGATCACGGGCGATCGTCTGTTCTGGGACATGGCGGCCATGTTCTGGTGAGCGATAGCACAGATGTAGGTTTGTCCCTTCCCAGTGGCACGGATTTCGCGGCAAAGGTCGTTGGCCTGCTTCGATTGGCCGGTAATGCCAATGCCCTCGGTATCGTAAATGCTGGCGCGCATGCCCGAACGCTGGCGAATGGCTTCTTCCAGTTCAATCCACTTTTCAAGGGGCTGTAAATCGGTCAGTTTCATTTTGATCACTCCTGATGAGATGCGATTTTTCTGTTTTGTGGCGGGTAGGGTTTTTCTTCCTGGAGCCATTGCCGCAGCCGACGCAAGCCTTCTTCGGTGGATATCTGCGGTCGATAGCCGAGATCTTCCCTTGCGGCGCGGATATCGAACCAGTGTGATGTCGCCAGTTCTTCGGCCACGAAACGCGTCATTTGCGGCTCGCCCGGTAGTCGGAACGTCCGGTAGGCCCACTCCAGCAGGCCACCGATGCGGCGGGCCGACGCAGCCGATAGCGTGCGCTTCACCGGCGGCAGGCCGGCGGCGGCCAGAATGGCGTTCACCATATCCCACAGACCGATCGGTTCATCCTGGCTGATAAAGTAAACGCGTCCGGACAATTGCGGGCGATCGATCAATTTTTCAGCGGCCAGAATATGGGCATGGGCGGCATTGTCGACATAGATGGTGTCGACTTTGTTTTTGCCCTCACCGATAATGCGCAGGCGGCGGGCACGCTGAATAATCCGGGGGACGAGATGGTTGTCGGCCGGGCCCCAGATAAGGTGCGGACGTAGCGTGATGGTGCGCAGGGTGTTGCCCGCGGCATCGCGCACCAGCTGTTCCGCCATGGCTTTGGTGCGCGGATAATGCGCGTGATAGGTTTGTGGATAAGGAACGGATTCGTCGACGCCCTCCATGTCGCTGCCGTCGAAAACCACACTGGGGGAGCTGGTGTAGACAAGGTGCCGGACGCCGCTGGTCCGGCAGGCATTTAGAACGTTCCGGGTTCCCACGACGTTGGTCTGGTGAAAGGCATTATACGGGCCCCAAACCCCGGCCTTGGCGGCCACATGGAAGACCAGGTCGACACCCCGGCAACGCTTGCTGGAGGGATTCGGCATCGCCAAGATCCCCCTGGATCTGATCGACCCCCAGGGCTTCCAGGTGGGGATAGCACGATCGTGAAAAACTGCGCACGGCGTCGCCGCGGGCCACCAGCATGCGAATGATGGCGCTGCCTAAAAAACCGCCGCCGCCCGTCACGAGGATGGGCTGGTCTGACAGGGGGAGCTGGGCCGTCATGGGAAAAGTCCCGCAGGCTGAAATGGATTATTTTTCATCTTCAATCGGTCGATCCTTCACCCGCCGCGACGCCCAGGTCGCCAGTTGTTCACGGAATATTTTGGAGTTGTGCCGGATGTCCACGGGAAAACCGGGATGGTAAAGAATATGACGGATGGATCGGGTCAGCGGGGATGTCGCGGCCATGGCAAGCAGTTCTTCGGTTAGCCGGTCCCGTTCCATTTTACGACCCTCAGGATGGCATTCAATACAGATGGCGGGGATCTGCCGGGGACGCCTGCCGATGCCCACCAGGGCGCTGCGAAAGACCCCCGGATGGTTGTTGAAGATGGCTTCGCAGGGAATGGTAAACATGTCGCCGTCGGCCGTGACCACGCGGTGGCTCTTGCGACCGCAGAACCAGATACGGTTTTTGCTGTCGCGCCAGCCCAGGTCGCCCATGCGGTGCCAGAAAGAAGCCCCGTCCGTTATTTTGGCATGGGCATTGGCCTGCGGGTTCCCGAAGTAGGCGTCGGGTCACCAGATCGCCCCGCACGATGATTTCACCGATGTCGCCATCCTTGACGGATAGATCCTCCGACCAGCGTTCAATGGGATCATCCGCGATGCGGATAATGCGCACGTCGGTTTCTCCGATCGGGCGTCCGACGCACATGCCGTAGCCCTGCTCACTGAGGGCACGCGTCTCACTGAGAATCTCGTGGCTCCCCATGGAGATGATGGGCACCGCTTCGGTGGCGCCATAGGGGGTGTGGACTTCACTGGTGGCATTCAGCATGGAAGAAAATTGTTCGATGTTGGCCGGAGACACCGGGGCACCGGCGGAGACCACCCGTCGCAGCGACGGCAGGCGGACATGGCGTTTCTGGCCGAAGGCGCCGACCCGGTTCAACAACGCCGGGGAAGCGAACATATTGGTGACGCCATGGTTCAGGATGGGTGCGATAATTTTTTCAGGGTCAACCCGGGCCGGTTGGCGCGGATCCATATCCGGGATAACGGCCGTCATGCCAAGGGCCGGATCGAAAAGGGCAAACAATGGAAAGGTCGGCAGGTCGATCTCATCGTCGCCGATATCGAAATGCGATTGGATCTGGCGGATCTGGGCGTCGAAATTGCCATGGGTATAGATCACACCTTTGGCGGGGCCGGTGCTGCCGGTGGTAAACAGGATGGCGGCGGTTTCGTCCCGGGTGGTGTCGGCCATTTTAAAGGGCTGCCAGGGGCGAACGAATAATTTCTCCAGGGTCGCCCCGCCCCAGAAGATTTTGGTTCCGACCGTCACCGTGGTTTGAATCGAACGGAAATAGCGGGGGAAGCAAACGCGCAGGATGTGGGCCAGGGGAATACCGATAAACGCTTCCGGGCGGGTGGATTCCAGGCAGTGCATCATGCGGCGGGCACCCATGCCGGGATCCACGACGACCGGCACGGCACCGCATTTGAACATGGCAAAGATCAGGACGAAGAATTCAATCCCGGGCTTGACCATCAGAACGGTTTTGGTCCCGCGCTGGATACCGATGGATGCGAGTCCTGCTGCCAGAGCGTCGGATTCCCGGTCGAGCTGTTCGAAGGTCAGGTGGGCATAGGCCACACGGCCGTAGCGATCGCGGCCGACGGGATAGACCACGGCCCGTTTGTAGGGCATGCGCCGTGCCGTTTCTCTCAGGCGATAGGCGATGTTGACGACGGGCAAAGTGTCTTCGGCAGTCTGTTTTTCCATGGTGAAGTCCACGCGTTGTTCCTATCCTGCGGGGTGATGGTAAAGAAAATCCCGGATGGTTCGGGTGACGGCCCGGGGCTCATCTTCCAGCAGATAGTGCCCGGCGTTTTCAAACAGGTGTGCTTCAGCGTCGGGAAAACGCCGCTGCCATTCGCGAAAGTAATCGAGATCGAAAACAAAGTCATGTTTGCCCCAGCAGATGAGCATGGGAAGGTGGCTCAGCCGATGGAGGTTGTCGTCCACAAATTTGACCAGCGCGTAGCTCGGATCGCTTCTTTGACAGGGGGATGTCCTGCACGAAGCGAAGGGTCGCGATGCGGTTTCGGGGGCTGTCATAGGGGGCCACAAGCGCCCGGCGGACATCGCGGGGCAGACGATGGCGGACGGCCATGACCAGGGCCGCCCGGGCAAAAAGATTGAGCCCTAAAACCGCGGGTTCGGCGAAGGGGCGGAAATTCCGAATCAGGCGCAGCCTGAGCGGGATGGGTTTGCCGGCCGGTGGCAGAAAGCCGCTGGTGTTCGTGATGACCACGCGTTGGATCTGGGGCAAGTGCCGTAAGGCAAAGGCCATGCCGATCATCCCTCCCCAATCGTGTACCACCAGGGTGATGGGGGTCTCAGGAAGCACCTGCGCGATAAAGGCCTCCAGGTCGCTCACGCGATCCTCCAGGCGGTAGGCATACGCGTCCGGGCCGGGTTTGTCCGACAGACCACAACCGATATGGTCCGGTGCGATGACCCGGTAGTCCGGTGCCAGGGCGGCAATCAGCCGGCGGTAGTAAAAAGACCAGGTGGGGTTGCCGTGCAGCATGAGGACCGGTGCGCCGCGACCTTCGTCCACATAGTGGTAGCGGTGGCCGTTGATCGGCACGAAATGGGATTGGAAGGGATAAAGACGGCGGTAGGCTTGTTTCATGATCGAACTGGTTTCCTTCCGTAATCCCTGAAACGATTGCGTGGCGCCACCTTGCGGTAAGGAGCCGTGGCATTACCATTCGATGCCCAGCATCAGGCAGTTCAAGCCACTGCCGATACCCAGGAATCCGACCTTGTCGCCCGTCGCCAGAAAGCCCCGTTCATCCGCGATCGCGGCCGTGACGATCAGCGAAACCGTCCCCATATTGCCCAGGTAGCGGAAGGTCGTAAAATCGCGGGAGGCCGGCATGCCGATCGCTTGGAGGATGGCCTGCTGGTGGGATGTGCCCACCTGATGACAAATGATCTTGTCCGGCTGGTCGTCGTGCCAGTTCAATTCCTGGCGAAAGGCCTTGAAGGTTTCGACGCCCAATTGCACCCCGTTCTGCAGCACGCCCACCGAGTCGGTATTCATGACATGCGGCCGCACTGGCCGGAATTCCGGTGTCGGGGCCCCAGGTGCACAGGCGGTGGTGACGAACGGCGTTTTTGACCATGCCACCCAGCAAGCGGTGCCCCTGGTGTCCGAACGAGCCATCGGACAGCACTACGGCGGCCGCCCCGGACCCGCCGGTCAGCGTTGCGACACAATGCTTGAAGATTTCCATGTCCCGGGTCTGCAGCATCCGTTCAATGGTGCTGTCCACGATCTGTCGACAGGATTCGCAGGCCACCACGAGACCGGCGCGGATTTGGCCCAGTTCGATGGCATTGGCGACCTGCAGGATGCCGTTGAGAATGCCGATACAGGCATTGGAGATATCGAATACCTGGGCCGTGGCGCCTACTCCCAGGCCATCGGCCACCGCACAGGCCGTGGCCGGTTCCAGGTTTTCGCGGCAGACGGCCCCGTAGATCAGCATGCCGATCTGGTCGGCCGGGATGCCGGATGCCGCAAGCGCCTTGCGACCGGCCCGGGTCGCCCCTTCCGAAAGCGTGAAATCCGGATCCCAGTAACGACTTTCTTCAATGCCGGTCAATTGCTCAAGCTGTCCCGGCTTCAAATGCAATCGGTCGTATAACGGCGTCAACCGGCTTTCCAGGTCTTCGGCGGTGACCACGTTGGGGGCCAGTTCGTATCCGATGGATTCAATGGTAACGTTCTTGTAACGCATGCTGGATCATTCTTTCATGGTCATCACGGGGTGTCCCGTGGGATCAGGCGCAGGCCGAAATTGTGCATCTTATATATGTAAAGGCCGTCACATTTCAAGTAACCATCGGCTTTGAGTAAGGGCTCCGGCACATCGCGCCGCTCGGTGATCATGGCTTCGACCTCGACCCGCAGGTTGGAGGGCAGAATCTGGCCCCGGTAGCGCCAGGTATGGGGGGCGGGGGCCAGCAGCTCCATCGTGTGGGATTGGGAACAATGCGGCCAGAAGGCCTGCGCCGCAAAGCGCAGCAATTGAAGGAAGGACTCGATGCCCAGGGAACCGGGACAAACCGGGTCCTGGAAAAAATGGGCCTTGAAAAACCATTCCTGCGGATCGATGGTTTTTATCCCCCGGACATATCCCAGGCCCGCGGGACCGCCGTCGGGTGCGAAATGGTCGATGCCGTCGATCATGCGCAAGGCACGGGAAGGCATCGCATGCAGCGCGTAAGGTGAGGGCTGCGGGATCGTCGGGGGTCAGCGGCGCCATGTCTTCCAGCAGTATGGACCTACGGTTTACTGTCGTGGGCGGCAAGGTTGCGGCGATCGGTTGATCCGCCTCCGGTAGCCCGACCTGCTGTGCCAGGGATGCGGGGGTAAAAAAGCCGAAAGATGTTTGGCCCTCATATATTGGCTGACCGTCCTGGCGGACTTCGAAGGCATAGTGCTCGATCAGCATGTCGCCGGCCGCGCTGTGCTTCAGCAGGCGTGCCCGGGTGTGCAACGGGCCGGCCGTGCTGCGGACATTGGCGTGCAGCGTGGCCCGGCCGTCCAGATTACGGAAATGCAAATCCTTCGTGCTGTGCAGCGCCGATCCCATATAGGCGGCCAGAAACCCGCAGGCCTGCAGGGCGATTTCCATCAATATGCAGATGGGCATGAACGGGGCGTTATTGCTGCGGAAATACCAGTCTTCCGGACCGATCGCACATACGGTTTCCACCCAACCGTCCGGCGCCAGTACCCAGGGTGGCGGTTCGATGCGCGTGACACGATCGATGAAGGCATAGGGGGGACCCGGCAGGCGGGCGATGAAACGCTCGTGATCGAAGGGGCGGTAGGGCGGGCCGAATGCCTTGGAGGGCAGGCCGGTGGCAAATTCAATCAGTTGCTCACGTGAAAATTCGACATTCAGAGAGGAAGGTGAGTCAGTCTCTCGACGAGGTGACGGATCGGTAGTTTGCCGCGCATTCCAGAAATTTTCCAACTCACGTCGGTCAACCCCCGTCATTTTCATGGTCATACTCTGAAACATGACAATCCGGTGGCCATCCGCATACATGTGGGCATCGGCGATGACGTAGGGTTCGGGGTTAAAGCCCAGTTCGCTGATTTCCACCTCGTAGACCACCTGACGGGTGGCCGGCGTCACGGGCCCCCGGCATTTCAATACGGCCTGACGGCCGATAACCGGCTCGTACACCACGCCCGGTCGGTCGCTGATCCAGCCCATGCGCTGGAGATAGATCCGCAGGGTGTGGGCGCAGCATTCGTACATCAGGGTTCCCGGCATCACCATGTCATCGACGAAATGGCAGGTCAGAAACCAGTCATCCGGATGGATGTCGGCTTCCGCCCGGATCAGGCCGAGGCCGTAGCGCCCGCCGTCGGGGTCCAGTGACAGGACCCTGTCGATCAGCGCCATGCGACCGCCGGGCAGCCGTTGGGTCTCCGGGAGCTTTATGCCGCTAAACGGTGCGCCGAAACAGCGGGCCAGGTCACCGCGTCGCAAGGCCTCCAATCCGGATCGGTCGTAGGCTTCCCGGGTCATGGGAACGAGCGGCGTCCAGTTGTCCGGGAGGACGCCCGTGCGGGGTTTTCGATCGTCTTCGGTGAGGATAATCCCACCGGAGTTTTGCACTTCGGCCGCGGTAAAAAAACCGGCGCAGCCGTTGCGCATGGTGATCAGCGGCTGTCCGTCAATGCTGCCGTCGAACCGGAAGAAAAACAGCCAGGTGGGGCCCTGGCGGATGAATTTTTCGATTTCGATGGCGTAGCGAATCGTCTCGCCGGGTCGCGGCAGGCCGCGATGAAACGCCACGGAAGCGTCCAGCAGCCGATAGGTGCGTTCGCCTTTGACTTCCAGATCGATGCCGAGATAGGCCGACAGGAAAAGATCGGCCTGACCGGCTTCCACCGATATGCATACCGGCGCCCGGTCGCCGTCCAGGTACCACGCGTCGGGAAGCACGTCGTGCTCGGTAACGAGACGCCCGGGGCCCAGCACCCCTTTTTCACCTTCGACACTCAGGATACGGTCCACCAGCATCAATGGTTCGTCGGGCAGGCGCACGCGGGCGGGGTAATGGTCCACGGCGGCGAATGCCGGGCCGAGCACCTTGGCAACCGATCCCACCGCGAATTCCATGCACATGGCACGGTCAAAGGCAACGACCGGCGTGGACGGGGAGGGGGGTTGCGGTGGTGTTTCCGTGAGAAGACCTTCGCGGTGGGCCTGGTGGATGAGTCGGGTTTGCAGATCGACTGTTTGGGCATATTGCCGGCTGAGATCTTCGGTGAATGACAGGAATTGTTTGTGGGTCTCGCTGGTGGCGGCCATACTGTCGGTCATTTCACGGATCAAGGTGCGGGTTTGATCGAAAAACAGTTCTCCGGTGGTGGGGCTGCCGGTGTTAGCTGCCGGGTGCTCTGCATGACCATTTTCGGATTGCGAACCCGTTTCGGGCGGGAAGGCCTCGGCTGTTGAGGGCTGACCGGTGGCCATAGCGGATTCCGGTTGCGGCGGGTTTAGCGGCATGCCGCCACATGCGATGGTCATGGGTCGGGATGGGCGTTTCGTTGACGGGTCCTCAAGTGAGACCGCGACGACTTCGGCCGGCGGGAAGAAACGATCCAGACGCATCGGCAGGCGCTCGGCGGCCAATATCGCCAGGGTTCGGGATATACCGGCCACCTCGTTTGCGGTGTCGGGTGCCACCGACAGGGCCCGATGGGGGGCATCTTTCAAAATCTGGTGAATCATGCGTGTGCAGGAGCCTTGAGGGCCGACTTCCAGAAACAGACGGATGCCGTCGGCATGTGCCTGTTTGATGGTGGCGGGGAAATCAAAGCCGTGAATGGCCTGTTTTAACAGTGCGTCGGCAGCCGTTTCCGATGTCAGATCGATGCGGCGTTCGGCCGCACAGCTGTAATAGGCGATCCCGGGCGAGGGGGTGGTGGGAAACAGGTGCAGCGTGCGGTAGGCGTCGGACACCGGGTTAACGGTCTCGCAGTGCACGGCCACAACACCTTCAAGATAAACCGCTTCGCAGGCCATATGGCGGATGGCGCTTTCCACCGCGGGACCGTGGCCACCGATCACGGATTCATTCGGGGAATTGGTGATCAGCAGGCGAACCGTCGGGAAATCGACCAGCTTTTCCCTGACGAGGGCGGCCGGTCGATTGACCACGGCCACACGCCATGCCACGGGGGCGTCTGCGGGGATGGGCAGTGCCTGGCGTGCGGCCAGACAGGGCCCGGCCAGCTGGGTATGAAACAGATCCGAGGTTTCCAGGCGTTCCAGCATGTGGCCCCGATCCGGCCAGGCGCCGGTGGCGAAATACCCGACGGTTTCTCCCAGGCTATAACCGATGACGGCCGAAGGTTTTATACCGAAGTAGCGTAGCAAGTCGGTCATTAAGCAGCCATAGACGACCTGGCCGTAAATGGTGGTGATCGGGTCCGCATTGATGCTTGTCAGCGATTCCGAGCGCCAGCCCGGCTGCCATTGCGACCGATAGGGCACCAGGGATGCGGACCGGCACTGGTCGGCAAAACGATCGGTGGACTGGTTGGCGTTGCGCCAGATTTGCGGCCATTGTACGCTCAGTTGGCGTCCCATACCGACATAGTGGTTTCCGGAGCCCGGATAAACCAGGGTCGGTTGATGCGACGGGCCCAGCGGCCGGGGGCTGAAATGGCCGCCGGTCGGCCCGTCGAGAGCAAGGGCGGTGCCACGGCGGACCGTATTGCAGGCATCCTGATGGTATTTTTCAAAGTCGCGGTAGCCGGCCAGGCTGAATGCCAGGGCGCAGGGGAGGGCGCGGCTTTCCCGGTGACGGTGAAACCATTCCAGGGCGGCAATTCCGATGGATTTTCCGGTTGCACGGGATTGCCGGAGATGGGACAGCAGTTGATCCAGTCCGGTTTCCAGTTGCCCGTGATTGTCGGCGGCGACCACGAAAAGGCCGTGCGCGGGAACCCCTGCCGGGGACATTGGCCGTGTATCACCGGGGCCAGGGGCTGCTTCCGGGGCTTCCTCCATGACAACGGACATGGCATTGCCTTCGCCTGTCAGGGCGTTGAGACAGGCCCGCCGTGGTCCGGCCGTGCGGTTCGTCGGCCAGAATACCGGGCGGGTCGGCATATGGATATGGTCGGGAAGCACGACGGTTTCAGGAGGGGCTTGATAGTGCGGCATGGCGGGCAGTATCTGCTGATAAAGACAGAGGGCCGTTTTAACTAGGCTTGCCAGCCCGGCCGCGGCGCCGGCATGGCCCAGACAGGCTTTCATTGCGCCGAGGGCGAGGGGCGCGGCTTGCGATGCAAAGACGCTTTTTAAGGCGCGATACTCCGCTTGATCTTCCGCATAGTGGCCGGATCCATGGGCTTCTATATAGCCGATGGTTTCCGGCGGAATTTGCGCCTCGTCCAGGCTGGCGGTCAGCGCTCGGCTGACGGCTTCTGCCATGCCCTCACTTCTAAACGGGTGGCCGCGGCGTGCCGTGCCGAGACCGCGAATGACCGCGTAGATACGGTCGCCATCGTTGCGGGCGTCTTTCAGTCGTTTAATGACCAGCGCGGCGGCGCCGTCACCGGGCAGGGAACCGTCGGCCCGCTGATCCAGGCAGTGGGGGAACGCATTGCGGGTATAGGGACGAAGACGGTCGGTCCGGATGATCCGCCGCAGATCACCGGGCAAGTCAACGGCACCCACCAGCATGCTGTCGACCTCCTGCCGTTGCAGCATGCCAACTGCAGCGGACAGCGCTTTCAAACCGGAGGCGGCGTCATCGGAAACAATGAAACTGGGGCCGCCGAAGCGCAATTCGCGCGCAACCCGGCTGGCGATCAGGCCGCCCAGCGACCCCAGCGTGCGGGTGTGGGTCAGCGGGGGGGCATAGGCATCCGCCAGTTCTTGGGCCCAGATGTTGATCTGGTCCGGGGTGAGCCCGAGGGCATAACGCATGTTCCACTGCTGTGCCACTTGGCGTGTATCCCAGCGGAGATGAAAGTTCGTATCTTCCAGATCGAACTCCATGCCGATGACACATCCCATGCGGGGCCGCTCCGTGTTTGCCGCCAGACCGGCATCGTCCATGGCGGTCAGCGCCACTTTCAACATCAGAAGGTGCTGGGGCAAAATGTCCGGTATCTCTTTGGGGGGTATGCGGAATTCCGCCAGGTCGATCTGGAATTCATCCAGATAGGCCCCGTACAGGGGGTTGGCGTTCTGAAAGTAGCGCTGGACGTGATTGCCACAGTTTTTCCAGCGCTGGTCGGATGGCGGCTGAAATAACGGAAGGCCTTTGAAAATGGCTTCCTGAAAAGCCTTTAAACCATGTGCCGGTCCGAACAGCGCCTCCATGCCCACTACGGCAATGGGTTCGGCGGTCGGGGCGGATTTACGGCTGTGAGTATCTCGGCTAACGGTTACCGGGGAGGGCGCTTGTTCAGACGGGGGTGGCCATTCTTCCAACAGCACATGGGCATTGATGCCGCCGAAACCAAAGGCACTGACTGCGGCGCGGCGCGGCGTGTCTGCGTCGCGGCGATGCCAGGGCGCGGCGTGCGTCTGGACATGGAAAGGGCTGTCGTGCAAAGGGCTGTCCGGGGCGGCCTCCTTAAAATTAAGGGATGGCGGCAGCGTCTGGTGGCGGAGTCCGAGCAGCACTTTGATCAGGCCGGCGGCTCCGGCCGCGGTAAGGAGATGACCGATCATGGATTTGATGGACCCGATGGCGCATTGCCCGGGGCGCCAGTCGGCCTGGTCCCAAAGGGACGTCAGGCTGCGCAGTTCCGTTGCATCACCGACCGGCGTCGCCGCGCCGTGACATTCAATAAGGTCGACATCCGATGGACTCCACCCCGCCGCAGCATAGGCCATTTGCATGGCACGCAGCTGGCCTTCCGAATCCGGAGCCAGCAGATTGCCGCGCATGTCGTTTGAAAGGCCTGCGCCGCGAATCACGGCATAGATGTGATCACCATGCTGCAGGGCATCCTCCAGGCGTTTTAACACCAGCATGCCGCATCCTTCACCCACCACGAGGCCGTCGGCGGAACGGTCAAAGGGGGCACAGTGGCCAGAAAGCGACAGGGCCTGCAGTTGGGTAAATCCAATCTGGGTGTAGAGGATGTCGGGACGCGCGACCCCACCCGCCAGAACGGCATCCGCGCGACCCGCCTGCAACGCATCGCAGGCGAGTTTGACGGCAAACAGGGAGGAGGCGCAGGCGGCATCGAGGGTCTGGGTCCCACCGCCGAGGTTCAGGGCCGCACCCAGAAGGGCGGCCGGAAAGGAGGTGACGCAACCGGCCATGGCGTCTTGTGCGGAAAGTGCGACAGGTTGCCTTTCCGTTTTCTTTCCGAATAATTTTTCTTCACAAGCCTGTACCAGCACTTTGCGTGTCAGGCGGGAGGCTGCTTCGGTGGGGAGGGCGATGGCGGCCAGAATGACATCGACCCGGTCCGGATCGACCGCGTCATTCCGGCTGTCCTGCCAGGCCGAGCGTCCTGTTTCCAGCACCAGGTGATGCATGGGATCCAGATGGATCGTGGCCTCCGCGGGAAGGGCGTAGCCTTCGGGGTTGAAAGAAAATCCACGGATCAAACCGGCGTTCAGTGATCGGGCTTTATCCGGTTTCGACGTGGCTGAATAGATATGCGCCGGGGCCATCGGCCAGCGCTTGGGCGGCACCGGGTGAATGGCACTCTGAAGGGCAACGATATTGTGCCAGAACCGGGTGAGATCCCCTGCTCCGGGAAAGATGCCGGCGGCGCCGACAATGGCGATGGTGGGGTGTCGATCGTTGTCCATACGTATGAGACCGGATGATGGTCGACGCGCATCAAGACGACCGGTGGGCCGGATTAGGGGTTAAACCAAAAACTATTTTATCTACTATCTTTGCCTCGGTAGTGCAATATGGAATTGGTTATAAGTACATGCCCTGCCATGTCCCCCAAGGTGTATTCATCACCGAGCTGCATGGCCTGAAAGGTTTCCTTGACAACGCGGTGGGGTTTTTTTATTAAAAAAAGTTTCATAAAAACCCGGTGCATTGACACGGATGGGTTGCGACATACAGGGTCGGGGAGCGCACCGGCCGCGTGCGGGATCGTCTAAATCTACTTTACTATAGGGCGGAGGATGTTATGGGGAAAGAGCAGGCGGGTCAGGTCCGCGACAGTGCTATGGTGCGTTCAATGCTGCGCGATGCCGGATATTCCGAGAAGGCGGTGAACTATTATCTGGAGACACCCTATCTGGGAATTATTGAAAACGCCGATCAGGTTTCGGAAATGACCGGCACATGCGGTGATACGATCAAGGTCTATTTGAAGATCGAAAAAGACCGGGTCGCGGACGTAAAATACCAGATTATGGGTTGCCCGGGATCGATCTCCGCGGCCATGGCCGCCGGCGATCTGGTTCGGGGTCGGACTGTTGACGAAGCCTTGACCCTCAATGATGGCGACGTGTTCAATTTTTTAGAAGAAATTCCGGTCAAGAAGCACCATTGCATACAACTGTCGGTGAAGGCCCTTCTGGGAGCAATTCAGACGTATCGCGACGGCAACAATGGCGGTGACCAGGTTGTCAAGGCGGGCATTCCCACCGGGCATGGGCGTAACCGCAAAGGGAAAGGGGACAACACGGCCTGTTGTGGCGTTCCGAAGGGAGAGGGCGATTGCGAGAATGCCGGATCCTGTTGTGGCAAAGGCAGTAGCATCCAGCGGGGGAATTGATTCGGAATCAATAACGCTGTCGGGCTCTATGTCTCCGATTGGCAATGGCGCGGATTGACAACCCGATATGAAGTAAAAATGGAGGCAACAGTATGCCATCGATACATGGCACCCGGCCTCCATCCGTGTCTAAGGCGCTGTGCGTGATGGAATACCGTGATGAGCAACTGCTGAATCATGAAATCGTTCAGGACTATTTTACGCTTAGCGGCGGCGAGAAACACCTGATAAGGGTGCTATGCCGTGATTATCTTCACTTCCGGGAGGAAGTGGCACGGTTCCAGTCGCATTACTTCCAATCCTGCTGCAACGCGGCCTGCTTCCAGGATCAGCGTAGTGCCTGTTGCAACAAAGATGGCATTATTACCTTTTTTGCCGATCTTGTTGTCAATGCGGTTGTGAGTGACGCTTCGGATATGGATGCGCTTATAACCTGTCTGCGCGTGCCCCGCAATGACATTAAATGCATCTATCTCGGGCCGCAGGGCTGCCGTTGGCGCATAAAACCGATCGTTTGTGAAATGTTTATCTGTGATAGGGCTCAGCAGGAAGTCTTCGACGCCGCACCCCGTGCGTCAGCCACATGGAATAGAATGAAAAAGCGGGAATTGTTGTTTCGCTGGCCGGATCGTGCCGTGCTGTTTGATGAGATCGAGTCGCGGTTTATGGCTGCGGGCGTTCGTTCTTCCTTGATGTACCTGCATAACAGTCCGGGATTGACCCGGATAAAGAAAAAAGCAGGGTTGATTTAAACTCTCTTCGGGTTGCCTTATACAGGATCGGATACTTCTTCTAAAGCTTCCGGTTCGGTCGATTCAACCTTGACAACATTTTTTGCGGCAGGGCCCCGTGGGCCGTGTTCAATTTCGAAGAGCACGTGGTCTCCTTCGGCCAGCGTTTTGAATCCTTCCATCTGAATCACCGAGAAGTGGACAAAAACGTCGCCCGCTTCTCCCTGTTCGATGAAGCCATAGCCTTTTTTGTCACTGAACCACTTCACAATACCATTTGGCATGGTCACAATCTCCCCGTGAAAAGGAGGTTGCGGTGGCAAGCATCACGGGATCGCTGATGGAGACAATGCTGCTTGTCATCGCAACCGGCCCGCAAGCCAGAAACCGAGACTTGATATATTTTTGTTAGACTGAAAATGGCTCCAAAGTCAAGGGGACCCTTTGTCTTGTTGAGGCGGACCACACGTGTATCGTTTATCGTCTGCCATGCTGGCGTTCGACGGCCTCCAAGATCCCAGGTGTGGTATCGAAGACCATATTGTTATCTTCCATGTTTTGGCGGTCAGCGATTCTCTAATCGCTGAAGGGTCCAATATTGATTTTAACGTTCTTTGCGTTTAATGCAGGGCCGGGGTCTTTCCCCGGGACCCATATAAACGGTCACGGGAAGATGATTGATTCCCATTAGCTTGATGGTTATGGTTGACATAGCCAAGGCCCAAAGGCGTTTTGGGGCACAGTCGTTTTCCCTTATCGTAAGGCGCTAAGTTGATTGGCGTAATTTGGGTTGTTTGCATCCAAGATAATGCCGTCCATCGGCATTCCCGAGAGACTTGGTTTGTCCGTCAAAAAATGATGAAATGCTGTGATAACCTAACTCAAACGAATATCTGAAAGGATACCGGATGCCTCGTAAGACAAAAATTATTGCCACCATCGGGCCGGCATCGAACAATCGGCCCATGCTTGAGAAACTGGTCGAAGCGGGGATGAATGTGGCGCGCCTGAATTTTTCGCACGGCAACTATGAAACACACGGTGAAGTTATTCGAACGATTCGATCGATTGCGCGAACGATGAATCGTCCTGTCGGAATTTTGCTGGATCTGCAAGGTCCTAAAATCCGCGTTGGCAAATTGGAGGATGGCCAGCCGGTGCGCTTGAAGCGCAATGCCACCTTCTCGATTACGTCGCGTCCGATCGTGGGAACGGCCGAGATCGTTTCGACAACCTATCAAAATCTCCCGCAGGATGTAAAAGAGAACGACATGATTTTGCTGGATGATGGTTTGATCCGGCTCCAAGTGGTTTCTGTAAGCGGCGACACGGTGAAATGTCGTGTCATCAATGGCGGCGATCTAAAAGAAAACAAGGGCATCAATCTGCCCGGTGTAAGCATATCCGCACCCTCCCTCACCGAGAAAGACAAGCGCGATGTCAATTTCGGTATCCAAAACGGGGTCGATTTTTTTGCGCTGTCCTTTGTGCGGACGGCCGACGACCTGCAACAGATTAAATCGATTATGAAGAACAAAGGCGTCTCTATTCCGGTGATCGCCAAGATCGAGAAACCGGAAGCTGTCGAAAACCTATCGTCCATTCTGGAAGCGGCGGACGGGATCATGGTGGCACGCGGTGATCTCGGTGTGGAACTACAGCCCGAACAGGTGCCCACTATTCAAAAACAGATCATTTACCTCTCAGCGAAGAATAACAAACCGGTCATCACGGCCACTCAGATGCTTGAAACCATGAGCACCAATCCCATTCCCACACGGGCCGAAGCATCGGATGTGGCCAACGCCATATTTGACGGCACGGACGCGGTCATGCTTTCGGGGGAAACCGCCTCAGGCCGTTATCCGGTCAAAGCCCTGCGGATGATGGCCAAAATTGCCGATCAGGCTGAAACTTCGCCTTTCATGAAATACAACATTCAGCATGCGCCGGATTCTTCGGATCTTGTCACCCACGCGGTGGCCCAGTCGGCGGTCAATATCCTCCATGAAATCAAGGCACGCTGCATCGTGGCGTTTTCGGTTTCCGGGAAAACATCGAAACAGATATCCAAGCAGCGTCCTTCGGCACCGGTTTTTGCGTTTACATCAAGAAAGGAAATATACAATCGTCTCGGCTTGTTGTGGGGCATTACCCCGATGTATATTCCGAAAATCAATGATGCCAAACGATTGGTGGAAAGCAGTGAACGTCTTCTCATGGATAAAAATCATGTCCAGAAGGGGGATTTGATTGTCATCGTCATCGGTTTGGGGTTGAAAGAAGGCTCCACCAACATGATCAAGATCCATCGGGTCGGGGATGATGACTGATCACGATTCCTTTTATACGATAACTCGCGACTTGAGGTCTGTTAAACCCGCTGCGAGCCGCCACATCATTCGTTTGATGAAAAAAGGGGGGGCACCGTCAGGGCGAAACGGTCAGTTGACGCGGGCGCACTTTAAAGCTGATACGGATGCTGGTTTCCTGGCCCGGGGCCAATCGCAGGGATGCCGGCACTAACGCCAGCGCGGCGCGCAGATTTCCGGATCGTTTCAACCCGTCCACCGGCACCTTTGCGGTATAAATCGTATCCATTTCGGTAAGCAGAAGCTGGCCGCCGATCACTTCCACGGCGGCAGGGTCTAGTTGAATTTCTTGAACCAGTATGCCCGGCGGCAGGACGCCGGTCCAGTCCACTTGAACCGGCAGGCGTTTCTGCCTTAGGGTGTCCACCATGATATCGATGCTGCTTGGTTCTACTTTTTTAAGCGACGCGCCGGGAGGAAGGATGATATTGTCTTCCGTGATCGTTATGCTGTTTCGTCCGGCAACGGCTTTACTGAGGTCAAAACGCACCTTGATCTGGTTTGGATCGAGACGGCTGATCAGTTGCAAGGATCCGCTCAGCTGGATACGGACCGATGTGCTGGAGCTTTCGATGATTTCCATTTGCGAATCGCGTTTGACATACTCGATGGGCACTTCGACGGTGGTCAGGCCGCGAACAAAACCCAAAGAATAACTGTACCAAACACTGCTGACAACCATCAGTGACAGTATGAACGCAAAGGCCGCCGAGCGCCTCTCGTTGGAGGTTCGCTGGGGTGAATCACCGAACATGCCGGTGTGTTGGCGAAGTCGTGTTTCCAGCCAAGACGCATTTTTTACCGTTTCAACATGGCCCATGTGGGCGATTGTGACTTCTCCCCGCTCCTCGGAAACAATCAGAACCAGCGCATCCGATCGTTCCGTCAAGCCGATGGCGGCCCGGTGGCGCGTGCCGAACCGCATGGGCAGGTTGGTGCGTTCGGTGAGCGGCAGAATCGCCGCCACACGGTTGATCTGATTTCCCTGAATAATGGCCGCACCGTCATGGACGGGATTGCCCGGCCAGAAGATGCTTTCGATCATTTCGCGAGACACCTGGCCGTTCCAGGAAACACTATTCTGAAGGGCCGCATCGACAGGTTGGCGCCCGGGCAGCACGATGAGGGCGCCGATCTTTTTGCGCGCCAGGTGATAGACACTTCCCGCGATAATTTCGACGGGAGTGATGACCGGTTTCGTGGATACATGCCACAGGAGGTCCTTCAGGTTTTTGGTTTGGAATATGCCTCGAATTTCGTAGCGGAAGACAATCAGGACCCCGATGGCGGTCAGGGCGGCAATGCCCTGGAGAACGGCGTGGGTTAGAATCATGCTCGATGTGGCAATGATTTGCTGGCTGAGCAGCAGCAGAAAAATAATCACCACAATGATGAACAGGCGGGTACCGCGCAGAATGATATAAAGGCGAAAAAGGATGTAACTGTTGAGCAGAATGTCCAGGACATCCTGCCATCTTATGACTGCCAGAAGCTTTTCTATGAAGAGGGACATGACATCAGTCCGTTATACTGAAGCGTAGCGTACGAAGCAAGTTGCCGTCGGCATCGCGAACCTCCACCCGCCAAGCCCCTATATCAGCCTCGCGTAATTGAATGCTGCTCACGGAAGCCCAACGCGGTGTTTTAAGGAGCAGCTTTTTGCGAAATACCAGCTTGTCCCGCCGGATCCAGTCATGAAAGATACTGGTTTGCTCCGGCACGTGATCGAAAGCGGTAAAGCACATGACACTGCCCGTCGTGACGGAGAAAACGACACTGGGGTTGTGGGGTTTGAAGGCCTCTAAGGTTTCGCAAATGACGGCTTCCGAAAGTTGCAACCGATCAACCGGCTGGGCACGGGTCTCTTGCGAGGCGGCAGGCGCTTCGTTGCTGGCCATAAGGCCTGCCGGGAGCAAGCTTGTCAGCAACACTAGGCCCCATGTTATCAATAGTTTCATCATGCGATATTCATTAACAGAATGGCGGTGATGTCAACCCTATTTTTTAGCCCGTCAACAGGCGGCAGATTCTCGCACTGAAGGACGCGAGGTCTGATGGGGATGGCAAGATATCCGAATAAATTTTAATGGCAACGCAGGGTCGCTATCCGCGGGCGGCCGCATAGCGTTCCGGCTTGAAGGCGCGCATCAAGCGGTCTTCCATGACGGCTTCAAATCCCGTGATAATGGCCAGCACCGTGCCGTCCTGGTCAAGGAAAGTGAAGTCGCCAACGAGCTTATAGCGGGAAACGTCCCTTACCGCCAAAACGGCTTGAATTGGCTGGGAAGGAAAACGGCGACAGTATTGTCGATAGGATGCACTGAAGCTTGGCAGCGATACGCGCCCCGTTTCTTCGTAGCACCAGAGACTCGCCATTTGAAAGGCGCCGTCCATTACCAGTGGATCGGCAATCCAACGATTGCGAGGTGGCTTTTGAATCCAGGCGCCAGGGGTCGGCGCGGTACCGAGATCGGCCAGCATGCCGCTGGCGATGCAGGCCCGGACACGGTGAATTCCCTGAAGGGCCTGTCCGTGGAAAAGTATGTCAGAATAGATCTGGGAAACATCGCGATCATAGGGGGTATTCAGTAAATCCGTCGGGATTTCATAGGGTGGCGGTGATGGCAGGCGGTCGGTCAAAATGGCCGTCGCTTTGGAATGGATCACTTCGGCGCCATCCGCCATGCCGTCCCGGAGTTCAAGGTTGACTTTGATACCGTCGCCATTGGCTTTGGCGGGAGCCGCCAATATCCGGATGGGGCGTTGTCGATCTCCCAGTACGATGCCTTTCAGCAGGCGCATATCGTCCAGGCCGGCCAGCTGGAGCCCGGGATTGTTGTGAAGGGCCCCATGCCCGAACCATTCCGCCATCAGGGCGAGTGGGACTACCGGTTTGCCATCCAGGCGATGATGGTCGAGAATCGGGTAGCGCTCAAGGTTCAATTCACTGATGTAGGCGGTGCTCAGCCCGCGGCCGGTTTTTTCTGAGGTCAAATCAGGATGAGGTGATAGCAGCGGTTTGGGGCATGGGCGGATTGGCGGACGGCAGTTCCGATCCGATGACAACTTCCACCGCATTTGTCTCCCCCGCCGTCATTTCTGATACACAGGCTTCGGCACCCTGTTCGAGTGGAATCAGGGCGATGCCCTTATCCCTGAATGCCTTCCTGAGAGAAGCGTTAACCATGCCGCCGTCCCAGGGTCCCCAGTTGACGGATCGAACCACACAGTCCTTGCGCCGTTCAACTTCCGCGATGGCAACTTTGTTCAATACCTCATTGGCGACGGCGTAATCTACCTGGCCGATATTTCCAAATCGGGCGGCGACCGAAGAGAATAGAACGATATAGCGCAGGGGATCCTCGCGCGTGGCCGCCAGCAGATTTTCCAGCCCCTCCACTTTGGTGCTGAAAACCTGCTGAAATTCTTCGGCTGATTTGTCTGTGATCAGTCGATCACGCAGGACGCCGGCGCCATGGATGAGGGCTTTGATGGGGCCATGGACCAGTCGGACGTCATTTAATACGGCCCGGACTTTGTCGGGATTCCGGACATCCAGAGAGAAATAGCGGGCTTCGGCACCTGTGGCCGCAATACGGGAAAGACTTTGATGAACCTCGCGGTTACTCAAGTACCGGGTATAAGCTTCCTGAACGGCCTGGGGGGTCGGGCGTGTCGATAAGAATTCGTGGGCGATGATGGCTTTCTTCAAGTCGGCGTCATTTTCTAAACCGTTCAGCCATTCCGGTTCCTGAAACGGCAGCGGCGATCGTCCCAGAAGAATCAGTGTCAGCGCCCGCTGGCGGGCCAGGGCCTCGGCGGTCGCGGCGGTGACACCGCGCGCCCCGCCGGATATGACCACCACATCACCATTTTCTAAGTTCAGCGGATGATGGGGCTGAGCATCGATGGGAGACGGTTTCAAAGCCAATGTCACGCGCTGTTGCCGCCGCCAACCCACTTCCACGGGCGATTGCGAAGGCGATTGAAAGAGCTCTTCCACAACTTCCTTGGCGATGGCAGGGTTGTCCTGCCAGTTGGCGTCGATATCCAGGGCGCGGCAGGTCACATCCGGCCATTCGATAGACGCCGTTTTGGCAAAGCCGGCTAAGCCCCCCTGGTAGGGGTGCTGCCCCTTCAGCCCGTCAACACCGAAGGTCCCATCCAGTCGGCTGATGGTGGCCAGCACCGCGCCGCTTTCCTTGGCGCTTGTCTGGAGGGAAGGCCCCAGATGACGGATCAAATCGAATGCGTTGGCAAGAAAGTGCTTCAGATGGGCAGGCGCGTCCTCGCTCGTATGTCCTGTGTCACAAAGCAGGATCAGACCCGCGGCATCCGGCAATTGTTCGCGATGCTTCAGAATATCAGCGGAAATTTGCACCGTATGCAGCCCTCGGGCGGATAGCTGATCGGCGAGCGCATGGGATAAGCCGGCCTTGTCAGTCGTAATGAAAAACTTCCGATGGTTGGGAACGACAAGCGGTGGTGCCGACGGGCGCGGTGTGTCGACAGCCATTAGGCACCGGCGGACGAGATGCGCCGTGCGGGCTTCGATTTTGGCACCAGATGGAATGACAGGCGGCTCACCGGCGGGTTGCGCGACAATTACCGGAGTTTCATGGCCTAAAGACGGGATGTCTCCCGCCAGCATCGTCGCGATTTGACCGAGGGTTTTCAACTCGGCCATTTCATCGGGTGCAATCGCCGGAAAGACCGGTAGCCGGTCTTCCATGGCGGACAAAATTTCCACGCGTTTGATGGAATCGATCCCCAGGTCTGCTTCGATATCCATATCGACCGAGAGCATTTCCACAGGATAGCCGGTCAGGTCACTGACCACCGCCATCAAGGCTTCCTGGATCGTTTCCAGGGGGCTACCGGTGTTTTGTCGGTCGGGCCTGTCGGAATCGTTTTCGGTAACAGGTGCTGGCGCGTCGGCGGATGTTTTCAGTCGCGCGGCGATCTGACCGAGCGTCTTGAGTTCGGCCATTTCATCGGGCGCAATGACAGGGAAATCGGTAATGCAGTCTTCAAGGGCCGAAAGGATTTCCACGCGTTTGATGGAATCGATCCCCAGATCCGCTTCCACATCCATGTCGAGGGAAAGCATATCCACCGGATAGCCGGTCAATTCACTGACTACACCCAGCAACGCCGTTGTGACGTTCGTTGTCGCCGGTATGACCGCAGATTCACGGGCAGGGTTTGAGACGCTGCTTTCATTGGCGATCGGGCTTTGCGCTGACGATGGGCCGGTCAAATAAGCCGCCACCTGTCCCAGGGTCTGGAATTCAGCGATAATCTCCGGCGTCACGGGCGGCAACGCCGGTAGTGTTTCCTCAATCTTAGACAAAATTTCTACCCGTTTGATGGAATCAATGCCGAGATCGGACTCGATTTGCATGTCCATCGCCAGCATATCCACCGGATAACCGGTCAGTTCGCTGACCACATCCAGCAGGATTCGCGAAACCCGATCATGCTCGTGCTCCTCGGCCGTGTGGATTGCGGCAGCGGATTGCATGGCCGATGCATCGGGGGGTGCCGGCGGGTCATCGTTGACCGACACGGACGGCAGCGGAATGTTGCTGTTTGGTCGGACCGGACTGACGGCCCCCACACTGTCGTTCGTGGCGGCTGGCATTGATGGCAAGGTTAAGGCCGGTGGTGTGACACTGCCGCTCAAAGCGGCCTCGGCAAATAGACGGGCGCTCTCCATCATTTCCTGCAGCGTCCGGCTGGCCTGCTGTTGCGTATCGAGAAATTTCTGATGGGCTTCGACGGTTTGGGCCTGCAGGGCTTGCAGGGATTGCAGGCCCTGCTGTACCACCTGAAGCGCCTGAGAAACAGGATGGTTTTGATTGCTCACGGAATGACTCGCAGGTGTCGGATTGAAACCGTCGGAGGAATCCGCGGTTGTTTGGTTTAAGGTTTTCATAGCCCCGTCACCGGTTGATGATACGATGGGAATAGGAGGCGCGCCGGAAGGGGCCTTTAATTCCCTGGAAGAACGGTCATGGGCCGTGTCGGTAGCGGATGCTGTCGTAATGCCGTTTGAACGATTTGTTGCGGATTCCGGTTTGAGCGGGCGAAAATTGGCGCCGGTCACGGGGATTCGCATTTTTAACGGCGGCGGCGGGTCCTCCTGGGATTCCCATTCGGCCCATTGGACCGGGCAGCCCAGAGCCGCCAGTTGGCAGAGCAGGTGTGCGAGATCCGCGATACCGAAATTTTTGCCGCTGCTGGCGTCAAAGGCCAGGGCATGAAACTCACGGCCTTTGAGGATGGCGCGCACCAGACCGGTAAGAACGGTTTTGGGGCCGACTTCGACAAAAATACGATAGTCATCGGTGTACAGGTTTTCGATTTCACCGATAAAATTCACGGGATTGCGCAGATGATCACCGAGCAGGGCGCGGATGGCATCCGGGGCGGTCGGATAAGGAGCTCCCGTCGTATTGCTGTAGACCGTGGTTTTACCGGGATGAAAGGGAACGGATTGCAGTGCCGCCGCAAAAGGCTCGCGTGCACTTTCCACCAGACGGCTGTGAAAGGCGGCCGATACCGGTAGCCGTACGGTGCGGTATTTGTGGGTTTTGCAGGCTTCTTCGGCGTGACGGATGCTTTCGCTGGAACCGGAGAGAATACCCTGGTTGGGGCTGTTACGGTTGGCCAGCACCACATCGAGTTTTTCTTCCTCCAGCAGGCGATCCAGTTTTTCCAGGGGGGCTTTGACCGCCAGCATGGCGCCGTTGGGTTCTCCTGGGCGCCCGCCCGCGTCTGCCATAAGCTGCCCCCTCAAGGAGGATAGCTCATGAAAGGTGGCCTCATCGATCCAGCCGGCGCTGTAAAGCGCAGTCAACTCGCCATAGCTGTGCCCACAGGTGGCCTCAGGGGCAAGACCAAACCGTCTGAGGATCTTTTCCATAGCGACACTGACAGCACCGATCGCCGGCTGGGCGACAGCCGTATGACGCAGGGCGTCTTCTTTCTGCTGGACGGTTTCCTCCAGGGAAGTCGGCGGGTAGATAAAATCCGTGAGCGGTTTATCCCCTGAAAAATGGCGGGCAGCTGTTTCAAGGGTGTCCATGGCTTCCGGAAACCAGGTCACCAGGTCGCGTGCCATATCGAGGTATTGACTGCCCTGGCCGGGAAGCAGAAATGCCAGGCGACCCGGGCGGGGACCCTTTCCGAAAAAACTTGACGGCGTATGCCAGGACGATGCCCCGGCATTGACCTCGAACGCCTTGGCGGTTTCATCGAAAACAGGTTCGGTGTCCCAGTGGGGCCCTTGCGTGTCTTCGTTACAGCGCAGGATCACAAGCAGGCGATACGGATCTTCGTGGCGGAATGACTTTCGGTGTTCCCGCGCAAGGTGCGGCAGGATTTCCGGCGGGCAGTCGATCAAGCTGTTTTGCATGTCCTGGAAAGTGGACCGTAGGTCTTCCAGAGAGGTTGCCGAGAGGGCGACAATCTCAATGGAGCCATCCCAGGCGATTTCAGGCCTGCGGGCATCATACTCTTCAAGTACGACGTGAAAATTACTCCCACCAAAGCCGAAAGCACTGACACCGGCCCGCCGCGGCGTGCCGTTCTTGCGGAACCAGGGGCGCGCTTGGGGGTTCAGAAAAAAAGGACCCTTTTCGAGTTCGAGGTCCGGGTCGGGCTGGTCGGATTTGAGCGTCGGGGGAAGGACCTTGTTTTTCAACGCAAGGACCGTTTTGATAAGCCCGGCGGCCCCGGCGGCCGCCTTGGTATGGCCTATCATGGATTTCACCGAACCCAGGGCGCAATGGTGGGCGGTATCGGCATCCCCAAATAATTTTTTGAGGGCCTGGATTTCAATTTTATCCCCGACGCGTGTTCCGGTGCCATGCGCTTCAATTAAATCGACGGTTTCAGGCGCAACGTCAGCCGCTGCGTAGGCTTTGCGCAGCGCTTTGAGCTGGCCTTCGGCACGGGGGGCATAGATACTCTGCGACTTCCCGTCGCTGCTGGATCCAATACCCTTCAACACCGCAAGGATGCGATCACCGTCCGCTTCGGCATCGGACAGGCGTTTCATGATCAGGATGCCAACGCCCTCGCCTAATACCGTTCCGTCGGCGTTGCTGGCAAAGGGGCGCGCGTCGCCGGTCGGCGAGAGAATTTGCGTGCGCGCAAAACACATGTGCATGAAAATGTCATTCAGGGTATCGACGCCTCCCGTAACAACCATGCGCGATCGTCCGGTATACAATTCCATCAGGGCCAGGTTGATGGCGCTCATGGAACTGGCGCAGGCTGCGTCGACAACGCAGTTCGTCCCGCTAAGGTCAAGGCGATTGGATATGCGGCCGGCAACGACATTGCCTAACAGTCCGGGGAAGGAATTCTCCCGCCACGGGACATAACCCTCGGACAAGTGCGACATGATCTCACGGGTTTTTTCCGGTCCGATGCCGGCGGCTTCTATCGCTCGCTTCCACTGCGGCCAACTCAAACGGGAACTCAGGGGTATGACAAGCTCCTGGGTACCCGTAACGCCAAGAATGACGGCGGTATGGTCCCGATCAAAATTAGCTTTTTCGCCGTAACCGGCCTGATCCAGAGCTGCTTTTGCTGCGATAAGCCCTAAAACCTGGGACGTGTCGGTGGCTTCCAGATTGGAAGGGGGGATGCCGAAAGCGGTGGGGTCAAAGGGGATCGGGGAGAGAAACCCGCCGCGTCGACAATAGACATGATCAGCCTTGCGGGTATCCTCATCATAATAATCACTGGCAGACCAGTGCGTAGATGGGACGTCCGTAATGGCATCGTTGCCGTGGTATAAGAGGCGCCAATAGGCTTTTAGCCCGGAAGCGTGGGGGAAAAAACAGCCGATGCTGATAATTGCGACAGGGGGTGAATAAACTGATTTAGTTTCGTTGACATCCATGGAGCGATTCCTAGAAACCCGAATGGGTGCGTCGGTTGCATAGCCGCTGGAAGGGTCTGCGCTCTATGAACGGTCACGGTTCTTTTTCAGGAGGTTCGCTTGATATCCTCAAGGACGATCACCGCGGCCCGAATCGCCATTTGACGATGCCGGTGTATGACGTCTTACGCATGTAACAAGGTCTTAATCACGAATGATCCTGAAATCGATTCGGGTATACTGTTTTTGTATTTTTCCTTTATGTTTTGAAAACTAGTCGTATAAAGCAAAAAGTAAAGGATTGCAAGCTAATAAAAGAGGTGCTATGGTTGAATTATTGATATGATAACAGGACAATAAGGCATGCTGAAATTCTATTTGAACCGCGATTTATCGATACGTTTAGGTATACCATTGAGTCGCTGGAAACGGTGGTCGCGGGAATTTTTACCCCCCGATCCGTTGGGAGGGCTTCAATCGGGGTATGCCCGGCAATACAGTTTGAAAGATGCATTTTATGTATATTTTGCGGGGTATTTGGTTTCGGCGATGGGTTTCTCTATTCCAGAAGCCCGTCAGATCCTGCATGATCTCAACGGATGGCTGAAAAAAAACATCCTTACGCAATACGATTTGGCCGTCGATCCTGAAGACGGTTCCAAGATAGATGGGTCGCGCATTGACCTTATAATTGTTCCTGTCCAACGCAAAACATCTCCGGCCTTTGCCTACCATATTCGATCCCTGATTGAACGACAGTCCTTTTCGGAGGGAGACATTACCCTATGGCAGGAGAAATTTACGGAACAGGTCATCAAACCAGGCGAATTGCTGAGGACGGGCTGTTATCCGGCGTGTCCACGATGGGTGGAAATGTCTGCGGTCGTCGGCCACTTTTTCATGCAACTGAAATCAAAAGAAATCTAACGCAGAGAAGCTCTTCTATTATATGGTTGTTATGCCAGCAGAACAACTACGTATGGCCATCGCGCTGTTAAAAAAAACCTATGTATCGGGTGTGCGCAAAGACAACGGAATGCAATTAGCGGCCGTATTCTGGTAAACCACCCAATGGATGCGAAGAGCGCGATGATCGTGGGTTTTCATCACCAAAACAACGGATGGCTCCCCGGTCAATCGTCTTCCTCAAGAATTGCGCGGAGCCTGGCACGCGGTTGCGGCGTGTATTTTTCCACACCTGATGGCAGCGTTACACCCTGCAAGCGAATCCAGTTGGCACGTAAGGCGACGGCGGCCCCCAGGAGAAGGTTCAATGCCACGGCCACGCATTCACGATTTTCAGGTTTTTCAAGAATAGAACCCCGTGTCCACTGGTTAAAGGCGCCGATGGCGGGTCCACACCAGATCTGGAAATCCATCTGGCGGGAGGCATCACCGGCATTGGCCCATTTGGACGATTTGCCGAGGTAGGCCCGAAAGACCAGTGCTAGTCGATGATGGTCATCTTTTTCAGCACGTTCGATCTGTTTGGGGTCCCGTTCGGTAAAAAAATCACGGGTGTGTTGCCACTCTGTATCAAAATCGCACTGGAAATAATCCCGCTCCAAAATCTTGCGATCAGCGGCCGGAATCTGTTCCCAGGAATCGTAGCGACGATAATAATCGTAAAGTTTCTGGGCGCGTAACGCAAACATGGTACCGCGCTTCAATACCTGCACCCGAACCCCCATCTCGAACATATCGGCCGCCGGCGCCATAGTGACATCGGCCTGCTGGGCTTCTGCCAACATCTGCCGTACCATGTCCGAACTGCCGGACTCGCGGCAGGCCTGGTTGACGGTCCCGGTAAGGATGTAGGCGGCGCCCATGGCAAATGCGGCCGCAGCGGATTCCGGCGTAGCGATTCCGCCACCCAATCCAACGCCGATGGGATCGTCGTAGTTGTTGTGAACCGTCATTTCATCTCTGAGGTTCAACATGATGGGCAGAAGGGTAAGCGCTTGACGATTATCGGTATGTCCCCCGGAGTCTGCTTCAGCGGTGAGATCGGACGCCATGGGAATACGGCGGGCCAGCCGGGCCTCCTCTTCGGTGATGGCGCCTTGTTCCTGCAAACGGGCCAACAGTTTTTCAGGTGGCGGCGCAAAAAATTGACGGGCCACCTCTACCCGTGACACTTTGGCAATCACCCGGTTGGGGCAAATGATCCTTCCGGAAGCATCGCGATGAATCCCCTTGACGCGATAGAGCACCAGGGGCAGGGTGAGCCTGAGATAGGCTGAGGCACTGATGCATCGAACACCCCGCCGCAGGTAAAGATCGACGACCGCCGTTTCATGGTCTGGCTCCTGCGGACTGTTAATCAGATTAAACCCGTAGGGGCGTTCCCCGAGAGCGGCCTGGATGCGGTCGATGGCGCTTTCGATGCCGGGCAGGCTCATGCCGGCGGCTCCGAAAAAGCCGATCATCCCGGCCCTGCCGGCGGCGGTTACCATTTCTACCGATGTAATTCCATTGGCCATGGCGCCCATGACATACGCATACCGCAAGCCATGCCGTTCACGGAAAAGACGGCTGCCCAGGTCTTCGGGCGGCAAGGGCGCGACATAGGCCCTGAGCGGGTATTTTTCGCCTGAAGGTTCGGCCGTATCGGAGGATGACTGAATGATGGCCCGACCGTTGTGGCTGACGGCCAGCTGGCCATCTTTTTCGACGATGTAGAGCGATTTTCGAACACGCAACAACGCGGCCTCCAATGCATAGCGACCATCATCAGGTGGGCTTCCCTCTGCTGGGAGCCACCATCCGGTGGTTGACGGAAATGGATCTGACGGCGAGTGCATGGTATGGTTACCCTTTCGGCCAGCAAGATTCGTTGAAAGTTGCGCAATCTAATTGAAAATGAATTGCCGTGTCAAGGGACGGCTTTGTGGCGGATTCTGAAAACCGTTGACCAGCACGGGCTCATGATCGGGGATGGTATTTCTGATGAATGGTTTTCAGTCTTTCCATCGATACATGGGTGTAAATTTGCGTGGTGGCAATATCGGCATGTCCTAACATGATCTGGACGACGCGCAGGTCGGCGCCACCTTCAAGCAGGTGGCTGGCGAACGAGTGACGCAACGTATGGGGGCTTACGGGGAGGCGGATACCCGCTTGGGAGGCATATTTCTTCAAAAGCTTCCAGAATCCTTGACGTGAAAGAGGTCGCCCCCGGCGGGCCACAAATAAAAATCTGCTGGCGAATCCTTTCAGCAGCATCGGGCGGGCGTTGTCCAGATAATTGTTCAGGATCTTCAGGGCGACGCTCCCGATGGGGACCACGCGCTCCTTGCCGCCCTTGCCGAATACGCGCACAAAGCCGGCTTCCATGTTAATCTCCATGACTTTCAGATGGATGAGTTCCGACACACGCAAGCCAGCGGCGTAAAGAAGTTCCAGCATGGCGGCATCCCGCAGGCCCACGGGGCGAGACTTGTCCGGTGCGGCTAGAAGGACTTGAATTTCCGACAGGGAAAGAACACCCGGCAGGTGGAGACCGGATTTGGGGAGTTCAATCAGGGCCGCGGGGTCGCCCGAAATGAGTTTTTCCTGGTGCAGGAAGCGGAAAAATCCCCGCAGGGTAACGAGATGGCGGGCGCGGGTTTTGGACGTCAACCCTCGGTTGCGGAGATGGATCAGGTATCCGAGAATCACCGGGGCGCGGATGCTCTCCAGAGTGACGATGGCCTGATCGGAAAGATAGATTCTAAAATATTGCAGATCACGGCTGTAAGATTCCAGCGTATTGGGCGAAAGGCCTTTTTCAACGGTAAGGTAAGAAAAGTAGCGGTCAACCAACTGATCTTGACTGGAGGAGAAAGCGTTGTCTTTATGATCCACAGGTTTTTTCAAAGAATCCCCTGCCACGGATGCCCGAGGGGCGGGTGGCGCTATGAGGATGCCAGACGATAGGCATCGAGATCGAGGGTGTTGAGAATGTCGGCACCGTTTTCGGTTACCACGACCTGATTTTCCAAACGAATACCGCCCCAGTCAGGGATATAAATGCCAGGTTCCACGGTAACGATCATACCGGCCGTGAGCGTATCTTCGCTGTGGGGACTCAAGCGCGGGGCTTCGTGGATACACAGTCCGGTGCCGTGTCCCAGGCTATGGCCGAAGTGGTCCCCGAAGCCTGCATTCCCGATGACCTGACGGGCAACGCCGTCCACGAACTGGCCGTGGGCACCGGGATGGATGGCGGCGATGGCGGCGGCTTGTGCTTCGCGTACGATGTCGTAGATTTTGTTAAACCGTTTGTCCGGTGGTCCGAAGATAACCGTACGTGAGATGTCGGAACAGTAGCCATCGACCCGGGCGCCCCAATCCAGAAGTACGGGTTCACCCGCTTCAATCGGTCGATTATCTGGAACGGCGTGGGGTTTGGCACTGTTAGGACCGGCCGCCACAATGATCGGAAAGGAAGCGCCTTCCGCACCGGCCTCACGCATCAAATCCTCCAGTTTGCGTGCTACCACCTTTTCCGTCATACCGGGACGCATCCATTCGGTCAATTGCCGGAAAGCGGTCTCGGCGCACTGCACCGCTTTCTGCGTTATTGCAATTTCTTCGGGGTCTTTGGCCTGTCGCAGGGCCTCCACTTGGTTGTCAGTGGCAACCATGCGCACCGGGATCTTTGCTTTGTGGAGATGGTCTATTAAGTCCTGGTGGTGCTTTACGGTCAGCCGCGCACTCTCAAAACCCACCCGGTGAACGTTCACCCCGGTGAGCAGGTGGGGCAACGCGTCGTAAAGGCCCTTGCGGTAGCAAACGATCTCAAACTCCGGGGCTTCCTGCCGAGCTTGAAGATCATAGCGGGAATCTGTGGCCAGGATGCAATGCGCACCGGTGATCAGCAGCGCTCCCGCAGTCTCGTCGAACTGGCCGTCCTCGCCGGTGTATCCACTGAGATAGCGGCGGTTGGCTTCGATCAAGACGAGCAGGGCGTCCAATTCGTGGCGCACCATTTTTTCGCGTAACCGGGCAACGCGTGAGAGGGTCGGGAGGGGGTGGAGCGTTTCTGGGTGCATGATTTTAAAGTCTCGTTAACACACCGAGCGAGTGGTGTGATTGCGTTCAAATCGGATCATTTGACCTGAAGATGCGGCCATGTGCAAAACACGCCCTTGGTGGTGTTGATAGTGGACGGAACAGGGCATGGGTTCATGCCGGTCTTAAGGATACGATGGTTACCTTGTCCATTATCTAACGGAAAACAAGAGTGAAAATCAAGGGGGGGCGCTTTCGGTTGTGGTTGTCGGTGGTGTCGGGAAAGCTGTCGCAGCCAGCGGGTCGCAAGGGTAAAAGAGCTTGACAGTTAAAGGCAATTGTCAAATAAACTGTTCGTTGCCGGACCTTTGCGAACGCGAAGAAATTGCGGTATACACGCTTTAACTATCAGTGTGATGAGGTGAATGTGTTGAGTGAACCAATCGAACGTCTCATGGATGCCTACGAACGGAATGTGAACAACTACCATCTGCTGATGTCGCGGCGCGTTAAAGATATCCTTCTGATTTCCAACCTGTATGATGCCTGCATTATCAATGAAGATTGTCGCCTGGCCGAACGAATTGTGCGGGAATACCGCGGATTGAATCTCAGCCGGCCGCCACGGGTCACCTGGGCCGCATCGGCGGATGATGCCATGACCCTTCTCGATCAGAATGATTTCGACATGGTGATCACCATGTATCGCCTGGCCGACGCGGACGCATTCGCTCTGGGGCGCAAAATAAAGTCTCGCTGGCCCAACCTGCCGGTGCTCATGCTGACCCACAATCCGGTACCGCCTTTACACTGCCTTCCTGAAATCGGACGAATTCCGGGCATCGATCATATCTTCAGATGGTCGGGCGACGCCGATCTATCCATGTCGATGATTAAATGCGTCGAAGATCTTAAAAATGTCAAACTGGATACGGAACGGGCCGGGATCCGGGTGATTCTGCTGGCCGAGAGTTCCCAGCAGCAACTGTCCGCTGTGCTGCCGATTCTCTATCGCGAAATCATGACGCAGAATGAAGCGGCCCTTGAGGAGGGGCTGGACGAAGAAGACCGTTTGATTATCCGTCAGACGCGCCCGAAAGTGATTATCGCCGATCATTACGAAGCGGCTGAACGGCTTTTCCGCCAGTACAATCATTATTTAATGGGGATCATCGGATCCTCCGACCTGGACCAGGAGTGCCGTCCGGAGGCGCGGACGGGATTGGATTTTCTCAAGATCGTGCGCGCCGAAAAGCCGGATCTACCCTTTTTATTCCTCACGGAGAATCATGAAGATGGCCAAGCGGCTGAGAAACTCACCGCTGTGGCCGTCAACGCCTTTGAAACCAATCTGAAAAGGACACTTGTGGATTACGGCAGGGAATTTTTCGGATTTGGCGATTTTGTCTTCAGAGATCACGAACAGAAAGAAATTGGGCGCGTTCGGTCGTTCAATCAACTGACTTCCGTCCTTGAGCGCATCCCTGATGATATCATCGTAAAGGTCGCTGAAACGCCGGCGCTGTGCCGCTGGCTTTATGCGCGCGGGGAAATCGTTCTGGCGGATCATCTTCAAAACAGGTTTTCCGAAGGCGAAATGGATGGTCCGGATCGTGTTCGGCAAATTTTGGAAGAAACCCTGCAGGTGCGCCGCATCACCCGTCAGAAAAGGATCGTTACCGATTTTGACCGGAATACCGAGACGGCCCTGACGGGATTTAAGAAAATCGGACACGGCTCAATGGGAGGGAAAGCCAGAGGGCTGGTATTCCTGGCTTCTCAGATCAACCCGGAAGCAGACCTCATCAAACAGTTTCCGGATGTCCGGATTTATATCCCCGACACGCTGGTGATTACCACGGATGTGTTTGAAGAATTTGTCGAATCAAATCAAATGAATATCTATTCAAAGACGACCATGAAAGACGATGAAATCGCCGAACGGTTTCTGGAAGGTCGCCTGCCGGCGTCTGTTTTTGAGGATCTAAAGGCTTTCATCGCAAAGACCAGCTATCCCCTGGCGGTTAGGTCTTCGAGTCTGCTCGAAGATTCTCAGTCACGCCCCTATGCGGGTATATACAAAACCTATATGCTGCCCAACAATCAGGAAGATCCTGAAGCGCGGCTCGATGAATTGATTCGTGCGGTTAAACTCGTTATGGCGTCCACTTTCTTTGAAGAACCGCGCGCCTTTGCCGCGCGAACGCTTCAGAAACCGGATGAAGAGAAAATGGCCGTGATAATTCAACGGTTGGTGGGGCGCCAATACGAGGATCTCTTTTTTCCGGTGATATCGGGTGTGGCCCAGTCTTACAATTACTATCCCATGGGGCCGATGAAACCGGAAGACGGAATTGCCAATATTGCCGTTGGTCTGGGGAAGTCCGTGGTCGAGGGTGAGCGTTCTCTTCGGTTTTGCCCTTTGTATCCCCAGCAGTTGCCGCAATTT
Organism: uncultured delta proteobacterium; assembly: GCA_963850465.1. Lineage (GTDB taxonomy): Bacteria > Desulfobacterota > Desulfobacteria > Desulfobacterales > UBA5852 > JABZFP01. The sequence continues at coordinate 53,173 of CAWKLN010000014.1, forward strand.
TCCATCGTTGAAGACATCTTGGAAAACGCCCAGCGGGAGTTCTATGGCCTGAGAAGTGATTGGCGCGGTACGGATTTAGGCCTTCGGGAAGAATCCGCACTAGAAAAACGCGACATCATGGATATCAAAGACCACGCCCTGATGCAGTTGGTCGCCAGCACCTACCTGCCGGAAGAACACCGGATCAAAGATACGGTCATGTCCGGAGGACACCCCGTGGTGACCTTTGCATCCATTCTGAAATACGGTGCCATGCCGCTCCCTGAAATTCTCTCCGCAATTATGGATGCTGGACAGAAGGGCATGGATTGTGCCGTCGATGTTGAATTTTCGATCAATCTGCCGCAAGATGGCGCGGGGGTGCCGGAACTGGCGGTTCTACAGATACGGCCCATGGCGTCGCGCGGTGCGATGGCGCCGGTGGAAATTCTTCCCGAGGAAGCCAAACGTTGTTTCTGCTACTCCGAAAATGCCCTCGGCAACGGTGTCAATCGCGAATTGACGGACATCATCTATGTCAAACCGGCGGATTTTGATTCTTCCAAAACCGTCGATATCGCACGGGAGATCGGCCGATTGAATGCCGAATTGGCCAAGGAGGGTCGCAAATACATCTTAATCGGCCCCGGGCGCTGGGGATCGGCCGATACCTGGTTGGGGATTCCCGTGCGCTGGGCGGATATATCGGGCGCCGCCGTCATTGTCGAAACCACGCATGCTTCCTTTACGGCCGATCCGTCCCAGGGGTCGCATTTCTTTCACAACATGACCTCGTTGGGGATGAATTACCTGAATATCACAAACGGCAACCGGGATTTTATAAAACCCAGCTGGTTCAACTCACGCCCCGTCATGCGTGTGACACGATTCCTGTCACACATTCGTCTTGATCGCCCTGTGGTTGTCAAGGTGGACGGCCGGCGCTCAACCGGCATTATCGGCGATTCCCGATAAGGCATTATCTGCCGTCTAAAAATTAAGACAGCGCGCACATCCGATCGTCACGCGATGATAGGCGAAAAAACCCAATCAGGCTGTGACGGCCTGAACCCGATGGTCTATGGCCATGATGACACTTTCCCATATTAGGGCGGCGGCCAAACGCATTCAATCGGATATCCTGTCCACCCCACTGGTGTTCTCACCTACCCTCAGCCATATGTTCAGCGGCGAAGTCTATTTGAAGATGGAAAATCTGCAGAAAACGGGATCGTTCAAAGTGCGTGGGGCAATGAACCTTATCAAGGCCATGCGTGACCAGATCCCGAAGAATGGCGTTGTGGCGGCTTCGGCCGGCAATCATGCTCAGGGCGTCGCCTTGGCTGCCCGTCAGGCCGGCCTACCGGCCACCATCGTGATGCCGGTGGGGTCTTCCATATCGAAACAGGAAGCCACCCGAAATTATGGTGGGCAGGTCGTTCTTGAAGGACAGACGATTTCCGAAAGTCTATTGGCGGCCCGAAAATTGGCGCATGACGGTCGGAAGTTCATTCATCCGTTTGACGATGCCTTGATCATGGCCGGGCAGGGTACGGTCGCACTTGAAATCATTGAGGCGTTGCCGGATGTTGACCGGGTTATCGTTCCCGTGGGGGGTGGGGGGCTGATTGCCGGTATGGCGGTGGCCTTAAAGGCCCTGCAGCCCGAAGTCCGGATCACAGGCGTCCAGGCGGCGGTGTGTCCGTCGGCGGCAGAAGCGATCCAAAAGGGGGCGGTGACCGAGGTTCCGGGGGCCACCTCGATCGCCGACGGGATTACGGTGCGTCAAACCGGTGCGGCGCCGTTTGAGATCATCCGTGATCTGGTGGATCGTATCGTCCTTGTTGAGGAAGAACAGATCGCCGCCGCGATACTCCTGCTGATGGAACGCAAGAAGATTGTCGCCGAAGGTGCCGGTGCGGTTGCATTGGCCGCGCTTATGAGCAAGATCGTGCGCATTCAACCGGGTGAGAAAACCGTGCTATTGATCAGTGGCGGCAACCTGGACAGCCCGCTGCTGGGGCGTATCATTCGAAAAGGGTTGATTCAGAGTGGCCGCATCATGCGGGTCAACGTCATGTTGGCAGACGTTCCCGGTGCACTGGCCGGGCTCCTCAAACAAATTGCCGACGACAACGCCAACGTTCTTCACATCCACCACAATCGATCGCGACGGGATTTTCCGGTGAACATCACCGCCGTTGAACTTGAGCTGGAAACCCGGGGCGAGGCGCATATCGCCGAAATCGAACGTTCCTTGCGCGATGCGGGTTATACATTGATGTTTTGCTGATCGATTCGTTGCACGACGCCCGTCATGAACTTTTGATTCAATATCTTCTTTTCCGGCTGTGACGATCTCTTCCACCACACCGGTGTTCAGGGATGGGGGGCAGGAATTAACCCGGAGCACCGTCATTTGCCGCATTGATTCTACAAATTCCAGGACAGGGAAAGCTGGTTTTTGTTGACGGCCAGATTGAGCTGATTGTGCACCAGTTCATGGGTTCGATCCTCAAATGGCAGATAAACCAGCAGCGCTTTGCGCGGATTTATTTCGATTTGGGGGAGTAATTCCGCGATTCGCTCCAGGGGTGTGATGAGACCGGCCAGGTTGACCCTGAGCGTTTCCATGGCCTCCGTGACCGGCAGGTTAGCGGTCAGACAGGGATGTTCGGGCACATTCCTTTCAAGTTTTTCCGGCAGCAAGGCCGTCGACAAAACCTGCATCAGACGCAAAAAGACGCGGGGCCGTACTTTGAAGGCCGGCGCCCAGAATCGAAAAGGGGTTGTTTCCCAGACCTTCTTAACGGCTTTCGGCAGGTTGGCCAAGCGCACCAGATCGGCATAGGAATCCAGACCAACGCCGCTGACATCGGCTTTAATACGCCAGAAAGGAAGATAGGTCGGTGCATGGACAGCCGTTGGGCTATGGGCGCACGGAACGGAACTAAAACCCGTCGGGCCAGGCTGCCAAACGGAGTGGCAGTGATGACAATTCAGAACCTGCGCGTCTCTTGTCCCGTCGAGGTCCCAGCCACAGTGGGGGCAAAGGGTGGGGATAAAGTGAAAGTGTGTGGTGGGGGCGCCACCGGGAAAGTCCTCCAGGTGAAAAGGGGAGGGGTCTTGTTCGCGCAGGGGTTGGTTGAGAACCGCGTCCACTAACCCACGGCCCAGATAATAAGGGGCATAAATCATGCTCACGGTTTCACCGATATGGGCTTGGTGGAGAGGTGGTTGGGACAGATCACGATTGAACCGGCGGTTGAAAACTGCCATGACATCTTTAAGGGATGTCTGGGGGGTGATGAAATGCCCCGGCGTATCGGCCGAGACAAAGCCGAGGGTCAGTGCTTGGCTTCGCAGCCCGAGCGATACCGGGAACCGCTGAGAAATACAGGCCTGATAGCTCGTATCGACAAATTGGCCGTGCGTGTTTCCCGGGAGGCATGAAAACAACATGCCTTTGAAGCGCCAATAGGGGAAATAGATCAGCTCCCGGTCGGCCGGCGCTTTGTGGGGCAAGCGGTACTGAAAGTACTTTCGTGTCAGCAGATAAGATTTGACGCGGCAGTACCCGCAGGAAAACAGACGGTCGGATTCCAGAAGCGACGCCGGTGCACCGCATTGCGGGCACTGGTGCTGGATTTGCAGGTCAGAGTTTTTCACCGCACGCGTTGCAATAGACGGCATTGGTCAAATTTTCGCTACCACACCCGGCGCATACCCGGCGATCCGGCGGCCGGGCAACTTCATGACCACAGCGCGAGCAGAACTTGGCATTGGGGCTCAGATTCTTGTCACATTTAATACACTGGCTAAATACCAACTGCTGGTGGCCGCAATAGGGACAAAAACGGGCATTGGAAGGAATGGTCTGGCGGCACTCCGGGCAACTTGCTTCGTGATCGGCCCCTGACGGGGAAGGCGACTGATCCGGTGCATTGAAATGGCGGGCCAGCATGGCCGGCATCATCAACCCGATTCCGGCCCCCATGCCGGCGCCGGTGGCATCGCCGCTGCCCTCGGCGGCTTTTTCCATGGCCATGGCGGTTTTCATCTGCATGAGCTTGTGCATATCGTCGATGGCTCCCATCCGGCTGCGCTCGTCGATCGCTTTCTGGACCTCCGGTGGGGGCGTGATGGCGTTGATGTACAGATGCGTCAGGGCCAACCCGAAGTGACTGAAATCCTCCTGCATGCGCGTTATCATCCCTTCGGACAGGGCGTCGTAGCGGGACGGGAGTGACAGCAGAGAATCAAGGGTTTCTCCCATATAATCATTGAAGCGGCTGATAATGACCTGGTTCAGGTAGTCTTCGATGGCTTCCGTGGTATAAACGCCTTGCGTTCCGACGAGGCGGTTGATCATCAGGACGGGCTGCACGACGCGCAGGTTAAACACGCCAAAAGCCCGCAGGCGAATCAGACCGAGTTCCGTGTCCTTGAATGCCACCGGATCACGGGTACCCCATTTGAGGTTGGTAAAGACTTTCATGTTGACGAAATAGACTTCCGCACGCAACGGACTGGAAAGCCCCCAGGGCAGACTGGCGATTTTGGTCAGAATGGGAATGTTGCCTGTTTTCAGAGTGTGTCTTCCAGGGCCGAAAGCCTCCAGCGCCTTACCCTTATAATAGAAAACGGCGGCTTGGTTTTCACGGACCGTCAGCTGGGCACCGTATTTGATCTCACCGGAGCCTTCCTGCGGAATGCGTTGCACGAGTTGGGTGCCGGAATCGTCAAACCACTCCAAGTTTTCAAGGAACACCAGGTTCATTCGGTTCATGTTCATGATCGATGCCTCCTCAGATCGGCCGGTAAACGACCGGAATGAATACGTGTGGGCATAGAATCATGTCCATCGTCCGATGTCAATCGGCGCACCAGAGGAACCAATTCGGAGGACTCTCGCATAGCATTCAAGGGACCGCGCGCACATATTCAGTTGCCTTTGCGGCCTGTTTTTGGTATGCCGCGAATCTTCGGGCAGCCAGTCGCTGTATCAAGATATTTCACGGTGCGCGGCGGCGCCGTCCTGCGAACGATCCATATTTTATAAAGGGAAAAGAAGTTATGCTACCGATTTTCAAACGCACCCTTTTCTACGGAATCAAACTTCCTTTTATCCTAGTGTTGATCATCCTCGGGTTTATGATGGAATATATTGTTGAACTGCCGTTTAATGTATTGACACGACTGGATGGGCGACGACGCTGCAAGGGCAATTAAATAGCGCGGTGCCTTTGACTTCACGGGTATCCTTGGCTATAACCAGCTTGCAGGAACCTAACCCCTAAACCATCACGGAGGCATTATGCAGATCATAGGGATCGATGTCGGGTTCGGGTTTACCAAAGCCACCGACGGTAAGGAAACCGTCGTTTTTAAATCCATTTACGGAGACGCCACGGAAATCCAATTCTGGGTTGACTTCCAGGATCGTAATCTCACTGAATATTTTCACGTTACGATGGATGGAAAATCATATTTCGTCGGTAATCTCGCTGAACAACAGTCCGATACCGTCAGCTTTACGCTTGATCAGGATCGTATGATCACGGATCATGTGCGCCTCTTTGCCCTGACCGTGGCCGGGCTTTTTCTCAACAAGGACCAAACCAGCGAAGATCCTATGCATATCGTATCCGGACTCCCGGTGGGATTTTTCAAACAATACCATGACCGATTTCGTGATGCTCTGAAAGGGCGGCATACCATTACCTATCACAGCCCTGACGGGAGCCGCATGACCAAGAAATTTGTCATCGATGGGGTTCAGATGTTGCCCCAGCCGATGGGCAGCGTCCTCAATCTCTTGATGAACGCTGAGGGGAAAATTACTGATACGGAACTGGCCAAGCAGAAAATCGGTGTGGTGGATATCGGGTTCCGAACGACGGACTACACCGTCATTGACCGACTGCGCTACGTCGAAAGAAGCAGCCGCACGATGGATACCGGTATTTCCAAGGCCTATGCCGTCATTGCCAATAGACTGAGAGAAAACGGCGGTGTCAATGTCGAGCTTTACCGGCTTTACGACGCAGTTCGCAGGGGCACCATTAAAATGCGTGGCCAGGGGTTCAATTTCGCCAAGATACGTGATCAGATATACGCGCAGTTGGCGGCGACCATCGCAGGCGACATGGATCGTCTCTGGGCCAGTGACTGGGACATGGATACGATTGTCCTGACCGGCGGGGGCTGCCAGGATCTGGCCGCCCATCTGCAACCCCTGATCACGGGCAATATCCGCACGGCCCCGAGCAAAAACGATCCGCGCTTATCCAATGTGGAAGGGTACCTCAAATACGGCCACTATCTATGGTCCCGAAAACCGGAACCGGAGGGTGGTGACGGATAATCCCCAACGGGCGCCCGAAAGGCACAATACTTCAGATCAACCCGTCTCCATGGCAACACGCTTGATGTCATGGAGACATTTGTTTTTGGGATTTGGATTCAGCGATGCTTGAAATACCATGCGGCAATGGGTAAAAGAACGGCGGCCATGACCACAAGGATGCCCGGCGCCGTGAGATAGACGGCAAACCACGGTTTGCCGTTCCGTCGCGCTGCACGGAGTTCGCTCAGAAACCAGTTGCCGAGCAGAGCGGCGGCGGCCAGGATGGCGATCATTTTTAAAATTTGGGTAAAGATGGTCATCTTCGTCCACTGCGCATCAGGGAGATTGCTCTTCAGATTCAGGCGGGGTGACGGTCTCCGGTGGAGGGGTTTCCTGCCTGGCCTGATTTCCATCAAGAACGCGTCGAATGGATTCGGCCAGATCTTTCCGTGTCAGAGGCTTCATCAGACAATCTTTGATGCCTATCGCCATGAATTTTTCACGGGACATGATGTCACTATATCCGGTAAAAAGAATCACGGGAATATCCGGCCGGATGCGCATGGCCTCCCGGGCCAGATCATCGCCCGTTATTTTCGGCATGGTTAAATCGCTGATGATCAGATCGAATCGATCGGGCGCCGACTTGAAGCGTTCGATGGCATCCAGTCCAGAGGTGGTGGTTTCCACTTTATATCCGAGGGTCGTCAATATCTCCTGCCCGATTTCCACCAGCGCCGGTTCGTCGTCCACAAAAAGAATATGTTCATGACCCGTATAAGTGCCGGGCGTGATCGGCTGTGATCGCACTTCCGAAGGGGTGTCGGCCAGCCTTTCTGGAAACAACACATGGAAGGTGGTTCCTTCGCCGGGTTTGCTCTCCACCGAAATCGCCCCACCATGGCTGCTCACAATACCATGCACCACGGCCAAACCCAAGCCGGTGCCCTCCCCCTTTTCTTTGGAGGTGAAGTAGGGGTCGAAGATCCGATCGATATACTCTTTCGGAATGCCGTGACCGGTATCCTGGATCCGGAGCTCGAGGTAGGGGCCGGGTTTTATTCCCCCCAGCTGGGCGGCTTTTCTCCCGTCGACTTCGATAGTCATAAGGCTGACTGCCAGTTTTCCCCCTGATTTACGCATGGCATGATGGGCGTTGGAGCAAAGATTCATCATTACCTGATGGATCTGTATCGGGTCGGCTTCCACAACGGCATTATGATTCAGATTGTTTCCGCTGATTTCGATCGTGGCCGGCAGTGAGGCCCGGATGAGTTTGAGTACTTCCTTGACGATCAGGTTGACCTGGACGGGTTGTTTTTCCTGTTCGGTTTGACGGCTGAACGAGAGAATCTGATTGATCAGGCCTTTGGCTCGTTGACTGGCCGTCATGATGTTGTCCAGCGCTTCGGCGGGATTTTTCCCCTGAGATATCTGGATGCCCGCAATTTCCGTATAACCAAAAATTGATTGAAGGATATTATTGAAATCGTGGGCGATCCCGCCTGCCAGGGTGCCGATGGCCTCCATTTTCTGAGCCTGTCGGAGTTGTGAGCGTAGCTTGGCTTTTTCTTTATCGGACTGAATGCGTTCGGAAATATCGCGGGCAATCGTCAGCACGGCGGGTTTATTGTCGTATTCAATCGCCCGGCAACTCGTTTCCACAGGGAGAATGATGCCGTCCGAAGAAGTTAGGGCGGTTTCAAAAATGATGTGGCGCAGACGCCGAAGTTCGTCCATGCGTTCTGGCCAGAAAGGCGCATGCTCCGGCGATATAATGTCCATGGTGGATTTATTGAGCAGTTCATGGTGGGGGATTCGCAACTGCTCACAGGCGACACGGTTGCCATCGATAATTTGCCCTTTGAAATCCATGACAAAGATGGCGTCGCCGGCACTTTCAAACAGTGTTTTGTAGCGGTTGGTGGACGCCATCAGCGCTTTGACAGTGCAGACATCAAAGGAGAGGCTTCTAAAATCAGCGTTGTCGTCTTTTCCTGAAGGGTTGTTTTTCATGGCATTACCAAATCATACGGCGTCGTTCGGAGTTTTGTGTGTGTTTGCCGCCTCCAACGGGATGGCATGTTTTCAGACGCCCTATTAAAAAGCTAATCGTTCTTAGCAAAATTTACAGCCATAGTATATCAAAATTACGTTATCAGGTTGTTTATCTACTGTAAATACGGATTTGGGGAATCAGAGGTCGTGTGACTGCTCGCAGGGTGAATCCTTGTGTCGTTTGATATCTATTGGCCTTATCAGAATAGCGCGAAAGCGAAAACTTCCGGAATGATCCGCGCAGAGGGCGGTTGTGAAACCTTGGGAACCGTCTGTGGCGCGCGATGTTTGGCAAAGAGAGATCCACCTCATTTGCTCAACGCCTTAAGTTAGTTGCAACGTAATACCTTTGACTTATCTCAATATTGTATGATAGAATTCGTATCTTGTTCATTCAAGGCGTTATTCGAACGATAAGGTCTTTTTGCATACTCGGCCACGCATGGAGCGGTCTACGGAGCACAAACGAACAAGGGAATCAATATCCATCATTGATTCCCGTTAAAGCGAGGATGGTACGCCTGGCAGGACTCGAACCTGCGGCCTACGGATTAGAAGTCCGTTGCTCTATCCAGCTGAGCTACAGGCGCATCGAATTCGTCCGGTCGATAGCATATGTTGCTGAGATTGTCCATATAATTTGCCTGTCCGGCGGGCCTCTGCGGGGACTATGGGTGCCTGGTTGGAATCAGATATAAGTTGGTTTCCAGGAAAGCCCGGAATCGATTTTGTTTAGAACGCGGTTAAATGACCGCTAAAAATGACAACAGGGACTTATGACCACAAAAAAAACAACCAGGCCGAAAGCGAAGGATACGGAAACCAAGGGACGCTGTTCCTTTACCTGCGTCCAAGGCAAAAAAAAACGCTCGCAAGAAAGCAACGAAAGTTTCGGAAAAGGCAATGGCCCAACCCTCTGGGAAAAGTGGGCCGAGCGAGACGGTGGGATCCCATAAGGCCACTTCTGGCAAGGTCGGACTTAGGGCCAAAAAACGTCCGTCCAAAGCCAAGGCGCTGAAGCCCGAAGTGGTGACACCTCCCCCCGCTGTCAAAGACAAGAAAAAGAAAACCGGTGCTTCAGACAAGGCGCTGGTTAAATTCGATCCTCTACAGCGTTATCTTTCGGAAATTAGTAACTATAAACTGCTGACACGCGATCAAGAAAGAGAACTTGGTATTCGCGTCAGAGAGCACGGCGATAAGGATGCGGCCTATACTCTGGTGACATCCAATCTTCGTCTGGTGGTGAAGATCGCACTGGAATTCCAGCGTGTATGGATGCAAAATCTTCTGGATCTTATTCAAGAAGGCAATATCGGGCTGATGCAGGCCGTACGCAAGTTCGATCCTTATAAAAACGTTAAATTTTCTTATTATGCGTCTTTCTGGATTAAAGCCTATATCCTAAAATTCATTATGGATAATTGGCGTCTGGTGAAAATAGGAACAACCCAAGGACAACGCAAACTATTTTTCAAACTCAAAAAGGAAAAACAAAAACTGATTGAACAGGGGTTTGATCCTAAGCCGAAACTATTGTCAGAACGCCTGGGCGTATCCGAGCGGGAAATTGTCGATATGGATCAGCGTTTGGATGGCTGGGATGTTTCGCTGGACGCCCCATTGAAAGATGATTCTGATACGGAACGCATTGAATTTTTGAGCACCGATAGTGTTTCAGCCGAGGATCAGGTCGCCAAAAAAGAAATAGAAGTCCTGCTGCACAATAAAATTGACGAATTCCGAAAGAATATGACCGATCGGGAAAAAGAAATTTTTGATTTGCGAATATTTTCCGACACACCGGTGACACTGCAGGAAATTGGGGACCGTTACGAGATCAGCCGGGAACGCGTGCGCCAGGTAGAAAAAAATATAATCAAAAAAATGAGGGAGTTTTTCAAACAAGAAATTCCCGATTTTTCGTCATATACGGAAGGTCACGCAGCGGAGTAACCCCAGACGACGGGCTTGCCGTATTGGATACCAAAGAACGCATAACGATCGACTCCGGCTGGTAAAGGTTGCCCGCCTTCCCGGATCCTTCTGCTATTGCCATCGTCGTTACCCGCCGCTGATTCATGCAACGCATAATATCGGAAAGATAAGTCCATGCAAGATGATTGGTTTGATCATAGATTGGTTCTCGGTATGGGGACGCTGTTTCTTATCTGGGGCTGTATCACAGGGCACCCGGAGCCCGAAGATCAACGCACAACGGCAGCAATTGAAGCGCCCGCGCCGAACAGCTATTATTATTACACGGAAGCCCAGATACTTAAAAATCGCGGTGACACGAATGCCGCCCAGAAATTGATGCAGCAAGCCATAGAGAGTGATCCGGAGGATCTCTTTGTGCGAAGAGAATTGGCCACTCTGTATTTAATGAATAAGAAAGAAAAAGAAGCCCTTGAATTGTTGCAGGGCATACTGCAGGATGCACCTGGCGACGTCCCCACCCTCCTAATTCTTGGTCGCATCTATCAGAACGATAAAGATTTAGAGCGGGCCAAAGCGATTTATGAAGAAGTCCTGGAGCAGGACCCCGATAATGAGGACATTTATCTGCTTCTAGGTAACCTTTACATGAATGACGCCCAATGGGATGAGGCGTTTGAGGTCTTTGAGCGTTTGACCACCCGCTTCCCAGGCGCCTATGCCGGCTTTTTTTTTATGGGGAAAATCTACCAGGAACGTGGCCATGACGACAAGGCGGAGCAGGCTTTTCTCCAATCGCTTGCCATCGAACCTAAGCTTGAAGAGGCGCGCTTTGAGCTGATTGAAATCTATCAACGACGTCCCGATAATGTTGCCACGCGAAGCAAGGTTGAACAGCTGTATCAAACGATTCTGGATGAGGAGCCCAAGAACGTTCGGGCGACATTCGGGCTGGCATTGTATTATCATCGAATCGGTCAGGATAACCAGGCCCGCAAGCGCCTTCAAAACGTGGCCGGCGAAACGCCCGAAAATGACCTCGTGCGCCTCATTTACCGGTTTTATCTGGAAACCGGTCAAAACCAGGAAGCGGTTTTTTTATTAGAAGAGATTTTACGGGTACGCAGCGATTTCAGCAGTCTTCATTACCTTCTGGGATCAGCCTATAACGAACTGGAAGACGGCCCGCGGGCCATGATCCATTTTAAAGCCGTTCGGCCGGATTCGCGGTTTTACCGGGATGCCGTGATCCAACAGGCATTCCGCTACAGTGAAGACGAGCAGCCCGACGATGCGATCGCACTGCTTGAAAATGCCTTGTCCCATATACCCGATCATCCCGATTTCCTCATCTATTTGGCCCAGTTGTACGAAGAAAAGGAGGCTTTTGAGGACGCTTTAGCTCTGTTGAAACGAGCGATCGAAGTTGCTCCCGAAAATGAGCGGGCCTATTTCCGGCTCGGGGTCGTCTACGACAAAATGAAGCTTAAAGATGATTCGGTTGCGGCGATGAAACAGGTTCTCGTATTACAACCGGATCATGCCAATGCGCTGAACTATCTTGGATACACGTATGCAGATCTCGGTATTAATCTGGGCGAGGCTGAAAAGCTCGTCCAGAAAGCCCTGACACTTAAACCGGACGATGGTTACATTACCGATAGCCTTGGGTGGGTCTATTACCAACAGGGGCGCTATCAGGAAGCGCTGGCACTTTTGATAAGAGCTGCGGAACTGGTCGAAGACGATCCGATCATCCTTGAACATGTCGGGGACGCCTATCATAAATTGGGTGAAAATGATAAAGCTTTAGAATATTACCGGAAATCGCTGTCGATTCGTGAAAAGGATAAGGATGCCGTTATCGAAAAAATCGAGGCCCTGGAAAAACAGGCACCTTGATGTGAACCTGGGAAAAGATACCCGTTTTACTGATGACCGATAGATGATCCCATGATACTCCTTCCGACGTGTATTCCTGAATATCGTGATTTCTTCTACAGGCGGATTCGATCCGCTGCATCCTTTCTGCTGCTGGTCTGTCTGGCGGTCTTGCTTTCCGGCTGTGCTGCCTGGTGGGCCCCGTCCCCTGGAATTCAATATGACAGCGAAGCCACGCGCCAGCTGATGGATCGGTTGGTGAAAGCAAATACCGGTCTGGATGCTTTTCGAGGGAAGGGCCGGGTGCTAGTCAATTCGCAGGGCACCCGCCGCACTTACAATCGAACGGCATGGGTGGGCGCCGAACCCGGACGTTTGCGGTTTGCTTTCCAAAGTATGCCGGGAGGTCCGCCTGTTTTCTCAATGAGTTGTGATGAAATGTGGTTGACGGCTTTGAATCATACGGACGGCAAATACTATAGCCGCCGGGTGGGGGATAACAGTCTGAGCAGTTTTCTGCCGGTTCAGATTAAATGTGCTGATTTATACCGATTGCTGGTGGGCCGGCCACCCCAAGTGGAATATGATTCCGTGCGCCTTGATCCTCAAATACAGAGCGGTGCCGATCCCATTGTGATTCTGCTTCAGCGACGGTTTCGGGGTACGGTCGGACGCATCAGCGTTACCCGCGCTACCGGTGAATTAAGTGCGGCCGAACTTCTCGATGTTCATGGCAATCGCCTTTACGCGGCCCGGGTGGATGCGATGCAAACGATCGATGGATACCGTCTGCCGGCCAACGTCAAGCTGACCGGACCGGACGGAAACCTTGAACTGGACGTACAACACACTTGGCCGGGCGCATCGATCACAAAAGATCTCTTTCGGATCGCGCCCCCTCAATCTGATTAAAGTATTTTGTCGGAAGCACACGGGCCGACGACGCTATTCCTTGCCTGCTTACGGTGACCTAACGTGAAAAAGGCCATTGCCTTGGAGCATCGTCTCAGGGGTTGCCGGAATGTTCGGACGCTGGGCGTCCGCTCCAATTATTTTGATTATTCCGACGACGAAATCCGAGACATTCGCCAGGCGCCCAAAATTTATTATCCGTCCGTTTTTTATGCTGATTTATTCGACGCCATGGGCAAGGAGCTCTTCCCAAGCTACCATACCTACAAATGCGTTCAGGACAAGATCAAACAAACGGCTCTGTTTCACCTGCTCGAAATCCCCCATCCTTTCACACGGGTTTTCTACGGTAAACGGCGGATGGGGAAAATCCTCCGATTGTTTACCTTCCCGATGATTGCCAAAATCCCGCGCGGATCTGCCCTGGGGCGGGGCGTGTTCCTTGTTCATGACGAGGAGGAACTGGGGGCCTATTTACAACTCTCGTCCGTGGCCTATATCCAGGAATATTTAGGGTTGGACCGCGACATTCGCGTTGTCGTGATCGGTGATCAGGTTGTCCATGCCTACTGGCGTCTGGCGGCCGAAGGGGAGTATCGCAGCAATGTCGCCCTCGGGGGCACGATTTCCCTTGAAAGGGTACCGCCGGAGGCGCTGACGCTGGCCTTGCGTACCGCGCGGGCCTGCGGATGGAATGATGTGGGGGTTGATATTTGTGAACACCGGGGGCGTTATCTGGTCCTTGAAGCCAATATGAAATATGGTAAAGAAGGGTTTCGCAGGGCTGGCATAGACTATGTCAAGCTGATGGAGGAGCTGATCGAAAATGGAGCGATTTGACGCCGATGTCCTGGAGATCCTGAAGGATTCTCTGGATCAGCGTGAAGCGGAGTATCTCTCGCCGGTGGCAACGTTGAGCTGTCGCGCGCAGCGCCGTGAGTCGGAGCAGGCCCGGGGTGGTTATCGACAGGATTTCTCGCTGGATGTGGACCGCATTCTGCATTCATTGGCTTATACGCGCTATATCGATAAAACCCAGGTTTTTTATCTTATCCAAAACGACCATATTACCCATCGTGTATTGCATGTCCAGCTGGTATCGAAAATTGCCCGTACGATCGGTCGGTTTATGGGGTTGAACGAAGATTTGATAGAGGCCATTGCCCTGGGCCATGATATCGGGCACACCCCTTTCGGTCATGACGGCGAGCGATTTTTAAGCGCCCTGTGCGAAGGGCATGGGATCGGTGCATTCCAGCACAATTTGCAGGGCGTTCAATTTTTGGACCGTGTGGAACGTAAAGGTCGGGGATGGAACCTGTGCCTGCAGACCCTGGATGGCATTGTTTGTCATGACGGCGAGGTTCATAATCAGCTGTTAAAAGCCGAGTGGGGTAAAACCTTTGAGACTTTTGACCGGAGCATGCAGGATAAAAAACAGCAACCGGACCTTCAACTGACACCCATGACGCTTGAAGGCTGCGTGGTACGGATGGCCGATACGATAAGTTACATTGGCAGGGATATTGAAGACGCCATTCGGTTAGGCGTTTTGACTAGAGACGATTTGCCGGAGGAGGTTGTCACCGTGCTGGGGTGTACCAATGGCACCATTGTCTACAATTTGGTGACCGATGTTATCCAGAACAGCTATCGACAGCCCCATGTGGCTTTCAGTCCGAAGGTATCCAGCGCCTTGAAATCACTCAAAGGGTTCAATTTGAAACGGATTTACCTCAACCCTATTATAAAAAAACATACCGAAAAAATAGAGCTGCTTTTTGAATTATTATTCAAGCGATACTTGAAGGATATTGAACAGGGGCGAGAAGACTCGGTGATCTTCCTCGGGTTCTTGAAGGATATGGACGATCAATATCTCCAGGATCATTCACCGGCCGAAGTGGTCCGGGATTTTATGGCTGGCATGACCGATAAATACTTCCTGCAGCAATGCCCCGCCGAACTTCGGCCACAGGTGGAAATTCGTTGATGGTTGGCTTATACCGTTCATGGTGCCCAAAAGAGAATACGATTGCCGGAAAAAGTGACCGGTGCAGACAATGACATCATCATCACACCGTCCGGCGGCTGAGAAACGGTCCTATCGGCGCCGTGCGATGCTGGACCGCCTTGCGTCGTTCCAGGTGACGGTCCAGGAAACGGATTTATTGATCCAGGCCGAGGAAGATCTGACCGATGTCTGTCGTGAGGAAGTCCTGACGCAGCGAGGATATATCGAACATTATATTAAACGATTTCCGGAGTTTATGACGACACTGACCCCGTGGAACCGTGATGAGCCCGCCCCTGAGATTGTTCGCAAGATGATAGCTGCCGGAAAGGCCGCCGACGTCGGACCCATGGCGGCCGTTGCCGGGGCAATGGCGGAAACCATCGGTCAGTATCTGCGACGGCATTCCAGCGAGGTCATCGTGGAAAATGGCGGCGATATATTTCTGGCGCTGAAGGGAAGCGTGACGATCGGACTGTACGCCGGCCAATCGCCTCTCAGCATGCGCATCGGGTTGCAGTTGGCGCCCGGTCGCGAACCGCTGGCCGTGTGTACTTCGTCAGGGACGCTAGGGCATTCGCTGAGCTTTGGTCGTGCGGATGCGGTGTGTATTGTTGCGCGCCAGTGCGCTCTGGCGGATGCGGCCGCAACGGCGGTTGCCAATCGCGTTTCATCGGGCCATGCCATTCCGGAAGCCATTCGTTTGGCGCGCACGATCGAGGGGGTCGAGGGCGTTGTAGCCGTATGCGGCGAACAGATGGGGCTCTGGGGAGATCTGCGAATCGTAAGGCTTGACAGAGGAAAAAAGGCTTGAATTTTAAAGGCAAAAAGATTAGTTTATGAAATTTCGGAATTCAATTTTGGGCCATGTGCACACGCCGCTACCACCAATCGCACCCAGCGCCAGGAGACAGTTCGGCGGTCTGGACGGGGTGGCCCATGAAGTCCACCATCGGCGGTTCGTCATGCAATCGCTACCCCTTCATAATGGGAGACCAGCCTGATGAAAAAAGTTAAAATCGGCTTCTGGCTAATTATCATCGCATTTCTGTTACTTGTTGGTTTTCAGAATACGGCGTTCTTTTTGCAGAAGCACAGCTTTGACCTAAATATCTGGGTGACGGCGCCCTATGAAACACCTGAAATTTATAATGCCGTATTGTTTGGGGTGTGCTTTGTGGCCGGATTTGTCATCGCCTATCTTTCGGGCCTGTTCGAGCGCTTCAAAGCCAATAAAACCATCAAGCAACTGACAAACACCCTAAACGACCAGAAGATCCAAACGGATCAGCTAAGAACTGAAAATGACGCCCTAAAAAACATTTCCACGCAGATGACGGCGCCGGTGCCTGATGAAAACCCGGCGGACGACACCGTCTCTACCAGTGCCACCGGTTAGCGCTGACGTGCGATCTTTTCCAGACCAATTGGAATTAGGGCGTATCCGCCACGTGATCGCAGTCAACGTTTGACCTATTTCAAGTCTCCGAGTTTTTCTGAATGAGTTCTTCCAAACCGACCCCGATGATCAAGCAGTACCTGTCCATCAAGGGCCAATATCCGGACGCGATTCTGCTTTATCGAATGGGAGATTTTTATGAAATGTTTTTTGAGGACGCGGAAGTGGCCTCCCGCGCGCTCGAAATAACACTCACTTCCCGCAACAAAAAAGACAACAAGCCCATCCCCATGTGTGGCGTCCCGGTCCGTGCCGTCCAGGGATATATCGCCCGTCTGATCGAAAAAGGGTTCAAGGTGGCGTTGTGTGATCAGGTTGAAGATCCCGCCCAGGCCAAAGGCATTGTCAAACGCGAGGTCGTCCGGGTGTTGACACCGGGAATGATTCTCGAAAACGATCTGCTTGACCGCACGAGCAACAACTACATTCTGGCAATGGCCACTCACGAACAGAAGGTGGGATTGGCCTACCTGGATATTTCCACCGGGACTTTCCGGTTGACCGAGACCGAAGACCGGTATGCCGCGCTTGACGAAGCCCTGCGCGTCGACCCCAGCGAAATTCTCATGCCGGAATCTTTCAAGAAGGATGCCCAATGGCAAGCACTGACCGCTCCGTTTGTCGAGCGATCCGTGACATCTTTGGACGATAAAGTGTTTTCGCACGCGCGTGCGCGCGAGCAACTGATGGACTTGTTTCAGACCATGTCATTGGAGGGTTTCGGCTGCGAGGGGATGAACGCCGGCATTCGTGCGGCGGGTGCGCTGGTGCATTACCTCAAAGAGACCCAAAAGCAGACCGTTGAACATTTTAACGGTATTGAAACCTATTATCTCAACGGCTATATGTTGGTGGATGATCGCTCGTGCCGCAATCTGGAACTGACGGCTAATTTGCAGACCGGAAGCCGTCAGGGTACCCTTATCAATGTGCTCGATCAGACGCGCACCGCCATGGGCGGACGCTTGTTGCGGGAGTGGCTACGCTATCCGCTGATGGATCGAGAGGGCGTCATTCAGCGTCACGATGCTGTCGCCGAAATGCTCCACAAGAATCGGCAACGCATCGAAATCCGGACACAATTGAAACAGGTGCACGACCTTGAACGCCTGAGCAGTAAAATATCCATGGGGCGTGCCAATGCCCGCGACCTAGTGGCTTTGAAGGATTCCCTGCAGGCCTTGCCGACAATATTCCAAGCGCTGGCTTCTCTGGAATCCCGCGCATTCCGCAGTGACCTGTCGCTGGAGCCCTTGGCAGCGCTTTCCGATCTGATTGAGAACGCCGTGCGGGAGGATGCGCCGCCTGTGTTGAATGAGGGTGGGCTTATCAAAACGGGCTACAACCCTGAATTGGACGAGCTTGTCCAAATCAGCCGGGACGGTAAAGGATACCTGGCACAGCTGGAAGCCCGTGAAAGGACGGCCACCGGAATTTCCGCCCTGAAAGTCCGTTATAACAAGGTCTTCGGTTATTATATCGAAGTGCCGAAAGCCCGGGCGACGGACGTTCCCGCACACTACGTGCGCAAACAGACCCTGGTCAATGCCGAACGCTACATCACTGATGAACTCAAGACATTTGAAGCCAAGGTGCTCAATGCCGAAGAACGCCGTGCCAGTCTCGAGTTCGAATTGTTCAACACCGTGCGGTCGGAAGCCGCCCGCCATCACGCTCAAGTGAAAAACACGGCCATGTTTCTGGCCGCGGTGGACTGTTTGCTGGGTCTGGCGGAGGTTGCCGAACAACGTCATTTCATCCGTCCGGAAATCAATATGGACGGCGTTATTCATATCGAAGAAGGTCGCCACCCGGTAATCGAGCAGATGCTCACCGGCGAGCGTTTTGTGCCCAACACCATTCATTTGGATACCGTGTCCGAGCAGGTACTGATCATCACAGGACCTAACATGGCCGGGAAATCCACCGTGTTGCGACAGGTCGCACTAACGGTGCTCATGGCCCAGGTGGGTGCTTTCGTTCCGGCCGAGAAAGCCTCCGTCCCCCTGGTGGACAAGATTTTTACACGCGTCGGTGCCCTTGACAATCTTTCTCAGGGCCAGAGCACGTTCATGGTGGAAATGCAGGAGACAGCCAATATCCTGCGCAATGCCACCGAGCACAGCCTCGTGATTTTGGATGAAATCGGGCGGGGAACGAGCACCTATGACGGCATGAGTATCGCCTGGGCGGTGGCTGAATATTTGCACGATCTTGACGCTAAAGGGGTAAAAACCTTGTTCGCCACCCATTACCATGAACTGACGGATTTATCCGCAACGCGTCCTCGGGTTAAAAACTATAACATTGCCGTCAAAGAATGGAACGACGAGATTATTTTTTTGCGCAAACTGGTTGAAGGGGGAACCAACCGCAGCTATGGTATTCAGGTGGCGCGACTGGCGGGGATTCCCGAAGATGTTATTCGGCGCTCCAAACAGATCCTGACCGATATTGAAAAAGACGGACACAGCACCGGCCGTCCCCGCAGTACGCGCAGCAATCCCGGCACCGTTGCCGGTCAGATCCAAATGGATTTGTTCCAAAGACCGGATCACGAGGTCGTCGAGCGGCTGCGTCACATCGATGTTTCGCGGACGACGCCGATGGAAGCCCTCAATCTGTTGAATGAATTGCAGGATCGCGCCCGGTCGGTGACTTAAATTTGCTTTTTCGTTGATGTCCACAGACAAAATGGCTGATAACGCATTACAAAATATGTTGAAACCGCCATATAAAATATTTCTTTGTGGGTTGCTGCTGCTTTTTGTGGCGATCCCGGGAGTTGCCCGGGCAGACGCCGTGCGCGATCAGTATTTCAAGGCCGAGAATGCCTATAAAAAGATGCTGGCCTCCCCCGATCAGCGCAAGTACCGCCATCACTGGTTGCG
The DNA here is from genome assembly GCA_963850465.1 of uncultured delta proteobacterium. Classification (GTDB taxonomy): domain Bacteria; phylum Desulfobacterota; class Desulfobacteria; order Desulfobacterales; family UBA5852; genus JABZFP01. Next base: position 72,654 of record CAWKLN010000014.1, read on the forward strand.
TGTTATAAAGGAATTTCAGAAAGTCTACGACAAAGAGCCTACCGGATCCTGGGCGGCGGCGGGTCTTTACCGGGCCGGGGCGACCTATGTTGAGCTTTACCGGCGATCCGGTCGCGAGGGGGATCGTAATGCCGGGATCGAGCGACTCAATCAGGTCCGGCAGGAATTTCCTCGCAGCGCCTACCGAGCCAAGGCCGAGGATCATCTCAAAGCTTTTCCTCCGGTGAAAATACCGCCTGAAGATTCACAGACCCCGGAACAAAAAAGCGCGGAACGACTTGCCCGTCGCCATTTCGAAAGCGCCGAAAAATGCCAGACGCGTTTGGCGCAGAACCCTCGGAGAACCAAGCACCGGGATGTGTGGCTGGCATGCATCGAAAAGTATCAGACCGCCTACGAAACAGACCCCGAGGGGCCGGTGGCGGCCGCAAGTCTGTTCAAAATGGGATCGCTCTACCAGGAGCTATCCGTGTATTCCAAAAACAGCTCGGATCGCGAGACAGGTGAAGCGCATCTGCGCAAAGTGATCAACCAATATGCGACCAGTCGTTACAGCCCTATGGCCAAAGCGCTTCTGGGGGAAAAAAGCGCGCCTGAAATGAATGACGAAGACACGGCACCTCAGGAGGATTTGCCCACCAGCGCCGGCGAGTCATCCACGTTGCATTCCGTATCAGGCCTCAGGTATTGGTCCAACCCCAACTACACGCGCGTGGTGGTGGATACCAGCGGCAAAACCCCTTATTTTCATCGCCTTCTCAAAAAAGACCCCGATCTGCAAAAACCCCAGCGGCTCTATATCGACTTGCAGAATGCACGTCTTGCCAAGGATTTTCCCAATACCATCCCCATCAACGATGATCTTTTGACCGACGCGCGCGCCGGCCAATACAAAGATGATACGGTGCGTGTGGTGGTGGATCTCAAATCGTTCAAGACGTATAAGATTTTCTCACTGATGAATCCGTTTCGGATCGTGATCGATGTCTGGGGTAAAGACGGGAAGGCGTCGACGACCGCGCAGCAGCAGGCCGCCATAAAACTGCCGCAAGGCAAAATCCCGCCGGGGTCACTTGCACGATCGCTGGCATTGGGGGTTAGCCGTATTGTCATCGACGCCGGCCATGGGGGGAAAGATCCGGGCGCCAAGGGGTATTACCGTGCCGCGCGTGAAAAGCATATCACTCTGGGTATCGCCAAAAAACTCAAGAAGAAATTAGAGGCCAAAATCGGGTGTGAAGTCATCATGACCCGCAACAACGACGAATTTTTAACTTTGGAAGAACGCACCGCCTTAGCCAATACCAAAGATGCCGACCTGTTCATCTCCATACATGTCAATGCCCACCGAAATAAAAACGCCTACGGCACCGAAACCTATTTTCTGAACCTGGCCACCGACGAAGAATCCATTCGCGTGGCCGCCATGGAAAACGCCACCTCCACTAAAAATATCAGCGATTTGCAGACAATTTTGATGGATCTGATGCAAAACGCTAAAATAAACGAATCGAGTCGATTGGCCAGCTACGTTCAGAGCAACATGGTCCAACATCTCAAGAAGAAGTACAGCAATGTGCAGGACAAGGGCGTCAAACAAGCCCCTTTTTATGTCTTGCTCGGGGCGCAAATGCCGGCGATTTTGGTGGAGACTTCATTTATCAGCAACCCGCGCGAATGCAAGCGTTTGATGGATTCGGCCTATCAGGAACGACTTTGCGACGGCATTGTTCTGGGGATTGAAAAATATATCAAAGCCACTAGCCCGACGGCATTCAACCGCGGGATGAGGCCCGCGCCCTCGCCGGGATGATCGATCTCAACTCGCCGCCTACCGTTCATACCGCGATAACTGCAGATACCAATCAGGGCAGGAGAAAAAAATGGTGACCGAGGAGATGGCGATTGTTCTTTCCGGCACATTGTTAATCGTGGAAAGGGGTCACGCATCGCGCGCATGAAGTCGGATAGCGATAGCCCCCCATTTCATCCCCTGATAGCGTTGTCTATCGGGGTTACGGCTGTTTCGACGGGCGCTATTTTTGTGCGCACGGCGGATGCACCGGCTCTGGTGACGGCGGCATATCGGGTCGGTATTGCCAGCCTGGTCTTGCTTCCTGTGACCTGGTGCAAGGCCCGGACCGAAATTTTAACTTTGAAAGCCAAAGATTTGGGGTTGGCGATGGTGTCCGGGGGTTTTCTGGCACTCCATTTTGCGACCTGGATTGCGTCCCTTGACTACACCTCGGTGGCCAACAGTGTGCTCCTGGTGAACACCAATCCGATCTGGGTTGGTCTACTGACGCCTCTAATTACGCGTGACCGGATACGGATCGGCACGATCGGTTGTATTCTACTGAGCGTCATCGGGGGAACCATCATCGGTTGGGGTGATTTTGCAACCGGCGGCAATGCCCTGTGGGGTGATGCCCTGGCGCTGATGGGCGGTGTTTTTGCGGCTTTATACCTGCTGCTGGGACGAAACCTGCGCGTGCGCCTTAGTCTGCTGGCATATATTTTTTTATGTTATGGCAGTGCGGCGGTCTTTCTCTGGGGAGCGGTTGCTATCAGCGGCCAGACGGTGACCGGTTTCAGCGGGGCCACCTGGGGCGCATTCTGTGGTATGGCGCTCTTTTCACAACTCGTTGGGCACACGAGTTACAACTGGGCGCTGAAGTGGATGAGCACCAGTACGGTGGCCGTCAGTTTGCTGGGGGAGCCGATCGGTGCCAGCCTTCTGGCCTATCTGTTTTTCCAGGAAGCATTGACGGGGGCAATGTTCATCGGCGGTGGCTTGATTTTATTGGCGATCTATCTGGTTGCCCGCGAAGAGGGCCGGAAGGGTTGAGACGTCATGCCGTCTGTGGATGTCACCCTGCACTTTGCGAACAATCTAAACGGCAAAGAGAAACCCTGCCGTTAAACGCGTACGAGAAGGGGAGGAATGGATGACTTACGAGCATATCAATTTTGAGATCCAGGACGGTATATCAACGATTACCTTTAATCGTCCCAAAGCGCTGAATGCCCTCAATCGTGCGCTCTTGAATGAGTTCGCGGCCGCACTCGATCGGGTCGAAGAAAGTGAGGATGTCCGTGTGTTGGTGTTGACCGGCAGCGGTGACAAGGCCTTTGTGGCCGGGGCCGACATTACGGAGATCAATCAATTGGGGCCGCTGGGCGCCAAACACTTTGCCCGACGCGGACTGGATGCCATCAATCGATTGCCTCAATTACCGATCCCGGTCATTGCCGCCGTAAATGGCTACGCACTGGGAGGTGGTACCGAAATGGCGTTGGCCTGCGATTTTATCTATGCCGCGGAGACCGCTCATTTCGGGCTGCCGGAGATCAACCTGGGAATTATTCCGGGTTTTGGCGGTACCCAGCGTCTGGCGCGACTGATCGGCTCCAACATGGCACGCGAGCTGATTTACACCGGAAAAATGATCGATGCCGCGGAAGCCCTGCGCCTGGGGATCGTCAACAGGATCTGCGCACCGGATCAACTGCTCGCCGATGTCATGGAAACCGCCTCCGCCATTGCAGGTAAAGGCAGAGTGGCGCTGCGTGCTGCCAAACAGTCCATCAACAACGGTTTGAACGTTGATCTGGCGTCCGGCCTGGCGATGGAAAATGATGCCTTCGCTCTTTGCCTGGCCAGTGGAGATGCTCACGAGGGAACGCGTGCTTTTCTGGAAAAGCGCAAACCGAAATTCGAGGGAGCGCTGACGGACAAATAGCCCGATTGCTACTCCGGCCTTCGCAAGGACACCTTAATGCGGATCCGGGCATGTCCGATTCACAGAGAAAAACGTTTTCAGTTCCAGTGAAACCAAGGATTGAGGCGAGTCACGGGCGCTTTTCGCTTGACAGGGTCGGCGGCATTCGCTATGCAATCTATCTAAATTATTCCATAGTGATGGCGCAACCAATGATGATCGGTGTTTCTTATTTCTATTTTTACGGCTTTTTTGGGGGCTTTCTTTTTAGAAAGTCCGCCCATGCGCCGTCGTCGTAGATTCGCTGATCAAAACGATTGACAAGACCATGGGGGGGCGAAGGGGGTCAACCCATGGTCTCTTTTTAGGCTGCGGGTTATAAACCCGGCAGCTTTTTTTTTGCGATCGGATGGCGACCAAAATTTCCCTCCAGATTCGACTCGAATTTTTTGCCGGACCCGTTTGAAAAGGAGAACGAAGCGCATGATTTACGATATCGAATATGAAACCATGCCCCGCGAAGCCCTTGAAGCCATTCAGTTTCGACGGCTGAAGGCAACCATCGACCGCGGTTATGCCAGCGTGCCGTTCTATCGAAAACAATTCGAAGCGGCCGGCATCACCCCCGGGGCTATTCAGAGTTTGCAGGACCTGCAAAAACTGCCCTTCACCACCAAACAGGATCTGCGCGACAATTATCCTTTCGGCATGTTTGCCGTTCCCATGGAAAACGTTGTGCGTATTCACGCCTCTTCCGGTACGACCGGACAACCGACCGTGGTGGGCTACACGGCCCGGGACGTGGATACCTGGGCCTGTCTCATGGCCCGATCACTGATGGCGGGCGGTGCCACCCGAGGCGATATGATTCACAACGCCTATGGTTACGGCCTGTTCACCGGCGGTTTGGGAGCCCATTACGGGGCTGAAAAACTCGGGGCCTCGGTAATTCCCGTGTCGGGAGGGAATACCAAACGGCAAGTCGTTATCATGAAAGATTTTGGACCCACCATCCTCACAGCAACACCCTCTTACGCGCTGCACCTGGCTGAAGTGGCTGACGAAATGGGCGTTTCCTTCCGGGATCTCAAATTCAAATATGGTATTTTCGGAGCGGAACCCTGGTCGGAAAGCATGCGTGGCGACATCGAAGAAAAATTGGGGCTGGTGGCAGTGGATATCTATGGGCTCAGCGAAGTCATCGGCCCTGGCGTCGCCATGGAGTGCTACGAAGCCAAAAAAGGCCTCCATATTTTTGAAGATCATTTCATTCCGGAAATCATCGATCCGGAAACCGGGGAAGTCCTGCCTTATGGCGAAACCGGCGAACTCGTGTTTACTTCCATTACCAAAGAGGCCTTCCCGGTGATTCGGTATCGCACCCGCGACATCACCTCCCTGAATCCCGAACCCTGTATCTGCGGCCGGACCATGGTCCGTATGAACAAGGTCAGCGGTCGTTCCGATGATATGTTGATTATCCGCGGTGTCAATGTGTTTCCGTCCCAGATCGAAAGCGTGCTGATGGAAATGCAGAACGTAGAACCCCATTATCAACTGGTGGTGGACCGGGAGGGTTCGCTGGATATTCTGACGGTCATGGTCGAAGTGTCGGAGTCCATGTTTTCCGACGAAGTAAAGACGCTCCAAACAATGGAAAAAGAGATTACAAAAAATATCAAGGATTACCTCGGTGTTTCCGCCAAAGTGAAACTGGTGGAGCCGAAAGTGATTGCGCGCAGTCAGGGCAAAGCGGTGCGTGTTATCGACAATCGGAAAATTTAAGTTAGGCAGTGACGCCGTGGAACCGATCGATAGCAAGCGGTCGAATTCTTTTCTTTCTGATGGTCCATCAAGGAGGCAACCATGAAATCAGAACAGATATCCGTCTTTCTTGAAAATAAAGCCGGCCGGCTGTGCGAAGTGACGGGGGTTCTGGCCGAAGCGCAAGTCAACATACGGGCTCTGGCGCTGGCCGATACGTCGGATTTCGGTGTATTGCGATTGATTGTGGACGATACCGAAAAAGCCAAGGGCGCCTTGAAGAAGGCCGGATTTACAGTGGGAAAAACCAATGTCCTGGCAGTCGAAGTTCCCGACCGTCCCGGCGGACTGCACGATATTCTCAATCTTCTTCAGTCATCCGGCATCAACGTCGAATATATGTACGCCTTCGTTCAGCAGAGCGGCAGCAATGCTGTCATGATTTTCCGTTTTGATAATACGGACGAGGCCCTCAAGGTCATTCAGGCGAACGGTTTGCGGGTGATCGACGGCAAGACCCTTTATGGCATGTAGGCGTGCTGCGTGGTTTTCAGCAGTGCTTCACGCGGGACATGATGGATGATGAGACAAGGCGGCCCAGATTGATTTTCCCGATTCGTTACCAAGGTTCATGGAGAAGAATAGTGCTCATTTGGTACCGGGGTATCCCCTCGGTATAATCAACTCAAGGGGAGGGGACATGAAGAATCGAAGTTTTATACTCGTACTTGCGGCTCTGATCATAAGCTTGGTTGCTGCACCGGCTGCCTTGGCAGAAACTGTCAAGATCGGCGCCATCCTGGCGGTTACCGGGCCGGCATCATTTTTGGGAGGTCCGGAAGCCCGGACGTTGGAAATGCTGGTGGAACAGACCAATGCCGCGGGTGGCATCAATGGCCAAAAAGTTGAGCTGATCATCAAAGATTCAGGTGCCAACCCGGAAAAAGCAATCTCCTTTGCCAAACAGCTGATCGAGGAGGAACAGGTTGCTGTGGTTCTTGGGCCTTCCACCTCCGGTGAGACCATGAACGTCAAGAAAATATTCGAAGAGGCGGGGACACCGCTGATTTCCTGTGCCGCGGCCGAGGTTATTGTCAACCCTGTGGCCAAATATGTTTTTAAAACACCACAAAAAGACTCTTTTGCCGCCAAAAAAATATTTGAGACCATGAAAACCATGGGAATTTCAAAGATTGCCGTACTGGCGGGCAATACCGGGTTCGGCAAGGCGGGCAAAGAACAACTGCTTAAAATTGCGCCCGAGATGGGCATCGAGGTGGTCGAGGCGGAAGTTTACGATGCCAAATCAACCGATCTGTCGGCCGTGGTGGCCAAGATCAAGGCCAACAAAGATGTCCAGGCGGTTGTGAACTGGTCGATCGTACCCGCCCAGGCCATAGTGGCCAAGAATATGCGTCAGGCCGGGTGGGACGCGCCCTTGTTCCAGAGCCACGGATTCGGCAATATCAAGTACGTTGAAGCGGCGGGTGCGGCTGCGGAAGGCATCATCTTCCCGGCCGGCCGACTGCTGGTTGCGGATTCCCTGCCGGATGGACACCCCCAGAAAGCGTTACTGATGGAATACATTGCCACCTATGAGGGCAAATATAAGGAAGCGGCTTCGACCTTCGGCGGACATGCCTACGATGCCTATATCATTGCCAAGGCCGCTATCGAGAAAGTCGGAACGGACAAGGCCAAAATCCGCGACGAGATCGAGAAAATCAAAGATCTACCGGGAACCGGAGGTATCTTCAGCTTCTCGGCGGAAGATCACAACGGTCTCGATATCGATGCGTTTGAAATGATTACCGTCAAGGACGGTAAGTTTGTGCCTTACCAAGGGATGTAGATCGCCTGGCGACTGTTTTGTGCCAGTGGCCGAAAACCTATATTTACCGCACGAGGGGCCGGGCGTTCCCGGCCCCTTTTACTGTTTTATCGGAACCCGTGCTGCGCTTACATAGCCGGGTTAGCCGGAAGATAATCGGCTGGTTCTATGACTGCTGAATTGTTCGTTCAATATCTGTTTGCCGGCATCACCTATGGCGCGATCTATGCTATCGTGGCCATCGGGTTCAATATCATTTACAACACCACCGGCATCATCAATTTCGCCCAGGGCGAATTCGTCATGCTGGGAGGGATGATTTCCATCTCCCTGCTGCCGTTTATGCCGATGGCGCTGGCCATTGCCATGGCCGTGATCATTACGATGATTTTCGGGGCCATGCTGGAAATATGCTTTATCCGCTGGCTCGATAGCCCCGGTGTTTTGCGGATGATCATCATCACCATCGGGTTGTCCATTCTGACCCGTGAGGCGGCCCTGCATATCTGGGGGGAGTCTATTCGCTCATTGCCCTACTTCATCGGTGATGAAATCACAACGGTGGCCATCCTCGGTGCCCGGATTTCCCCCCAGGTTCTCTGGGTTATCGGAGCATGCGGCCTGATGGTGCTGTTTCTCAGCATTTTTTTTCAGACGACTTCGGTGGGTCGCGAGATGCGGGCCTGTGCCGCCAATCGCAAAGCGGCCATTCTCTGCGGGATCAACACGCGCAATATGGTGACGCTGTCGTTCATGCTCAGTGCCGGCATCGGTGCGCTTGCCGGGTGCGTCATGTCGCCCATAACCTCGACCGGGTACGATATCGGCACGGGGCTTGCGATCAAGGGGTTCACCGTGGCCATCCTGGGTGGCCTGGGTAACTCCATGGCGGCCGTCGGGGCGGGACTTCTGCTCGGTATCCTGGAAGCATTTTCAATTTCGGTGGTGCCGCTGGCTTTCAAGGATGCCATCGCGATTTCCATTCTATTACTGATTCTATTCGTTCGACCGCATGGTCTTTTCGGTTCAAGCACGGCGGCAGGGTTGAAGGAGTTTTGATCATGAAAAAACTGCTTCCCCTGACGGCGCTTATTTTCATCGTTATTACCATCCAATTGATTACCGGCTGGACCGATACCCGCTTTTACCTGACCCAGTTGACAATGTCGGCCTATTACGCCTTGTTGATCATCGGGCTTTGCGTGGTGATGGGATATGCCGGACAGATATCGCTAGGTCATGCAGGGTTTTTTGCCATCGGCGGGTATGTATCCGCTGCCTTGACGACACGGAATCTGGTTGCCTATAAAGACAGTGTGCTGATCGATCTGCTTGACAGGGTTGGCATGCTGGTGGCGGGCCAGGATATTTATGGTGACGGCATCCTGGCGGTAAACCCCTGGGCCGCCTGTATCGTGGCGGTGCTGAGTGCCGGAATGATTGCCTGGGTTCTCGGGATACCGGTGCTGAAACTCAAAGGGCATTACCTGGCCATGGCCACCCTTGGTTTCGGTATCATCATCTACCGGATTGTCCTTGCCAGCGAATATTTCGGCGAAGCCGACGGGATTTCCGAAGTGCCCCCGTTCCCCTTATTTCCCGGACTCACGGTAAGCGGGGGTTTCGGGGCCCGGGAGCAAAATTACTATATCGCCTGGGGGTTGTTGATCATCGGCATGATCCTTCTCCGAAACCTGATCGACAGCCGGGTCGGCCGAGCGCTCCGGTCGATCCACGGCTCCGAGGAAGCTGCGGCATCGGTCGGTGTGAACACGGCGCGCTTCAAGCTGCAGGTTTTTGTGCTTTCCGCCGTTCTGGCCGCCGTGGCCGGGGTTTTTATGACCCACTACAACGGTGGCATCGGGCCGTCGGAGGCCGGCGTCATGAAATCGGTGCGCTATGTGGCCATTGTTGCGGTGGGCGGCATGGCCCACCTCTGGGGCGCCATGATCATGGGCGTTATCCTCAATTTCCTGTCGCTACGGGGCGTGTTCGGATCCTTTGATGATGCGGTATTCGGCTTCATATTGATTGTCATCATGCTGTTTGCGCCCAACGGCATCCTCAGTCTGAACTGGCGGGGCTTATTTCGTAATATTTTTCGCCATAGCAGCCGCATGGAAGAAACCGGGAGGCAGACTGATGGCACTCCTTGAAGTATTCCGACTGCATAAGAAATTCGGCGGGCTGCATGCGGTCAACGACGTCTCCTTTGGGGTCGAAAAAGGGGCTATCAAAGCGGTCATCGGTCCGAACGGAGCGGGAAAGACGACCCTTTTCAATCTTATTACGGGCGCCTTATCCGCAACCTCGGGCAAGGTGCGGTTCAACGGAACGCCAATCCAGGGCCGGAAGCCGCACCAGATTGCCGCCTGCGGGATTGCCAGGACCTATCAGAACATCAAACTCTTTCACGATATGACGACCCTGGAAAATGTCATGGTGGGGCGGCATCTGCGCAGCCGGGCCGGGTTTATGGCATCGATGCTGAACATGCCATGGACCCTGAAGGAGGAAAAACAGATTCGGGATAAATCGATGGAACTGCTCGACCTGCTCGAGATTGCCGCCTATGCCGATGCCGAGGCCACAAGCCTGGCATTTGGTCAACAGCGGGCCGTCGAGTTTGCCCGCGCGCTGGCCCTGGAGCCGACGCTGTTGCTGCTGGATGAACCCGCCGCCGGACTCAATATGCACGAGACGGCGGAGATCGGCCGGCTGATCACCAGGATTCGGGATCTTGGCATTACCGTCCTGCTCGTCGAGCATGATATGTCGCTGGTCATGGAAATATCCGATGAAATCGTCGTGCTGAGTTTTGGTCAGAAAATCGCCGAAGATGTGCCCGCGGCCATACAGGACAATCGTGAAGTGATCAGGGTTTATCTTGGTGAATAGACGCTATCGCAAAATTGTTCTTTGGCCCAACTTCGGCGTTGGTCACAATTCCCAGGTCCTCGAGATACGGGAGCATGTCTGCGGGTTCAAAATCTGGCCCGCCTTGATCTTGAACAAAAAGCCTGCTTTTGCAATCGCTTTTTAGAAAGTGCACCGCACGATGTTGAAAATTCGAAATCTCCAGGCGGGCTATGGAAAACTGAAAGTTCTGAAGAACATTTCCATGCACGTGGCAAAAGGGGAAATCGTCACCATTATTGGTGCCAACGGAGCCGGCAAGACGACGTTGTTGTCGACCATTTCCGGATTGCTCAAAGCCACTTCGGGAGAGATGCTGTTTGAGGACCGGGATATCGGCGTTTTGGCACCCCAGAAGATACCGGCCCTGGGATGTGTCATGGTTCCTGAAGGCAGGCAGATTTTCGCCTCGCTTTCCGTCGAGGAAAATCTTATTCTGGGTGGACATGTTCTGAAGAAAAGGGGTAAAAATATACTCAAGCAGCAGTTGGACGATCAGTATGAATTGTTTCCTATCTTAAAAGAACGAAGGGAGCAGTACGCCGGAACGCTTTCCGGCGGCGAGCAGCAGATGCTGGCCATGGGAAGAGCCCTGATGGCGGAACCGTCGCTGATCATGATGGATGAGCCCTCGACAGGACTGGCGCCGCTTATCGTTCAGGATATTTTCAAGGTCATCGTCAAAATGAGGGACGAGGGCAAAACGGTGCTGCTGGTAGAGCAGAACGCCAAAGCCGCCCTCCAGGTGGCTGACCGGGGCTACGTTTTAGAAACCGGGAAGGTGGTTCTGCAGGGAAAATCCCATGAACTACTGGAGGACGTAGAGGTCAAGCGGGCCTATTTGGGCAAGGATTATGGTGAATTCTATGACGGCAAAGCCTGACGGCAATGTGTGTATTCCCGAAGAACGCGGACAACTCGTGCTGGAGCGGCTGCAAAGTACGCTGAATCGTGCTTACCGCAACGTACCGTTTCATCAGCAACGTTTTCAGAGGAAAGGGATCGACCCCTCCGAGATCCAGTCGCTCCGCGATGTGCAACGGCTGCCGTTTACGACCCGCAAGCACCTCAGTGAAAATTACCCCTACGGCCTGTTTGCCGTGCCTCTGCGCGATATCGTCAGAATTCATACGGCGCCAGGAACCCGCTCCAATCCAACGGTCAGCGGCTATACCCGTCAGGATCTGCAAATCTGGGAGAACATGGTCGCCACGGCCCTGCAGAGTTCCGGGGTAACGCCTGACGATATTCTGCAGATAAGTCTGGATCCCGGGCTGGATACGTGGGGGCGCGATTACCAGAGCGGCGCGGAATCTCTGGGAGCCAGCGTCATTCCCAATACGCTGTTGTCCATCGAAAAACAGCTCATGGTCATGCGAGACTACAAACCGTCCGCGCTGGTCACCACCCCGTCTTACGCCCATCAGCTGGCCGCTCATCTGGAGACCAACGGGGTTCATCCAGAGGATTTCAATCTTAAGAAACTAATCCTGGTCGGTGAGCCCGCCGATCCTGCACAGCGCGATTTACTGGAAGCCAAACTCCACGTGCGTACCTCGCAGCATTTTGGTTTGAGCGAGGTTCCCGGACCGGCCTTGGCCTATGAATGCGAGAACCGCTCCTGCCTGCATGTCAACGATGATCATTTCCTGCCTGAAATCATCGATCCGGTGACGAATGAATCCTTGCCGGCCGGAGAAGTGGGAGAACTGGTGCTCACAACGCTGACCACGCGGGCTTTTCCTTTGATACGATTTAGAACAGGAGATATGGCCCGCATTTTAGCGGAGGCCTGCGACTGTGATTGTCGGCTCGTACGCATCGAATGGCGGCCTGAGCGGAGCGATCGACTGATTCGTGTTCGCGGCGTCAAGGTGCACCGACAGCAGATCCTGGCAGGCATCGAAACCGCTCTGGGAATGACGCCGCAGCAGTATTGCTTGTTCGAAAACCGTTACCGTGGAAAAACCTTCCTCGAAATCTGGATCGCCGTGGACGATTCCCTTTTCTCCGACGAAATAAAAATGCTGGAAGACCGCATGAAAACTGTCCGCGACCAGGTTCAGGAAGACACCGGGGTCCCGGTAATCGTCAGGCTGAAAGAACGGGCGTCCATTATCGCCTGCAAGCTTGCATAGGCCTGTCCGTATCCAACCGTTTGTCCCGGATGTCCGCCAAGACCTCTTGGGGGGTCCTCCCGGGGGAAACCCGACCCGGCGCCGCATCCGTTGGTTGCGTTGAAACCTCCATTCCGAATATTCTCCACGGCCTAACGCCAGCTTTGTTAAAAGCGACTATCATTCCGGGATTATTATTCATATTTGACTTCAACGAGGATTTTCGGATATAAATAGGTTCGGGCACACGCCCTTCTATTAAGTTTACATCGAGAATCACATGAATAAAAATCAAAACAGCTTTCAACTGATATGGGGGGCGGCCCTGACAGCCGCCGGCGTCGGTGTTCTAGCCCTTCTGCCCCAACGCATGGAGCAAATACGGCAGTTGCGCCAAGCTGAACCTTACGCCTTCGACATTCTTTTGCTATGGTTTTGTTTCGGACTACTTGGTGTTCTTCTGATCGGTGGCGGATTGCGAAAGATCTACGGGCTTTTTAAAAGCCCGTCCGATTCGACCTTCGAAGATAAGGACCGCGACTGAATTCTAACTGCAGGGTGGACGACATCATGAATCAGAAATCCGAAGGACTCAGGGTCAAAGAATCCAATGTCCAGGACCTCAAATCCGAGGTCGCCTATCGTGACAGGTTGCAGAGCATCTGCAACAAGATCTATGCCGCATCCAATCTGGATGAAATTCTGATCGATCTCAAAAATGAAATCACGACGCTTTTCGAAGCCCAGCGAGTAACCGTATTTGTGGTGGACGGAAAAACGCGCCAACTGGTTTCACGATTCAAATCCAAGGCCGAGATTTCCGAAATTCGTATTCCCATATCCACTGGCAGTATTGCGGGTTATACCGCCAGCAAGCAGGCTCCGCTCAATATTAGCGATGTTTACGATGAAAAAGAGTTGCGACGGATCAGTGCCGATCTGAAATTTGACCGCAGCTGGGACATGAAAACGGGTTTCCGTACCCGACAGGTCCTGGTCTATCCTATCGTTTTCAAGAAGTTCCTGCTGGGCGTCCTGCAGCTGATAAACCGCCAAGGGGAGGCACCCTTCTCGGAGGAAGACCAACAATCGGCCGCCAAAGTCGCCGAGATTATCGGGATTGCCGTATATAACCAGAAGAGAATTGCCAAAAGCCGCCCGCATCGCTTCAGCTATCTGATCGACAATCATTTCATCACCCAGAAAGAACTTGACGCGGCCATTGCCGGTGCCCGACGGCAAAAAATGCCTATTGAACAAATCCTGGTGCGGGATCTGAATATCCCCAAGAAAGATATTGGGAAATCGCTTTCCCAATATTTCGATGTGCCGTTTATCGAGTTCTTTCGCAACGCCCAGGTGCCCGGGGCGCTGATGCAGGGTCTGCGCATCCCTTTCCTGGAGAGAAACTTCTGGGTGCCGTTGCGCTCAGAAGGCGAAAAAGTGGTGATTGCTATCGACGACCCTCAGGACCTTGCCAAAATCGACGAGATCAAGGCCCTTTTCCCCGGACGTGAACTCGTGCTTTTTGTCGCCCTGCGGCCGGACATTCTCAACTTCATCAAGCTGTTTACGCAAGCCGACCACAATCTCGAGGGAATCGACGATATCCTGGCGGACATGAAAAACGAAGAAGCCGCCATTGAAGAAGCCGAATCCATGGTGGGGGAGCAAGACAGTGCGGTCGTCAAACTGGTCAACAAGATTATTCTGGACGCTCACAGCCGAGGCGCCTCGGATATTCATATCGAACCCTATCCCGGACGACAGGAAACAGAGGTTCGCATTCGGGTGGACGGTACCTGCACGCTTTACCAGAAAATCCCCTTTCAATTGCGCAACGCCGTGTTGTCGCGTGTCAAAATTATGGCCGATCTTGACATTGCCGAGCGACGCAAACCACAGGACGGGAAAATCCGGTTTAAGAAATATGGCGGCAAAGATATCGAACTGCGTGTTGCCACCGTTCCGACCCAAGGCGCCATGGAAGACATTGTTCTGCGCATCCTGGCGGCCGGAGAGCCCATTCCTTTGAATCGGATGGGATTTTCCCATCAGAACTACGATAAGTTTATCGAATCCATTACCAAACCTTACGGGATCATTTTTGTCTGCGGCCCGACGGGGTCAGGTAAAACCACGACCCTGCATTCGGCGCTAAGCTACATCAACAAAACCGATACCAAAATTTGGACGGCGGAAGACCCGGTCGAAATCACCCAGCGTGGTCTGCGTCAGGTGCAGGTCAAACCTCAGATCGGGTTTGATTTTGCGGCCGCCATGCGCTCTTTCCTGCGTGCGGACCCGGACGTCATCATGGTCGGTGAAATGCGGGATAAAGAGACGACCCACATCGGCATCGAGGCCTCTCTGACGGGCCATCTTGTATTATCGACACTGCATACCAACAATGCACCGGAAAGCATAACGCGACTTCTCGATATGGGAATGGATCCGTTTAATTTTGCCGATGCCATCCTCTGTATTCTCGCCCAGAGGCTGGTACGTACGCTTTGCCGGGAATGCAAAAGGACGTATGCGCCAACCCAGGCCCAATATGACGAACTGGTGCGCGAGTATGATAAAAGCGCTTTTGAAGCGAATGTGAAAATTCCCTACAGCGACGATCTTAAACTCTACAAACCTGTCGGATGTGAAGCCTGTAACAGCGGCGGTTACTTAGGCCGTATGGGGATACATGAACTGTTGACCGGTACCGATGACCTGAAACGCCTCATCCAAAACAAAGAGCATGTGGAAGTGATTCGTGCACAGGCCGTAAAGGACGGCATGTCAACGCTTAAACAAGACGGTGTGGAAAAAATCTTCGGCGGCAACTGCGATCTGTTGCAAGTTCGGAAGGTAACGATCAAGTAAAACGTCTTGGAACAAACGTTCGAGGATCCTTGGGGGCGTCGACCGCTCGGCGGCAGCCTCCGTAGGCGAATGGCCTCATGGCTTGCGCCGAATCGTTAGGATTTTAAATAGGTTATTATTACAGAAAGATAAAATCTATTAGTTAACGCATATTCTAAGGCTTTCTTGACTTTTTGACGGTTGACCCAGCCCCTTTGCCCGCGGTAGTGATCCATCCCTCTGAGAATTGAAATCAGCGTTTCACGGAAAGGCATGGCCGTCAGTGTCACTTCTGGGGGGAGCGGTGCGGTCGCGGTCCAAAACCGTCCAGTTCGTTGTTTTACCACAGACCTATCGATATGCACCCGGCTTGTCTGTTGCTGACTGATCCATGATCGTGATTTTTAGTAAAGTGTTAAAAATAAGGGCCGATATAAATATTTGCCTGCTTTGGAATGGTTCGTTTTTAGGCGGGTAGGGTCACCTCTTTCGTTTCTTGATGGAGACATCGGAAAAGCGTCAAGCATGCGCGTGATTGATTGCAAATGCAGATTATCGGAACATGATTCGCCAGATGGATGAGCAAGTGGGCAAATGAAGGAAAAAGATCGCTTATACAACAGCCGACTTACCCGAATTTACCTGGACTACCTGAGCGTTCAGTATCCGGACATCGATCCTGATTGTTTATTGACGTATGCGGAAATGTCGAAGCTGGAGGTGGATGATCCCGCGCACTGGTTCAGCCAGGATCAAGTCGATCGCTTCCATGACATTCTGGTAAAGGAAACCGGGAATGAAAATATTTCCCGCGAAGCCGGCCGCTATGCTACATCGTCCGAAGGTATCGGCCTTGTAAAGCGGTATGCCCTGGGATTCGTCAATCCAGCCAATATTTATGCGTTGACCGGCAAACTCATGCCCCTTTTAACGCATGGTGCGGCCATTCAGTCCCGACGGATGGGTGCCGCAAAAGTGGAAATCACGGCCACGCCGTATCCAGACGTTCACGAAAAACCCTACCAGTGCGAAAACCGCATCGGTTCTTTCGAATCGGTCGGAATGCAGTTTTCCAACCAGTATGCCCGGGTCGAACATCCCGAATGTTTTCATCGAGGCGATGATAGCTGCCGCTATATCATCACCTGGGAAAAGGCGCCGTTCATTCTATGGCGGCGTTTCCGCAACTATTCCTTTTTTTTCGATCTTCCGGCGGCGGTTTTTCTGCTTGTTTACCTGCCGCCGTGGATAGGATTGGCCGCGGTTCTGGGACTGGCGCTTAAAACCGCCTTGATCACGATTTATGGACTCCAACTGGAAAAGCAGGATCTTACGCGGACGGTTGGCGCCCAGGGAGATGCCGCCCAGGAACATATCAATGAGATCGATACGCGCTACAGCAATGCACTTCTCGTGCAGGAGGTCGGGAAAGCCACAGCCACGATATTGAACAAAGAGGAACTCATTACCGTGGTCATGGGTATCATGCAAAACAGATTGGATTTTGACCGGGGATCCATATTGCTGGCCGACAGCGATAGCATGCATCTTGACTATATTGCGGGCTACGGCTTTGGACGGGAAAATGAAGCCACTTTGAGAAAGATACGGTTCAATTTAAACCATGCTGATTCAAAAGGCATCTTCGTTCGAAGTTTCAGGGATCAGAAACCCCTTATTGTTGACGATATTGGCGAGATCAAACACCAATTTTCCGCGAAGAGCCAGCAGTTGCTGGAAAGTATCAAGGCCCGATCTCTGATATGTGTGCCGATTATTTATGAAAACAAGGCCTTGGGTATTATCGCCGTCGATAATGTCAAATCACAAAAAAGATTGTCCCAGAGTGATTTGAATCTCATGATGGGATTGGCCTCGCAACTGGCCGTAGGGATCAATAACGCCGATTCATTTAGGAAATTGCAGAAAAGTGAAGAAAAATACCGGGATATTTTCGAAAATGTTTCCGATTATTTATACTTTCACGATCTCACAGGTCGCATTATCGATACCAACCGATCCTTTCAGAATGTATCGGGCTACAATCGTGATGAACTTTGTCAAATGCACATCAAAGAATTGATTGCCGAGCGCTTCCGAGCGGAGTTCGATGATTATCTGGATGAGATTAAGCGCATCGGTCAATCGGAGGGTTCGATGCGCTTGGTCAATAAAAAGGGCGTCGAATTCATTGTCGAATATAAAAACTCCCTGGTCTTTGATCAGGATCGATCGATCGGGATCCGTGGTTCGGCACGCGATGTCACCGAGCGTTGGCGGGCCATGAAAGAGAAAAGGGGACTTGAAAGAAAACTTGAACAGGCCCAGAAAATGGAAGCGATCGGCACCCTGGCGGGCGGCGTGGCCCATGATCTCAACAATATTTTAAGCGGCATTGTAAGCTACCCCGATCTCTTGCTGATGGATCTCCCGGAGCAGAGTCATTTGCGGGAACCGATCCGGACCATTCGCGATTCGGGTCAGAAAGCGGCCGCGATCGTTCAGGATTTGTTGACCATGGCAAGGAGAGGCGTGACCGTAGCGGATGTGGTCAACTTGAACGATATTATTTCAGAGTACCTGGCGTCCCCCGAACACCGAAAACTGACCACCTTTCATCCCGATGTGCATATCGACTGCCACCTGGCAAACCACGTGCTGAATATCATGGGGTCTCCGGTTCACCTGGCGAAAACCATCATGAATCTCGTGTCGAATGCCGCTGAAGCCATGCCGGAAGGCGGTCACATCTCGATCGCCACGGAAAATCGATATATCGACACAGTGATTCAGGGCTACGACGTGGTCGCCGAGGGGGATTATGTCGTATTTCAAATCTCCGATACCGGTGTCGGCATTGCGGAAAAAGATCAGAAACGGATATTCGAGCCGTTTTATACCAAAAAGATGATGGGGCGCAGCGGCACCGGCCTTGGCATGTCCGTGGTTTGGGCCACCGTAAAAGACCACAAGGGCTATATCGACGTTGCCAGTGATATCGGATCAGGGACCACCTTTACCCTGTATTTCCCCGTCACGCGGGAAACGAACTTGGCGGTATCCGACGCGTTGTCCATTGAGGATTATATGGGGCAGGGCGAGCGCATTCTGGTCGTGGATGATGTCAGAGAACAGCGCGAGATTGCATCTGTCATGCTACATAGACTGGGGTACGAGGTCGAATCGGCATCCAGCGGCGAGGATGCGGTAGCCATGGCAAAGAACCATCGCCCGGACCTTGTTGTGCTGGATATGATCATGGATCCCGGCATGGATGGGCTTGCGACCTATCGTCAACTGCTTGACATCAATGCCGGGCAGAAAGCCATTATTGCCAGTGGCTTTTCCGAGTCCGCGAAAGTGCGCACGGCACTTCGGATCGGTGCCGGCGCCTACATTAAAAAACCCTATCTACTCGACAAGATCGGCAAAGCGGTCCGCGCGGAATTAGATCGATAGGGCGCCATCTGACGGATACGCATCGCCGCCGATCAAAGCGTGTTATGTCCCTTCCAGGGCTTTTCGAAACCGTTCCAACTGATCCCGATAATAGTCGTGCTTTTCTTTGGCCGTATCCACGGCGCGTTGTTCGAAATGGATGGCGGCGGCGATGTCGCCGTTGACGAAATAGCATTCCGCCAGGGTGTCCAGAATGTGGGGTGAAGGATCGCGTGTCTCCGCCTGGAGGGCCAGCGCCAGGGCGCGTGCCGGGCGGCGGATCGATTCATCCTCACTGGTGGCATAGAGCCAGGCCAGATTGTTGAGCACCTGAGGATTCTCCGGATCCAGGGCCAGGGCGCGCTCATAGGCCTCAGCTGTTTCGCGGAAGGCGTTCTGACTGTATTTCAAATCCCCCAGAAGACTGTACAACTCCGGGTTGTGAGGCGATTCGACAATCTCCTGTTTCAGGATTTCTTCAAAAAAATGCGTGCTGATGTGTTGCCCCGCACGGCCGTAATTGAGCTGATAGCCAATCACACCCATGCCGATCATCGCGATGGCGAATAAAAGCAGACTGTAGCTTACTTTACGATTGTGGCGATCGATCCAAAGGCGGTTGCTTTCACATTTCAGAAGATGGTCAATGCGTTCGCGAATACTGTAATGATGCCAGTTGGGTTTATCGGGGGATTGGCCGCTCGTGGCCGCAATTTTCTGGAAGGTGGCGATCATGGGAAGCGCTGTGTCGAAAAGACTGTACACGTAACCATCGGCCTGGCGTTCGAAGGTGCGCATGAAATAGCCGAAGATGAATCGAAAATAAAAAAGGAAAATAACAAGAAAGACCACGCTGAACAGGGATGATATGATCGTTGCCTGATCCAGCCCGAGGTTAAGAATCATCTGGTAAAGAGGTCGGGCCGAAAAGATCAAAAAAATGGTTACGTCGTAGATCGCAAACGATATCAGCATGAAACCGGCCATGAATAAGATATAGTACAGCAGGTGGTGTTTTTTGACGTGGCCGATTTCATGGGCAATGACGGTGTCCACCTCGTCCGGTGACAACGCGCGCAGGAGGGAATCGGTTACCAGTATATAGCGGAATCGGCGGGCGATGCCCATGACGCCCGCCGTCATCATCCTCCCACCGAAGATGGGCCAGTACATGATGTTGCGGTATCCGATACCCGCGCGCTGGCAGAGGCCCTCGATGCGCTCGCGGTGGAAGCCCGGCTCGAGCGGATAGCAGCCCCAGAGACGCTGGATGACCAGCGGCGCGAAAACGGCCACTAAAACGAGAAAACCCAAAAAGTAGGCGACCTCTCCCTCGGTGGTTGCTAAAAAACGCTTGGGGCCCTCAAAAGGCAGGGCAAAGATGATGTCGGCGATCAGCGATATCATGACCCATGGGATGAGGACCGGAACCGACATGCGCCAGTTGGAAATGATATAGGCCCAGCGCGAGAGATCGGCCCCGTAGAGCCGTCGGTAGCTCGCGTAGGCATGGTACCAGACAACCGAAAGAAGCAAAAGAAACAGGAGAAGGAAGACAACTGCCAAAAGGGTCGGCAGCGTCTGGAAAAATGTCCCGTGACCGAATTGTGAGGGCAGGCCCAGACCGTGAACGAGAACGGCGAACAGGGCAATGGCCATAATGGATTGACGGGTCAGCAGGCCGGTGTGGCGATTATCGGCGCTATACGAATCGATGTGATCGATCGTTTTTGATAGGCGACGGAAGAACCAGCGGGATAGAACGGCAAACCCGATGACCAGTCCGGTGGCCAGAGCGAAGGCTTCTGCGGCGGAAAGACCGGGGTTCTCCGTAGGCTGGTAGATTGTGAAGATCAGAATGGCAATGATCAGATAGATAAAGTTTGAAAACATAGGCTATGCGTATTGGGCCTGCTTAACAGGACTTCAGTTATTTTTGTTGGAAAATGACGCGCGGGCTTCGCGGTAATAGCGGTCTTTTTCGCTGTAGATGCAGCCGCAGTATGGCTGACGATACATTCCGCGTTCTTTAGACGCCGTGATGCCTTGCTGCCATCCGGCGCGAAAGTCTTTGTAGAGAAAAGGGACGCCGGTTTCTTGGGCGATGGATTCGCCCACCGCCCGAATCATCGCGTGTTTTTGGAAGCGGCTGTAAAGCAGGGTGCTGGTGAATGCATCGAACTTACCCTTGCGGGCGATCAGGGCCGCCGCTTGCAGCCGGTCATGGTAGCAATAGCGGCAACGCTCCTTTTCCCGAAAAGCCACATTGCGTATAAAACCTTCCATGTCATACCCGTCCTGAACAATGACGCGCAGTTTTTTTTCGGCGGCAAACAGTTCCAGCGCATCCTGGCGCCGCAGGCATTCCGTGTAGGGGTGAATGTTGTGGCGGGTGAAAAAGCCCATCACCTCATTGCCCTCATCACGTAAGACTTCCAGGGGATAGATCGTACAGGGGCCACAACAGGTATGCAGCAAGACTTTCACTGACGTTCTCCAAATATGGCGGTGCCGATGCGAACAAAGGTGGCACCCTCCTGGATGGCCGTTTCAAAATCGCCCGTCATGCCCATGGACAGGTCATCCATGGAGACTCCGGGCAGGGATTCGGAGCGAATACGATCCCGCAATTCCCGTAAGGCTTGGAAATAGGGGCGTACCTTTTCAGGGGCATTGAAAAAGGGGGGCAGGGTCATCAGGCCTTTGACGGCCAGATTGTCCATCTGGCCGGCTTCGCGCACAAGGGCTAGGGCCTCTTCCTCGTAAACGCCGGATTTGCTGGCCTCCTTGCCGGTGTTGACCTGAATGAGGACCTTCTGGATCTTGTCATTTTTATGCGCTTGACGATCCAGTTCGCGCGCCAGTTTGATGGAATCCACCGAGTGGATCAGGTCGAAAAGACGAACGGCATATTTGGCTTTATTGCTCTGCAGATGGCCGATGAAATGCCAGGAAACGGCAAGGTCCTGCAAAGCATCGATTTTGCCCTGTGCCTCCTGGATATAGTTTTCGCCCAGGATGGTGATGCCGGTGGCAACCGCCGCCCGCACCCGATCGGCGGCCACGGTTTTGCTGACGGCCACCAGACGGATGGATTCCGCTCGGCGGCCGGCAGACGTCGCCGCGATTTTAATACGCTCGGCAATGGAATCAATTCGGTTTTTCACGGTTCAACTCACACGATGCGGATGATGGGTTCATCCTTCAAGGTCCATGATGCCTTCGCGGATCAGAATTTCGATGACTTCGCATACCGGTAATCCCACCACATTGGAATAGGATCCGTTGATACGACGGACCAGAAAGGTGCCCATGCCCTGGATGGCATACGCGCCGGCTTTGTCAAAAGGCTCTCCCGTTTGTATATACCATTCGATCTCGTTTTCCGAGAGTTTCTTAAATGTGACGTCCGTTCGCACCGCATCGATGAATTTCACGTTGTTTCTTTGGCGACAGATACAGAACCCGGTGTAGACTTGGTGGGTTTTCCCGGACAGGCGTCTCCAGCATGCGGCGGGCGGCTTCCGGTGACGTTGGTTTGCCCAGCAGGTGATTTTCGGTCGCGACAATGGTGTCGGCCCCGATGACCCATGCGTCCGGATAACGGGTGGCGACATCGTCCGCCTTGCCTTCGGCCAGGCGCCGAACATAAGGGGCTGGTTCGGCAGGTGCAACGGCTGATTCGTCAAAGGGGCTGGGGATAACGTTAAAGCGCAATCCCGCCTGTTCAAGCAGGTACTTCCGGCGGGGGGATTGGGATGCCAGAATCAGTTCAACGTTGGTGACGCCGTTGGTCATCTCAACTCCTGTTTGCGGTTGTAAATCATGGCGCCATTGACTATCACGAATACAATGCCCTTCATATTCATGAAATCAAATTTTTTTAATCTATTAATCCGGCAGCTAAACAAACCACGGTCATCCCGGCGGAGGCCGGGATCTTGTGGCAGATCCCGACCGTTCTTGAAGAGATTCCGGCCTCCGCCGGAATGACGATCTTGGGGTGTTTGATTGCCTGAGCAATAAAACGCTCAGTTTAGGTATCAGATGGTTGGGCGCTTGACAAGCCGTGGCCCTCTCTCAAACTTATTTCGGGCGGGCGGTGGGTTTGCAGGTCACGATGGAACAATACTGGATAATCGGATTCGGAAACGTAGGACGCCGTGCCCTATCACGACTGCGTCGCAAGTCTCCTGACGCTGATATCACCATCGTAGATCCGCGGTATTCAATTCCACCGGAAAAGATAGGCGCTGTGCAATGGCATGTCGAGGATGGCGTTGCTTTTTTGCTGAAGTCCAAAGTGACCGGCAATGACGGGAACGCGCCCTGGATCGTGCCGGCCTTGCCCCATCATCTGGCCTATGAATGGATAGCGGTTCGGCTGAAGGAAACCGGCCTTTTTAAACCCTGTGCCGTACCAGGAAACGTTATAACGCAGCTTCCGAATACCGTCATCGGCCCTGAAGGGCAGGCTTATATCAGCAATGCTGATTTTATCTGTCCGGAAAACTGCAACGAACCGCAAAAAGGGTGTCCGATAACCGGTAAACCCGGGCCATATCGTCTCCACGAGTATCTTAGCCAATGTCCAACCGGAAGGCTATCGATCGCTGGTCGTTCGAAGTTTTCAGCTGGCACCCGGTGTCGGCGGGTATCGTGGGAGTCAGCTAACCGCGGCACTGGAAGAGGTGCAGGCGCATCCCGGAAAATACCTGTTCAGCACCGCCAGTCAATGTCACGGCGTGATGCATGCCTTTGAAACAAAAACAGGCTGAATGGCGCGTTTCTCCGATGAAGCAGCGTTATCCTTCTCATCAAGAAATTCGGTAAATACCGTTGGCCGGCGCATTGATTTCAAAGGGCTGAATTTCTTGACAGTCAGGGGGATACCCGTTAAAAGCACCTGAGCATACCCCTATGCCCGGGTGGCGGAATAGGTAGACGCAAGGGACTTAAAATCCCTCGGGTACTAGGTACCGTGCCGGTTCAATTCCGGCCCCGGGCACCAAGGATTACAGTATGTTAGAATGTTCTCTGTCTCTATCGTTGATTCAATTCTGATAATTTGTCCCGCCTGTGTATCACGTACCATCTTGATGGGATAATTTGCGACGCAGGGCCAGCATCGTGACATCATCTTCCTGGGGCGCTTTACCGATGTGCGCGAAAAGATCCGTCCCGACGTTACTCATAACATCTAGTACAGACCCCGCAGGTTTCAACAATAATTTCCGCAGACGCTTTCTCGTGAATCGCGTTCCTTCGGGGGATCGCGCATCGATCACGCCATCCGTATAGCCGAAAAGAATCTCGCCGGGTTGCAGGAAGACTTCTTTGTAGACAAATTCCTTGTGGGCTACTACGCCTACGGCGGGCCCCGTATGGATTCAGGGTATCTTTGATCCCATCGGCATTTATGATGAACAAGGGTTCATGCCCGCCATTGATATAGATCAGCCGGCCACTATCGGGTTCAAGGATGCCGAAGAAAAGCGTTGCAAACATGCACATGTCCCCATGTTCGCGCGCAATGTAATCATTTGATAACGACACGGCCCGGATGGCATCGACCTGACTGTATTGGCGTTGTGTGGCAGGTCCGTTATGGCCCCCGACGGTATGAGAAGATTGATTGATCGAGCTTCGGTTGAGCTGCGCCGCACCCGAAAATATGCGAATCATGCTTCGAAAGAGCGCCATGAAAAGAGCGGCACCGACCCCTTTGTCACAGACATCGCCAATCACTATCCCGAGATACCCTCCGGGCAGAACAAACCCATCGTAGAAATCTCCGGATACACGGTTGGCCGGAAAGAAAAAACCTTCGATCTCCCAGCCGGAAAGACGGGGAAGATTCTTGGGTAAAAAATCCATCTGCATCTTGCGACACTTGTCCAACTCATGGGTCAACGATTGCGAAGAGATCTCGCATTTTTTTTGAGCCGATCCCAATGCATTCAGGGAATCACTGAGATTGCCGAACATATTGGCATTTTCCACGATCAGCGCTATCTGGTTGGCCAGAATGCGCATGACTTCGGCAATCTTGGGGGTAAAATGCCTCGGTTCGGAATGAGACAGCGTCAAAACACCTAGGAGCATTTCCGCACTGATGATCGGCAGGCAGATGGCGCTGCCGGCAGCATAGGGCTGATCAGGCAAAACCAGCCAGCGTACATCGGTGCGTGTGTCCTGGACGAGTCCGATTTCGTGACGACGGGCCACCCAACCGGCCAGCCCCTCTTCCAATACCCGTTCAAGCAGTTCGGTTTTATTATAAGGTTGACCATCGAAGCGGGGAAGCAAACTGTCGGTAACCT
This sequence comes from uncultured delta proteobacterium, assembly GCA_963850465.1. Taxonomy (GTDB): domain Bacteria; phylum Desulfobacterota; class Desulfobacteria; order Desulfobacterales; family UBA5852; genus JABZFP01. Next base: position 97,621 of record CAWKLN010000014.1, read on the forward strand.
GGCCGTCGCTGTCGAAAAGAATCAAACTGCCGTGCCCGGCCCCTGTGAGCTGGAGCGATATTTCGGTGGCCTCGCGCAGAATGACCTTGATGGCTTCCCTCTCGTAAGGAGGCCGCGCCGTGGCTACCAGTTTTTCCAACAAGGTGGACTGGGCCTCGAAAATCTTCTGCAGGGAGTCGCTGTCAAGTGTGTTGCCAAAACCTAAATTGCTATTGTTCATTCATCCCCCCCGCGTGAAATCGACGTTGTCGACTGCCCGGCCGGAACGAGCCTCAGTGGCAGACCACGAATGATGGACACCTTAGGTGATACGGCGCAAGCATTTGGTGAAGCTTCTTATGTTTCTGAAAGTGTAAGCATTCCGAGAAAAATGTGAACAGCGCCTGCCTTGGCCACTTTCCCCTGGGGCTATCAGGACTTGGCCATACTATTTTCCGACAAAAGTCGCTGAAGGGCTTCAACGCTGCCCCAGCGTCTCAGGTGGCAACGAGGATCGAATCCTTTCCGCTCGATGGCCTCGGTGAGGAATTGTATCTGGCGATCCATTGAAACCCGGTAGAGATTTTCAGGTGTATTCCAACGGGCATTGAAGTGGTTGGTCAGGTAGACGTCAGATTGTTCAAGGGTGTTCAGCAGGCGCTCGCGAGCGTGATTGTCGAATAGAATCGCTTTCCGGAAGCAATCCAACTGGTCAGTGTAGCGAGGGGCTTGGGAGTCACGATCTTCTTCATGGAGAAAGACCAGTCTTTCCAGATAGGTGGCGCTGGACAACTGGGCCAGTAGATCGGAGGTCGACAGTATTCTGGTGAGCAGTTCCTGGGTTTTGGATTGAAAGGACATCGCATTGACATCCTCCGTCATCAGGGTGCTCTGAATCATTGTTCGGCATTCGGCAATCTCCTGTCCCGTAAGGCCGATGGCCTGGCCATGTTGCGAAACGAAGTCCATGCCTCGCATCTCATGCTCGGAGCGGTAGCGGGCACCGTTGTCTGTCGATTCGCTCGATCTTCTGATGTAGCCGGAATCATGCAGAATGGCGGCTATCAATCCCACCGCCAGGTCTCTTTGGGTGATCTTTTCCGAAGCGAGTTGGGCCCCGTGAAGTAGCCGGGCCATGGTTAAAAATGTTTCCGCGACGTGGGCGAAATCATGATAATTCGTATCGCAGCCCAAATAACCGTTGAATTCGCCCCGATACAGACGGAAGGCCATAGTGGTAGGCGTTTGTGACGACGGCGCCCTCCGGTTCGTTATCATTCAGACCACACACTTTCAAAACTTCACGCAGGAAATCGCCAGGGTTGCGAATGATAAATAAATCAGATAACACACGCCGTTTCATTTCCTATCCCTTACTACGGTCCATCCATTGAATTTCTTGTCAGGTATGACGGTCATTTTTTGTGCGCGTGCCGCCGGCAGATTTGATATCAGGACCACTCATTTTCGCATTGACAAATATAGCTCACCTTTATTACATATATGAACACGATTCAATAAGTGATTTATAATAATTTATTTGCTCAGAATTTATTAATTATAACAATCATATGCGCCAATTGAACTCAAATCGAACCGTTACAATTGTTCTGCCCAACATATTGGGTTACGAACGCATCGCCATGGTCTGTGCGGCTTCCTTTGCACAGATTAATGGCCTGGCACCGGACCGCATCGAGGATCTTAAGACCGTTGTGGCGGAGGCGACCAACAATGCCATGCAGCATGGCAACGGAGGGCGCGCCGAGGCGCATGTCTCCATTCGGTTGGAGATGCTGCCGGATGCCATTAAAGTAACGGTGCATGATGAAGGCAATGGTTTTAAAAATACTGTAAAGGTTCCGGATATCGAACGTATCATGAATGAAATGGAAACACCGATCGGCTTTGGCTGTTTTTCTGATTCGCAATCTTGCCGACCAAGTCGACTTTCATCAGACTGCCGGGGGCGGGCACTGCGTCGAAATGCGAATTGCAATGCAGCCTTGAGTTGCCCGCGCCAGAAGCGCGGCCTTCCCTTTGACGAATTGCGGATCATCATCGATGGATCGCCAAAATGAAAAAAATGAGCATCGTCAGTCCACCTGAAGCAAGGCGTTGGGAGAGCGCAAGCAATGGCAATGCAACAAAATACCAATGAAATTCATCTTGAAGTCCGGGGTGCGGTCACGGTTCTGGATATCAAAGGGGATATCACGGCCTTTTCGGAGTCCCCCTTGGGAGATGCCTATCGGAAAGCCAACGAGCAGGGCGCAAAAAAACTTCTGCTTAAAATCGAAAAGGATGCCTATATCAACAGCGGCGGTATTGCCGTTCTGATTCAGATTCTGGCCCAGACCAGGCGCAATGAGCAGCGCATCGCGATTACCGGCATATCGGAACACTTCAAAAAGATCTTCAACATGGTCGGTATCACCAAGTTCGCCCAAATTCTCGATTCCACGGAGGCTGCCATACAAGCGCTGAGCTGACACTGTTGGCTTTCGCATCACCCGATCCTTTACCGTTATACGCGCCAGGACGATCTTTCTGCAACCCATCGTTGCAGCATTTTTTAATTCGCAGGCCAAAACAATTTGGGAGTTTACCCATGACAGCGGCTTCGTGTTATCTTTTTCGCAATCTGTCCGCCGAGAAGATCAAGGCTATCAGCGCCATTTCATGCCCCCAAACCGTACAGAAAGACCAATGGCTGTTCCACAAGGCAGATCGTGCCAAAAATATTTATATGGTGGAAGAAGGCGCGATCGAGTTGGTGATGCCGGTGGAACCGGATATCGAAATTCCGGTGGCCCTGATCCGGCCGGGCAACGGTTGCGTGGGGGTAGGCGCTTTGCTCGAACCCTACGTCTACACCCTGTCCGCCCGCTGTAAAGAAGTCAGCCGTCTGACCGTAATTTCGGGCAATGATCTGCACGCCCTCTTTCAATCCGATCCGGAATTTGGCTGCGTCGTCATGAACAACCTTGCCCAACGCCTCATCGAGCGGCTGACAGAGACGCGCGAAGAAGTAAAAATTCATTTCATGAACCTTATCCAGTCGGCCACCTTCTCATGAGTTCATCTCGACTGAAGTGATCCATCGGAAAGTCCCGAACTGATAGATCGCCGGGAACAGTCCGAAAGCGTGCAGCTGGAGCTCGACCGGCGCATATTTAATTTAAAAACCCTTTACGATGTCAGCAAAGACATTTTCAGCAGCGTCAATTCTGAAGCCATACAGCGTAATTTTCTCCTGATGGTGATGGGAAACTTCGGTGTCGCCGAAGGGATGGTCATGCTGTTCCGTGGAAAACAATTGGAAGCGGAACATTGCGCCGCCGTCGGCATCCAACCGGAAGACGTATCGAAGCTGCAGCAGCATTTGCAGCAGATCCTTTCAACAAACCGACCCCGGGAAGCTGACACGCTTTCACCGGACAACGCCGTTCTCCAGCCAGGTTGCGCCCCGCTCGACATTGTCTTCCCGTTTGCCGTCGATCGCAACATAAGCGGTGCCCTGGGGTTGGGCCCCAAACTGATCGACGAACATTACAACGCTAACGACCGGGAACTCATCCGAACCCTGGTGAACAATCTGAGCATCGCGCTGCAGAATGCTCGGTCTATTGAAGAGATAAAAACGCTCAACCGGGATCTGGAAGCCAAAAATGTGCAGCTGGAACAGGCCATGCAGGAACTCAAAGCCGCACTGCGTAAAGTCGAAATTCTCGAAAGCATCAAATCCAATCTTTGTAAATTCGTACCGACGGCCGTCACGCGCCTGATGGAATCCTCCCCCAGCGGTGAAATCCAGGAAGCCGAGGAGCGGGACATCTCGGTTTTGTTCCTCGATATCGAAGGGTATACGCGCCTCACGGAGGAACTCGGGGCTACCGAAGTCAATGCCCTCACGGAAAAGTATTTTTCCGTTTTTATGGACGCGATCTACCAGAACAACGGTGATGTCGTGGAGACCGCCGGCGACGGTTTGATGGTGCTGTTCATGACCGATGACCCGGCCAAACACGCCCTGGAAGCCCTCCGGGCCGCCACGACGATCCGGGAAAAAACCAACTGCATCAACAACGAATGCACGCTGGGAAGGGCCCCGGTCATCATCAACATCGGTATCTGCTCCGGCCGGGCCTTCGTAGGGGCGTCCAAGTTCGAAAGCTACACCGGCGGACGGTGGGCCTACACCTCGCACGGGACCACGACCAACGTGGCCGCCAGGCTCTGCGGCCAGGCCACCGGCGGGGCGATCCTCGTATCCCGCGATACGGCCACACGCACCCATCATTCATTTGCCTATCGGAGTTTAGGTCCGTTTAAACTCAAAAACCTGTCCGAAGAGATCGAAGTGTTTGCGCTGGAAAAATAGCGGCCCGAATTCAGATTTTTCTTGGGGAGGGTTCGCATCGATGGCAGCTAAAAATTATCGTCGTCACTGGGAAAGAAACAATCTGGACAACCCCAACCTGGCAATCTACTACCCCTTGAGTGACACTCCTTCGGCGTCTCTCTGTGTCGACAACACCTGCCAGCGGTTCGTGGACCTGACCGACCAGACACCGGGCGGCGCCAAAGCCGTTGCCACGCAACCATTTGAACCCGGCGCGCAGTGCATCCTTAAAATCCACAGTCCTACCGACCTTTCCTGGAGCTATTTCCCGGCGGAAGTCAAGTGGAGTGTCCCATCGCCTTCCGAGCCCCGATTCCATCTTTCAGGTTTCGCATTCCATGACAAGACCCCGATTGACTGGCCGCCGCAGGAACAGGCCGGGACGAAACGCCATCCTTCATCCGAGGATTTCGCGTTTTTCAGCACGATCAATATCCTCAAGCGTCTGCATCGCAATGCGATCTGCCCGCTGCTGAACGCGCTGACCTACCGGCGCGTCCTGGCCGGGGAGCGGTTCGTCACCCAGGGCGAAGCCGGGGATTCCTGTTTCATCATTCAAAAGGGGACCTGCGCTATCTCCATAGAAAAAGAGGGGGAGATCCACACCATTGCCGTGCGCAAAAAAGGGGATATCATCGGTGAAATGTCACTTCTCACCGGTGAGCCGCGCAGCGCCCATGTCGAAGCCGGTACCGATATGGACGTGTGGGAAATCAGCAAGGACGATTTTGATGCCATCACCGCGGATTTTCCCGGACTGCGCAACTTCCTGACGGAGATCGTGGCGGAAAGGTTTGCCAACAGTCGCATGACCGCCGAGCGCCAGATCGGCAAATACTTGATCACCGACATCATCGGGCGCGGCGGATTCAGCATCGTCTACAAGGGGCTGCACGCTACCCTGAACATGCCCGTGGTCATCAAGATGCTGAACCACGACATGGCCATGGAGGAGGAATTCGTCGGCAACTTCCAGAAAGAAGCCGTCACCATTGCCCAGTTCAATCATGACAACATCATCAAGGTCTATGATATCGAATCCCGCTACCAGACCATGTTCATCGTCATGGAACACATCGACGGCTGCGCCCTGCGGGAGATCATGAACGATCGCGGCACGCTGCCGCCGGGGCAGGTCATCCACTACCTGCTGCAGGTGTGTGCCGGCCTGCACTACGCCCACAAGCACGGCATCATTCACCAGGACATCAAGCCCGGCAACCTGTTTATGAATTCGAAGGGAACATGAATACCTTCGATTCACCGAAAATTCAGGTGCCAACAGCTAAATTTTACGGCAACTCTTGATAAACTTTATTTAAAGAATCTCCGATGACCTACACTGATAATGCGATTCTGACCAAATATTCGGTGACAACCTAAACTGGAGATTGTAG
>CAWKLN010000015.1:0-39278 GCA_963850465.1 uncultured delta proteobacterium
TTCCGTTACCGTCGTTCGGGATCGAAAGAATCTCTCCGGAATCTTCTCTCGAAAAGAATACGGTACAGACAAACAAAGCGAACCGTTTTAGCGTCGGCTTGCGACGCGTCATGCCCGCGACTCATCCAACAGGGCGGCCATGACTTCCAGCGGGTGGGCCACCGGGGTGTCCGCCAGATGCATGAACTGCAATCGGCAGCTCAGGCATTCAGTGACGATAGCATCCGGGCGACGGTCCGCGATTTTCTCCATCACCGGGGCGCCCAGCCTGATCGAGTGCGCGTGAAACCCGCGCTGGTAGCCCATGATGCCGCCCATGCCGCAGCAGTCGTAGGTGCCATCGACCACCTCTATGGCCGGCCCGCGGAGCAGCTGCAGCAGCTCCATATAAGGTCGGCCCATGTTCTGCTCGCGCTGATGGCAGGGCGCGAAATACACCAGACGCTGCGTCAAGGGTTTAAACCCGGCACGCGGTTGATCGCCTCGAAAATGTTTCAACAGATATTCCCCGGCATCCATGGTGTTCTCGGCCACGGCAATCCGCGATAACGGATCGATCGCGGCGAAATAACCATCGTCCTTGAGAATTTTCCCGTAAATGGATTTGCGAATGTGGTTGAAGACAGGGCCACCGCCTTGGCTTGTCCGGCCTTCGACGGGCACCTTCAGGATGCCCTCCTCGGCGCCGACCGACATCTGATAAGCGTCGGCATAATAGGCGCGCTCTTTGAGCAGCTTTTTCAGAACAAATCCACAGGTGGGGCAGGAACAGACAATTGTAAAGCCCTCGGCCACCAGTGCGGCCAGCCGCTCCACGTTGGCCGCCATGAAAGCAAGGGTTTTCTTCCGATCGCCTTCCAGCAGGGTCGGCATGCCACAGCACTGCTGATCCGGAAAGTAGACCTTGATACCACAGTGCTGAAAGACTTGCACCAGTGCCTGCGGGACTTCGGGAAACAGATAGCGGCCGGAGCAGCCGGCGAAATAGGCCACTTTATTTGCCGCACCGGGCGCCGGCTTGTGCATCAGTCCCTGCCGACGGGCCCAGGCGTCGAATGACGCCTCCGGAAATGTCGGCAGACGGCGATCTTCATGGATGCCCGCCACCCGTTTGAGCAGCCTGCCCGTCTTTTCGTTGGCCAGCATTCGGTTGGCCAGGTGCGGAAACAGGCCGCACAGCTTCCCCGTGCGCGCAACATCTTCCAACAGGCGGGACCCCAGCGCCAGGCCGTCGCGTTCGACAAACCGCGTCTTGGCCTCGATAATGCCGGCCCGGATGTCCGGGCAGCTGCAGAGCGCGCAATAATTGCAAAGCCCCACCAGATCGCGCAGGTCGCCCGTAGACAAGAGCCGCCCGTTCTCTTTGGCCTGATCATGCAGCCGGTAGAGCGCGTCAAAGAACAGGCACTCGGATGCCATCATGTGCCGGCACTGCTCACAGTCCGCGCAGGCCTCGACAACCGCGCTGATTTTATTTTCCGGTGAGGAGAGAGGGAGCGTTCACAATAGCATCTCGAATTTGAAAGACCGTCGCCAGCCTTTGTTGGTTACCAAACCGGAGCCAGGATTTTTGGCAGATCAGTGACGGTGTAGGCCGCATCCTGGTAACCACTGAAGGCCATCCCATCCGCGTAAATGACCAGCGGAAGCCGGTAGTCTTCCGGATGCCGGCTGCCGTGAATGCGACCATGACCGGCATGATCGCTGGTAATGATGATCACAAAATGCTTCCGTTTTTCGATCTTCGCGATCAGTGGCGAAAGAGCGTCATCGATATAGGACAATTCTTCCAGATATTCCGGCGAAAGCCAGCCATGCTCCGGTCCAACCTGGTCCAGGCCACTGACATGCAGAAAGACGAAATGGGGCCCCGGGCCATCCATGAACACTTCCGCCAGATCGATGGCGTTGTCTTTGGACCACTGGGTGGTCATCCACCGCGTCGTTGACCAGGTAACCCAGCTTCTGTTTGGAATAGTAATAGCCCGTCCGGTAACCGCCGCTTTTAGCACGGTTGAAAATGGTCGGCCGGCTCACCGTGGGTTCGCCCGGTTGCCAGCGATTGTCCTGCTTCCCGCTCGCGCTAGGCGGCAACCCCGTGAACATGGCCGTATGGGCGATCAACGTCAGCGGGGGATCCGTGCTTTGCCCCGCCATCGTATAGGTACCTTGGCGCATCGCTCGCTGCAAGGTCGGAAGGTCTCCGGCACGCAGCGCTTCGGGGTGCAGCGCATCAATGGAAATGATCAGCACGTTTTGCAAAGCGTTCGCGGGCGCCGCCACCAACAAAACCGTGAGGAACCCACCAAGCATCAGTGCTCGTACCCCTATGCTTCGCGTCATTCCAAACATTGCCATCAGGCCTCCCAAAAGGGCCGCATGATAAAATACACCCCGAAGATTCCAATCGCCACGCCGCCCAACCGTCGAACCCACCAGCTGCCCTGTTGGAAACGGGCAGTTTCCAGCAAGCGTTGGACCAAGGCCATGGAACTGCCGGCGATGACAATCGGGATGCAATGCCCGATGCCGAAGAGCACGATGTAAAGCAATCCCCGGGCGATCTCCTGCTGAATGGTGATAAAGGCCAGCATCGGCGCTATAAAGCCGAAGGTGCAGGACCCGGAGAGGAGGCCGTAGAGCAGCCCCAGCACAAAGGCGCCGGATCGCCCGCTCAGGTTGAAGCGCTGCAACGTGCCGCCGGATATCGAACAGGCCCTCACCCCTATCATATCCAGCGCCACCCAGATCAGGACCGCTCCGACAAGGATCGTCCAATAGGGGCCGATCTCACCCAACATGCGCCCCAGCAGCGCGCAGACGATTCCCACGCAAGCGATGGTGACAAAAAGCCCGGCCGTGAAAAATACGGCGTACTGGGCCGCCTGGCCGGCGCGCAAGACGCGCTTCTGGCCGGCCACGTAGCTTACGACCAGTGGAATGGAGGCCAGGTGGCAGGGACTGAAGAGGACACTGATCACCCCCCACAGAAAACACCCCACGAGCGCCAGGGATGTTTCGGTGGTCATCCATTGATTTACCGTCAGAAAAAAGGCGTCAAGCACGTTGTCTCACTTCACGATGGGCCAGCTCCAAAGGAACTCGGCGTCGAAATCGGGCTTATGGGGCCGCCTGCGGAGGGACACCAAGCTTTTGCAGCATCGCCACCATGCTTTTCTCATCCATAAAGCCTAGATGTCGGTATACTTCCTTGCCTTCGTGATCATAAAAAATCTGGGTGGGAATGGCACGAATACCGAATTTCTTGCCCAGACCGGGGTCTTTCCAGACGTCGAGAAAAATGATCGCCGCCCGCCCTTCATAATCTTTTTGGACTTTGGCGATAATGGGCGCCATCATCTTGCAGGGGACGCACCGGTCAGCACCCAGATCGACCATGGTGACCATTCCCGCGACCGGGATTTGACCGGTCTCTCCCCGCCGTCAGAGGGCCGCTGAACGCCAGACCAGCAGGATACAACAGAAACATACGATAGTGGGTATTTTCATTTGACAGCTCCTCACGATGAACAATTGCGCTGCGTAAGTAATTACACAGCCTTTCGGCTGATCCGTACCTTTACACCATTATCGGATGCTTTTCCCAATAAAATCCCAATCTCAGCGATCGCGCAGCAGGGTTGCCGGTGGCGACCGATAGACCACGCGCATGGCCGGCAAGGCCGCCATCAGGGCCGTTGCCACGATCAGGGGCAGTGAAAAGGCCAGGGCGCCCCAGTCCACCCCGTAGAGAAAGGTCCATCCGAAAGACTGCCGGTTGATGACGAAAACCAGAAGATAGGACAGGATAAACCCGCACATCAGTCCCCCGATTTCACCCACCGCCACCATGAAGACCGCCTCCCACAGGATCATTCCCCGGATCTGGCCCAGACTGCCCCCCACGGCATAGACCGTATTCAGCTCCCGCGTTCTTTCCAGCACCAGGACCGTCAGGGTCGTCGTTATCCCCAGGGCGGCCACCACCAGGGCAATGATCAGCAGCACCGTGGTAATCGCAAAGGTCTCGTCGAAAATCTTCAGGACACCCGCCCGCAAATCACGCCCGGCCAGCATATCCAGCCGGTCGCCGAAACGCAGACGCAGATCGTCCTGCAGGCGGTCTATGGCCGGGCCTTGCGCTGCGCCGCGATCCTTCAAAAAAATGCGGACACCCCCCCAGGCCATGCCGCTGCCACGCTGTTGGAGATCTTCCAGGTCGCAGAACACCACCCCGCCCCGGGTGCGGTAGTCCCGGACGATGCCCAGAATCGGCCAGTCCAGGCGCACCCCCTGAACCTGGGTGCGAAAGCGATCGCCGACGGACATTCCGGTCCGGTTGGCAAACACTTCCGATACGATCACGCCCTTTTCCGGCGGCTAAGGGCGCCATCAGTTGCGGAGAATCGCCTTCCAGCCAGAAAAAATCACCGTATCGGCCAAATGCGGCAAAATCCATGGCCTCGAGCGTAAAGGGAAATCCCTCGTAGGAGAGCGTGAAACGCCGGTTGGGCACCAGGTCCACTTCATCAAGACCCTTCAGGTAGGTTGCCACGCCCACCGGTAAGGGCTCCCAGACCCGGTTGATCTCCGCCATGCGGGTGGTCACGAAAAGATCGCCGCTGATGGTCTGTTCGACCCAGATCTCAACCGTATGCCGGAAGCTCTGCACCATGATCACCAGGGCCGTAAAAAGCGCCACGGCCGTCACCAGGGCCCCCACCGAGACGGCCGTCCGGCTGCCGCTGTCCTGGATATAGCCGGCCGCCAGGTGGGCCGGCAGGCCTGCCCGCCGACGCAGAATCGGCTGCAGCCGTCGTCCCGCACCCTGCAGTCCCCAGGGGGCCATCAGGGCAAACCCCACAAACAACAGCAGGGTCGCCAGGTAGCCCGGCAGCGGAATGCCTTTATAGCCCGGCATGCCGGCCAGGGGCACCACCGCGAGAACGCAGACCAGACCGGCCAGCGCCAGATGGCGGGTGGTGATCTTGCCGCTTTTACGGCCGGGAGATGCCGCCATGACCTCCTTGGGGGCAATACGCATGGCTTCCCGGGCCGGCAGAACCGCCGCCAGCACGGCCACACCGATCGTCACCCCCAGCGAAAAGACAATTTCCCAGGGGCTGAGCGCCATATCCGTCACGGTCACCCGCACAAACAGGTTGGTGACCGTGCGGCTGACCCCCTCCAGCAGGAAACGGGTCAGAAAGCTGCCGATCGGCAGGGCCAGCAACCAGCCAAGAAGGCCGAAAAAGGCCCCCTCCGCGATAAACAGCCAGAATAAGATCCGGGAAGAAGCCCCCAGCGATCGTAAAATGGCCAGTTCGCTTCGACGCGAGGCCGCATTCAGGGCCACCAGGCTGTACACCAGGAACATGCCCACAAAGAGTGCCGCAAAACTGAGGATGGAAAGATTCAGGGCGTAGGCCCGGATCATGCCCTGACCGCTGCGTTTGGCGTCTCCGGGGCCTTGCAGCATCGTGCCCGGCGGGCAGCATGGCCGTCAGCGAAGCAAGCGCTTCCGGCGAGGACGGATTCAGTATCAGGTCGATGCGATCCACCGCCCCGATGGTGCCGGTAAATTCCTGAAAGGTGGCAATGTCGGTAAGGGCCACCCGGCCGCTTTCGGTCTGGCCCAGACCTTTCGGTATCAACTGCCCCAGCACCGTGAAAGACGCCGTGCCCTGCCGATGCGCCAGTGCAATCGGTTGGCCGGCGGTCCAGCCCTCGGCTTCCGCCAGAGCCGCGCCGGCAATCAGCGTGTAGGGTTCGGAAAGCAGCCGGATCCAATCGGCATCGTTGCCGGGACGCTGGGCGGCCTGCCATTCCCGCAGGGGTCGGTCCAGGATCGGATCCAGGCCGATCAGCAGGAAGGGTCGCCCGGAACCCTCGCGGGCTCTTGTATAGGTTGCCAAATAGGGGGCGGCGGCGCGCACCGACGGGTGCCGCAACAAATGAACCATCAGGTCTTCGGCGACCCGACCGCCGGGTCGCGTTACGGTGTGATCGGCGCTGCCGGCCACAATGTCCATACTGCGGCTGAAGGAGTCCAGGGAGGCATGCACGGCAATGCGGACACTGGCAAACACGGCGGCCCCCAGGGCGACGCCGATCAGGACCGTGCCGGCCCGCCAGGGATGCTGGCGAACCTGGCGCAGGCTGAACCAGTGAAAAAGCTGTAAAAAGAAAATTAGAGGTCGCATGTCGAATCGGTGAGGGCGCCATCCTTGAGACAGATCTGCAAGGTGGCGAAGGGGTCGGCCAGGTTGCTGTGGGTCGCGATGATGACCGTGCGCCGCCAGCGCCGGTTCAATTCCCGCAGGAGTTCGATCACCAGGCCGCCGTTGCGGCTGTCCAGGTTGCCGGTGGGTTCGTCCGCCAGGATGAGGGCCGGATCGTTGATCAGGGACCGGGCGATGGCCGTGCGCTGCATCTCACCGCCGGACAATTGCGCTGGACGATGACTGTGGCGGGATCCCATCTCAAGCCAATCCAGCAGCTCGCGCGCCCGTTCCAAGGTCTCACGGTAGGGATTTCCGGCCAGCAGGGCCGGAAGGCAGACGTTTTCCATGACACTCATGGTGGGCAGCAGGTTGAAGGCCTGGAAGATCATGCCCACCACCTTGCGCCGGTAGCTGTTTTTCTGGGTTTCCGACAGGGCCAGGAGGTCATAGCCCGCCACGTGCAGGCGGCCGCCGGACGGCTCATCGAGACCGGCCAGGAGCGACAGCAGCGTGCTTTTGCCGGACCCGCTGTTGCCCTTGAGGACCACCAGTCTCGCCCGGGGCGATGGCCAGCGAAACACGGTTCAATCCCACCACCGCGCTGTCCCCCAGGGGATAGACACGGCTCAGATCACGGGCGTCGATGATGGGTGTCGTGGTAGACAAATTCAAAGCGTCCTTGGTTAAATTGGATAGATCGGCGCTCCTTAGACCCAATGCCATCAAACAATCATAATGGGTGGGCTTACCAGAATCTCATGCCTGGTTTGGGAATCCCCCTTTGTCACGAGGTCGCGCATCGGGGTTGCAGACGAAAAAGACGCGGCGACTGTCTGAGTCCCGCTGATAAGCGGGGCGAGTTTCGGCGCGACCGGCGGCGGCCCCGAAGCACGAACCCGCAGGGCTCGTGACACGGGCGCTTTCTTTTGGTTCTGTTTTCTTTCGCGGGAAAGAAAATGAACAATGAAATAGCGGAAAATATTCTCATTTAACAACACGCTCAATCCTTCAGCATCCCCTTGTCCACCGCCCGCTGCAGTAACTCTTCGATATAGGCCCAGAGGTCCGGCGCCCCGTCGGCCACGATGCGGTTGCGCTCGCGCACCTGGCCGCGCCGGATCCCGTTGGCCAGCCATGATTTGCCGCCGGAGTGGAAATTGTTCAGGATCGGCTGCAAACGGTCCAGGGAATTGGCCAGCAGGGACTCCGGGGTTTCCCGGGCCTCGAACTCTTCCCAGAGCGCCCGGAACCGATCGGCCAGATCCGGGGGCAGCAGCCCGAACAGGCGTTCCGCGGCCCGCTCTTCCTGGTCGGCCTGATGAGCCACGGCCGCACCGTCATAGCAAAAGGTATCCCCGGCGTCGATCTCGACGATATCGTGCAGGAGCAGCATCTGAATGACCCGCCCGACGTCCAGATCCGTGCCCGGGGCGTACTCTGCCAGCACCATGGCCATCACGGCGATATGCCAGGAATGCTCGGCTGAATTTTCTTTGCGGCTGGTGTCCGTCAGCCAGGTCTGACGCTGAACCCGTTTGAGTTTGTCCAGTTCGCGAACGAATGTAATCTGCTGCTCGAGCCGCGCCATGCGTTTTGCCTCCGCCCCGTTCATCTGTTGAAAATACAAAAGTTGATGGCGCCTGACCCGGATATTTCACGAGTTTGAGGCATCCATTTACAAGGCATTCAGGAGCGCCGCTGTACGCATGCTACCGCAAGCTCCTGATAACGATGGAAATGGATGCCTCGGGCTCGCCCGTAGGGTGAAAAATATTGATACGGTTCTTTATCAAAGGCGCCGGTTACAAAGCGTTGCCATACATTATTGCGCCAACTTTCATTTGAGGATCTGAATATATCACAATAAATTTGTAAAAAAATTTTCATGAAATGTTCGGGTTAACCTAAAGGGAGACCAGACAAATTGCAAGCCGGATGCTCGCAGGAATCCATCAAAGAAGACGTTTGGAAAACGGGGGAACAAAAAAGGCGCAGGGCTTTCCTGCCCCGCGCCCGAAACCAGCAATGCAATCAGGCCGATTCTGAACGTGCCGCCGCAACGGTACGACAAAACCGTTCAACTGTCTGGCTGCCGATGTCCCCAGACCCCGAAGACCGGGTCGGAAAACAGCATCCGATCGGCGTATTTATCATTGGCGGGACGCGGCCGGCCCTGGCTGGAAAAAGTCGCCAGCGAGGTGAACCGCTCGGACTGGCGGAACAGCTCCAGCACCATCCCCATGCGCTCGAAAGGATGCAGCTCTTTCCAGACGCGAATCGCCTTGGGCGGAAACCAGCGGTCGGAAAAAGTCACCACGAAAACACCGCCGGGAGCCAGCACGCGGGCCACATCGGCAAACACCTCAAAAGGCCGGGTGAGATACTCCACGGATACCGTGCAGACGACCGCATCGAAAGAGGCCTCCGGGTAGGGCAGGCGCGGTGTCTGGTTGAGATCGTGAACGTCGTAGGAGGTCAAACGGGCATTGGCGGCCAATTCCGCGGTATTCATGCCCAGCCCCGTCACCGAGGCGGTCGCCAGGTCCTCCGGCAGGTGGGAGGTCCAGCTGCTCATGAGGTCCAGCACGCGTCCGCCCGGTGGTATCAGACGACCGTAAAGGCCGGATATGGTCGCAATGGCTTGGTCATCGATATGCTGCACCAGGCGGGGGCGGTCGTAAAAACGGCGATCGTCGTTCGGATCGTCCCGTTCGAAGGCCGGGCCGTCAAAAAAGCGGGTGGCCGAACCGTTATAGCGGGACTGCATCCCCGGTCCGGTAATGGCCTGTTCGACCCAGTCGTAGGCGGTACCGCCGTGTTCCTCGAATTTCTCCCGGACGTCCATGATGTGGGCATCAAGGCGCAGATCCAGCCCCGCCAGCGGATGGTTGAAATCCGCACGAATGCCGACGGGATCCGTATCCACGCAACGAAAGGGTTCGGTATTGCCTCGAAAGACGCCCGGCACGCCGCGCAAGATGCCCCGCGGGTAGAATCTCCCGTAATTCGGGACCAGCGGTTTTCCATCCGCCAGCCGCCCCTCGACGCTGCCATGCGGGACCTCATAGGTCTGTTTTTGATCCGGCAGCGGAACGAGATCGCCGGGTTGATAGGCCTGTGTGATCATGTCTCCGGCAACCGACCCCATCAGTTCGCGGTGCAGGGGTTGCGGGAACAGGTCGCGCCAGAAATTGACCCGCTGGGCATAGACCGCATCGGTGTGGTGAACCCCGTTTTTCTCCCAGTTTAGCCGAAACTCGATACTGGCCAAGCTGTCATCGTTAATTCCAATCATCATCATTCTCCAATACAAAACGGCCGGCAAAGCCAATGGGAATGTAATCATAATTTGAGAGGCGTCCAGTTTGGCAATAAAATTTCAGTCACCAATCGCGAAGCATCAGCCAACTTGGATTGAAAGGGGCGTGAGGTTACACTATCAGGGGATTGTTTCATCAAGACGGGTGCCGGTACGCTAAGATACGCATAAATGATGGGTCTACGATTTATTACGGCGTTATACACCAGTTTGAATCGCCTTGCAGAAAAAGATCACCCGTGAAGCGCACCTTGTGGGGAAGGTAAGAGAACAATGCCTATATCACAACTTTTTGAGAGTCTCCGAAAGTTTGTACAGGTTGGAGCTATCGGAAAATTTCGGGACATGCATTCGCCAAGACAGATATCAGTAACATGAAATCGGGTGATATTGCCTTTACCGGTCCAATATCGAAATTTGTATACCCTATATCAGCAGTTCAACACCAAGGCTGCTCACACATTGCCCCTATCGTATTAAGCAGGGATCCTAAGACCGGATTATTCCTCAATTTCCAGGTTGGCAGCGTAACGTCCGGTGACGGCATCGTCAACACAGTTGTCCAATTCCTCTTCAGTGGCCGATTGCCGGTCTTTCAGGGCATTGAGCGGGCAGATGAACTCATTGCCGGCGTCGTCCTTGACACGCACCCATAAATCTTTTTTTTCTTTTTCCACCATGTTCGCCTCCGATAAGGATTTGGTGTGTGATGGTTTAGAAGCATTGGCGATGGATAATCAGTTTATCCTAAAGCCGAATGCGGTACTGCGCTCATTGACAGGGTCAACTAATCCATACTCCCCCGTAAAGTCGTGGTCCGAATGTTTTTAGGCGATATCTCCGGGTCTCAATGACGTGCGAATAATGTCCTGCCTCTTAGGACCCAGCATCATACAGCACAAATCGACAAGGCTTTAGGGATTTTCAGGATCACCAGAATATGATAGCGCATCTGACTCCAGACGAGAAGACTGATCCGATATTTTCTGGGGTTGCCCGGTGCTATTAAAGCGGCCGATCTACGGTTTCCGAAGTGACAGAATCCATTAGCGAACGGTGAAGGGTGCCACGCGTTGTTGCCAGAATGCAACTGTTTTTTCGCCTGAGAAGCGATTTAATTTTGCTGATCATATCGATTTCATTCATTGGCTATTCTGTTTGCTGCCCGGGGATTGTTTACATTTTGGAAAATCATCCTGGTATGGATAGATGAGAAAATGTTTTGTCCTCAGAGGAGGGGTAGGAACCCCTCCACCTGATAGCTGCTAACCTCCCACCTCGCCAGGGGACGATTCGCGCCAGGCGCGGTCGACTTTGCTTCCTATGGTACCATAAAGATCATCGAGCTCGTTTTTCATTGGCGACCAATCGGACGGACACTCTGTTTCGAGATTCTGAACGCGCATCTGAGCAGTAACAACCTCCTGATCCAACTGTCCAATAAGAGGAAGAATTTTTTCTTTCTGTTCTGTCCCATAGCTGTCAGCAACCTTTTTCATTGCCTCGAGCTTCTCTTTCCATGCTGTTACTTCAGCCAGCATTGCCTTACAATAGTCTTGTACTTGCATGTCCACTCCTTTCTATTCCTGGTTGTTTGCGTATCGCTGAACGTTTGGCTTCCAACATCTCGTGTGACATTTGGCTCAGCTGAAAGCACATGTTTCAACAGATTCAACCTTTCGCCTATACGGCTGAGCTTTGCCCCCTATTATCATTAAAGTATAAGAACTCGCTTTTCACAATCAAGTTGGATAGCAAAAATGATCAAAATGGATAAAGGCTATAAATGATTTCATTTTATAACCTCGCAAAACTTGTAAATCGCGTGCCCGATGAGGGCCTCAAGTTTTTTTTCGGCTTCCCTTTATACAAATAACAAAAGGCTCACTGCCATGACTATCATTCCGACGATCAGCCCACCGATGGCAAGGTGATGTTCTCCATATTCCTCTGCGGTGGGTAACAGTTCGCCTAAAGAAATGTAGACCATGATTCCGGCGACAGAAGCGAATATGACCCCGAAGGTTGTCTCGTTGAAAATCGACCTCAAAACAAAATAGCCGATCAGAGCCCCAATCGGTTCCGCCAAACCGGATAGAAACGAATACACAAAGGCTTTTTTCCGGCACCCCATAAAAATAAGTTGCGATCTGGGCCTTCTCAAAATCGACCGTCATGATGACAGATAAAACGTGCAGACAATTTATTGGATTTTCACTGGAATCAAGATTTCGTTTCTTCTCATAAACCATGGCATAAAGGGTGGATTGTATCGCGCCCAAACCGACGCACCTACAATTTGCCAGTCTTTTGAGGATATCCATTCCATGAGTTTGGTTTCATGGTCCAGATATCGTGTTTTCCCCCAAGTCCCCGAATAACGAACAACCGCAACCGTTTTCTCTTTCTCCTCCCTCAACGTAATTCGGTCGTCATCCGGAGTTGGCAGAGTATCCATCGTGTAGGCGGATGGCATCATGAACGCAATTCGCCACCGACCATTTTCCCGCACCTGGCTAACTGGGGCGGTCATGGCAATTTTTTCGGATACCGGCTTTTGGCTGACGGGGGCAGTCATTGAAATGGATTCTTTTTTCTGGTTTTTTCCCCCAATGTAATCCGCCAAACGTCGAAAGCCTTCACTTCCGACCGCTTCGAAATCACCTTCCACGTAGGTCTCTGCCACGATATACGATGAATATTTGCGTAACTCGAAGTTGCCTTCGGTTTCCCGAACCCTGTAGCTTGGTTCCTCATTCGCCATGGCGGGCGGTCCTATTGAAATGATTGAAGCTGCTATAAAAATGCCTACGAATGTGATGTTTTTAGAATTGTAACTCATTAATTTTGTCCGCTTTTTATATTTTCTTTGGCACCGCATATACTCCAACTCAAACCCGAGTATTTCACAGTATCTAATGCCAAATTACACAGCTTAGAGGAGGAAATAATCGCCCCATCTTCGTTCATCCAAAGATGAGGCGACCATTAATTGCATTTACCGCAGAATTTGGGGTTTACACAAATTTTCTTCCTTTGCAGCGCTGCGTCCACAGCCTGCGCAAAAGTGGGTAGCCGGTTGAATAAGTGAAATATAAGCCTGAGGATCTTTAACCTGCAGTTCTTCTTCTACATGGGCGCATAAAGTTTTTGGTTTGTCATCACTCATTTTGTATTTCTCCATATTGTAAAATGAATTTATCTTTGTTTGTGCCGATTAAGTTAGGATATGAAATAGTGTTGACCCAAACGGGGATAACTAAGAGAAACTAAGGACCTGGCTGTACATGTCAAACAACGCATCATTGCTATCTTGAGATACGAATGAACTCAACCTATGTACTGATATTGGGGGAAATCTGTGCCGGAGACCGATGTCAATGCATAGAATAGACGGACTTCGAGTCCGTAATCAAAGCCTTGATGAACAAGCAAGTACGTTATGGCTATCCCACAAAAACAGACCCTACCGATTCGTGTGTTATCGTGCCACTAGAACACGCACTGGGAATTATAACGCTGATTCAGGAAGGCGACCTGAATCACACCTTAAGAGTAAGCCTCGCGATTTCTTCCGCCCGGGCATAAGAACCATCAGGATGATGATGGCGATGGCCGCCTTAACCTGATGCACAGCCGGATTCGGGCTAAATAGTATTCAGGGGCAATCCCATTTTAAAAGAATGCGGCGACCGTCGTCTGGATGCGTTTCAGATGGCGCACGATCAATCCCAGCGTTTTATGGTCGTTTGTAAATTTCCAACCCGATCAGGCCGCTTTTTCTATCAAAGCGATTTCTTCCGTGGTCAACACGCGGTCGATGTCCAGTAAGATTTTGACACGGCCTTCCATATTGGCCATACCCAGAATGTAGCGGGTGTCCAAGTCTGCCCCGAACTCCGGGGCGGGTTCGATTTCATTGGCCTTAACCGGAAGCACCTCGGACACGGCGTCAACAACGATGCCCATTTCAACGATCCGATCCTGCCCGGCAACCTCCACGACGATGATGCATGTGCGATCATTGTAATCCATTTCCGGCAAATCGAATTTTAGCCTGAGGTCGGTCACCGGGATGACCTTGCCGCGCAGATTGATGACGCCCTTGACGAAGTTCGGGGTGCGTGGAACACTGGTAACCGGCATCATGCCTATGATTTCACGGACTTTAAGCAAGGAGATGCCGTAATCTTCATCGGCCAATTTGAACGTCAGGTATTTTCCCGCTTTGCTTTCATCCAATTTCTTTTCCTTTCGAGCGTGAACGTGTCCGGTGGACCGAGCAAGCCGAGGCCCTCACAGTCCACCGGTCGGGGGGGAGGCAATCATTTAGAAATCGCTAAAGGCTTCGTCACCATCCATGGGTATCACCTGATTCGGGGATACGCGGCGGGTATCGCCTGTCTCGGAGGACGAAGCCACCGCAGACGGCTGCGATCGATGTTTTTTGCCGGTTCGGGGGGCGGGTGGTGCTTGTTTGCGCCCCTCCACCAAGGCCACCAGGTCGCTGACCATGTTTTTCATCCCTTCGGCCTGCGAACTCATTTCCTCGGAGGCCGAGGCGGATTCTTCCGCCGTGGCGGCGTTTTGTTGAACCCCTTTGTCCATCTCGTTGACGGCGGTATTCACCTGCTCTATGCCTTGGGCTTGTTCGCTTGAAGCCGCCGCAATTTCTCCGATCAGATGCGTCACTTTGGAGGCACTTTGGGCAACGTCGTCGAAGGCGATGTTCGTCGTATCCAGAAGTTCCGAGCCGGCTTGTATCTGCTGAACGGAACCTTCGATCAGGTCTGAGGTATTGCGTGCCGCCTCGGCGGCGCGAATCGCAAGATTGCGCACTTCGTCGGCCACTACGGCAAACCCGGCGCCCGCCTCTCCGGCGCGGGCGGCTTCAACAGCCGCGTTCAATGCCAGGAGGTTCGTCTGAAAGGCGATTTCATCAATCGTTTTGACGATTTTCTGGGTTTCTTTCCCGGTGTTGGTGATTTCGCGCATGGACACCGTCATCTGGTTCATGTTGTCATTGGCTTTGGCGATGATGGCACTGGCTTCCTTCATCAGACCGTCGGCCTGCCGCGCATTGTCCGCATTCTGCTTGGTCATCGAGGAAAGTTCCTCGAGTGAGGACGAGGTTTCTTCGAGAGCGGCCGCCTGTTCGGAAGATCCTTCGGCCAGCAATTGGCTGGAAGCCGCCCCCTGGGCTGCGCCCGAACCGACTTGGTCGGCGCCCGCGTCCAGCTGTCTGGCAATATTGTTGATAGGATTGGCAATCGAGCGGGCCAGCAGAAGGATTACCACGGCCGCCAGAACGATGACCGTCAGCGCCACCGCCATGTTCATTTGGCCGAGTCGCCGGGCCGGTGCCATGAGTTCCGTTTCTAAAGCGGCAACGGCAACCGTCCATCCCAACGCGTCGTTACGCTTGAATGCGGTAAGGCGTTCGGCACCCTTGAACTCATAGTGGATCAATCCCTCACCCTTGGCAATCATCTCCTTGCCGAACGGCAGGGTGTTTAAATCGAGCTCCAATATCAGGGATTTGTCCGGATGGGCGATGATTTTCCCGTTTTTGCCGAAAACGTAGGCATAGCCTTGTTCACCGATTTTAATGTTGTCGATAAACTGTTTCGAAAAACTCGAAAAATCCAAAACACCGAAAACAATACCGGTGGCCTGCTCATCCTCTATGACCGGCGAGGCGATGACACACACGGGGTTACCCGTATCCCGGCTCTTAAGTAACTCGGATACCGCTGAAGTCCCGCCGATCGCCTGTTGGAAGTAGGCGCGATCCTTGACATTGATTTTACCGATAACTTCCGGCTTGGCCGCCGCAATGAGTTCGCCCGTCGCATCGGCTAAAATGATATTCTCGTAGTAGCCGTACTCTTCCATGACTTTCTGCAGCGACTGGCTGGCCGACTTGCGGGCCGCTTTGCCGACAAAAGAATCTTTCAAAGCGGTCTGGTACATTTTTTGGCGACTCCAGTTGCTCACATCCATGGTGCGGTCTTTCATCCAACTGGCAATGAATTGCTCCTGGGAGGCGGCCAGTTGGACAATCTGCGTCGTGATCGATTGCTTGAGAGCTTTTTTCGACTGTACATATGACATTACTGATGAAAGCCCCATGCCGGCAATAATCAGCAGGAGGGTCGGCAGTAGGAATCGGTTTCTCAGGCTTAGTTTCATAGTTTTTTCCTTCTTAATCACCCGTACGGCATTTTTTTAGGTTTCTTGATCGCCATCATGCGGGCTTCCGCTCAGGGGAATGTCCACATCGACAGGCCATGACGACAAGGGGTCCTTTAATAACCCAGAAAAAACGTGCCCGCCCAACTGGTATCCTGGGGTGGATCTGAGACGTCTCCAGGGTTTTCCCCGGAGACGTCTCGCACGTCTTCTTAATCACTAGCCTGCGATGTCCGTTCTACTCAATGACGACGTCCGCAGATTGCAAAACATCAAAAGCGATTTCAGTTTTAAGCGCTTTGGCAATGCGGGTATTGACATACAGCTTGCCATCCTGATTCTTTACGAGGGGAATGCTTTCAGGGGAAGCACCGTCAAGAATCTTAAGGGCCGCTTGTGCGGACCAAACACCCTGTTCTTCCGATACTTTGGCAAAGTTGAACATGGCATAAGGCGCCATAAAGTCATAGACGCTTCCCGTCGGGATTTTGGTATTGGCTTCGATGAAAGTCTTGTTATCATCGGCCTGGTCGTCATAAAGTCCGCCGGTGCTGTCGAGAATCAGGATATCGACCTGGCCCTGAAGTTCCATGAAACCCTTTTTGTAGTCCGCATAGTCCGTGCCGTAATACTCGGTCATTTCCAACCCGAAAACCTTTTTGACATTTTCGGCCTCTTTTTTGGCGGTCAAAATGTCCGGTGCCAGAAAACCAACTTTATCCCCTTTGGCATAAGGCTTGAGGTATTCGATCAGTTGCAACGTCGGCGATACCTCGATCATGCCGGTCACGTTTTTGGCCGGGAATCCGTACCCACTCGCATCCCAGTTGACGCCGCAGAACACGAAGGGCAGGTCGCCCCCTTTAAAATATGGGACAATGAGGAATTTCGAAGCGTTGTCGTCGGCGGCGATCACCACATCGGGCTTAAAGGCTTCGATTTCGGCTTTGGCTTTAAGGGCCGCTTCCTTTTTAAAATCATCGCTGCCATTGCGCTTGGTATCCATCCGTATGATTTTCAACTCGATCCCGGTGCCTTCCAGCGTCTGCTGAATGCCGCTCGTGATGCCGTCGCTCCATGCGTAACCGGCATGATAGGAGTCGATAAACAGGATTTTTTTGCCATCGTAGGATTTAGCCCAACCGGTACAAGCCAAGCTCAGGGATAGAACGATACAGATTGAAATTAAGGTCAGTTTCTTCATCGTGATCATGTCCTTTCTGGATTCAATATTGAAGTTTCGACTAACATTTGCCGTGACTTAGGTCATATCGGCAAATTCTCGATGATCTTTAGTCGTTTCGTGCTGGATCTTTTGAATGGCGGCGGGTGAGCAGTCATTGACTGCCAGGGAAACAACCTGTAGGCTTTTTAACGATGGTTTTTTTGATCAGAGCGGGGTGCAAGAAGCAGGAACGTTTTCAATTTATAGAATGGACGACAGACTGGGGAGGTTCGCATGAAGGAAATTCGTACGCCAAATGCGCCTCAACCCGCAGGGCATTATGCGCAAGCTATCGCACATCGGGGTGTCGTGTATGTTTCCGGGCAGCTTCCCATCGACCCTCGAAGCCGTGCCAAGCACATCGGCTCCATTGAAGCGCAAACCGAACAGGCCTTGGAGAACCTCGCCGCGATACTGGAGGCCGCCGATAGTGGGAAAGACCAGGTGCTGAAAGTGACCGTCTATATTTCTGACATGGCCTTGTGGGACCGGGTGAATGCCGTGTATGCACGCTTTTTCGGGGATCACCGACCGGCCCGGGCGATTGTGCCGGTAAGGGAATTGCACTTCGGCTACCAGATTGAAATCGACGCCGTGGCGACGTGTCGCACCGGCTGATCCTCGGCAATGCGCAGACCCGAGCACATCCTCGTCCTTTAAAAAGTTATCGGCCATCTTGAAGAAATGATCGGAACGCTCTGCCGAGCGCATCATCAGGGCGGGGCGTCCATCTTCGAGGCGATCCCATGGGATTCATGCCGTTGTTGTATCCGTCGGCCCCGGACCTTGAATGTGATTAGAGGTGTGGAAGCCGTCCCGGGCAAAAATTGTTTTAAACCCGCTGGAAAACGTGTACATCGCCATCATGCGGCAGATGCTTGAATAGGCAGGGAGAAACCGGCGATGGCAAAAGAATCGGTAATCGGCATTTTGGGCGGCATGGGTCCCGAGGCCACATGCCATTGTTTTGAAAAGCTGATCAAAAACACACCCGCCAGCTGCGACCAGGAGCACTTGAGGATCGTCATCGTCAACAATCCCAAGGTGCCGGACCGGATTCAAGCCATTCTTGGGGACGGGCCTTCACCTGTGCCGGAATTATGCCAGGGCATCCATGCGCTGCAACGCGCCGGGGCTGATTTTGTGATCATCCCCTGTGTGACGGTGCACTATTTTCTGGAAGAACTGTCAGCGCAATGCGATCTCCCGGTGCTGTCCATCCTGGACGTTGTGGCGGACCACATTCGCCGAACCCATCCCAGGATGAACACCGTCGGTCTGCTCGGCACCAACGGCACCGTTCAAAGCAAAATCTTTCAGAAACGTCTGGCGGCGGAAGGGATTGAGACGCTTATCTGCAGCGACGCCTGGCAACAAAAGGTCGTGGAGGCCATTCTGGACATCAAAAATGAAAAGGCGCGGCACAGCCAGGCTGAGATTACGGACGGTCTCGCAAAGGCCGCCGCCCATCTGATCCGCCGGGGTGCCCAGGGCATCGTTGCCGGTTGTACCGAAATCCCGTTGGCCCTGGCCCAGAAGGATGTATCCGTGCCCTATTTCGACAGCCTCCGGATACTGGCCCGATCGGCCATTCGACGCGCGGGCCGGGAACCAGTATATTGACGGGATGCATCATCTTGATATCCCCTCCTCAAAGGATTGTTATAGACGATCCCAAAATGATTTTGGATGACGTATCCCTTGTCGACGTATCCTGTTACTTTTTCCTCGCGCTGTTTTGCCAAGATCGTTTTCTGAAAGCACTATAACCCTTTTCCAGATGACATGACCTGTGAAGGGGCCGGATTCAAAATACCATCGAAAGGAACTGACCGATGAATTTAGCCAAATTCCCCCGCCGCCGTTATCTTGTGACCCGCAGCCCCATAGATAAGTTGTCCCGTTTGTCAAAGCGATTAGGAGGGCCTGCCTTGTATATGAAGCGCGATGACCTCCTGGGCCCGGCCGGGGGGGGCAACAAGACTCGCAAACTGGATTTCGTGGTGGCCGACGCGATAGAAAAGGGCGCCGACACCCTGATCACCTGCGGCGCGGTCCAGTCCAATCATTGCCGTTTGACGCTGGCGGCGGCGGTTCAGGAGGGCATGCCATGTCATCTGGTTCTGGAGGAACGTGTGAAGGGCAGCTATAACCCACGTGCGGCAGGCAACAACCTGCTTTTTAACCTCATGGGCGTGGCCTCCATCACCGTGGTGGCGGGGGGTTCGGACATGATGGCCGCCATGCAGGGTGTGGCCGATCGCGTTGCGGCGGAGGGGGCAAGGCCCTATATCATTCCCGGCGGCGCCTCCAACGAGATCGGCGCGCTTGGATATGTCTCCTGCGCCGAAGAGATTTTACGGCAGACCTTCGAAGAGGGGATTCGCATCGACCGCGTGGTCTGCGCCAGCGGCAGTACCGGCACCCATGCCGGGCTGTTGACCGGATTCTACGGCAACAACAGCCATATCCCGGTGATCGGGATCAATGTCAGCCGTACCAAGGAGGTTCAGGAAGAACTGGTCTATGAACTGGTGGAGCAGGTCGCTGCCAAAGTCGGCCTTGAAAATCCGCCCCCCAGAGAGACCGTGGTCTGTTTCGGCGACTACGTGGGCCCCGGCTATTCGCAGCCCACCGACAGCATGATCGAAGCGGTGCGGATGCTGGCGGAAACCGAAGCGATTCTGATGGATCCGGTCTACACCGGCAAAGCCATTGCCGGTTTGATCGATCTGGTGCGCAAAGGGTTTTTTAAAAAGGACGAAAATATTCTCTTCGTCCACACCGGCGGGTCTCCGGCCCTGCATGTCTACGCCGACTGCTTTTTAGGAGACTGACCGTCGCATAGAAAGCTGTAACGGGATAAACACATGGTTGTAAATTCCCCATCCGGTTTGCTTGGGGGAAGAGATCGTGAGACCGTTATAAACGTCGCTGGCCCGCCGAAAATGAATCGATCGGCGGGCCAACGTTGTTTTGGTGGATGTCTGCAGGAACTACAGCTCGCCAAACGCGATATCCAGCACTTCGATCATAAAATCGACATCCGGCCGGGTCAGGCACATGGGCGGTTTGATGCGCAGCACGTTGCCGAAGAAGCCGCCTTTGCCGATCAGGAGACCCAGCGCCTTGGCGCGTTCCCAGACCCGGACGCATTCTGCGGTCGCCGGTTCTTTGGTGCCGCGGTCTTTGACCAGCTCGATGCCGGTCATCAACCCCTTGCCGCGCACATCCCCGATGATATCGTGCTTGGCCATCAGGCCGCTGAAGCCATCGAGTAAATAGCCGCCGATCTCCAGACAGTTCTGCTGAAGGTTTTCGCGCTCCATGACTTCCAGGACCGCTTTGCCGATGGCGCAGGATACCGGGTTGCCGCCAAAGGTGTTGAAATGAATACGGTCGGCCAGCGTCTGGGCGATCTCGGGCGTGGTCACCACGGCTGCCAGCGGGGCGCCGTTGCCGATCCCTTTGGCCATGGTCACGATATCCGGCATGACGCCCTGGGTTTCGAATCCCCAAAAGGCTTCCCCGGTTCGGCCGAAGCCGGTCTGCACTTCGTCGCAGACGCACACGCCGCCGGCCGCGCGGACGTATTCATAAGCGTGTTTCAAGTAGCCGTCCGGATAGACCACGCTGCCCCCGACACCCTGGATGGCCTCGGCAAAAAAACCGGCCACCTTCCCCGGTGTGGCATGTTGGATCAGGTTCTGGATATCCGCCGCATATTTGGCGCCGGCGTCCGGATCGTCCCGTCCCCAGGGGCCACGGTAAGGATCGGCCGCGATGGCGTGGTGGACCCCGAAACTGTGGGGGTAGTTGTACTTCCAGGTGCTGTGCGCGGTCAGGCCCATGGTGGAGGCGCTGCCGCCGTGGTAGGCGTTGCGCAGCGCGATGAGATCGTAATTGCCGGTGTAGAGACGTGCCATCAGCATGGCCAGGTCATTGGCTTCCGAGCCGGAATTGACAAAATAGCAGACACTCAGGTCGCCTGGCATTTTGTCGGCCAGCATCTTGCCGTACGCGGCAATGGTGGGATGGTAGTAGATGGTGGTGGTGTGCTGGAGAACGTCCAGCTGTTCCCGGGCCTTTTCCAATACATAGGGGTGGCTGTGTCCTACGCTGACGGTCACGATGCCGCCGAAGCCGTCCAGGTAGCGCCGGCCCGTTTCATCGTAAACGTACTGCATGGAACCCTCCACGATCATAATGGGCTCCTTGTAGTAGGTCAGCAGGGCCGGCGACAGATAACGCTTGCGCAGGGCGGCGACTTCCGCGATGCCCGGCCCCTCATACGTCCGGGGGCGGTGGTTGGTTGGCGGTAGTTGGGGGAATTCGTTTTTTGTGTTCATCAGACCTCCTCATGGTCGGTATTCTTCGGCGGACGGACAGCAACAACGGCGCGCCCCGATGCGTTGCCTGCGGGGGACACCATCGCTATCCTCGCCGGTGCGTGTGGTTGCATGTCGACGCTAATCACCCGTGGGCATGGACGTAATCGTGCCATCCCAGGTGTCGATTTTTCCCGTCGTTTCCTCTTCTTCCGAAAACCAGGTGTTGGTGACGACTTTGGTTTCCGTAAAGAAGGCAAATCCGTCCCGGCCCATCACATGCAGGTCGCCGAAAAACGACTGCTTGTGGCCCGTAAAGCCGAAGATGCCCAGGGGTACGGGAATGCCGACGTTGATGCCGACCATCCCGGCATCGGTCCGTTTGGCGAATTCCCGGGCGTAGTATCCGTTCTGGGTGTAGATGGCGGAGCCGTTGGCAAATCGGCTGGCGTTCATGATGGTCAGTCCCTCTTCGAAGCTGTCCACCCGTTTGATGCACAGCACCGGTCCGAAGATCTCCTCCCGGCCCACCGACATGTCTTCGGTCACATGATCGAAGATGGTCGGGCCAACGAAAAAGCCGTTCTCGCATCCGGCCGGGACTTCGGGGTTGCGCCCGTCCATGATGAGTTCCGCGCCCTCGTCGATGCCGGTCTGGATCCAGTTGAGGACGAATTCTTTATGGCCCTGATTGACCACCGGCCCCATGTGGGTTGTTTTCTCGACCGCCGGCCCGAGTTTCATTTCGGCGGCAAAGCGTTTCAGGTAGCCGATCAGTTCATCCGCCACGGCGTTTTCGACCACGATGGCCGGCAGGGCCATGCAGCGTTCCCCCGCACACCCGCAAAAGGCGTTGATAATGCCGCGGGCCGTGCGCTCCACCTTGCAGTCGCGCAGCACCAGGGCGTGGTTTTTTGCTTCGCAGAGGGCCTGGACCCGTTTGCCATGGGCGGAGGCGGTGCCGTAAATATGCTGCCCCACCTTGGTGGACCCCACGAAACTGACACCGGCGATATCCGGATGTTTCAGCAGGATTTCCGCCTCCTGGCGTCCGGCGGTAAGCACATTGATGACACCGTCCGGAATGCCGGCTTCCTGCCACAGCTCCATCAGGCGCATCGAAGACTGGGGAACGAAGCTGGCCGCCTTTAAGACCATACAGTTGCCGGTGGCCACGCAAATGGGGGTCATCCAGCCATGCGGAATCATGGCCGGAAAATTCCAGGGCGCGATCCCGGCAAACACGCCGACCGGATGGTGGTACAAGACCGTATCGTAGCCCTTGGACGCATTCATAAGGGACTCGCCCTTCATGAGATGGGGTGCACCGCAGGCAAACTCCACCACTTCATTGACCTTGAGAACATCGCCCATGGCTTCTTCCCACTTCTTGCCCTGCTCCATGGCCAGAAGATAGGTCAGCTCTTCGAGATGCTCGTCCACCAGCGCCTTCATTTTGAAGAGCACCTGAACGCGTTTGCTGACCGGCGTGTCGGCCCAGGCCGGGTAGGCTGCCTTGGCCGCGGCAATAGCGGATTCCACCTCATCCGCCGTGCATTGAGGGGCCAGCGCGATCACTTCGCCGGTGGAAGGGTTGTGGCATGGCATGTATCGGTCTGTCTTGGACTCGAGCCACTGGCCGCCCACACAGTATTTTAGTTTTTTGGGTTCCTCCGACATCGTGAAACTCCTTTCATTTATGGACTGCGGCTACAATAGAAAATGATTCCTGAATCTGCCATATCGACCATTTGATAGCCGTATGGATAGGAATTAGAAAATGATTCGCCTGTCACGACGATACGCTTCGAGATTTACCCGCAATGGCGTCGCGATGTCAATATGAAACCCTCATAAAAAATCGATTTATAATAAAAATTATTGCAATATATGCGATATATGCATAAACAATGGTCAAATTTATTGTATTATGGTGAATCGATGGGCAAACTACGATGGGATTGGTGGCATACAGAACAGGATCTAACAGGAGCGGCCTGATGACCAAGCGTGTAACCAACGGCAGGAAGAAAAAACTCGATCATCTCGACTGCGAAATGATTTCGCTTTTACAAAAGGACGGGCGAATCCCCAATACGGAAATCGCCAAAAAACTGGGCATTTCCGAAGCCACGGTCCGAACCCGCCTGACCCGCCTGATCGCGGAAGAATACATTCAGATCGTGGCCGTCAGCATCGATTCGCGCGTCACTTGCTGACCGGTTAACGCGGTCGCCACGACGACGCTCGACTTGCGAAAGTGCTTGCTCGCCCAGGGGATAAGCGATAGGTTTGCTTGTTGACCTTCGGAGATATGAGGTCGGTTCTGCGACCCACTATTCGGTGCAGGGGGCCTCAGAATTCAAAGTTCGGCAGGGAGAATAGATAAATGAGCGTAACCGGATTGCAGAGATGGGTTCTGGTGGGTGTGCTTACCATCAGTAGTGCACTTGGTCATGCCGAGGAGAATACCGAAGTGACAAGTGTACAGACCAAGAGTGATCTAATCGAAGAACTGCAGAGGCCAGCACCTCTAAAGCAGGAGTACATGTATCGCTCCGTCAATGGCGGGATTGAGATTCGCAATGGTGAGCGCCGGTTCAATCGGCCGCTCTACAGCACCGTCCAGCGGCGGCACCGATTGATTGCTCTCGCCGGAGACCGGCCGGAATTCATGTTGATGAAGATCTCCCGCACAAAGAGCATGAACAAGCTGACCAATCTAAAGCTGGGATACGCCGACGGTCCGTGGCTGTCTGAGGTCACGCCGGTTCTGTCGCGGTACTGCATGGGACAGCAGCGGTATCGCGTGGGCGAAGTGAAGAACGGGATCGAAATCGATGTTGTCCGGGCGATGGCTTTCGAGGGCCTGCTGCTGCGTGTAAGGTGCGGCCGCAAGTCGATCGGACCACTGGTTCTAGCCATAGGTGGAAGGGCCAACGCCAACTACGACCTAAACCCGGCGGCGGCTTTCAATCCAAAGGAATGCGAGGGCACGAAGATCGAGTTTGCGGCAAACACGGTGCGGCTCTCCGGTACAGGGCCGGACCTGTTTGCAGCGGCCAACGTGCCCTTGGCCTTTACGGCCGCCGATCCCGGTGCGGTCAAGCAAGGCCCGGACACTTGCAAGTCACGGGCCGAGGAGGCGGCCGTTGCCGCGCTCGTGGCTGAATGGCCGTCGCCGGTGAAATCTTCCTCATCCTCACCACCGACACTCCGGACTCGCCGGACGTAAAGTCCTTTCTCAAGTCCCCGGCAAAGGTCTTTGCCGAGGCGGTGGAGGACAATCGCACTGGCGAATGCTATCGAGATCGACACGCCGGATCCGTATCTCAACGCGGCGCTGCCCTATGCGCTGCTTGGGTATAACGCCGCCTGGAACGCACCGACCTTCCGTCACGGCGCGATTGCCTGGCACGACAGCTTTGCGGGCTGGCGTGTCACCTATGGGGCGACCACGGCCGGCTGGCATGACCGCGTGCAGTCGCACATGCACGCGTTCTACGGCACGCAGGCCGAGAACGGACGCATCCCGGCAATGACTGGAAAAAGACGGCATCTACAACATGGGCGAGGTGCTCGTGGACCAGGCGCTCTATGACTACGAATGGACCGGCGATCTCGAGCCCCTGCGCAACGGAGGATTCGACGCCATCGCCCGCCATCTGGCCTGGGGCGAGAAGTATATCAAGACGCCCGACGGGCTGTACGAGAATTTCCTGAACGCCTGGAATACCGACTACAAGTGGTGCAATGGCGGCGGCGGCACGATCGCCTCGATCTACTACTGGCGCGCCAACAAGACGATGGCCGATATCGCCGAGCGCCTCGGCAAGGATCCGCCGTGTTCAGCAAAGCGCACGGCGAGATTGCCGCCGCGATGAAAGACCGGCTCTGGTCGGAACGCGTCGGCGTCTATGGCGAGTACCGCGACAGCGTCGGGTTGAAGCTGCTGCACGAGTCACCGGACCTCTCCAGCATCTACACGCCGATCGACCTCGGCTTTTGCGATCCGTTTGAGTCCTACCGGATGTTGCGATTCGCACTGCGCCGCTTTGAGATCGATCAAGGGTTTGCCGCGCCGTGGAGCCCTCATCTATTCCTCCGAAGTGGCTGCCGGACCACTACAGCACCGCGCGATATCTACACCGCCGAGATCATCAACACGATCCTGGCCTTGTACCGGATCGGCCAGGCTGAAGCGGCCGAACCTTTCCGTCGTGCCATCGACGGCAGTTTCTTTGCCGGTCCCGCGCCGGGTTCCACCGGGTACATCATCAACCCCGACGGCACCTTCAATCCCCACACCGACTTCACCGATACGACCTCCATGTACGTCCGTAACGTGGTCGAACGGCTTGTTCGGTGTGCGGATGCACGCGCCTGACGAACGTATCACTCTGCAGCCGTCCTTCCCCCTGGAATGGGACAAGGCCTCGATTCGCTGTTCGGCCGTCAACTATGAATACACCTGGACTGGCCAAGTTGAGCGAATGACCATTGGTACTGCACCCCTTGACGTCAACGGTCCGTCTCAGGGCACGTCGGGCCGACATCTCGGCAGTTACGGTCAATGGGAAGCCATCCAAGTATACCGTCGAACCCGGCATCAATTGCACAGTGGGTGAACGTAACCACTCGGCACAGCAAAGGGCGCAGGTGGAAATCGTCTATGGCACAGAGGATCTGCCCCAGGCCAAAACCCCTAACACCGGTGTCGCGGGCAAATCGTGCACAGTGAGCGTGGATCGCGGCCGTATCCAGGAGGTCCGCCACGGCAGCCACAAGCTCGGCCGTTCCGACATCAGCGCTAATGGTACTGCATGCACCATCCCCCTGCCATCCGAAGCCGGCGTTACGACCTTCTTTGTACGGGTCACCCACCGCAACGTAAAACTGTGGGTTCCGGTTGAGGTGAATGCCCAGGCAGCGACATCCGTTGCCAAGAGCCCGGCAAAACCGCACCAGGCCTCCGCAACCACGATAGACCTGAAAAAGTACCGCAACCAGCGTCTGGAAGACCTGCACAAAAACACATACAAGCCATTGGTTAGCCATTTCTACTGGGCCAACAGGCCGGGCCTGCGACACCATCCAGCCCAATGGCCGGAGTTGGTGGGAAGGCCATGGACGACGCAAACTGGTTATAGACACATCTCGGCTCAAGTCGGCCAAGGGGCAATTTGTATCAGACAACGGCATTCCGTTTGCCGTACCCGCGAATGGTCACGACGCCGTGTTCACTTCTCTCTACGATAACTTCCCGGACCGTCTCGAGATTCCGGTAGAGATGCGCGGGAGGAAGATCTGTTTCCTGCTCGCCGCCTCAATTACTCTGGCCCAGAGCAGGATGGAGAATGCGAGAATCACGGTTGTGCTTGGCGATGGTACCAAGAGAGTGCTGGTCTTGCGCAATCCCGAAACGATTGACGACTGGCTGGGCTCCGGCAAGGGGAAGCCCTACGTGCAGTCCGGCCGGGCCCAGAGCCTGGGCAAGGGCACGCATGCTGTCCTCCAGGAGCTCGATCTTGGCGGTGAGATGGATATCCATTCGGTTACGCTGGAAACCCTGTCCAACGAAAGCATGGTCGGCCTATTGGGAATCACTGTCATGCAGGAGCTAGATTAGAATGTCGAAGCGACAAATGTACAGACCAGAAGTAATCGGGTCAGAACTATTGCCTCGCGAGAGTTCAACGTGGTGAAAGAGGAATGAGTCTCAGCAGGAACAGAAGAGAACAAATCACCGAACAAACTCCTGCAGGCGACGTCCAAAGGGCCGCGCCTCAGGAGTGACGTTGCGATCCTCAACGAAGAAGGCCGAAGATGCCCTCCGGAGAGGCACAACGCGCATGGTTTGCTGAAATGCTCGCGGAGCTTGAGGAGTTCTGGACGCCCGAAGTGTCGTGGGATGCGATTTTCGTGTGCGTACGCCCCCGCCCCGACCTGTACACCTTCGCGCGTATCGATTCAATTCGGCAAGACGACGGCTCGCCTCAAAGTCACCACGGTTTACGATGTCTTGGCAAAGGTTAACGGGATCGATTGCGCGAATGAGCGATCGATTGCGCACGTCCTTAAAGAAGCCGACCACGGCTATGTCACTGCCCACTTCGGGAAGGGCATGGCCATCCGTCGCATGGAGGACTCGGGCTACGATATCACCGACGAATACGACCCCGGGAATCATGGTAACGGCAATTTCCACGGTGACTACATCAGCAACCGCGACCACCCGCGCAGGCCGCTGCCGGCGGACGATCCGAAACGCGTTTTCAGCCTTACCGAAAGAGCCACGGTCTTCATCAAGGACCAGGTCGAGGTCGACCGCCCGTTTTTCCTGATGGTCTCTCACTATGCGGTTCATGTGAAGCACATGGCGCTGGCTGAAACCATCAAGAAGTATGAGGGACGCCCGAGAGACAAGGGCGAGTGGGATATCTATGCTGCGATGATCGAGCATCTCGACGCAAGACGTGGAGGCCGAAACCACTTACGCATCTGAAGATTCAGCCGTGGCTCGAAGAAGGTACCGTCCACGCCGCTCCGGCCGGCTATGCGGCCGACAATCAGGGCCGCAATCACATCGGCTATCGTTTCGAGGACCAACCGGATGCATCAGTGACAATCGAGATCGAAAAGACGAAAAAATGACTCACGAGTTCAACAAGGAATACGCCATGAAGACGACGA
This sequence comes from uncultured delta proteobacterium, assembly GCA_963850465.1. GTDB lineage: Bacteria > Desulfobacterota > Desulfobacteria > Desulfobacterales > UBA5852 > JABZFP01. The sequence goes on from CAWKLN010000015.1 coordinate 27,982, forward strand.
AACATCTTGGGCGGTCACTCATCATCTTCGCTTTGGTGATGTGCAGGTTCGCCGCCGCGGATGAAAAGCACGATTATCCACTTGCGCCGATGTCCTTCGAGAAAGTCACGCTGCAGGACAACTTCTGGCTGCCCCGGCTCAAACTCCAGGCCGAATCGACCGTTCCACACGCGCTGAAGCAGACCGAGCCGGCGGTCGAAAATCTCCGCCGCTGCGGCAACTTCCTGCACGGTCGAGGCGGCGAATTGCCGTTTCCCCATCGCTTCGTCTCTTCGGATCTGTACAAGGTGATGGAGGGAGCCGCCTATCTGTTGATGATCAAGCCCGATCCCGCCCTCGAAAGACAACTGGACGAAATCATCGACGTGATCGCCGAGGCCCAGCAGGACGATGGCTACCTGTACGTATCGCATATCTGCGGAGTCGCCCGGCCGCAGCAGATGGGCGAGACGGCCCTACTCCTGGGTCGTCCACAGCCACGAACTGTACAACATGGGCCACATGTACGAGGGCGCCATCGCCTACTACCAGGCCACGGGCAAAGACAAATGGCTGAAGGTCGCCGAGAAAAGCGCCCGGCATTTCAACAAGGTCTTCTTCGAAGGCGATCCGAACTACAACGACGGCCGTCCGGTGATGCAGGCGCCGGGACATCAGGAACTGGAACTGGCGTTGTGCAAGCTGTACCGCGTCACTGGAAATCGTTTGTATCTGGACATGGCCCAGCGGTTCCTCGACATCCGCGGCGTGACCTATCGACCGGAAGGCGAAGGCACGATGTCGCCGTCCTACGCGCAGCAGCACAAGCCGGTCGTCGAACAGACCCAGGCCGTCGGCCACGCCGTGCGAGCCGGCTACCTGTATGCCGGCATGGCGGACGTCGAGCGCACTGACCGGCGACATGTCCTACGCCCGGGCCGCCGAGAAGATCTGGCACGACATCGTCGATACGAAGATGCACATCATCGGCGGGCTGGGCGCCACGCACGGAATCGAAGGTTTCGGACCGGCCTACGATCTGCCGAATCGACAGACCTACAACGAAACGTGTGCGGCAGTGGCCAACGTGCTGTTCAACTTTCGCATGTACCTGCTGCACAAAGACGCCAAGTACTTCGACGTAGCCGAGGTCGCCTTGTTGAACAACTCGCTGGCCGGCATGGGCATGGCCGGTGACAGTTTCTTCTACGTCAATGTCCTGGAAACCGACGGCGTCCCGAAGTTCAACCACGGATCGGGCGGTCGGGCTGAGTGGTTCGGCTGCGCCTGCTGCCCTTCGAATCTGGCTCGTCTGATTCCGCAGGTCTCCGGCTACATGTACGCGCACACCGACGACGAGATCTATCTGGGGCTGTACGGCAGCAGCCGCACGGAGATTCCTCTGGCCGGCGGCGACGTGACGATCGAGCAGACGTCGAATTATCCCTTCGACGGCAAGGTCCTCCTGAAGATCGATCCGTCGACCGATCAGCAGTTCGCCCTGAAGTTGCGCATTCCCACCTGGGCCCGCGAGCAGTTCGTGCCCGGCAAGCTGTATCAGTACGTCGACGACCTGCGGCCCCAGTGGACGCTCAAGGTCAACGGACAGGCGGTGGACGCTTCGCCCGCCAAAGGATTCGCCACGGTCGAACGCACCTGGAAGGCCGGCGATACGGTGGAGTTGGACCTGCCCATGCCGGTCCGCTACAGCAAGGCGATCGATCAGGTCCAAGCCAATCGCGACCGGATCGCAATCACCCGGGGACCGTTGGTCTACTGTGCGGAGCAGGCGGATAATCCGGCATCGCGGAAGACTGACGAACGAGCCGATATCGTCCAGCGATTCTTCATTCCGGAACCTGCCGACCCATCCGAGATCCAGACCGAAGTTATCGACGGAGGATTGCTGCAGGGCGTCGTACGAGTTTCGGTCCCGGCGATGGAAGTGACCGGTGACTCCGTCACGCCGTCCACGGTCAGGCTGATCCCCTATTACGCGTGGAACAATCGCGGCGAGGATTCGATGATCGTCTGGCTGCCGCGGAAGGAGTCGCTGGCACGCCAGTACATGGTCAGCAACCAGCTGACGGCGGCGGACTACGGCAAGGTCGAGGCGACGCACACGCACGAAGGCGATAGCGTAGCCGCGGTCGTGGATGGACGCGTGCCCAACACATCCGACGACCAGGACCAGCCTCGCTGGACCGGCCTGCCGTTCAAGAATCGCGGCCAGAACATTATCTTCGAGTTTGACCACCCGAGAACCGTCGGCAGCATCGCCGTCTACTGGTACGAGGAAAAGGGAGGCGAGGGCGAGAAAGTTCGATTGCCCCGCGGTTGGTGGGTGGATTACCGAGTGGGCGACGGCGAGTGGACGCGGATGAAGAAGTACGTCACCGACGACTACGGCCTGGAACGCGACAAGTTCAATGTCGTGCGGCCGGCGGCGCCCTGAAGTGTGATGCGATCAGCATCCGCATCTTGCCGCAGGTTGGATTCTGTATGGGAGTCCACGAGATCCAGTTGGAGTTTGACGAGTGAAGCTGATCCAAAGACCTCGCGACATGAAAGTCGTGGAGCGATCCGCGACAAGCCCCCGGTTCTCACGGGCGTCCCAAAAACAACCAACAAAGAGGAGTTCTACGCATGAGAGCTGTACCAATGATCGCATCACTGCTGCTTTCCTCGGCAGTGGCTGCTGCGGAATTCAGGGACGACGTTATCGAGGTTGCGAAACTTCAAAGTGGTCTGGCTGCCGTTATTGGTTGCGGCGATGCGCAGAGCTTGCCGCGGACCTCGTTACACACGGATATGTCGTCCAATCACTCGACGACGACGGGAAGACCGTGGCCGAAGCCAGGCGAATTCTTCTCGTCCGTCGGAGTTCATGGGCGGGCAACCTCGCTTGAGTTCGATGGCAAGCGTCTTCCTTACGTCGATAACCTCGTGAACTTGCTTGTTGTGCGAGATATGGAAATCGAGATGTCAGAAACCGAGATGGATCGAGTTCTGGCTCGCGCGGCGTGTTGGTATGCAAATCCTTATCGGGTACTTCAAACCTCAAATTCCATCAAATGGGAGGGGCCGCTCGGACCATGGGAGTATTGCGGTGCCATCCTTGTCAGCGACCAGACCCATAAAGCACCGGGCCACCATTCTTTCATACGCGATCCGGCGAAGGACCAATCGTGTATCTTCTATCACCGGTGGGACAATGTTTCAGGTGCCGGCCCTTACAGGGGATCGCGGTACTGCGATTGATTTGGCTCACTACAGATCAGACGGACAGGTCAAACCGATTATGATGACCGATGAGGGCGTTGGCCCGGTTTGTTTGAAATCAAACACACCTTCCAACGTCTCGGCCAAATGAATGGTCTTCCTGCTGGCCCAAATCGGGAGTCAATAGGATCGTTGCTCCCAAAGTCAGGATCATCAGCAAGGATGCCATCGAAGTGTGGAGCGATGAGATCATGGATCCGAAGCAAACATTCAGAGAGCAGAGAATATGGACGGATCCGGTGTAAGCATCAAATATCACGCCTCGACGATCTCGAAACGAACAAGGAAAACAGCATGTTCAAAGCAAACCGATCTCTACTTGCCATCATCCTCGTGATCTTCGCCGTCTCGATGGTGAAAGCCGAAGACGCACTGGACGGCAAAACACTTGCATCGATTCGCTTTGAAAATGGCCCGGAGAGTTACGCGGGCAAGCCCTATCTCTGGCTGGGAGATCGCAGATCGATCTGACGATGGACGTCAAGCCGCCGGCGGACGGCACTCGATTTGCTGTGGGGCTCGAAGAACGATACCCGCACCGCGAAGGTGGTCGTGAACGGCAAATCGCAAACGTTGAGGACGGCGGATACGACGGTTTTCGCTGGAAGCGAAGGTGCGCTGCCCGGCGATTTGACGGGGGACAAGCTTGACCAGATCTCCATCCGCCAGAGCGGGCGGCAAGGCGGCGTTCCTCGCCGAGGTTCGTCTGGTCGATCCCGCGGAAAGAGAAGACGAAGCGGATGCGCGCAAATCGGCCGCGCATAAGGCACACTCAAGCTGACAGCGAAACGGCGCCGGCAGCCTGCGAGCCTGCCGCTCCCTGCCCGACGATCCGCTCGAGCGCTCGGCGGAGATTGCCGGCTTCACCATCAGCAAGGTCCAACGGTGGCTGCACGAAGTGGCCTCGAAGAAGATCGAGCCGGACACCGGGCTTGTATCATCCGGAGGGCAACTTCAACTACCAGGACGCCTGGGCCGACTGCTACCCGTTTCTCGTCTGGGCCGCGTGGCTGACGGATCTGGAAGCCCTCAACGGTCCGGTCCGCGGCGCTCTGCACGCGGAGATCAAGCATTGCCCGCCAGGGATTCTTCACCGATCCGAAGAACACCTTCGGCGGCAGCGAGTATGTCAAGGACGGTCTGATCGCCATCGTCGAGGTCACCGGCAAGGACGAATGGTTCGATCGGATGAAGGCCGTCCAGGACGAGATCTGGGCGAACCCCACGATCGAGACGCAGTACGGCAAGATCCCTTCGACGAACATCGAGGTCAACGGCGAGCAGACTCCAGGCCCTCGCCCGCATGTACACGATGACCGGCGAGAAGAAGTACCTCGAATACGCCGAGCGACTGGCCGACTACTACCTGCTGCCGGGCGATTTCGTCGCCCACGCGGCTTCGCGATCACGGTTGTGAGATCATCGGCGGGCTGGGCCTGCTGCTGGCGGTGGAGTCGGTGCACAACCCGGAGAAGGCCGAAGCAGTATCTGCCCGCACATCAAGCAGATGCTGGACACGATCCTCGAAAAAGGAACCAACGAAGACGGCATCATGTACGACACGCTGGGCCAGCCCGGGCCGGCTGAGCGACGGCTGGGGATACAACTACGTCGGCCTATCTCTGCTACGACATGGTCGTCGGCAAGCCGGTCTACCGGGAGCAGATGGAGCAGACGCTGCGCAACCTCGGCAAAGCCGGTCTTACACGGAATCGGCCGTGGGAAGGCGGAACTCGATCGACGGAGTTCGCCGATTCCGTCGAGGGCGGGCTCTACATCCTCAACCGCCTGCCGGTCGCCGGAAGGTCTTGCCTGGGCTGACCGGGAAGTGATCGGCCAACATCGTCTACATCGGTACGACGGAAGATCAAACTTCTGGGGCACGATGAAACTCCAGTCCAACGGCGTGCGGACCGCGATCATGCACGCCCTGATGCACACGCGCGGAACCATCGCCCGCCCCTGGCAGCAAGGCCTCAAACTGGGCGCGATCGACGCCGATGGCGGAATCGAAATCGTCCTGACAGTCCGACAAGCCGTACGAAGGCAAGCTCGTGTTCGACATCCCCCGCCACCGCCAATTCGACCTGGGTTTCAAGCAGGACTGGCCACGGATGAACACGCTGCCGGAGTGGTTTACGGTCGAGCCGGACGAGGCGCATCAGTACACGATCGAGAACGCTGACACCGGCGAGACGGAAGTATACACGGGCAAGTCGCTTCGCGAAGGGTTACCTGTTCGCCTGGACGCCGGCAAGTCACTACGGCTAATCGTCAAGCCAAAGTCATGATGTACGAGCAATTCGGCTGGGGCGTTGGCGGCACATTTTCCGCGCCGTTCCACCTCGATGCCTCGTGGCGACGCAAACGGCAACTACACCAAACCCGGCCATACAACCAACACCCGAGTGAGATCGTCGGACAGGATTCCGTTTAAGAATCATTTGCAGGTCGATATGGAATTGCTCCACTGGGGGAGCACGGCGAAAGTCGATTATGCGGCGACCACTTATTGGTATGCCATGGAAGGTGCGACGGGCAATGACGAGGTCACGCCCGAAAACGTGCGGGTCAAGATCGGTGACCTGACCGGTTGGGGTGCCTCCGACAAGGTCCATTATGAGTAGACACACCATACAACCACCGGAGACATTCACCGTGAAAAGACTCCTTTTGATATTAACCGTGGTATTGACCGTCAGCAGTGCTCCGCTCGTCGCGACGAGTGGGGAACGACGCCCGGCGAGTATTTCGTTACACAATCGTGGTCGCAGGAAAAGGATTTCAAGCGACCGTACTACGTCAGCGTGCCGGACAGCACCCGACCAGCGGAAGTTGCCGGAGTCTTCATCTTCCTGCATGGCAACGGCGGGAATGCGGCCAGGGGGCGATGGACGGCTTCCTGAGGCGACATCCGACATTGGCAGCAAGATATGTCATGGTGTTTCCAGACGGCTATCTGAAGAGCTGGAACATCGTGTCCGAACGTTCGAAGGCGGACGATCGCGGATTCATCGAAGCGATCGTTGAGAAGCTGTCGGCGTACAACAACGTCCAGAAAGACAACTTCACCATCATGGGCTCATCGAATGGCGCCGCGTGGTGAATCAGCTGGCCATCGAATGCAGGCTGCCGAACATCCGCAGCTATGTGACCGGCGTCAGTCCACTCAACGTGTTCCAGCACGACGGGCGACACTTCAAAGCGAAGGGCGACAACAACAATTATCAGGCCGTGGCCACACCGCTGACCGGCAAACGTCTGATGAACATCTCGGGAACGGACGATCGCCTGATTCCGTATGGCGGCGGCCCTTCCAAGGTCATTCCCGCAAAGGGCGGCAAGCTGGGGTTTGTCGATGCCGAAGAATCGATTTTCCTGTGGGCAAGAGCCATGGGATACAAAGGCGAGAAGCTGTCCCGCCCGAGCAGGTTCGCCGGCAAGCTGGAGATATTCAGTTACCTCGACGGCGACGTCGTTCACTACAAGGTTGCGGGCGAAGGGCATGGTGCAACTCATGCGATCGACGAGAAGATTCTGCTGGAGTTTCTGGAAAACGAACAATGAAGATCTTTCGAATCACTATGCTTTTCGCCGCAACGTTTGTGACGACTAACGCAACTGCCGCCGACCGCCCCAACATTGTGTTCGTGCTGGCCGACGATCTCGGATGGGCCGAGCTGGGCTGCTACGGCAACACGTTCAACGAGACGCCGCACCTCGATCGGCTTGCCCGGGAAGGGATGCGGCTGACCCAGGCGTATGCCGCGGCGCCGGTTTGTTCGCCCTATCGAGCCGCGCTGCTGACGGGCCAATACCCGGCGCGCGTGGGCATCATCGACTATCTGCGACCATCCGACCCGCCGCTCTCGACAGACCACATTACGATCGCCGAAATGTTGCGACAAGCCGGCTACGCGACCGGTATGATCGGCAAGTGGCACTTGACGGGCTATCGTTATCATGGAGCGGAAACGGAAATCCGCCCGACAGATCACGGCTTCGACGAGGAACTGGTCTGTGAGATCAAGGGCGTCGGCAACGGAGCCAACTTCTTTCCCTACGTCTTTCGGACGCAGCCGATTTCCTGGTTGAACGTCAAGCAGAAACGGCTTCCCGGCGACGAGTACCTCGTGGACCGAATGAACTTCGAGGCGGTCCAGTTCATCGAGCGTCACCGGGATCGACCGTTCTTCCTCTACTTGAGCCACTATGCCGTCCACACAATTCTCAACGGCAAGCCGGAACTGGTCGACAAGTACCGCGAGAAACATCCGCCGGGCAAGAGCACGCGGGATCGCTGCTACCTGTGTCAGGATGCCGGTCTGGAAGGCGATGCCGGCAACCATTGGGCGCAAGATCACAACCCACATCTGGCCGCGATGCTGGAGAGCATTGACGATGGCATGGGCATGATCATGGAGACACTGGAGCGGTTGAATCTGGATGATAACACCATTGTCATCTTCACCAGCGACAACGGCGGCGAGACGAACGTGACGTCAAACGCACCGCTCCGAGCGGGCAAGTCCTCGTTGTACGAAGGCGGCATTCGCGTGCCGCTGATTGTCCGCTGGCCCCAAGTCGTTCCGCCCGGCAAGGTCTGTCACACGCCGACCAGCAACGTCGATTTCTACCCGACGCTGCTCGCATGTGCCGACGTGAAGCCCGACCCACGGCAGAGGTTGGATGGCGTCTCGATTCTACCGATTCTGAAGGACCCGCAAGCCAAACTCGATCGCGACGCGCTATTTTGGCACTACCCGCTGGAGAAGCCCCATTTTCTCGGCGGCCGATCATCGGGAGCGATCCGCCAAGGCGATTGGAAGCTGATCGAGTTCTTCGACACGCACACGATCGAACTCTACAATCTCGCTCGTGACGCTGGCGAGCAAGACAACCTGGCAGACAAGCGTCCCGACAAGACCGCAGAACTGACAAAACGCCTTGCCGACTGGCGACGAGACGCGGCCAATGAGTGAATCAAAGGGAAAATTCCGCGGTGTCATCTGACTGATGACGCGGAGTGCCTTCGTGGGGTTTGTGGCCCGTGCAATTCTCTCCAGAACAACTGCTTTCGGTGGAGCATCTTAGGAAGTTGCTACGGTCGGAGATTGTCGGTATCCTGAATTCGAACATCAGAATGAAATCCCGATAAAGCTCCTTCGTGAGCACGCTGGCTCGATAATGTTCGACCAGCCCGGGCGACTTCAGCACGCCGTCCTCGAGAAACCAGTTTTCCAAGACCTCGGGCGGCGTGTGCCAGCCAGTGAGGTCCTTGCCGTTGAACAGCGCCGTAAAGCCCTCCGGCGGCACATTCAATCCTCCGGCCGGTTCCGCGGGCCGGTCATGGCAGTCTGGCCGAGCGATACGAGCAGCGTCGTGGCGGTCAAACACCGCCAGCCGATCGTGTGAAGTATTCTCGTTCGCATAATGGTTCCTCGATAGGAGTATGCCAGTGTCGTTCGAGTGATTCCCGTCGATCGCGGCACTCGCCAGGGCGTGGTCGAAGCAGCCCCGCACAGCCCGGCGACTGCAGCTACATCGCCCAACCCTGGCGGTACTCGCGTCGAATGAACTGATCCGCTTCGGGACAATTCACGGCCTTCAGGTTTTCCGCGTCCCACTGGAGTTTCTCGCCCGTGCGATAGGCAACGTTGCCCAACAGCACGGTCTCCGTCAGGGGGCCGGAATAGTCGAAGCTGCACGTGGTCGAACCGCCTGTCTTGCATGCCTCGATCCATTCCCGGTAATGGCCGATGGAGCGGGAAATCGTCTGCGGCGGCGGTTGGAATTCAGCGAACTTTGCCTTCGGATGCAGCTCGTACTTGATGGGTAATACTTCGATTGCGGTGATCAGCATTCCTTCTGTGCCAACGAACAACACGGCGATGGGCCAGTTGGGCAGATCGACCAACCCGGCTGGTTCGTGCTCCACGCGCCCCCCGGCGATGGTGCCGGGCCAGTAGAAGATCCCCGGAACGCGAATGCCGCCGTCATAATTCGATCCCTTGATGCCGCGCAAATGGCCGACGCGGTCGGCTCGATAACTGCCGTTGTCGGACGAGTAGATAATCAGCGTGTTTTCGGGCGAATCCACCTGTTTCAGTTTTTCCAGCAATCGCGCGATGGCCCGGTCTGTGTTGTCAATTGTGCCGGAGTAGATCGCGGCTGGATCATTCAGGTTGCCGTAACGCGAAACGATTTCATCCGGGGCCGCGATCGGGGCATGAGGCTCGTGGAACCAGACGTTCAAGAAGAACGGCTTGTCGCGATCGCGCGTTTCATCCAGCCACGAGATTGCTTCGTCCACCACAACCTGGCAGGCGTAGCCATCGGTCTTCCCCACAGGCGTGCCATTGCGGATGAAGTTGACCGGATCTTTATGGCTGGGCTGAGCGTTATTGGCTGTGGCAAACCAGTAGTCGAAACCGTGATCCGCTGGAGTCGGCTTGTTCGGCTTCTGCGGCGTCGGCATGCCCAGATGCCATTTTCCCAGGTGCACGGTTTCGTAGCCATTGCTCTTGAGCACTTCTGCCAGCGTCACCTCACGTTCGAGTAGGTGCGAATTCTTGGCTCATAGTCATGAATCCAACTGTAGACGCCCGCGCGCAGGTGCTGTCGTCCGGTCAGCAGCGTCGCACGCGACGGCGAGCAGACCGCGGCGCCGGCATAGAAGTCCGTGAACCGCACACCACCTGCAGCAAGACGGTCGAGTGTCGGCGTTTTCACGGGGCCGCCGTAGCAGCCGATGTCCTTCCAGCCCAGATCATCGGCCAACAGCATGACGACATTCGGACGTTTGGCAGCCGATAGACTGATGCACGGCATCAAGAGCAATGCCAACAGCACACTCTGAGAGCATTAATTGACATTTGAGGATTCATCGGTAGTGCTTTGTCAAATCGAAATTGCTGGTAGCTGCCGTCTACGGCAGGAACCCACGCTCTGGCGAGGTGGCTCAAGTGTCATAGGAACTTGTGATGGCGGGAGCAGTTGATTTCGGCGATTTCCAGCCCCGCCTTGTTCTCCAACGTCGTGAACCAGATGGACTCGACTACGAAATGAAAAGGCTCGGCTGGCAGTTTGTCTTTCATGCCGACAAGGGAGGAGTCCAGCTGGAAGTCCTGAAAATCGAGAGTCACCCGAAAGTCTTTCCCGCTTTGGAACTCGTCAGCCGGGCGCATCGTAACAAAGCGACCAGCGAAATCTCCGTTGGGGTGGTGGATCGTGATACCGAAGTAGACGGGGTGTGCCGTCGCAAGGCGACCGGTTACTGCGAGATGAGACTCGGGCAGCAGCACGACGGGCGGATTGTCGTCTTCCAAGAGACCGAACGGGACCACGTGGATGGTTGGTCCTTCGGGTATCTCAAAAGGGCTGGCTTTGCGATTCCCGCCTTCCGCGTCCGTTGCGGCCGACCACTTCCAATCGTTGACCGGTTTGGAAGCTCTGCTTTCAGGAGCGTTGCCGCCGTGCGATTTGGCGGGATCATCCATGCTCGGGGTCTTCTGCTTGTCGTTTTCCACGAGCAGACTTTCCCCCTCGGCCACATACGTCATGATCTTCACGAAAGAGAAGCCCCGATTGGGCATGTCCGGGTCATCTTCTGTTTCTCTTTCCAGAATTGTCCGATCGTGCCACGTTGCTCCTCGGTCAATTCCGCCATGCGACGGTCGACGTACTCCTGATGCTTGGCAGGTTCATACCCTTCCGGCAGGTCGCTGGCGTCGATCCGGGCCAGCAGTTCGGCGTTGGGTGAGTTCATCCGCCGGGAGGTCTGCTTGCCCTCACCCCGGCCCTCTCCCCGGGAGGGAGAGGGGGCGGATGCAGTATCGTCTGGGTCCAAGGTCCTTGATGAAGACGTTGCGATACTCGATGGGACACGGATTATCTTGCCGAGGTTGTCGTCACCAAACAAGACGTGCTTCTGCAGCAGGATTGGCGCCGGCTCCATGTTCATCATCCAGTCGTGAAACGTGAAGTTGTCATGCAGCACCTCGCCGTCGTATTCGGCGGATACCCGCTTGGCGCCG
>CAWKLN010000016.1:0-23466 GCA_963850465.1 uncultured delta proteobacterium
AGGCTGGGGGTGACCCCCCGCGGCAGTTTTCCGGACACGAAATTGAGGTACTCCAGCACGCGGCTGCGCGCCCAGTACATGTCAGTGCCGTCCTCGAAGATGACGTAGACGAATGACACCCCAAAGAAGGAAAACCCTCTGACGACGCGGGCGAAAGGCACGGAGAGCATGGCCGTGGTCAGGGGGTAGGTCACCTGATCTTCGACCACCTGCGGCGCCTGGCCGGGGAACTCCGTAAAAATGATCACCTGGACGTCCGAGAGATCGGGGATGGCATCCAGGGGAATCCGGGACATGGCATAAAGCCCCCCGGCAATCACGAAAAGCGTCCCCAGAATGACAAGGAATTTGTTTTTCACCGACCCTTCAATAATGGCTTCGATCATCGCTTTATCCGTTCGTTCATTTGCCGGGGGCGGTTTGCGGATGGGCGCCTTGGGCGTCGCGCGCGGATTCGGATGCGCCGGCGCCCGCTGATTCGTCCATGGTCAGATCGCCCATATCCAGTTCGTCTTCCATGCTGATCCCGCTCATGTCCAGATCGTCATCCGTCGCGGCCTGTCCCCCTTCCACCATGCGCCCCTGCAGCATTTTCTGGACGGCTTCGCGCAGACGACTCTCCGAATCGAGCATGAATTGGGCCGAGATGACGATTTCCTCGCCTTCGGACAGACCTTTCAGCACCTGGTACTGATGTCCGTTGACCTCCACACCGAGCTTGATCTCGCGTGGTTCGAACTTGCCTTTGCCTCTGCTGACGAAAACGATTTGGCGCACCCCCGTGTCGATGACCGCTTCCTGGGGGATGACCAGGTTCGGGCCGGGGAGCTCGGCTTCCAGCCGGATGTTGGCATACATGTCCGGTTTCAGTTGAAGGTTCGGGTTGGGGAAGGCCAGACGCATACGCACCGTTCGGGTTTCCTTCGAGAGGTAGGGATAGATGTAGAGCACCTTTCCGTGAAACCGTTTGCCGGGAATGTAGGCCAGTTCCATGCGGGCCGGCATGCCCTCACTGACATAGGGCAGTTCATACTCGTAGATGTCGACATCGACCCAAACCGTGGAAAGATCGGCGATTTGATACAGACTCTCGCCGGCCTTGACGTACTGGCCCTCCATGGCATTCTTTTTGATCACAACCCCGGTGGCCGGGGCGAAAATCGTAATCGCCTTCCGGACCTGACCCGTGGTTTCCAGGCGGTCGATCTGGGCGGCGCTCATATCCCAGTATTGCAGTCGCTTGCGCGAAGCGGCCATGAGCCGTTGGGCCGAATCCCGCACGTGGGCAAAGGTGCTGTCCCGAAGGCTGCGCTGCTGCGCGAGGGCCAGAAGATATTCTTCCTGGGTCGTGACCAACTCGGGGCTGTAGATATCGAACAAGGGCTGGCCGCGCTTGACCTGCTCGCCCATGAAATTAACAAAAAGCTTCTCGATCCAGCCGTTGAATTTAGTGTTGATGGAAACCATGCGGGTTTCGTCGTAGGTGACATTGCCGAAGGTGCGGATGGTCTTCGTCACCGGTTTGCGAAAGACCGCCGCCGTCCGGATCCCCATGTTCTGAATCGTCACCGGGTCGATGCGGATGGTGGAGGTCGGTTCCTTTTCGCCGCCCGCCTCCTCGTAGACGGGCACCAGATCCATCCCCATGGGCGACTTGCCGGGTTCGTCGCGGATGTAGGCGGGATCCATGGGGGCCACCCAGTACTTGATTTTTTTGCCCGTCTGCGGGTCGACCATCCCGGCTTTGAGGGGTTCATCCGCGGCAACCGCCGGAGAAAGCCCTGGGACCGGTATTAGGCTATAGCCGTGCCACTTCTGCCACAAGGTCGCCGCCAAAATACCTGTAAGGGCAATGATCATGGTTGCACGTAAGATTAAGGCGCCGCGTCGCTGCATCAATTCACCTCTGTCCGATGGGGTGTGGGTTGTGGACGACCAGGTCCTGCGTCTTGGAACGTATTGACCGAAGAGAGCGTGCCGGGCGCTTCAGGAAGCGGGAGGTTCGTCATGGCGATACCCGCCAGCGTCTCCAGGTCGGTCAGTTTCTGGTAGACCTGGAACCGGTAGCGTTCAGCTTGAAGCTGAAACTGCAGGGCCCGCATATGGGCTTTGATCATGGTATCGAAATCCACTTTGCCGACCTCGTAGGCGGACAGTGCGGATCGGGACCAGCCGGCGGTCTGCTCCAGCAGGCCGCCGCTAAAGAGCCGGTGGTTCTCCCGCATCGCCTCGATTTCGTTGAGAACGGCCGCCACCTGGTGGGGGAGGGCCTTACGGAGGTTCTCATAGAGCTTGGTGGCTGCTTTGCGGCGGTTTTCTTCCGCCAACAGCTGCTTGTCCTGCTTCTGTTTCTGCCAGAGGGGCAGATTGACGACCACCGAGGCGGAGAGAAAGTCCGGCAGGTCGCGTCCCGACATGTCTTCATCCCGCTGCCCGTAGGCCACATTGAAATCCATGTCCGGGTAATAGTTCTTGCGGGCCAGCTCGATGTTGATGGCGGCCCGGTCAATGTCGGCCTGGCGAACCCGCAACATGGGATTGTGTACCAGAGCCCATTGCCGCACGACCTCAGGATCCAAGTCCAGTTCCGGAAAAGCAAGATCGCCCGGCGGCCGGACCTCGACAAATTCGGTGCGGTTGAGCAGTTCGTTGATGCGGGCCGCCTGGGTGCGCTGCCGCTTTTCTATATCGATGCGATCATCGATCAGCTTGCCCAGTTCCACCTGCGCCTGAAAAACATCCTGCTGCAGACCCTGCCCGGATGCGTAGACGGCCTCGGCCACCTGCAGCATCTGCTGAACCATCTGGATCAGCTCCGCATTGACCCGCAGACTCTCGGATACAAACCCGAGATCGTAATACGTGTTGGTGAGCGCTTTGATCAGCTCCAAGCGCCGGGCCTCGATCAGGGCCGTCTGCCGTTCCACGGCCACCACCGCTTTCTGGGTGCGCAGATCGAGCTTGCCGAACCAGGGAAACTTCTGGGCGATAAAGAGCGCTTTCTGGGTCATGGGTTCCTGGCTGAAACTGAACGTGTCGGTGGGAAGATTGGCCACACCAATGCCCAGGCGGGGATCGTCGAGGGCGCCCGCCACGTCGGTCTCCGCTTCGAGAGCCGCGCGTTCCTCGGCCATGCTCAGCAACTCTTCGTTGTTGCGCAAGAGGTCCTCGATCAAGCGGTCGAGCTCCGGCGGCTTGTCGTACAGACCGCGGGCCGCGGCAATACCGGGCGCCAGCAGCATGAGTGCCGGAACCAGCATGAAGCATAACCATTTTTTTCGATAGGAAACCATTTTCCCTCCCTTTGCAGAAATGACCGCAGCGTACACTTCAATATGCATGCCAGTTGGCAGATTGGTCGTTTCATGGGTTAAGGCAGGCAATCACAAAGGACCGGCGCCGTTGGATCTCAAGGTGTTTGAACTCGGGCCGGACTTGGTCCCCCACGGCCTGGAAACCGGATCTCAGGCGTTCACCTGGGTAATATCGAACCACCTTACGAACGACGACGCATGCCGCTGGGTCAAAATACCCCACAACGAACCGCCTTTCAGCGGCCGTATTCAAGCGACGGACGTCTCCCTCGGCCCCACGTGCCCCTTCGGGGGGGGGATACCGGCAATCGTTTTTGTCGGCGCGAATCAAAAAGCGGCGGCTTGATCATTCGATTTCCGGAACACCACCGGTCTGGAAAGTTATGTTAATTACTTCGTGAGAGGCGGGACCGGTTAGCACGGGCACCCCACATTTCACCCATCGCCCGAAAAAAGACGAAAACGAATATACCGGCAAAAAGACCGCCGCCGGGGATGTGCAGCCAGAAAAAAACCGGCGAAACGAACGCTTTCAGCCACATGGCGGCGATATCCACCACCACGCCGGCAAAAGGCAGGGCGATCAGCCAGCCCTTTGTCCGCGGGCTAAGATCGAGAAACACGCTCACGGCACCCAGGAGGATGAAGATCGTGCTCATGCCGAAGAGGTGGATGTGGGTCCAGCGCAGGGTCCAGATGAACTGGTCGTTCTCGAGAAGGTTTTTTTCCTGGGGCGGCGCAGACACCTCAGGTGCATCACCGAAGAGGTCGCCACGGCCCTCTTCCACCGTGGCTGTCGGAGGTCCTGCCGCATCTTGCGCTCCTGAATCATGGACCATCCCCGCGCCCGATAGAAAGGTGGGAATGATGTCGTGAACGATGACCTGTCCCAGGGCGCCCGACATGCCCAGGGCAAGGGTGCAAAGGATGGAGGTCAATAAGATTTTCATCGGCGTGGGAAAACGCGACAACGTGGGCCAGGTTATCTGGGATGATGCGCGGGTCTGTTGGGTCATTGTACCTCCGCCGTCATGAGGATCCGTCACAGCGCGCGTCTTAATGACACGCTTTCCCAGACGGAGAATCGATTACCACTTCCCGTCGAAATTGGACCCGGTGTATTCGCCCTCTGAAGACAGGAAAATGTAAACCGCTTGCGGATCACCGGCGCTGCGGTGGAAACCGACCCGGTATTCGAGGGCATCCTGATGCCTGCGCGTGATCACGTCCACCTTTTCAAGCGCCGCCTCCCAGGATTCGTCCAGCTTGCCGTCGGCGATCAGGCGATCATAGAGTGCGGTGGCCTTCTGGAAAGCCTCAAGTGCAGTAACAGATTCGCCATGGGTTTTCCCGCCATGGGCCGGAACCTCCAAAGGGACCATGAAACCCGCCAGGGTGACGAAAGTGAAGAGAAGTAATGGCACTGCCGGACCACACCGGCAAATTTTCTCGTATGGTTTAATCCGCATGTCCTTCGTCCTTTCATGCTCATCACGCAATAATGCCTAAAATGTATACCCATTCCCGGTTCTGTCAATCAGTGCCGCGCCGCCCTGGCTTTGGCAGGCCCGGCTAGCCGGTGGGCTGCGGTTATATTCTGGGCCATCGCCGTGGGGACCTTTGCACTGTTTTTGCCCCATACCCTCCTTTGGGGCATCCGCGAATTATTCATCACCACAGACAAGGAGAAGATGCCCCGTGGACACGACAGCCAAAAAACGGATTAAACGCTTTACACCGGTTCAACAGCTGTTTCATGTGTTCCTGATGGTCTCCTTTCTGGTCCAGTCGGCCACGGGCCTGTCCCGGATGTATATTGAAACCGCCTGGGGAAAGAATCTGGCAGCCGTCTTCGGAGGATATGAGGCCGCCCGGACAATCCACATTTACGTGGGGCTTTTCATGCTCGTGGGGTTTCTGCTCCACATCCTGTACCTGTTGATGAAAATCAACTGGCGCGGTTTCCCAACCGAACTGGCAGGACCGGATTCGATCATGCCCCGGCCAACCGATCTCAAGCATTTCTTCCAACATACCGGCTGGCTCCTCGGAGCGGCGCGCCAACCGGCCTTCGACCGTTGGGGCTATTGGGAAAAATTCGACTACTGGGCGGTATTCTGGGGTATGGTGATCATCGGCCTGACCGGCCTGGATCCAGCGCCTGGAGACAAGCGGCAACATGGAAAACGTGCTGGTGGCGGAAGCGCCCCTGGGACGACGCGCTGTGTTCTATCTGGTGGGATTTCTGGCTCTGGCGGCGGGGATCTATCTGTTGGTGGGGGCATTCGCCAATGTCCGCCTGATCACCTGGTAAACAACCGAACGACGATGCACGCGGCCTGAATCTTTACGTTCACGGATCAGGCCGCGCGCACGTAATCGTTGCGCATCATGCCCATGTCCTCGTGTTCCAGGTTGTGGCAGTGGTAGAGAAACAGCCCGTCATAATCTTCAAAACGCATCATCAGGCGCACGCGCTCACCGGGCATCAGCAGCACGGTGTCCTTCCAGCCCTCGTCCAGGTAGCCGCTGTAAAGCGCCCCCAGACGCCCCAGCACCCGGAACTGGAGCCCGTGCACATGCATGGGGTGCGGCAGGGCCGGCATGCCCCCGCGGTTGATGAACTCCCAGACCTCGCTGTCCCCCAAGCGGACCACTTCCTCTTCGGCCACCTGCGACATGCGCGTATGGCATGATTGCGTTTCAAATATCAGATAAACCTTATCTCTCGAATTCAAGCGTCAGGGGCAGGGTCGCTTTGGAATGATCGGCACCCGAGTCGTCGAAAACCGCAATCGCAAAGCTGTAGTTGCGGGTTGGCAGAAAGATCACGTCATCTTCGTGTCCGGTATTCAGGCGGCGGTAGAGCATGACCGTCCATTCACCGTCGGCATAGCGACTGATGGCCTTGACATCGAATCGCGAACCGGAAGGCTTGCGTGGCAATCTGAAAGGTATGATGTCTCCGGGTTTGAAAATCGAATAATCAATAATTTTTACTGCTTCTTCATACAGCAGAAAACCCGGTACGGACGCTGGGATCTGTGGATTTTGCCGGTAAAGCGGCTTATTGCCGTCCGGGTTCTGATTAAGAACGTCACCACCATCGCCATGGTCTTTGCGCCGCCCTGTTTCCCGGTAGCTGCCGGACGGATTGCCGGCCACGGTCAACCAGGCATCGTCGGCATAGTTGTAGGGCGCCGAGCGGGCGGCTTGCCAGTGCCAGAGGTCGCCTTTTTCTTCCGCCGTAGGTGTTGCCAAACGCCACTGCTCTCTTGGCAGGTCGGCGGGGCTGTGGCAGGTGACAGCACAACCGCGGGTGGCAAAATTGTTAATGCGGGTGATTTCGAACAATAGGGCGATTCGATCTTCGTTCCCCGCCAGGTGGTGCCAACCCGTCCCGTCAAACACCCAGG
The DNA here is from genome assembly GCA_963850465.1 of uncultured delta proteobacterium. Taxonomy (GTDB): domain Bacteria; phylum Desulfobacterota; class Desulfobacteria; order Desulfobacterales; family UBA5852; genus JABZFP01. Next base: position 6,731 of record CAWKLN010000016.1, read on the forward strand.
ACTGCTTTGTTGTACTCTGCGTAGGATCGGCCCAGCGAAAGAGAAAATATAGGTTTTCGGCTGTGTAAAGGACCCTCGCGCTGACAACACCGTCTTCATCGGAGAACGTGTCGCGACCCTTTACCGGTATCCGCGTTTCCACGCTGTGCTGCCATGCAGGATCGTCCGGCCCGCCCGGTGCCGCAAGAGTTTTCCTGGCCGTCACCTTCAGGCGATCGGCCTCCGCGGGTGACACCATCATCTGGATCAAAGCTAAGACAAGCAGAAAAAGCAGTGCGAAAAGTAATTTAGATCTAGGTCTGCTCATCATGGTTTCTCCTCGACTAAATCGGTCGGAATCCGAACGTTATGCGTGGGGCAATCCAAAATGTTCAAGATACCCCATCATCGAAAGGACGATTATGCCCGTGGCAAGCACCCCTGCAAAAATGATGATGAGTTTTCGCTCTGCAAGTCGGCTCCCGGGCGAACGATCGAGATACGGCAGTGTCACCAGTAGCGCCGTCAGAAGTCCGGGTATGACGGCTGTGCCCACTATGGCCCATTTTCCTCTGAAAATGGCCACCAGTTGATTGAGAAAGAGGACCCACCATTCAGGCTTAGGGATATAGGTTGAATCCGTGGGGTCGGCCGGATCCCCCAAGGGGGGCGGCCAGTACCATGAGATCAGACCGATAAGTGCCACCGATAATATGAATAGGATCAGCCAGCGGTTGATGACCCGGGGCCAGAACGGAAATCCGATTAGCGGCGGCTGGCCTAACCAATACCCTTTCCGCAAGGCCGTGTTGGGCAATGAAATGAAAGTGGGCGGCCAGCAGAACAATTAAAAGGCCGGGAAGAAAGAGGATGTGAAGCACATAAAAACGGGTCAATGCCACGATGCCGGTCAGGGGACCGCCCCGCAGAAGGTCAACCGTCATATCGCCGATGAAGGGAACCGACGCAATGATGCTCAGACGCACCTGGGTGGACCAATAGCCTTTCTGATCCCACGGCAGCAGATCGCCGGTGATGATGAATAGGGGGAGTACGACCAGAATGATCACACCTGAGACCCAGGTCAACTGGCGCGGCTTCCGGTAGGCCCCTGCGATGAAGGTCCGAGCCAAATGGAAGATTGCCAGCATCAGTAAAATGTTCCAGGCGTAATGGTGAACGCCCTTGATGATACTTCCGAACGGAGCGTTGAAAAGGGTAAAATCGACGCTGTCGTAAGCAGCCCCCGGGACGGGCGAATAATAAAACGCCAGAAAAGCACCGGATAAGAACAGGAGGACGACAAGCACCAAAAGCGCGCATCCTACAATACGATGCCAGGCACAGGTGTCTCCGGCCACCTCGATCTTCTTGATCCAGGTGGTAAACTTCTCCAGTGCCAGAGTGTTTATCCAGTTGGAATATACACTCTGGCATTCTGTCTTCTTGGTCGTTTCAGCGTCAGGAGATTTCATGATTAAAATTCAAGCGTAATCACTTCCGAGTCGTAGGAATTCTCATCGCCGGAATCGTCAAAAAGCGCCATGGCGAAATTGTACTTCCGGCGTGTATTGAAGGCCACGTCGTCCTCGTTGCCGGTATCGAGGGCCCTGCTGAGCATGACAGTCCAGCCACCATTGGCATACCGGCTTTCGGCTTTGATGTCACCGCGGGAGCCTTCGGCCATCTCGGGCATCTGGTAGGTTAAGGTGTCACCCGTCTTGAAGATCGTTCCGGCGGGTATTTCCACGGCGTGGGCTGCCAGCAGGATGTCATTTTTTGCCAGCGATTTACCGGGTGCCAGCATGTATTTGGGCACGGACTTGTCTTCGACCTCGTTTTTCAGATCCCCACCTTTTCCGGCATCACTCTTCCGGCCCCCTTTTTTATCGCTGATCTGGGTAAGCCACGTGTCGTCGGCAACACCGGCAGGATCTGACCGGGCCGCCTTCCAGTGCCAAAGATCGCCCTTTTCCGCCGCAGTGGTTGTGCCGAATCTACCTTCCTTGGCGTTCGGCGCCCCCTCGGGCACATGACAGACGATGGCACAGCCCTTGGTGGCAAAGTTGTTGATGCGGTTGATTTCAAAAAGCAGGGAGATACGGTCTTCGTTGCCTTTTTGGTGGGCCCATTTATCGCCCTCGAATTTCCAGGCCCCTTTGACAACGCTGAGGGTCGGATCTTTCCACTTGAACAGAAAATAAATCCCCTCATCGGTGTAGACCGCCTTGGTGGTCACCGTGGCCTTCTGGCCGGCGAAGACTTCCTTGCCTTCAAATGGAACCTGGATGGCCTTGGCTTTTTCCCAGACCTCGTCATCAAGTCCGGTCGGAGCGGTTTTGGCTTGGGCGGCGTTGAGCACCTGCTTGGACGCGCCGAATACCGTCGCGCTCATCAGGAATACGACACAGAGCACCAGCAGCGAAATCCCAAAAAAACGTTTTAAAGATTGATGGCACATAACGGCCTCCTTTTCATGGGTTGCCATGAAGGCGTTGATAGGCCTTCAAATGGTCATATGAACCTTAAGGGCGTCCGCCTCGACCCTGTACGCCAGTTCTTTAAGCGGTCGGGTGGGCGGGCCAGCGATGGGTCTACCTTCGGCATCAAATTTCCCCGAGTGACAGGGGCACTCGAAGGTGTGAGTCTCACTCTGCCAGATGACGTTGCAGGCCAAGTGGGTGCATGTTGAGGAGAACACCTTGATCTCACGGGTCGGCGCCATCCGGGCCCAGACAAACCCGCGCTGGGGCAGCACCAGCCAGCCGTCCTTTACCAAAAATTCGTAGGAGAACATCTCGAACCCATCATCGGGCAAATCCTCAACAGGACCAAGGTCGATCCACTTATCGATGCCTTTGCCAATGGCGGGCGCCACGACATAAATGCCCAGAGGAACGCCGGTTAGAAGTGCTGCCCCGCCTGCGAGAGCCATGGTGGTGATCAACTCCCGGCGGTGGCGATTGATCGGTGGTATCTGGCGGGATTGGTTTTTGTTCTGAGTTTCGATTTGGGACATGACATGTAAGTCTTTCTTGGAAAAGGGATACAGGCCGTTGCATGACAGGTGGTGAGGAAGAAAGAGGCGTGATCAGATGAGCTTCTGCAGGCTGGTTACCCTAATAGCGTGTCGCCTGTGAAACCCGCGTGAAAAAGAAGTGAAAAAAAGGTGAAATCGTCTTATAGGGGGAGTTGGGGGGGGCAGGCGGGCGCGAAAGAGAGCTTGACGGTCGTACCCTGGCCAAGTTCGCTGTCAATTGAAAATTGCCAGCCAAACCGGTCGCAAAGACGTTTGACAATGGCCAAACCAAGTCCGAACCCGCAACTCGTGCATCCGCGCGTATGGGGTTCGGAAATGGATGGTAGATCACAAACGTCGATACCCACACCGGTATCGGATATGATCACACTGTCGGTGCAGATCCGAACCATGATTTTTCCTTCGACCGTGTAGCGGAAGGCATTTTGGATCAGGTTGGTAACAATGATTTTGAAAATGGCCGGTGAAGCTTTAACCGTCGGATCAGCTTCGGCAATGTATTCGACGTCAACCGGCTTTTCACGGAATAGATCGCGTTGCTGCTCTAATGCCTCCCTGATGATGGCAACCGGTCGACAGGTCTCGCGGATCTCACGGGTGGCTTCCTGGCGAGCGAGCCACAGCAGACTCTCGAGAATATTTTCCATGTCGGATACGGCACGCCGGATTCTTCCCAGAGGTCGCTGCACAGCTGGATCGTCGGCGGCTGTGCTATCTTCCAGGATTTCCACTGCGCCCCGGATCACGGTGACCGGCGTACGTAGTTCATGGCTGGCATCACGGGAAAACTGCTTTTCGCGAACCACGAAGGTGTCCACCCGTTTCATGGAATCCGCAAGGGCGACGGCCAGGACGCCCACTTCGTCATCATAAAATTTCTCCGGAAGGTCTGTCGGAAAATCCTCCGGGTTTAATCCTCTGACCTTGCCCGCCAGGCGTGTGATGGGAGCGATCACCCGCCGTGACATCAACAGACCCATCCACAACCCCAGCGCGATGACCAGCAGAACGCCTGCCAACAACACCATGGCGATGACGAGTTTGCGTTTTTCCGTAAATTCCAGTGTTTCCACAGCATAGAGCAGATAGACCGGTTCCACCAGTTCGGGCACGACTTTGACCACCACATGATATTCTTCGTTGTTGAGGTAACGCTCATGGAATCCTTCCGGAAGAACGTGCAATACCTGCCGGAAAGCACTCGGCATGGCACTGGTTCCTGTAAAGGCTTGAATATGGGGAATATCAGGAAGAGGGCGATCAGGGGTCTCCCGGTAATGGGTCATCAACTGATCGACCTCATGGGAGAGTCGGCGGTCGATCAGATGATCGTCGATCATGTCAAGCGAAACATAAACGACCAACGCGTAAAACGAGCCCAGAATGGCGCCGAAGAGACAGAACGCACATAGAATTCGAAAGCGCAGACTATATCGAATTTTCATCGGAGGCGGCCAATCTATATCCGATACCGTGCACGGTCTGCAGGAGCGGGTATTTAAAGGGTTTGTCGATGGCACGCCTCAAAGCATATATGTGACTGCGCAAGGCGTCACTGCCCGGAAGCATTTCACCCCACAAGGCGGTTTCGATCTCAGCCCGTGGTGTTACATTCGGATAGGATTCCATCAGCATCGTGAGAATCTGGAGACAGGCCCGGTTGAGCTTGATCGCCCGGCCCGCCCGGCTGGCGTTCATGCTGCCGACATCCAGTTCCAGATCGGCGACACGGAGAATAAGCCGGTTAGCAGGTCGTCGCCTTTTTGACAGCGCGTTGACGCGCGCCGCGAGTTCCTGGAGAGCAAAGGGTTTAACTAAATAGTCGTCCGCTCCGGACGCAAATCCCTCCAGCTTGTCGTTCAGGGTGTCGCACGCGGTCAGCATCAGCACCGGCGTTTCCTTGCCAGCTTCTTTTCTCAGCTTGCGGCAGGTAGTGAGACCATCCATTCCCGGCAGCATGATGTCCAGGATGATCACATCGTAGGTATTGGTAAGCGCGAGGTGTAAACCGCCGATGCCATCCATGGCAAAGTCCAGAATAGCGCCTTGAGCCTGCAAATAATCGCCGATGTTCTCTGCGATATCGAAGTTGTCTTCGATAACCAACAGTCGCAGAGGCTTGGTATGATGGTGGGTCCCCATCGGAATTTCCATAAAATTATAGCAAGTTATGTCAGCATTGGTTAATGATTGAATTCTTTTTGGGAGGTGTCAAGGGGTTGCTCGGCCAATGGGTTCGATTTGAAGATGACACCCGATTGACGTGCTATCTCATCGCGATGAGGATAATGCGAAGCGGATAGGCTATCGGGCGGTGCGCGCCCTGGTCAATGTCCGTTGGATAACGTGGTAAAACGAACCCGGCACGCGGCCTGATTCATCCGACGGGTTCAGCTCGCGCGCACGTAATAGTTGCGCATCATGCCCATGTCCTCGTGTTCCAGGTTGTGGCAGTGGTAGAGAAACAGCCCGTCATAATCTTCAAAACGCATCATCAGGCGCACGCGCTCACCGGGCATCAGCAGCACGGTGTCCTTCCAGCCCTCGTCCAGGTAGCCGCTGTAAAGCGCCCCCAGACGCCCCAGCACCCGGAACTGGAGCCCGTGCACATGCATGGGGTGCGGCAGGGCCGGCATGCCCCCGCGGTTGATGAACTCCCAGACCTCGCGGGTGCCCAGCTGGACCACTTCCTCTTCGGCCACCCCGGTCATCTCGAAAACCCGGTTGTTGATGACACCCCGCATGTGATTCATGGCGATATGAAACTGGCGCGGCGTGCTGCGGTTCGCGGCCTGGTCCGTGTCATCCGTGCGGAAATTCGGACAGCTGCCCGGGTAGGCGCAGGGAAGACTTCTCCACCTGGGCGATTTCAAAGCGGGCCACGGCAAACGGTGCCCCGTTGGGAAGAAAGCGCCCGCCGGCCGCCGGTCCGCGCATGCCTCCCGGACCGGTCATACGGCTCAAAGGACCCAGATCGAGATCCCGGCTCACCAGGGTGGCCTCGTCGCCCTTGCCCATCCCGCTGAAATCGGCCCACACTTCCACCCGCTCGGCCGGACCCAGGATCACGTTGGGTCGCACGCTGGGAGCGGACAGCAGACCGCCGTCGCTGCCGATCACCGTCAGCGGCCGCCCGTCCGACCAGGCCAGGTTGTAGATGCGGGAGTTGGACCCATTCAGGATGCGCAGGCGATAGGGGCGGGAGACGACCTTCGCGCGTAACGCGGCCGCCCGTTGACCAGGATACGGTTGCCCAGAAAACCGGTCATGCGCTCCATATTGTTCGTCAGGTAGACCAAGCCGTTGTTTTCGTCAAAGGTCCGGTCCTGGATCACCAGGGGCAGATCGAAGGGGTCGCCCGGCAGGGCCAGGGATTGTTCTTCGTCGTCCGTGACGATAAACAGCCCCGCCAGCCCCCCGTATACCTGTAGGCCGGTGCGCTCGTGCGGGTGGGGATGATACCAGTAGCTGCCGGCCCGGTTGCGGACCTCGAATTCATAAATGAATTTCTGGCCGGGTGCGATGACGTCGCGGGGGTGACCGTCCATCTCGGCCGGCACGTGCAGGCCGTGCCAGTGGATGATACTCGCCTCCGGCAGTTCGTTGTAGAATTGGATACGGACCTTCTGCCCGCGCCGCACACGAATGGTGGGCCCCAGATAGCTGCTGCCGCTGTCAACGAGATGCCACGGATCTCCCTTGACCAGTCGTCCCTGGTAGCTCCACACCGGTGTCGGCCGACCCGGCAAAATAGGGCTTTCGGAAACGGTGGCCTTGAGGGCCAGTTCGACATCGGGCTGGAAGCCCGAATCGGCAACGGCCCTGGCCAGCGGCCACAGATCACCCCCTTGACCCGCCAGCAGACCAACCGTGCCGGCTCCGGCCAAATACAGAAATTCACGCCGATTCAGCATAAGCGCGTCTCATCCTTCTGGCAGGGATTTCCTGGTTCGCGACAGCGTCAGTGACAACACGGCGGCTTGCCCCCGGTTGCCTTCTCTACGCGCTGCAGATAACGACGCCACCAACCTTTCGATGCGGATGGTGACACCGCGGTGTATTGCGACGGTGCATCCTGAAACGATGCCCAGCACTGCCGACTGCAGAAATAGAAGGAGTGTCCCTTATGAATCGCGGCAATCCCCGCTTTTACCGGATTGATGCGTTTACCGCATACCGGATCGATTGTTTTTTCAAGTAATGTCCATCCCATAGCAAAGCCCTCCCGATTTCCGCCGGCCAACGGTCCATGGGGTATCCGACGTGGTGTCGTCCTCCCCCTATGGTCGACCGGAATACCTATATATCAGCATAAGCACGGGAAACTATTAATCAACAGGGAGAATTAGCAGGAAGGGATCGGTGGGCCGTATCGCAGGTTCGGTTTCCTGATTCCGGCCCTAGGTGGTATCGTCAAGCGGCGCCACCTCCGAGAACCATTCGATGACATGCTCGAAGGCCACGAACACCTTGATTTCAAACCCTTCGGCGTCCATGCAGCGCTTCATCAGGTTGGCTTTCTCGATGCGCTCGGAGGTCGGCGGGATAAGGAGGGCGATTTTGTTGTGAAACAGGTGACGGTAGTTGCCGAACTCCATCGCCAGCCGCATCTGTTCGAGGTGGGTAATGGTGCTCTCGGTCTCGCGCACATCGATCAGGATGTGGCTGTCCTGATGGAAACCGGCCGCCTGGGCCAAGTCGTGGACGGCTTGCAGCGATCGGGCCAGATCCATTTTCCCGGTGGCGGTTTTTCGCAGAAAATCAGACGGTTTGTATAGGGTCAAACTGCAGCTCATGAGGTCGTGGTACTCCAGGCAAGTCCATTCCGATGAAAAGGCATTATAGCTCCGTAATATCAGACAACCAGTCGATGGCATCCTCGTAAGCCATGAAGAACTCCCACTGAAAGCCTTCCAGTTGCATGCAGGTCCGCATGAATTCGGCCTTGGCCATGCGCTCCGCCGTGTCGGGAATGATCACCGCAATCTTATTTTTGAAGGACCTGAACAGGTTGGCAAATTCCGCCGCCACGTGCAAGGCGTCCGTATGCTCGGCGTCAACCTCGGTATCGCGCAGATCCAGCAGGATACTGTGACCTTTGAAATAATTGGTGGTCGCCGCCAGTTCCCGGGCCACCTTGAGGGAACGCTCCAGATCGATCGTCCCCTTGGCGGTTTTACGGATAAAGTCCTTGGTCTGGTAGACTTTGATGCCGAGTGGCACGTGCAGATCTCCTTCGGTTAGGGGCGGGATAGGTGACGCTCAAAAGATAAAGTTGGTTTGAATCCCCCCGGCCAAACCCCAAAAGCGAATATAATCAATGGTTCCGACACGGTCAAGTCGATGCTCGGTCGGGGCGCATTGTCGAACAACGGTTAAGAGGGTTCTTCTCCCATATCGATCTCGGGATAAAGTTTGACCATACATTCGGGACAAATGCCGTGGGTGAAATCGGCTTCCGATTGTTCGGCGATGTAAGACTCCAGCGGCGTCCAGGTGCCCTTTGCGTCACGAATCTTCTTGCAGCTGGCGCAGATCGGCAGCAAACCCTGCAGGATTTTAACCTTGGCGCGCACCGTTTCAAGCTCCGTGATATCCAGCCCGATTTTCCAGCTGCGCCATCCGGCCAGGGGAACGGCGGTCGACACTTCGGACCACACCACCACTTTTTCCCGGCCGTCTTTGGTCGCGATCCTCCATTTGCGGCAGGCGGCGTCATTCACGATGCAGGGTCCTTCATCTTCGCGCAGGAGGAGCTCCAGCAAGCCGGGGAAGTCCTGCAAATCATCGGCCGCGTAGCCGGAAACCCGCTCGAATTCACGGTTATAAAAAAGAAGACCGCCGTCTTGATCCGTCGCGTAGATAATCACCGGGAGGGCTTCGCAGGGCATCCCTGAATTTTTCACGGGCCTCGCGCAGGGTCACTTCAGCCGACAAACGTCGCGATGTTTCGATCTTGAGGGCTTGTTCACACTCAAGGAGCTTTGCCCGCAGGTCCTTATCTTCTTCCGGCATGCGATTCCCCCTGAATTTGTTATCCGCGCCGCATGCACCGCCATGAAAAATCGAGCGTCATGGGCATTTTGGTATACAGGGTGTGGCAGGCGGAAACAGCGGTCTGGAATGCACGGTGATTAATCGCGGAGGTTACAGGATTGGTCGCGTTTGATCAAGCACAAGCTTGGGCTGGATTCCACCGGAAAAACAGCGCGCCCACACCGACCCCTGCTGTCGTGCTCAGCATCCGGTAAAGCCTCCTTTTTCGAATGGCATGTGGTTCCCTTTGATAAAAAAGTGCTTATTAGGTATAGAGCGATTTTTCATCTCTACTTCAACCGGGAGGAACCTCTCATGATGTACAGCAAAACAGTGATGGATCATTTCCGTAATCCGCGGAATGTCGGTGTGATGGAGGATGCCGACGGTGTCGGTGAAGTCGGCAATCCGCTGTGCGGCGATATGATGACGATCTATCTCAAGATCAACGACGACCGTATCGAGGATATCAAGTTCCAGACCTTCGGGTGCGGCTCGGCCATCGCCGTGTCCAGCATGCTGACGGAAATTGCCAAGGGCAAAACCATCGCACGAAGCCAAAGCCATCACCAACAAAGACGTGGCCGAAGCGCTGGAAGGTCTGCCCAAAAACAAGCTGCACTGCTCCAATCTGGGCGCGGACGCCCTCCAGATGGCCATCAAGAATTACGAAGACGGCGGGGCCGGCATCACCCGTCCGGAGGAAGGAGCACAAGGAAGCCCACCATCACACATGAAGGGGGCAAATGCTATTGCCCGTATTGCGACGTGGAAATTCAGGAAGACATCACCTTCTGCGAGGCCTGCCAGTCCAGCCTGGAAGAAGAGCACTAGTCAACGCATAAACAGAGGGATCATTCATGGGAATCATCAATCTTGACCATATATCATCCAACCCGCTGCTGCCGGAAGTCAAAAAGGCCATGATCGAGGCGATCAATGCCGATTATCATAACCCGTCCAGCCAGCACACGGCCGGCGAACAAGCCGCCGAGCAACTCGAAAAGCCCGCACGTCGGTGGCCGCCCTGATCAACTGCGCCTCCCCCAAAGAAATCGTTTTCACCTCCGGCGGCACCGAATCGGTCAACCATGCCATCAAAGGCGTGGTCCTGGCCAACGCCAAGAAGGGCAACCACATCATCACCTCCAATGTCGAGCACAACGCCGTCATTCGCAGCCTGAAACGTCTCAAGGGGCAGGGCTTCAAGGTCACCTCGCTGGATGTGGACGCCCAGGGCCGGGTGGATCCGCAGGCGGTGGCGGACGCCATCACGGACAAAACCATCCTGGTGTCCATCATGCACAGCAACAATGAAACCGGCACCATTCAGCCCATCGCGGAGATCGCCAAAATCACCCGGGCGCATAATATCATCTTGCACACCGATGCCGTGGATTCGGTGGGGGTCGTCCCCATGGATGTCCAGAAACTGGGCATCGACCTGATGAGCTTCGGCGTCCAACACCTTTTACGGCCCCACGGGCGTGGGCGGCCTGTATATCCGGCGCGGAACCATGATCTGGCCCCTGATCGAAGGCGGCGTCCAGGAACACAACAAACGGGCCGGCACCGAAAACCTGATCGGAATCATCGGCATGGGCGTGGCCGCCGAGGCCGCCCGGCGGGATATGGACGGTGCGATTGGCTCACCTGGAAAAGCTGAAAGGCAAACTGTTGGCCGACCTGCCCCGTTATATCGACGAATACATCGTCAACACCCCTTCCGAGGGCAGCCTGCCGAACCTGGCGTCGGTATCGGTGCAGCACATCGAGGGCGAAAGCGTCATGCTGATGCTGGATGACGACGATATCGCCGTGGCCACGCGCTCGGCCTGCGCCACCGGTTCGCTGCGGGCCTCCCACGTGCTGCTGTCCATCGGCCTGTCCCATGCGGATGCCCAGGGAACGCTGGTGATCACATTGGGTATGGACAATACCGAGGCCGATATCGACCATTTTCTGGCATCGCTGAAGAATGTGGTCCAGACCTTGCGCGACATCTCGCCGCTCTATCAAAAAAAATTAAAGGCGGGCTGAGCGGCTGGTGGCTTAACCATTAGGCGGCGGCCGTCCACCGGCAGCCGCCTGTTATCAAGGATTCGAGGGGTTTCCTCCCGGACGGGTCCTGATCGCAAAGCCCGGATCAGATCAGGGAGTGATTCGCCATGACAGCGCTCTCGACCTCATTTTTCCAGTGTCATCACGACACCGACGGCGAAAAGCTCATGGCGGCCCTACGCGACCTCCCCGTTTCCGGTGTCGAGCTGGATTACCGCCTCCCTGCCCCGCTGTATCACCAGCTCTGTTCGGACCTGCGCACGGCCGCAATCCGCGTGACCAGCCTGCACAACTTCTGCCCTCTTCCGCTGGAATTCCTTGATAGCGGCGGCAGCGGTGACCTGTTTTCGCTCTCCGACACCCGGCGCGAGGAACGGCAGGAAGCCGTCAAACGCACGTTGCAGACCATCGATCACGCCCATGACCTGGAAGCCGGCGCCGTCGTATTGCATTGCGGGCGGGTGGCGATGCCGGCGGAGACCCGGCAACTGTTCGACCGGTTTCGCCGGGAGGATTCCATGTCGGAGGATACCCGTCACTGGCTGGAAACGAAAATCGCCGAACGGGACCGGCTGAAACCGGCCCACCTGGACGCCCTGTGCTTCAGCCTGGAAAAACTGCTTCAAGCGGCCGAGAGACGCCAGGTGCGGTTAGGGCTGGAAACCCGCTATCACTACCACGAGTTGCCCGGGCCGGATGATTTTCAGCCCCTGCTGCACACATTTGAGGGTGCGCCCGTCGGCTACTGGCACGACACGGGGCATGCCTTTGTCAACGAACAACTGGGATTGGTTGCGGAAGGGCGTCTGCTGGAAAACCTGTCCGGCCGGCTCATCGGTATTCACCTGCACGATGCCGAAGGGCTGGAGGATCATCTCGCGCCGGGGTCCGGGCGAATCGACTTCAAGGCCCTGGCCTCGCGGATGGCGCCCGGTGTGCTTCAGATTCTGGAGCTGCGCCCCGGCACCCCGCTGAAAGCTGTCCGTGACGGTCTGGCACACCTGGCAGCCTGTTTCTCAGATCGTGATCCGTCTGGCAATGCATGAGGCAGCGGCTGTCATGCCGGATACCTCATCCCAAATTATATCGCAGTGAGACGCCTCGAGGGGGGCTTGAAAACGGTCTTTATGATTTAGGTTTGCTTCTTTCCCATTGTCCCGCGCCGAGTATCGGCGAGGCGGACGGACAAAGCGCGCGGACTGTCTGAACCCGCCCTAAGGCGGGTGAGTTTCCGCGTGCGCCGACCGCAACGCCGACGCGCAGGATTAAGCGGGACACGGGCGTTTTCTTTTGCTTCGTTTTCTGTCACGTGACAGAAAATGAAGAAACCATTTCAGAAAAGTATTCCGAATCAAGTCCGGAATAGCAAAACCAACCATAAGCGTCTTTTGAAAATTGCCACACAGTCTCCTTCGCCGGAAGGACGGCCGATGCGCACTTTGTTGCGGGATGATCGATCCTGTCCCGAAGTCAGACCGCCAGAACCGATTGGACCTTTTCGGACAGCTGCGCCAGGTTAAACGGTTTCTGGATAAAGCCCACGCAACCCCGATCGATGATTTCGGAAGCCTTCCCGTTGATGCTGTAGCCACTCGAAAGCAGCACCCTGATGTCCGGATCGATGGCCTTGAGCCGGTCAAAAACCTCTCCGCCCCCCATCCCCGGCATCACCATGTCCAGGATCACCAGATCGACAGTTTCCCTTTGCGCCTGGTATAACCGCAACGCTTCGTCACCGTTCCCGACGGCATGCACCGTATACCCCAGCTTCTTCAGCATGGCGGCAGCCGACGTCCAGGATCATCTCTTCATCATCCACCAGAAGAATGGTTCCCTGTCCCTTTTTCACAGAAGCGCGAAGGTGTTGTTTCTTTTTCGACGGACTTGGACGATGCGGGCAGATAAATGCTGAAAGAGCTGCCCTCGCCTCTTCTCGCTGTATACATTGATCCAACCGCCGTGGTTCTGGATGATCCCGTAGGCCGAGGCCAACCCGAGACCTGTTCCACGGCCCATTTCGCGGGTCGTGAAAAAGGGTTCGAAAATGCGGTCCATGGTGGGCCGGTCCATGCCGACACCGGTATCGGTCACGGCAACCCGCACAAACCGGCCGGGGGCAAAACCGATCGGCTCGGTTTCCTCTTTGGTCAGGAAGACATTTTCAGTCGACAGAAACAAATCGCCGCCGCCCGGCATGGCCTGCCAGGCATTGACGTACAGGTTCAGCAGGACCTGCTTGATCTGCCCCTGATCCACCTCCACCGGCCAGAGATCCTTTGCGTACTTGCCCCGAATGGTGATCTCCTTGCGGGTCCGGCTGAACATGCGGTTCTGGGTTTTGATCAGATCGTTGAGATCCGTGGGTTTGACCTCATATTTCCCGCCCCGCGCAAAACCGAGAATCTGACGGGTCAGGTCCACCGCGCTCTTGACATAGGACTCGATGCCTTCCAGGTGTTCACCGAAGGGATGGCTGCGGTCGATCTCGCTCAACATCAGGGAAGTGCGCCCCTGGATGCCCATCAGAAGATTGTTGAAATCGTGCGCCACCCCGCCGGCCAGGGTTCCCACGGCTTCCATTTTCTGGGCCTGCAGCAGTTGTCCCTCCAGTTTGCGCATATCGGTGATGTCGCGCCCCACGAGCACCACACCGGAAATAGTGCCGTCTTCCTCCCGGCTGGGGTTGTAGAAACTGTCAATATAGCGTCGCCCCATTCCCGGGGTGTCGTACCAGCCCTTGAAACGGAGTTCTTCCCCGGCCAGACATCGGTCGAGTTTTGGTTTCTGGTAACGTTCAAACATTTCCTGCCCGAAGAGTTCCACGGCCGAGCGTCCCACAATGTCTTCCTGGGGCCGCCCCATGACCCCGGCGTAAGCGGCATTGACCATCTGGTAGCGGTAATCGTGACCCATCAGTGCCATATAGTCGCTTGCTGGAAGTGACCATCTGTTCATATCTGAGCAGTCTCTGTTCAGTCTTTTTCATCCGGGTGATGTCGGTGAAGGAACAGACACTGGTCGTGGTGCCGGGAATCAAATCGATCCCCATCAGGACGTCTTTGCGGACCCCGTGCCGGTCGATCAACACACTCTCGAGCGTCTTGGGAACCGTCTCGGGATCCTTGCGGCGCTGGTAGTGAATCTTCAGCAACCGTTCATGGTCGGCCGGATCGAGCATTTCGGTCCATTTCATCCGCCCTTCGATCTCTTCGCGCGTATAGCCGAGCATCTCGGCGAACCCCTGGTTGACCATGGAATACGTTGTGTCCTGCTCGCTGAGCACCGTGCCCGTGCCGGTGTTTTCGAACACGCTGCGATACCGCTGCTCGCTGGCACGCAGGGCGGCTTCCATCTGCTGCTTGTCGTGCAGCTCGGTCTGCACCCGGCTGTAAAGGCGGGCATTTTCGAGCGCGATGGCCGCCAAATCGGCAAAGCGACTCACGATGTCGACTTCTTCGGGATGAAACTGCTTATCCGGTTCATAGAACACCAGCCCGATGACACCCAGGACGTGGTCGCCGGAAATGATGGGCACACCCAGCGCGGCCAGGATGTCGTCGAAGAGTGGTGCGGATGACCGCTCGGGCCAGTTGGAATAGTCTTCTATCAACAAGGGTTGGCCGCTTTGCCAGACTTTGCCGCCCAGCCCCTGGCCGGGTTTTATGCGAAATCCTTTATAATCTTCGGCCTTACGGCCAATCGCGGCCTTGACCACCAATTCGTCGGCATCGGCGTCGTAAATGTAGGCAAAACCGTCTTGCGTATGGGTCAGCTCGGCGGCATTTTTAACAATGGCCGCCAGCACATCGTCCAGTTCCAGGTGGCCGACCAGCCCCAGGGCGGTTTCGTGGAGGGTGGTCAGATAGGCCGTCTGCAGCTCAAGCTTACGCTCGGCCGCTTTGCGTTCGGTGATATCGAGGGCCGTGAAGGTGACGCCGATGGAAAGATCCGTCAGATCGATGGGCGTGGAACTCAGCAGGACGTCGATGATGCGGCCGTCCTTGCGCACCCAGCGCGTCTCCACCGTGCCGGTCCCCTGGCGGGCAATCTGTTCGTATTTTTCCTTGCCCACCCAATCGGACTCCTCCTGGGTGGGATAGAGCATGCGCGCGCCCTGGTTCATCAATTCGTCTTGGGAATACCCCAGCATGTCGCACAGGCGCTGGTTCGCGGCGACAATCACCCGCTCGCGCACCATGCCGATCCCGGTGGGGGCCGCACGGAAAATGCTGTCCAGCGTCCCCACCTGTTTGCGGAGCTCCGTCTCCTGAAGCTTGATGGCGGAAACATCCCGGGAAATGCTGACGGCGCAGGCCTCGCCGTCGATCTCTATCTGTCGCCCGGAGATTTCAAACGGCAGGGTTCGCCCGTCTTTCAGGGTGAAATGGGCCAGGAAGCAGCGCACTTCGCCACACTCCTGCAACAGGCTGATGAACAGCTTGCGCTCATCGCTATCGGTCCAGATGCCGATGTCGAGAATCGACCGGCCGACGACCTCGTCACGCGCATAGCCGGACGTCTGCAGAAAGGTGTCGCTGACATCCATGATCATCCCGTCATGCAAACGGGAAATCATCATGTTGTCCGGGCTCGACATAAACGCCGCCACACAGGTGCGCGGGTCGTTGGGCGTTGCCCGGTCGGTCGCCTCCCGATCGGCGAGCTGGCCTTCCAGTTCGGCGATGCGGCCTTCCAGTTCCTCGTAGGTGGGTCGTCGGGTCATAAACATTCCTCGCGCAGGATCATCGGGAACAACGCCATGCCCTTTGGCAGATGGCGCCAGCGTAAGGGACTGCTCGGTAATGACGGTCATCGTTGCCGCGTTTTGCAACGCCGGTCGAAGCCATGCCCGTGTTTTTCCTGACTAAATTGATCGGGAAATCTTAACCTGTTTAAAAAGCTATAATTATTAATGGGTTAAAAAGTCAAGGGTCGACGGCCAAAAATCAATAATGGGACAAAATGAAACAACCGCGATTCGCCGGCCAAAATGGTGTTGCTCGGGAAGGGGTGGAATTGATCGACTTTCGGCGTGGGTCATGGGTACGCCGTCTCAAGGCACACGGGATGCCATTTCCAGCCTATCCGATACCCACTTAACCCCTAATTATCCTTGACAATTTGATCGAACCCATCTTAAGTTCGGTGCGTCCGGTCAGACACGGCCAGAATCCTGTACATCCCAACGCATCTCCGAATCAGCAATTGCCCCCTGCTGACCGGCATCTCTACCCCCTGGTCTTTCTGTCGATGTCGTTGCTGTGCCAAAGCGCTTGAAATCTTGAACCCGCCCGCACGGCATCGCGAAGCGTACATATGACACCACGTTCCAGCAGGCCTCGACCGCCCTGACATTGCGGTTTTCATCATCTTCAAGCCCATAACCCGCAGGTAGAGGAGGATAGCGCATGTATACCAACACCTGGCCCACCGACCGCTGGCCCCAAGGCGTTCCCCGCGATATTACCGGTTACGACAAGCCGCTTTTTTCCATTCTCGACGATGCGGCCGCGGAACACCCCGATCAGGTGTACACTGTTTTCAGCGGTGCCCGTAAAACCTTTGCCCAGGTGCAGGAAGCCGCCAACAGGGTGGCGAACTTTCTCATGGCGCGCGGCAT
>CAWKLN010000017.1:0-10295 GCA_963850465.1 uncultured delta proteobacterium
GGAATCGGCGTAAGCGCTGGGTGTTCCATATCGGATCGATCAGCTCCCTCCGCCTCAGCTCCAACATCGCGTCCTCAAACGCTCCCACGCCCGGCAGAACGATCTTGTCCGCGGCCCGAAGCTGCTCCGGATCACTCACGATCTCCGCCTGGCTGCCCACGTGTTCAAACCCCTTCTGCACGCTGCGAAGGTTGCCCATCTGATAGTCGATAATCGCGATCATCTGCCACTCCTTCGCGTGCCGGCGGTTAGTCACTCCGCTGGGGACACACGAAACGGTTCTGCGGTTCACGGGTCGGCCAGCATTCTAGACGATGTACCGCAAAAAGGGGACGGGAGCACGTCCGCGGCAGGCAAGCCATATCCCGCCGATCGGCGGGATGGGGGCGCGATCAGCGACATTGACGGGCTTTGCCCTTTCCTCGATACTCAGCGGGAGCTGACCACTGACCACTGACCACTGACCACTGACCACTGACCACTGACCACTGACCACTGACCACTGACCACTGACCACTGACCACTGACCACTGACCACTGACCACTGACCACTGACCACTGACCACTGACCACTGACCACTGACCGCCGCTAAAGGAAGAGACAAAGCGACGATGAGCGAACACGATCGCCTGGAACTGCAGGAGTACTGCGTCCAGGTTGCCACCGAGGCGAAAACGGCCTCGGCCGAATTGACGGAAGTCACCAGCAATACGTAACTGAGCCAGTACAGGCAAAAAAAAAAAAACAAAAAAAAAAAAACAACATCACCAATTGCTGGGTATGATTCTGATTGCCACGGATTCCCACACCACGACCCACGGGGCTTTTGGGGCGTTCGGGACCGGGGTCGGCGCTACGGATCTGGCGGTGATCATGGCAACGGGCCATCTATGGCTGCGCGTGCCTGAAATCATACGGATCCATCTGAGCGGTGAACTATCGACCGGCGTTTATGCCAAAGACGTCATTTTACATATCATTGGCAAACTCCGTGCGGATTATGCGATCTACAAAGCCGTGGAATTTACGGGGCCAGCGGTGACATCCTTGTCCGTTTCGGAACGAATGGCCCTGTGCAACATGACGACCGAAATGGGCGCCAAATCGGCATATATCCAACCCGACGACGTCACACTGGATTTTCTCAAGGATAAGGTGAAGCGGGATTATACGCCCGTCGAAAGCGACTCCGATTTCCAGTATGCCGAGGAACTCTTTTTCGATGTATCCCGCATCCAGCCACAGTTGGCCACGCCGGATAGTGTCGACAATGTCCGCCCCCTGTCCGATCTGGTCGGAACACCTGTGCATCAGGCTTATCTGGGCAGCTGCACCGGTGGGCGTGCCGAAGATATTGCGGTTGCCGCCAAGATTCTCAAAGGCCAGCGCGTCAATAAAAACACAAGATTTGTCGTCGTTCCCGCCTCCCAACATGTCTACCTGGAAGCAATGCGAAACGGGGATGTGGAAGCCCTGGTTGAGGCCGGAGCCACTTTCGTGACGCCGGGTTGTGCCGCCTGCCTGGGGACGCACGAGGGAATTCTCGCCTCCGGTGAAGTTTGCATCGCATCGACCAACCGGAATTTTCCCGGCCGCATGGGACACACCAAGGCGGCGATCTATCTTGGATCTCCGGCAGCGGTGGCGGCAGCGGCATTGAACGGTCATATCGCCGATCCGGCGGAGATACTCGCAAACCTGGAACAGGAATCACCATGAAAAAAGTTATCAAGGGCAGGGCTTATGTGTTCGGTGACAACCTCGACACCGATCAAATCTATCCGGGACAATATCTGGAATTGGTTGAGACCGGGGATATCGGCAAGCACGCGATGGAAGGCGCCGACCCCAATTTTGCAAAGGCATTCAAACCCGGCGATATTATCGTGGCCGGTACCAATTTCGGATGCGGTTCCAGCCGCGAACATGCAGCCATCGCGCTGCAGGCGGTGGGCACGGGCGTCATCCTGGCGGAATCCTTCGCCCGCATTTTTTATCGGAATGCGATCAATTTAGGGCTGCCGCTGCTCGTCAGTCCCCATATCTCTGACCAGGTATCTCCGGGCGACATTCTGATTGTCGATCTGGCGAAGGGTGTCGTGCAAAACCAGAGCACGGGGGCTGAGCTAAGGGCGGAACCGATGTCCGAATACGTTTTTGACATTTTAGAAAGCGGTGGCATTAAACCTTTGGTGAAGAAACAGTTGGCCTCGCTAAACAAATGAAATGAGAAGGAGTAGGCCGGAAAAAAATGATGAAAATAACCGACGTGAAATGTGAATTGTTGAAGATGCCCCTGCCGCGCCCAATGCAGTCCGGGTCTTCCAGTGGGGCCAAAGGTGGACCTGTAGGCCATATCTATATGCCCTTGGCCATTATCAGCACAGACAGCGGTCTTACCGGCACCGGATATGGATGGACGTTGCTGGGAGGGGCCACGGCCATCCGGTGTGTTATCCAGGATGATTTCGCTCCTCTGTTAATCGGGGAGGATCCTCTGGATAATGAGCGGCTGTGGACCAAACTGAACAAACGATTACAAACCGTCGGGCGCACCGGTGTGGTCAATGAGGCCCAGGCCGCCGTGGATCTGGCGTTGTGGGATATCAAAGGCAAGGCTGCCGGCATGCCGGTGTATAAGCTTTTAGGCGGGACCCGCGAAAGTGCGCCGGTTTACGGTTCGGACGGGGGTTGGCTCTATATGAGCGTCAGAAGAGATGATCGCCGCTTTTGAGGAGTATTTAGACCAGGGCATGATGGGCGTTAAAATGAAACTGGGCCATGATGACCCGAAGATCGATATCGAGCGCGTGACCGAGGTCCGCAAAGCATTGGGCGACGATGTCTGGATAGCGACCGACGCCAACCAGAAATGGGACTACCCGACCGCCATGATGGTTGGCCGCGAGCTGGAACAATTGAATGTGGCCTGGTTTGAAGAACCCCTGTGGTGCGACGACATTCCCGGCCATGCCAGACTGGCCGATGCATTGGATATCCCCATCGCCATGGGGGAAACGCTGGGATCCCGCTACGAATTCGATGCCTATATCCGCGCCGACGCGGCCGACATCCTGCAGCCGGACATTTGCCGCGTGGGTGGCATCACCGAGATGATCAAGATTGTTCATATGGGTCAAGTCGCCGGGAGACCCATCGCACCGCACCACATGATGGAAAGTACGATTCAGGTGGCCTGCGGTGTCATGGCATCCGGCCCGATCGAATACATGCCATGGGTTTCGGGCGCTTTCGCGGAACCGATGCGCATGGAAGCCGGCCGGATGTACCCGCCCGCAAAGCCGGGCCTGGGGCTTGAGATACCGGAGGATGTCATCCGAAAATTCCGTATTGCATGAAACGGATCAATCCTGAAACAGGAGCAAGCCATGGCCTATAAAATCGCCCTCATTCCCGGAGACGGCATCGGCAAGGAAGTTGTTCCCGAGGGGGTCCGGACGATGAGGGTTCTGGCCAAGAAATTCGGCTTTGAGGCTTCTTTTGCGGAGTTCCCTTATTCCTGCCAGTACTACATCGACAACGGCGTCATGATGCCCCCGGATGCTTTGGAAACGTTAAAATCTTTCGATACCATCCTGCTGGGTGCCGTTGGCGCCCCCGGTGTCCCCGACCACGTTTCCCTGTGGGGGCTTCTGCTGCCGATCCGCAGAACCTTCGACCAGTATGTGAGTCTTCGGCCGGTGCGCCTGCTGCCCGGGATCAAGACCCCTTTGGCGGGGCGCGGCAGCGAAGATATCGACCTCGTGGTCGTGCGCGAAAATACGGAGGGGGAGTATTCAGAAATCGGAGGACGGCTGTTCTCCGGGACGGAAAGGGAGGTCGTCGTTCAGGAAACCCTGTTTTCCAAGAAGGGTGTCGACCGCATCCTGCGCTATGCCTTCGAGCTCGCGCGCCGGCGGCCGGACCGGCACGTGACATCGGCGACGAAATCCAACGGCATCCGTTACACCATGCCCTTCTGGGACGAGCGGTTTGGGGCCATTTCACAGGAGTACCAGGACATTCGCACCGACCAATACCACATCGACATCCTCACCGCCCACTTCGTGATGCATCCCGACTGGTTCGACGTTGTGGTGGGCAGCAATCTTTTCGGGGACATCCTCTCCGACCTGGGGCCTGCCGTGGCCGGGGGCATCGGTATCGCACCATCCGCCAATTTGAATCCGGAACGCCAATACCCGTCCATGTTTGAGCCGGTCCATGGCTCCGCCCCGGATATTGCGGGCCAAGGCATCGCCAACCCCATCGCGACCCTGTGGTCCGTGCAGATGATGCTCGACTTTCTCGGCGAACAGAAGGCGGCCGATAATTTGATGCGGGCGATTGAAGCGGTCACGGCGAGTGGCTTTTTGACGGCTGATCTCGGTGGGACTGCTACCACCGTCGATTTTACCAACCATGTCATCGCTCAAATCGAAGAACATTAAGGAGACCCGCTGTGCGAATTAAGCGTATCCAGGAGAAAACTGTTTCGATTGCTTCTGCAATCAAGAATGCCTATATCGATTTCAGCAAGATGACCGTATCGGTCGTCGCCATCGAGACGGATGTCATCAGGGATGGCAAACCTGTCGTGGGCTACGGATTCAATTCCAACGGCCGTTACGCCCAGGGCGGTTTGCTGCGCGACCGCTTTATTCCGCGGCTGAAAAATGCAGACGACAAGGCTGTTGCAGATGACGACGGGACCAACCTGGATCCGTTTAAAGTATGGCAAGTGCTGATGCAAAACGAAAAACCCGGCGGGCACGGTGAACGTTCCGTGGCGGTGGGGGTCATTGACATGGCCATATGGGACATCGTGGCCAAAATCGAACAGAAACCCCTTTACCGGTTGCTTGCCGAACGTTACAGCGATGACGAGCCGAGCGATACGACCTTCGTGTATGCGGCTGGCGGCTACTACTATCCGGGCAAGGACCTCGATGCGCTAAAGCGGGAAATGGCGGGCTATCTTGAAAAGGGATACCGCGTCGTCAAAATGAAAATCGGCGGGGCGCCCCTCAAAGAAGACATCGAGCGTATCGAAGCCGTGTGCGCCTTGCTTGCCGAAACGGATCCAGGTACGGATCCCGGCAGTCGCTTAGCGGTGGATGCCAACGGTCGCTTCGATCTCCAAACGGCCATTGCGTATGCCAATGCAATGCGATCCATGGGGCTGTTCTGGTACGAGGAGGCCGGTGATCCTTTGGATTATGCCCTCCAATCCATGTTGAGCGAATTTTATCCCCATCCCATGGCAACGGGCGAAAATCTTTTCTCATACCAGGATGTGCGCAACTTGATTCGCTACGGAGGAATGCGGCCGGACAGGGACTATCTCCAGATGGATCCGGTGCTCGCCTACGGGCTGGTGGAATACCTTCGTATGTTAGACCAGCTAAAAAGACATGGGTGGTCATACCGACGCTGTATTCCCCATGGCGGACATCAGTTTGCCCTGCATATCGCAGCCGGGCTGGGTCTCGGCGGTAATGAATCCTATCCTGAAGTGTTTGCACCCTTTGGGGGCTTTGCCGACAGCACGCCGGTTGAAAATGGGTTCATAAAACTTCCTGACGCGCCTGGAATTGGATTTGAGGAAAAAGCTGATTTAATCAACCTTTTTTATAGCCTGTTTTAAAGACGCGAAAAACAGAAAAACTTTTTTTCAGATCGTGTCTTATCGGAAACTATTAACGTCGATAAGTTTCACCCCGCATGTTCCATTTGATTTAGAATTTGTGATACCTCCAGCCGATATGCAAATAGACCGATCGTGTGATGCCTGGTATTAAGGACAGCTTACCGTAATCCAAATACCGTAAAGGCCAACCCGGACATCTGGTGGTTGGTCTTTTTGCTAACATGCGGTGATAACCTCAAAATGCCGCAAAACACATCGTCCTATCCGGTCTTGAACCTATAGCGAATACAGATAGTCGAAAAAGCCGTACATGATCTCGGTCATCTGGCGGTTGCCGTCGACCGTACCCGCCATGCCATAAAGGGCCGTGGTTTCGGCTGCGGTTCCCGCCTTGGCGTGCGCGTACGTCACCCCTTCCCGCAGGTCTTTCAGAAACGCTCCGGCGATCCCGGGGGTGAAGGTCTGCGGCATGGTGACGCAGAAGTGCAGGGCCGGCGGCAGCTGCAGGACATTGAAGCGCCAGCCCCGCAATTTCATGAAATCATTGATGTGGTAGACATCCACTTCTTCGGAGCGGAAGCTGATCACGAAGGTGGGTTCGCCGATGAGGGTCAGTTCCGGTATGGCTGTGATGCCATTCTTGATTTCGTCGGCCACGGCCATGATGGCGCCGGCCGCTTTCAGGTAGCCTTCTTCGCCCAGGTAGACCATGGCGGCCCAGGTGGCGGCGGTCAGCCCGCCGGAGCGGCTGCCCGAGGCGGTGGGGGAGGCGTACATGCCGCCCGGCCAGTCCGGGATGTTGAAGTACTGGTGGCGGCGGAAGATGCTTGCCCGGTAGAGCACCACGGACGTGCCTTTCAGGGCAAACCCGTATTTGTGGGTGTCGGCCGACATGGAGGTGACCCCCGGCAGCCGAAAATCAAAGGGCGGGATGGCGTAGCCCAGCTTTTCGATCCACGGCAGGATAAACCCGCCCAGGCAGCCGTCCACGTGCATGCCGATGTCGTGTTTCAGGGCGATTTCGGAAAGCTCTCCCAGCGGGTCGATCAGGCCGTAAGGGTAGTTGCCGGCGCTGCCGACAATGGCCACGGTGTTCGCGGTGATCCGTTCTTCCACGGCGCTGGGATCCACTCGGAAGTCCGGTTCGCTGACCGGGACATGCACCATTTGGATGCCGAAGTACTGGCCGGCTTTGTCAAAGGCCGGATGGGCCGTGTGGGGCATGATGATTTCGGGTGCCGTGATGCCTTTCTCCTGCCGGGCCCAGTCCCGGTAGGCTTTCATGGCCATCAGAATACTTTCGGTGCCCCCGGAAGTGACCGTGCCGCAGACCTGTTCTTCAGGATTCCGGGCGGTGGCCGCATCGCCGTGGAGCATTCCGGCCGTCATGGCGATAATCTCGCTTTCCAGCTTGAACATGCTCGGGCACAGGTCGAACTGAATCGTGTTCTCGTGGGAGAACAGGGCGAAGACCTTGTTTAAATAGGCGCGATGGTCTTGGCCGGCGTGGTAGAATGTACCGGAAACGCGACCGGTCTGCCAGCGGGCGTTTTCTTCCTCGGCCATGACGGACAGCTCTTGAAAAATGTCTTCCCGGTCGCGTCCCTTGACGGGAATGCGGCCATAGCTTTCAAAGCGTTCTTTATAGGGTTTCAGAGGATCGGCGGGGGGGAGGGCGTTCTTCTTTTCGGTCATGTCTGTTCTCGCTTCTTAAAAGGTTTTATATGGTAAAAGGTTGTTTTGGTAAGATTGAAAAAATATTCAGCGTCGGGAATCCTATCGATTAAAATGTTCATTTTCTTGCACGCGCAAGAAAACCGAACCAAAAGAACGCGCCCTCGCCACGACCCCTCCGGGGCCGCCTGCGCCCCACGGCCACGGCCGGACGCGCCGAAACTCGCCCTGCTTGTCCGCAGGGCTCAGACAGTCGCCGCATCTTTTTCGGCCGCGTCCGCAATGCTCGGCTTCGCGGCAAAAGGGAAAACCGAAGACCTGTTTACAAGAAAATTAAAGAACAAATCCTGAAAAACCATCATCTAAACAATTAAAGAAGATTACTATTCGTTCAAAGCCTTGAAGATCTTCTTGTTCTTTTTGAACAGCATACGGTACTGGCGGTACATCTTGTCGTAAACCGGGCCGTTTCGCGGGTCCGGCTGGAACACGCGTCGGATCTTGACGCGTTCCGGGATGTCTTCCAGGGCGAGGCGGCCGAGTGACAACAGGGCCAGAAAGGCCGTGCCCCGGACGGTGGTGTTGACCGGGTCATCCACCTGGTGGATCGGCACCTTCAGCACGTCGGCGTGGATCTGGGCCCAGGTGTCCGACAAGGCGCCGCCCCCGGAGAAACGGAAGTGGTCGATGGCCCGTCCGATGAATTTTTCCGCCGGTCCCCGTGTCCAGCGGTTGTTAAAGGCCAGGCCTTCCATGATGGCCCGCGCCATGTGATGCCGGGTGGTGTTGAGCGAAAGATTCATGAAGCCCCCGCGGGCATGCGGCGCTTCACTGGGAACGATGGCCCCGTTCAGCCAGGGCAGAAAGATGACACCAGCGCTTCCCGCCGGAGCCAGGGAAGCCATCGTATTGAAGCGGATATAGGCATCGTCCGGTTTGGGGCCGGTGGCGAAGGCATCGTCCGGATAGATCAGTTGCTTCAGGTAGAATTCGACGCATTTGCCGCCGGTGCCCTGTTCCCCGAGGAGATAATACCGGTTTTTGAGCGGGCTGGGGAGCGCGGTCATGAAATGCGCCAGATCGGTTTTTTTGAACGGCACGTGGCAGGTCATGTAAAGGGAGGTGCCGATGTAGATGATGCTTTCAAAATCATGAGCAGCGCCGGACCCGATGAGGGAGGCGTTGGAGTCGCTGACCCCGGCCACGACCGGCGTTGACGGAAGCAGCCCCAGGTCCTCCGCCACGGACGGTGTCAGGGGACCCACGACGCCGTCGTTCGGGATGAGGGTCGGAAATTTCTCTTCGTCCAGGCCGGCCAGTTGCAACAGGGCATCGCTGTAGTCGGTGGCGCCCCACTGCCGATTGTCGGTCACCACGAAGGGCACCATGGTTTTCTGGGTGGCCGTGATGCGGCCGGTCAGCCGGCTGGTCAGAAAATCCATCGGTTCCAGAAATTTGTGGGTACGGGCGTAAATCTCCGGGTGCGCATGCTTGATGAACAGCACGTGGCCTAAGGAATCCACCCCGGACAGGGTCGGCGCCAGGCCGGTCAGTCGAAGCCATTTGAGCAGTTTAAAAAGCCCGTAGCCCAGGATGCGGGGAAAGCCGCTTGCGATGGCGCGGTTGTAAGGCCCGCCGCGCGTGTCCATCCAATGGATGGCCCGCATCAGGGGGGCGCCATGGATATCGACCGGAACGGCCACCGACCACTGGGAGTCGCAGGCCACGGCGGCAATGTCTTCGGGGGCAAGGCCGGATTCAGCGATGACCGCACGGGCTGTTCGGCGGGCGCCCCGCCACCATTCGTCCGGGTCCTGCTCGGCACCGCCACCGGGCAGGAGGTGGGTCGTTACCGGGGCTTCCGCGCTGGCGATCACCTGGCCGGTGTCGGCCACGATGGCCGTTTTCAGACCGCCGCTGCCCAGATCGATGGCCAGGACATAGTATCGATTGCGCTGGGTGTGTTCGTTTGTATCGCGGCCCATCTTGAGAGCGTGGTCCTTTGGCATTGGTGCGGGAGAGATCGCAAATATCGGCTGTTTATGAGTAACAGCCAATCTTGATCGGATTGTCAATAAAATAAAACCGCCATTGTGTTTCGAGTGAAGCATCATCGCGGGCGCTTTTTTTGAAAAATCCATGCCGCTGTGTTATTCTATGCCTGAGTTTCATCCGCCGTCGTGGGCGGAGAACAGAGCACGGTTCGATCGATGATCCAACAGCGGGGAAGAAAATGGCACGTATGAACAACCTCATGGAACTGTTTCAGCTGCTCGACAAATCCAATTGCCGCAAGTGCAACGAGAAAACCTGCCTGGCCTTTGCCGCGGCTGTTTTCCAGGGCCGCAAAGCCATCGAGGAATGCCCGAAGCTCAGTCAGGAAATCATCGATCGCTTTTCTGATAAAGATGCTTCAGACCGCCTCAAAACGGTGGAAGAGAATCGCGACGAATATCTGGAGACTTTGAAACAGGAGGTCGCCGGGCTCGATCTTGCGGCCGCGGCCGAGCGGTCCGGAGGGCGGTTCAACGGTGAGCGTCTGACCCTCAAAATTCTCGGCAAGGATTTCAGTGTGGACCGGCGGGGGAACCTGTTTGCGGATATTCACGTCAATCCCTGGGTGGCCCTGCCTTTTCTTTACTATCTCCTGCATGGCGAAGGCGTAAGCCCCTCGGGCAACTGGGTGTCCTTCAGGGAGCTCAAGGAGGGCGCGGAGCGCTACCCCCTGTTCCAGAAGCGCTGCGAAGAAGCCATGAAACGCGTGGCGGACACCTACACCGATCTCTTCGACGACCTGGTGCACATCTTCAGCGGCCGCCAGGTGGCCGAACAGTTCGCCGCGGACATCTCGGTGGTGCTCGATCCCCTGCCCAAGGTGCCCATCATGATCTGCTACTGGCGGCCGGAGGAGGGGCTGGCCTCCACCCTGAACGTGTTCTTTGACGACACCGCCGATCGCAACCTGGACAA
>CAWKLN010000018.1:0-25268 GCA_963850465.1 uncultured delta proteobacterium
CGCACATTTACTATAACAGTCTTCATCACTTTCAGATATTTCTTCATCAGATGTCATTTCAAAAGAGTCGTGTGGGTTTTTGTCTTCAATGTGTAAGGAGTTGTCATCATCTGTTGCCATGTTATCAGAGTCTCCAGCTCTGTCATCAGATTGTAATGGTGTAGAGAAGACGCTCTGTGATGTCTTGGTAAGATTTGCGGTAGTTTTGGTTGACTGACTTGAAGGGCAGGCAGAGTCGTGCGGTGGGGTCGACGCATCCGGTCTGCTGCCTATTTCTGTTGGAGTAGGGGTTCCCGATGTAGTATGAGAGGTCTTTGATAAAAGCCGGTGCCGTGTGCGTCACCTGCAATCCGCTGTACACCGCCGGGGAGCTGCACTACCAGTTAAAAGATGCCGGTGCCAAGGCCCTCTTCTGCATGGACCACCCCCAGTTCTATCCCGTCACGGCCGAGGCCATTAAAGGTTCGGCTGTGGAAACCGTCGTTATCTGCAGCGTGAAGTCCATCCTGCCCCCGCTCAAAGGGTTTATCGGCGGTCTGCTCGGCAAGATCCCGAAAGCCGGCAACTATACCGCCGGCCACCTGTTCTTCGACGATGTCGTCAAGCAGGCCAGCCCTGAAGCACCGGCCGTCGCTATCGATCCCGCTGAAGATCTGGCGGTGATCATCTACACGGGCGGAACCACCGGGGTGCCCAAAGGCGCGGCCCTGACCCACGCCAACCTGATGTTCAATGTCACGGCGCTCGATCAGTGGATGCGCATCCCGCAGGAACCGGGCGGGCAGCCGGAGCCGATGCGGCGCGGGGGCGCCCACTGCTTCCTGGGGGTCCTCCCGCTCTATCACAGCTTCGGCCAGACCATTAACATGCTCTGGTCCTGCCTGACCGCCAGCCGCCTGGTATGCATCCCCGACCCGCGGGCCGGCAAGCCCCCCTTCACCGAGGTGCTCAAGGCCGTGGAACAGAACCGGGCCACGATTCTGGCTGCGGTTCCCACCATCTTCGTGGCGTTTAACAACCATCCCCTGCTGGACAAGTTCGATCTT
The DNA here is from genome assembly GCA_963850465.1 of uncultured delta proteobacterium. Classification (GTDB taxonomy): domain Bacteria; phylum Desulfobacterota; class Desulfobacteria; order Desulfobacterales; family UBA5852; genus JABZFP01. The sequence continues at coordinate 1,047 of CAWKLN010000018.1, forward strand.
TCCTCGATGATGGGCTGCGGGTCCGGCGGCGCGCCCATGCCGGTCGAGGTGGCTAAAAAATTTGAGGAAAAAACCGGCGCCATCATATTTGAATGCTACGGCCTGAGCGAAACCGCGCCCCTGGCCACCGGCAATCCCAGCGACAAAGCAACCCGCAAGTTCGGTTCGGTCGGTTTCCCCGTCTCCAATACGGATGTCAAGATTCTGGACATGACCACCGGCACCGAGGCGCTTCCCCGGGGCGACGATGGTGAGATCGCCATCAGCGGCCCCCAGGTGATGCAGGGCTACTGGCAGAAACCTGAGGATAATGAGGCTGTTTTCCGTGAAATCGATGGCCGCCGTTACTTTTTGACCGGCGATATCGGCCATGTGGATGACGAAGGCTATATCGTCATCACGGACCGCAAAAAAGACATGATCATCGTAGGCGGTTTCAACTGCTATCCGCGGGAGGTGGAAGAAGTTTTGTATGCCCATCCCAAGGTGGCCCTGGCCGCCGTTGTCGGTGTGCCCGATCCCAAAAGCGGGGAGGCGGTCAAAGCCTATATCCAAATGGCCCCCGGCGCGACCGCCACGGAAGAGGAAATTCTCGACTTCTGCCGGGAAAGACTGGCCGGCTACAAACGCCCGCGAAGCATTGAGTTCCGGGATACCCTGCCCACCTCGGTCATCGGAAAAGTGTTGCGGCGGGTCCTGCGGGATGAAGCGCGTGAAAACGTATGAAAGGAATGGCAATGCGTGATTTCAATGAACTGGCCCATCTGGATGCCACGGCCCAGGCCGAACTGGTACGCAAAAAAGACGTCCAGCCCATCGAACTGGTGGACGCCGCCATCGAACGCATCGAAGCCCTGAACCCGCGGCTCAACGCCGTGGTGACGAAGATGTTTGACCAGGCCCGGGAAACGGCACGCGGCGCATTGCCGCAAGGCCCGTTCACCGGTGTGCCGTTTTTGTTAAAAGACATTCTCGGCATGTGCCGGGGCGTTCCCATGACCATGGGATCGGCCCTCCTGCGCGACTTCGTGCCCGATCACGACAGTGAACTGGTGAGCCGCTTGAGACGTGCGGGGCTGATTTTCGTCGGCAAGACCAATGTGCCCGAGTTCGGCATCCTCCCGACCACCGAAGCCGAGCTGTTCGGCCCCTGCCGCAATCCCTGGGATACGGAACGCTCCACCGGCGGTTCCAGTGGCGGCGCGGCGGCGGCGGTAGCCTCCGGCATGGTGCCCATGGCGCACGCCAACGACGGCGGCGGATCGATCCGGATTCCGGCCTCGTGCTGCGGCCTTTTCGGCCTGAAACCGACCCGGGCCCGCAATCCCCTGGGACCGGACTTCGGTGAAGGCTGGGGCGGCCTGGTGGCAGAGCATGCCGTCACCCGCTCCGTGCGCGACAGTGCGGCCCTGCTGGATGCCACGGCCGGTCCCGATAGCGGCGATCCCTACTGGGCGCCCCCGATCGCGCGCCCGTTTGCAAACGAGGTCGGTGTCGATCCGGGTGCCCTGCGGATCGCTTACGCGGCCTCACCGGATTTCCCGGTTCACCAGGATTGCATCCAGGCCGTTGAAGCGGCCATCGCCCTGTGCCGCGACCTGGGCCACCAGGTTGAAGAGATACCGATGGCGCTGGATGTCGGCCACGAACACTTTGCCGCATGCGTTAAAGTCATTATTGCCGCGGGAACAGCCTCTTTGCTCAAGATGCTGGGCGCCGTTCGGGAGCAGGTCGAACCGATGACATGGGCCCTGAACGAAATGGCCGGCGGCATCGACGGGGCGGATTATGTTCTGGCACTCGATCAGTTGCAGCGCACTTCGCGCGTGATTGCCGGGATGTTTTCCCGCTATGATGTTTTGATATCTCCGGTCGTGTCGGAACCGCCACCCCTCCTGGGCCACTTCGCGCCCGCCCCGGACAACCCCTTGCAGGGGTTCGATAGGGCCGGCCGCTATGTGCACCTGGCCCCCCTCGCCAATGTCACGGGACAGCCGGCCATGTCCGTGCCGTTGTTCTGGAATGAAGACGGATTGCCGATCGGCGTCCAGTTCATGGGCCGCTTCGGCGATGAAGCCACGCTGTTTCGTCTGGCGTCACAGCTGGAAACGGCGCAACCCTGGGCGCACCGGCGACCGCCGGCATCCGCCTGACCGGCGTTCTGCCAGATTTTCATCGATGGCTTCGAAAAATGAAAATTCAAGATATGCAAAGTCTGGGGGAATATCGCTAGCGTGGGTGCCGAAGTTAACACCAACGGTGGACTTTTTGCGAAACCGACTTAATTTTCTGTTGGCAGGGCGCGTGTTAAAACACCACGGCCATCGCCGCAACGAAGCAATACGAGCGGCATGCCGGCAACCCTTCAACAACCGCGGTGGTCTTGCAACCCCCGGTTGAATGATCTAAAAACATCACCGCAACAAAAACCGCAACCACCAAACCGTCCTTGCGAACAGGAGCGAAGCCCATGACACGACCCAACGAATTCAAGGCCCTGGTCATCACCGAAAGCGAAGACCATCACTTTCTGCGAACCGTCGCGAAGAAAACCATCGAAGACCTGCCGGAAGGGGACGTCATCGTCAAGGTGATCTACTCCTCCCTCAATTTCAAGGACGTTCTGTCGGCCACCGGCAACCGGGGGGTCACCCGAACCTACCCCCACACGCCCGGTATCGACGCCGCCGGGGTCGTGGCGGAGAGTGCCGATGAAAACTTCAAACCCGGGGATGAAGTCATCGTCACCTCCTACGACCTGGGCATGAACACGGCCGGCGGTTTCGGGCAATACATCCGGGTTCCCGCCGGGTGGGTCGTGCCGCTGCCACAGGGCTTGACCCTGCGTGAAGCCATGGTCTACGGCACGGCCGGGTTTACGGCCGCGCTTTCCGTGTGGCAGATGATCGACAGCGGTGTCGGGCCGGAAGATGGAACGATCCTGGTATCAGGCGCCACCGGGGGCGTCGGCAGCCTTGCCGTATCGATTCTTGCCAAGAGCGGCTACACGGTCGCGGCCGTCAACGGTGTCGTGGATGAAGCGGCGTACCTGAAACAGCTCGGCGCCGGGGAAGTTATCAGCATCGAAGCAGCCACCGACACCAGCGGACGCCCTATGCTGAAAAGCCTCTGGGCGGGCGGGATCGACACGGTGGGCGGCGACATTCTGGCCACGACGATCAAATCGATGGCGCCCGGCGGCGTCGTCACCTGCTGCGGCAACGTGGCCTCGCCGGACCTGCCGCTGAATGTCTACCCCTTCATCCTGCGCGGGGTCCGGTTGATCGGCATTGACTCCCAGAACTGCCCCATGCCGCTCAGGCGGAAGATATGGCAGAAAATCGCTTCAGAATGGAAGATCGACTGGCTGGAGACCCTGACCACGGAAGCCCCTTTCGCCGACCTGGACAACCGCATCGAATTGATGCTCCAGGGCAAGCACAAGGGCCGCACCATCATCCGCATGGCCGATTGAGCGGTGCCTCTCCACCCCGATCTTGCCTGATAAGAAGCCCCGTGCCGGCGTCGGCACGGGGCTTTTCTATTTTTTAGACGGCCATATGTTCCAGCAGGATGCGCAACATGCGCCGCAGGGGTTCGGCCGCACCCCACAGGAGCTGATCCCCCACGGAAAAGGCCGTCAGGTACTCCGACCCCAGATTGAGCTTACGAAGCCGGCCCACCGGAACCGCCAGCGTGCCGGTCACCTTGGCCGGTGTCAATTCCCGTAATGTGATTTCCTTCTCGTTGGGGACCAGCGTTACCCATTCATTGTGGGCGGCGATGATCGCTTCGATCTCATCCAGCGGCAGATCACGTGTCAGTTTGATGGTAAAGGCCTGGCTGTGGCAACGCATGGCACCGATGCGCACACACTGGCCATCGATGCGGATGGGGTTGTTCTGACGGCCCAGGATTTTATTGGTTTCGGCATAGCCTTTCCACTCTTCCTTGGTCTGGCCGTTTTCCATGGGCCGGTCGATCCACGGGATCAGACTGGCCGCCAGCGGCGCACCAAAATTCTCCGTCGGGAAGGCCGCGCTGCGCAGGGTGTGTGTGACCTGGTGGTCCAGCGCCTTGATGGCCGTCGCCGGGTCGGACAACAAGGCCGCGGCGATCCGTCCCGATGGTCTGCATCTGGGCCACCAGCTCGCGCATGTTATTGGCACCCGCGCCGGAAGCGGCCTGGTAGGTCATGGAGGTCAGCCATTCCACCAGATTCTTTTCAAACAATCCGCCTAATGCCATGAGCATCAGTGAAACGGTGCAGTTGCCGCCGATGAAATCTTTGATGCCTTTGGATAGCGCCCGATCGATCACGTGTCGGTTGACCGGATCGAGAATGATGACACTGGCCTTCTCCATCCGGAGGGTTGAGGCCGCGTCGATCCAGAAACCCTGCCAGCCGTTCTGTCGCAGCTGGGGGTGCACCTTCTCGGTATAGCCCCCGCCCTGGCAGGACACGATGATGTCCATTTCCGCCAGGCGCTTCCAGCTTGAAGGCATCTTCCACCAGGGGGACCTCACGTCCGATGGCCGGACCTTGCTGCCCGACCTGCGAGGTGGAAAAGAAAAAAGGCTCGAATCCGCTAAAGTCCTTTTCAGCCAGCATGCGGTCCATGAGGACCGAGCCGACCATCCCCCGCCACCCGATAAAGCCAACACGTTTCATCACCCTCGCTCCTTATTTTTTTGTAAACAAAATGCAGCGCCCAATGAAAGACGTATTCGTAAAAAGTAATGTTTCAGACGCGTTGCGTAGAATGTTCGCGATACGGCTTGCGAATCCGCGGAATACCGCTATCGCGGCTGCCGCAGGCCGCGTAATTTCGGTACGCCGCAATGACGAGGGATACGCGTAACGGTTTACGGACACTCGTCGGAATCGGACTTTTTACGAGTCCATAATCCTTAATTGTGGGCAAAATGCGGCGTCAATGAAAAAAGCCCCTGGGAACCCTGTGGCGTCGGTTCCGAGAGGCTTTGATTAACTTGGGATTCAATCGCTAAGGCCTTTTTCCGAACCAACTCCTTTCCGGGCGGGTCATCCGTTTCGTGTCCCGCTTGGTGCCGGTGGTCGTCTTGGTTATGGTCGGGGCAGGCATTGTCATCAAAATGGCTTTCATCATGAAGTCGAACCAGCGATCATTACTTTGGATCACTTTCCTGCAATCGGTCCGAAAAGTCAACCGCTGCGACGCATTATACGACACCGCCGCCTAATAAAAACAGGGTCAACGTCAATGCCAGAAGCCGCAGTCCGGCGGCAATGCAGATGATCCCCAACGATCGATTGGTCATCTGTTTCGGGGCGATTCGGAAGCCCCGGCCGTATCGCAGCGATCACCCGGGCAATCATAGAGCGCGTCCAATTCCGTCAGCGGCAGGTAGTCCAAGTCCCAATGGGACGTCTGGCGAACTTTATCCTGCTCAAGCGCTACCCGTTTTTTTCCGTTCTCGGTGGTCATTATGCCTCTGGCCCGGGATGTTGTCCGTCCGATCCAACACCCCGCTTTCCATGCGCGCAGCCCCTGCCTTCTTGCTATCCAGGGGGGCTATCAACGCGCGGGCATCGGTGACGTTGAAGCGGATAGCCGCCACGATCGCATTGGCAGATTGGTCACCGGCCACTTTGCGGATCTTCTCCCGAAAGGAGTCCAGCAGTTCGCCGTAGCGCTCAAAGGATCCATTTCCAGATACAACCGCGCCCCCTTCCAGTCCGTGGGGGCTTCGCCGGGTTCGACAACAATAAAACTGGCTTTGGGGTTTTCCTGCAGATACTGCAGGGACCGATTGTCGCCGATGGCCATGATCACCGTATCTTCATCGATCATGCGCGGCGATCCAAACACGGCCGTGTTGACATCGCCGTTTTTGTTGGATGTGGCCAGCACACCAATCCGCGTCTCCTTGTTGAACATCTTCATCACTTGTTTTCTATCCATAATGTCTCCTTTTTGTTTCCGGGCCGGTTGGTGGCCGAGAGCCGAGCTCGCTGCCGCTTGGCCGAAAAGCCCTCCAGGCCAGCTGTTGCTAAATGCCGCTTGGCACGCGCTGTTTTCCCCACGGTTGACGTAAATCGTCAAGGGTACTTACTACTATCTGAATCCGCCGTTAAATGAATGACATTTTAGCGTATCCCATTGCCGGATGAAATCGATTGACACGCAACCCCATGTTGAATTGGACCGGCGGCGGATGCGCCTGGGCCGGCATACTTTTCGCGATACGCAAACGAGGAGCAGATGATGAACATTTCGACACCCACAAAACACGCGGCAGGACTTCTGGCGTTAATCGCCGGTGCCATGATGCTGTCCGGCTGCTCCGGCGGAAGCTGGTTCACCTACACCGGCCGGGAAGCCAAGCCCGAAAACCGCTTCGTTTTAAAAGACGGCGGCCCCCATACGGCCGTATGGCATTCGCCGGATCTCGTGCTGCACTACCAATACCGCCTGGAGGGAGACCTCCTGGAGATCGAAGGCCGTGTGGTCCGTCAGAACCGAATCAAGCACTTCGACCGCCTGACGGCCTGGGTGAGCATCCACATGCTCAATACGGATGGTGTGATCCTCGACACCCACCGCCTCTGGTCACAGAGGGGCTCCGATGTCTATGGGGGGCTCCGGTGGACCTTCCGTCACAGCTGGCGGTTGCCGCCAGACAACCGGGCCGTCGGGTTCAGCTTCAGCGGCGTTGCCGGCGACAAGGATACGCAGTGGGACTTCTGGCAAACGCCCTGACGAATTGGAACCCCCGCCTAAATCGTGGGCCGGAGATAGTCCACCGCGATACCGTAACGCATCGATTGGTCATCATCCAGGGATTCGCAACGCGTGACTTGCGCCGTTACCATGTTGATGAAATTTTTACATTCTTGGTCCGGCACATCTGTTGCCGCGCAAATGGTGGCCGCCACTGTTCCGCATTCGCCGTCACCCCACAGCAGATCGGTCGAATTGCAGTTCAGGGGCAGGATGACGATACAGGTCCCGGGCTTGAGTTCCCTGCTGGATCGGAAGAACATGCCGCTGCGGCTGAAATCCTGCGCGATGCCCACATAATGGTTCTCTTGTTGATTTGGGAAAACGTGATGGCATTGTTGGCATCAATTCGGGGGTCTCTGCGGTTGTCATATCTTCGCTCGACACCATGGCCCCCTCGAATACGCCTCGCTTCGAACCGGGCGATTGGGGAATAAACACGGTACGATCCGGCCGCGCGAAATTGTATAGTGATTTTGAGATGATGTCTGGCGAACCCGTTGTCACGCGGCCGCCTCGGAAAGCGATAGCAGGCGGATGCGCTCGGCAGCCGGTTTCATCCGCCTCTATCCGCATCACGCCATGTCACCCGACCTGCCGAAAGCGCCTCGCAAAGGGATGACGCTTTTGACTCCGCCGGGCAGCAATCATCTTGTGCGTCGAAAAACGTCAAGTTTGTCCGGATGCTGCCGATATAAAGGGGGAAGGCCGTGATCGAATGCCCAACACCCTTTCTTAATGCAACAGGCCGTTATGGATAAAGAATACCTCCCGGTCAGAGAATCCCACCTGAATTATTACAGGGCCATTCCCCTTTATTATTTCAACAAGGACCAGACCTTCGGGTTGTATAAGCCCCCCGGAAAAGCGCTGAGTGACATGCGCCTCGAAGGCGGGCAGTATCCGGACAAACTGTATATCAAACACACCGACAAATTGAGAAGCATCCGCGAAGTCCAGCGCGAATTCAACAAACAGATGGAAGGCCATATCAAATCGGGGGACCCGGAAAGCGTCAAAAAAATCCTGGTCAATATTGTCGAAGAAACCTTCTCGGAACCCCGCAGCGGCAGCGTGGAGGGCCTGTCCGAGACGGTCAACATCCTGGTGAGTGATTATGCCAATGAATCCAATATTTTAAGTAGTATTTTGGGATTATCCAGGAACGACTACACCTCCGCCTTGCATTCGGTCAACGTGATGGCGCTGGCGATCGGTTATGCCGCGCACGCCAACTATTCCCTGGTAGACAAGAAAATCCTGGGGTTGAGCGCCCTGCTGCATGATATCGGCAAAACAAGAATCAATGCCGAAATCCTGAGCGCCCCGCGAAAATTGACCGATGAAGAGTTCAACCGCATCAAGGCCCACCCCACCATCGGCTACAACATCCTGGACGCCTGTCGGTTCCCCTATTCGGAAATCAAGCTCTGTGCCCTTCAGCACCACGAAAAAAAAGATGGCTCCGGCTATCCCCGCGGCATCACCCACATCACCCCGGTGGCGGAAATCGTGGGTCTGATCGATTGCTACGAGGCCCTCACCAACGACGACCGGCCCTACCGCAATGCCATGGATCCGCTCAAAGGCTTGACGATCATCAAAGAGGATGTGGTGGCCGGGAAATTCGGCAAGGATGTCTTTGAGAAATTTGCCTACAGCCTGCTGTGAACCGCAATGAAGATGCGATCTTAACGGGTTCGCCCTCTCGTCCGGATGCCCGCCGGGCGACAACCAGGTGCGAAAGACCACCTGTTGTACCTTCTCTTCAGCCTGGATCAACCGCCCGAGTTCCACCTGGAAGTCCGGTTCGCCAATCTCCTCCACGCGTGAGATGGGGAAACCCTCCGAATCGTTTCGATATTTCCAGTTATCGACAAAGCCCTGAACAAGGGCGTAGCCACAGCCCCCGACGCCGCAGCAGGTGCTGTCAAAAAGGGCATAGCCGGCAAGGTAAAGCACCGGCCGGCCCCGGAAGACGATTCGCGCCTCCTTGCAGAAGCGGTAGTGGCCCCCAATGGCGGTCACCTCGCGGTCCAGATCCCGGTGGGCGTATTCGTAAAGCCGTTTATGTTTCATCATCAACTGTCATTCGAGTGCATCCGGCAGGCGTCGCGGATCAGAAAAACGTAACGGGGCGGCCCTGAGTTGCCATGCGACCATGGTAACGTTCCGGGAAGCAGGAACCGCCCGTTGCACGTGCATCATTCCTGTTTCAAATCCATTTTGCGGACCTCTTTGCGCATGATTTTCCCGACGGCGGTCTTGGGCAGTTCACTCGATCATGATGATCTGTTGCGGGACCTTGTAGGCCGCCAGAAGACTTCGGCAGAAGGTCTTGATTTCGGTTTCCGTCGGTTCCTGGCCCGGCACGGGGACCACGTAGGCCTTGACGGTTTCACCGCGGTAGGCATCGGGTACCCCGATGGTGCAAGCTTCCAGAACCTTGGCGTGCCCCATCAACACCTCATCGATCTCCTTGGGATAAATGTTGTAGCCGCCGGCCACGATCATGTCCTTTTTCCGGTCCACGATGGTCAGGTAGCCGTCCTCGTCCAGCCTTCCGATATCACCCAGGTAGAGCCAGCCGTCCTTGAGGACGGCCGCGGTCTCTTCGGGTTTGTTGTAGTAGCCTTTCATCACCTGGGGGCCGCGTATACAGATCTCTCCGTCCTGATCGGGTTCCGAAATCGTCGCCCCGGTTTGGAGATCGACAAGCTTCAGATCGGTGTTCGGCAGGGGGACGCCCACCGTGCCGATTTTAACCCGGCCGTGCCAGGGCGTGCAGGTGGCAAAGGCCGTATTTTCGGTCGCGCCGTAGACATCGTGGATGATGGCGCCGTGCAGGCCTTGCAGCTGGTTCAAGGTGTCTTCGGCCAGAGGGGCAGCGCCGGCAAAATAGCCTTTGACATGGGAAAGATCCATTTTACGAAATGGTTCATGACCCAGCAGTCCCACAAAGATGGTGGGAACTCCGGGAAGAAAAGACGGTTTGTATTTTTTCAGCAGCTTGGTGATCACGACCGGATCCGGCCGGGGCACCAGGACCCCTGTCCAGCCGTTCCAGATAAGCAGGTTCTGGCTGACCGAATAGCCGGCGGAATGAAAGATCGGGTAGATGCCCAGAAGCCGTTCGGGGCTGCCGCGCTTCAGGTCCGGAAACCAGGCGCTGAACTGCTGCACCACCGAGGAGATATTGGCGTGGGTCAGTTCCGCTCCTTTACTGACTCCGGTCGTGCCGCCCGTATAAAGCAAGGCGGCGGTGTCACCCCACACGGCCTTGTTGGGCAGCGGGGTGTCGGGATAGCGACCCATCAGCTGCATGAAAGGATAAACGCCTTCCTGGGGGACGTCCTTGCGAAACATGGTCTTTTTCACGAAGGGAAACAGCTGTTTCGTGGGAAAGGGCAGGTAGTCGTTGATGTGGCAGGTGATGATCGTTTTGACACGGGTCTCTTTCTGTATTTTCAACACGCGCGGAAGGAGCAGATCCAGGGTGACCAGGGTGGTGGTCTCCGAGTCGTTGAGCTGGTGCAACAGTTCGCGCTCGGTGTAAAGCGGATTGTTCATGACCGTGACGGCACCCAGCCGGTACACCGCACAATCGGCGATGATCACCTGGGGGATATTGGGCAGCAGCATGCCGACCTTGTCACCCGGGCCCACACCGAGGTCACGCAGGGCATTCGCAAAGATGTTCACCAGCCGGCTCAGTTCCCGGTAGGAAATACTTTTTCCCATGTAGAAATAGGCTGTGTTGTCGGGAAAATCCCGGGAAGTTCTTTCCAGGACCTCCGGCATGGTCACCGCTTCGATGTCAACTACCGGCGGGGTGCCTTTCGGGTACCATTGGTGCCAGGCGCGTTCAAATCCCATATCCTCCTCCTTTGATTTACGATGCGAAACAACCGGCCGGGTTGCCATGTCGAGAGACGCGGCCTGCTACCCGAACAGTTTTTTGATGGCCGCTTTGTGGTCCTCCGACAGGAGCATCAGAGGCTGCATATGGGCCTCAAGATCAAGGGCTGTCTGGAGATCGATATGACGGGACCGGTTCAGATTCCGTTTGGTCAGGGCCAGGGCCTCGGGCGGGGCCTTGGCAATCCGGGTGGCCAGTTTCATCACCGCTTCCGAGATCTCTTCACGCGGAACCACGCGATTGATCAAGCCCATCTCCAGCGCCTGCCCGGCATCGATGATGTCTCCGGTCAGGGCGACTTCTTTCGCCTTGGCCATGCCAAGCCGTTCGGTCAGAAAGTAGGTCACCCCCATGTCCGGCACGGCGCCGATGCGGATGAACCCGCAGCAGAATTTAGCCTGGTCGGTGGCGATCGTGATATCGGAGGCCAACGCCAGGCCCAGGCCGCCCCCCAGGGCGTATCCGTCCACCTCGCTGATGATGATTTTGGGCCCCTGGTGCAAATCCAATAGAAACGCGTTGATCCGTTTCATCAACGCACACAGATAGGCCGGATCCAGGTTATCCCCCAGCAAATCCAGATCCGAGCCGGTGCAGAAGTTATCGCCCTCGGCCCGCAGGACGATAACCGAAACCGTGTCATCAGCCATTAATCTTGCTGATCTCTTCAACCATCGGCGCGCCTGTTGCCTGACTCAGGGCGTTCATCTTCTCCGGGCAGTTCATGCTGCAGCGGGCCACGGCACCGATCCGCTGTACCTCGAATACTTTTTCCGTCATTTCCCATCCTCCGCGGTTATTAATCCGGCAATTTACACGATGACAATTAACTTCCCAAGGACGTCATTCCGGCGCAGGCCGGAATCTATTCAAGAATTGACGGTGTTTGCGAAAAGATCCCTCCCGGACTTGATCCGGGATCTGCCGGGATGACGGGCATTTTGTCTATCGCGTCGTCGGTTCAATATACCCATTTGGTTTCAGCCCAACGGCCGGTGCTGCAATAATCCGCACGATTTCAGGTGACGCCCGTTTCAGCAAACTCGGCAATCCGCTCCGGGCTGTAGCCCAGTTCGGCAAGAATCTGTTCCGTGTCCTGCCCGAACCGCACCGATGCGGTGCGCACCGCCCCGGGCGTGCGGCTCAGCTTGACCGATACGCCGATCGTCGTTTCAGGATGTCCGTCGGCCCCGGGCGCTTCGACGAACATCTCCCTTTCGCGAAACAGGGGAAAGTCAATGGCTTCGTCGGCGGTGCGGATGCCGCTGACGCACAGGTCCAGATCGGCCAATGCTTCCTCCCACTGGGCCATGGTCTTCCTGCGGAAGGTGTCGCGGAAGGCCGCCACGATCTCCTCGCGCCGTGCGTCATCGTATTGATGGGCGGCGTACTGGGAGAGTTCCAGCCGTTCGCAGATGGCCTTCCAGAACTTGGCCTCCACGGCCCCCACCACCATGTGGCGGCCGTCCGCGGTTTCGTAAGTGTTGTAGCAGGCATAGCGGTGGGAGAGCATGTTGTCGCCGCGGCGCGGCGTCTCCCCGGTCAAGGCTTTCCAGTAGAGGGCCACCGGAAGCAGGCCCAGCATGCCGTCGGTCATGGAAATGTCCACATACTGGCCTTGGCCTGTTTTCTCACGGGAAAAAAGGGCCAGCAGGATGCCGATGGCGGCGTTCATGCCACCGCCGGCCATGTCGGCGATCTGGACACCGGGAATGGAGGGGGGCTGATGGGCCGCGCCGATCATGTTGAGCACGCCGGCATATCCCAGGTAGTTGGCGTCGTGGCCGACCCGGTCCCGGAAAGCACCGGTCTGACCGTAGCCGGTCACGGAACAGTAGATGATGTCCGGTTTGACGCTTCGAACCGTGTCGTAATCGACCCCCAGGCGTTCAACCACACCGGGGCGAAAGCCTTCCAGGATCACATCGGCCTGGGCCACCATCTTGAAAAAGATTTCCTTGCCCGATTCCGATTTCAAATCGAGGGCCATGTGCTGCTTGTTGCGGCAGACATTGGGCAGGAAGAGGCCATCGGCCGCATACTGCTTGCGGTCTTCGATGGCGATGACCCGGGCGCCGTGATCGGCCAGGATCATGGAACAGAATGGCCCCGGCAGAAGACGGGAGAGGTCCAGGACGGTAACACCCGCAAGGGCACCTGTGGGGATCATGTTTCCTCCTCGTATCAAAGCAAACACAGAAACAAGATTTACTTTTCATCCGCAGAGCGGAAGGTCTCAGGGTCGCCCCCCAAGGGCGGTCTGAAAACATTTTAAGGGTTTTGGTCCTATTCCCTTTGTCCCGCGCCGAGCATCGACGATGCGGACGGATAAAAGCACGCGGACTGTCTGAGCCTGCCGAAAGGCGGGCGAGTTTCCGCGTGCTCCGACCGTGTCGGCGAGGCGCAGGGAAGCGAGAAGCGCCGCGGGACACGGGCGTCTTCTTTTGGTTCGTTTTCTTCCACGCGGAAGAAAATGAACAATCGAAAAAACACATCTCGCCGTGACGCTGAACCCTTTCAAATCCTTCTACCGATGCGCATCCCCCCAGCAAGCTTTCAGCATGACGCAAATCGCCCGAGGCTCACCTCCGCCCCGGCCATCATCCGGTCGAAGAGATCGGCCACGGTCGGGATGTCGCCGCAGATGCCGATCCCCTGGCCCACGGAGAGAATGCCGCAGTCCTTGTCACCGGCGGTGTACATTTGCTTGGCGTTCTCGCCGGAGACCACCGGGTAGATCTCTTCAAAAAAATCGGCCTGGGCCGCCTCGAGTTCGGCACACTTGAGGGCCGATGCATTGGTCCAGACCCGATGGGTGGCATTGATGGAGCGCATGATCAGCATCGTGTCGAGTTCCGTGGCATCGAGCAGACAGCGTTTGAGATTGTCATGAATGGGGCATTCCTGTGTGACCAGCAGCCGGGTGCCGATGATGACCGCCTCGGCTCCCAGGGAGAGAACGGCCGCCACCCCCCGGCCGTCGGAAACACCGCCACCGCCGATCACCGGAAGATCCACGGCATCCACCACGGTGGGCACCAGAACCAGGGTGCCGATGTCGAGCTTACCCGTGGCGCCGCCGTTTTCATAGCCGACCACCGTAATCACGTCCGCACCCAGGCTCTGGGCCTTGCGGGCATAACGGACCCCGACGCATTTGTGGATCCATTTCAGGCCGGCCTGCTTGAACCGGCCACACAGGTCCTCGGGGGCGGCATGGCCCGAGGTTTCCACGATGCCCACCCCTTTTGCGATCAGCACGTCCAGGTAGTCATTGTTGTCGATCGGGCGCATGCTCGGGAAGAGATTCAGGTTGACTGCAAAGGGCTTGTCGGTCAGCTCCTGAATGCGGTCGATGGCCGCCCCGAATTCTTCTTTGGACGCGTAGATGGCCGAAGCCAGAATGCCGAGCCCGCCGGCATTGGAGATGGCGGCCACAAAATCGGCATTGGAAATCCACATCATGGTTCCGCCGATGATGGGGTAGCGGATGCCCAGCATTTCAGTGATGCGCGTACGAATCATCTTGTTCTCCCTGTTTTCTGTTAACCCGGCAGTTCGCCCGACCACCTGCCATAATCCCGATAGACGCGACGCATCTATAACCCCATGAACTTGGCCGCAATCCCCTTCATGATTTCATTGGTGCCGGCAAAGATCGACATCACCCGCACGTCCCGGAACCCACGGGCCAGGGGGCCCTGCTCCAGGCTGCCGGATTCGCCGATGAGATCCAGGCAGCGGCCGGCCACCCGTTTGCCCAGGTCCGTGCACCAGTATTTGGCCATGGAGGTTTCCACGATGACGTTGTTGCCTTCCACGTGTTCGACCACCAGCTTGTCCACGAAGGTGCGGCCCAGTTTGACTTCGGTGGCCATTTCCACCAGAGCGAACTGCACGGCCTGGGAGCGGGTCAGGGACCGGCCCGCCGAGGTGGTGGTCTTTTTGCAATGGGCCATGGTCCAGTCCAGCATGAACTCGGCCACGGCGATTCCCATGACCGCCGTGACCAGGCGTTCCTGCTGAAGTTTGTCCATGAGCATCAAAAATCCCATGCCCTTCTGGCCCAGACGATTTTCCGCCGGAATCCGGCAATCGGAAAAAAACAGTTCGGCCGTGTCCTGGCTGTGCAGGCCCATCTTGTCGAGTTGATTGCCTTTCGCGAAGCCGGGGGTGCCGTCTTCCACCAGGTAAAGCGAGATGGCCTGGTGGGGATTTTCTTCATGGGGATCGCGGGCCGCCACAATCACCAGATCGCAGAGAATGCCGTTGGAAATGAATGTTTTGGCGCCGTTCAAAACCAGCTGCCCGCCATCTTCTTCGGCCGTGGCCGTCATGCTGCTCAGGTCACTGCCGGCACCCGGTTCGGTCATGGCCACCGCCGTGACGATGTCGCCGGAGGCGCAGCCGGGAAGAAATTTTTGTTTTTGCGATTCATTGCCGTAGGACATGATATACGGCACGACGATATCGCTGTGCAGCGGTGCCCCCAGTCCCCCGTGGTTGGTGCGTGAGATTTCCTCGATGCCGATCACCGCATAACGAAAATCACCACCCAATCCTCCGTATGCCTTGGGCAGGGTCGGACAGAGAAATCCTTCCCGGCCCATTTTCCGCCACACCGCCCGGGAGACTTTGTGATCGGCTTCCCAGGTTTCGATATGGGGCACCACTTCCCTGTCCATGAAGGCGCGCAGCCTTGTTCTGAATTCATGCTGTGCTTCAGTGTAGTGCAGGATATCCATGGCCGAACGCCTTTTAAAAGTGGTTCTTCTCCAGTTCAGTTGGTGAAGAGGGTCCAGGGATTCAAGGGGTCAAGGATTCAAGGATTTGTTCTCTAAGGATTTTATCAGCGCTTTTAACATTCTTTCGACTTCGGCAAGATTCTTTTTGATGGCGCCCAAATTATCCCTGTCAATGAAACCTAAATCCCCTGCTAATAAAATCTGGGTTTCCAGTTCGCAAACCGAACCATATGAAATGTAAAGCATCCGAATGTAATCCGCCGTTGTCTTTCTTCCATAACCTTCCGCTATATTCGATGGAATTGACACCGCCGATCTTCTGATCTGTGAAGTCAGACCGTATCTTTCTTCATTTGGAAATTTAGTGGTTATCCCATAGATCTTCAAACAGAGTTCGTATGACTTTTGCCAGACATTCAACTCTTTGTAATTTTTTAGCATTTCACTTGAACCCTTGAATCCTTGATTCCTTGAACCCTCAGGATCACTCCAACATTCTTGGGAATGATCCTTAGAAGTAAATTGCCTGACGTCATCCGATACCGGATGCGGATGCGCCTTACTTACAATCCCATGAATTTGGCGGCGATCCCTTTCATGATTTCGTTGGTGCCGGCGAAGATCGACATGACCCGGGCATCACGCAGACCGCGGGCCAGGGGGCAGGCTTCCAGCGCCCCGTATTCACCCACGATGTCCATGGCGCGATTGGCCGTGCGGTTGGCCAGATCCGTGGCCCAGTATTTGGCCATGGAGGTCTCCACAATGATATTCTCACCCGCCATGTGGTCGGCGATCAGTTTTTCCATGAAGGTGCGTCCCAGTTTGGCTTCGGTGGCCATCTCCACCAGGGCGAACTGCACGGCCTGGGACTTGGACAGCGGTTTGCCGCCCGCCATTGTTTTCCGACAGTGCGCCATGGTGTATTCCAGGATTCTTTCGGCTCCCACCACCCCGCCCATACAGCAAACCAGACGTTCCTGCTGAAGCTTGCCCATCAGCATGAAAAAACCCGCACCTTTTTCGCCCAGCCGGTTGCGCTTGGGAATCCGGCAGTTGTTGAAAAACAGTTCGGCCGTATCCTGACTGTGCCAGCCCATTTTTTCCAGCTGGGTGCCTTTCGCGAATCCGGGGGTGCCGGCCTCCACCACGTAAAGCGATACCGCCTGATGTTTGTTTTCCACGGCCGGGTCCTTGGCGGCCAGCACCACCAGATCGCAGATCACGCCGTTGGAAATAAACGTCTTGGAGCCGTTCAGGATCACCGCGTCGCCATCTTCCACGGCCGTCGTCTGCATGCCGGCCAGATCGCTGCCGGCGTCCGGTTCGGTCATGGCCACGGCCGTGATGCAATCCCCGGAGACGCACCCGGGCAGGTATTTTCGCTTTAGTTCGTCCGACCCGAAAGATTCAATATAGGGGACCACCACATCGCTGTGCAGCCCGGCTGCCAGGCCGGTCTGCATGGTCCTGGAAAGTTCTTCGGTGACGATCAGGCAGTGGATGAAATCCCCCCCGATGCCGCCATAGGCCGCCGGCAGGGTGGGGCACAGGAAACCGCCGCGCCCCATCTTCTGCCAGATCTCCCGGGGGACGATGTGGTCGGTTTCCCACTGTTCCACCTGGGGTATGATTTCGGTTTCGCAGAACTTGCGCAATCGCTCACGGAACCGGTGATGCGCTTCCGAATAGGTGAGAATGTCCATGAAGCACTGCTCCTTTTACGGTGTCCATCCATCAATGATGGCACAAGCGTGTCCGATTCAGAAATGTGGATTTTTGGTTCTGATCGAGGCCGCAAGGGTACGGTGAGGCGTACGCATGTACGCCGCAACCGCTAAACCCGCGGAGAACGAAGATCAGGGCCAAAAAGACCATTTCTGGACGGACACTATTTTAGCTTTCCGATGACGCTGGCGGCGATCTTGTTTTTTAAATGGATCGTCCCGCCCAGGGTCAGGTCGGCCACCTTGGCATCCCGATAGAACCGCTCCACCTCCGACTCCTTCATGTAACCGTAGCCGCCCAAAAGCTGAATGGCCTCGTCGGCGACTTCCACCGCCGCCCGGGCCGCCGTGAGGCGCGCCATGGTGCCGAATTTTTCCAGTCCCTGGCCCGCATCGCAGCGCCGGGCCGCTTCATAGGTCATCAGTCGGGCCTGTTCGACTTTCATGGCCATCTCGGCAATCTTTTGCCGGGTGATTTCAAAGACGGCCAGTTTGCGATTGAACTGCTCCCTTTCCTTGACATAGGCCAGCGCTCGGTCAAAGGCGCCGGCCGCCGTTCCCAGACACTGGGCCGCGATCAGGATGCCGGCTTCCTCGAAAAAGGCTTCGGCCTGGGCCAGCCCCCGGCCCTCCCGGCCCAGCAGGTTGGCGGCCGGTATACGAACGTCGGTGAAAGACAAATCGGCCGTGACGATCATGTTGGCCCCGAGTTTGCGCCCCGCTTGGCGCACCGCGATGCCCTCCCGGTCGCCTTCCACCACGAACAGGCTCAGCCCTTTTTCCGGGGATGCGTCCGGGTCGGTCCGGCACAGGACGATATAGACACTGTCGGTACCGCCGTTCAGGACATGGGACTTGCTGCCGTTGATGACCCACTGATCCGCTTCTTTGACGGCCGTGGTTTCCACTCCGGCCAGGTTCGAGCGGCAGCCGGATTCAAAAAATCCGTAGCCGCAGCGTAGCTCTCCTTCGGCGATGCGCGGCAGAAAGGCCGCCTGCGTGGCCGCAGCGCCGAAGCGCACCAGGCACTCGGCCCCGCTGGCCGAGAGGGCCAGGGCCGTCCCGATGCTCGAATCCTTGCGGCAAAATGCTTCGGAAATCAGGCAGGCATCCAGTATTCCCATCCCGCCGCCGGAACAGGCCTCGGGAAAATGAACACCGATAAACCCCAGATCCGCCGCTTTTTTCCAGATGTCCTCGGGGAATGCATTGGCGCTTTCCATCGCAAGGGCCTGGTCCTTGTCGAACTCCCCCCTGGCAAAATCGTTGGCCGCTTTCTGAATTTGCTTCTGGGACCGATTCAGCTCAACCATGGTTTCATCTCCTCCCCCACACGTGCCGACGATACTAGGCGTACTTGCCCACGATGGAAATGCTGCATACGTTCATGGCCGGAAAGCCCCCCAGATTGTGGGTCAGACCGAAGGTCGGGTTTTCCAGCTGCCGTTCCCCGGCCCGGCCGTGGAGCTGAAGATACATCTCGTAGATCATGCGCAAGCCCGAAGCCCCGATGGGATGGCCGAAGCATTTCAGGCCACCGTCCACCTGGCACGGCACCTCGCCGTCGATATCGTAGACACCGTCCAGGATATCCCGCCAGGCCCGGCCCCGCTCGGAGATGTGCAGATCTTCCATGGTAACCAGTTCGGTGATGGAAAAGCAGTCGTGGACTTCCATCATGGAGATCTCTTTGCGGGGATCGGTGATACCGGCTTCCTTATAGGCCATGGTGCTGGCCTTGGTGGTGGTCATGAAATGAGCGCCATCCCAGTCGCCGTAGGACATCTCTTCGCCACTGCTCAGCGCCAGCTGAAGGGCCTTGACCGAAACAAGGTCTTTCTTGCCGAGTTTTTTGGCGATCTCCGGCGTCGTGACGATGGCGCAGGCCGCCCCGTCGCTGACCCCGCAGCAGTCGAAAAGCCCCAGGGGGTGCGCGATGATGGGGGAAGCCATGATCTGTTCCTTGGTCACGGCCTTGCGCAGATGCGCCTTGGGATTCTTGACCCCGTTGGCATGGCTTTTGGCCGACACGTGCGCAATGGCCTCCTTGATATCCCTGTCCGACACGTTGTACTTGGCACCGTAGGCCGATGCCAGCTGGGCAAACGACCCGGGGGCCGTGATGTTCGGAAACCACTGCCATGTCAGGGTGCCGGAGTCGGACCCCACGAAACTGGGAAGGCCGCCGTAGCCTGTGTCCTTGAGCTTTTCAACGCCCAGCGCCAGGCAGATGTCGTAGGCCCCCGAAGCCACGGCGTAGACCGCGCCCCGGAAGGCTTCGGTGCCGGTGGCGCAGAAGTTCTCCACCCGGGTCACCGGGATGAAGGGCAGGCGCAGGGTCAGCGACAAAGGGGTGGCGCTCCGACCCACGTTGATACTTTCAAAACAGGTGCCCAGCCAGGCGGCCCCGATATCTTTTTTTTCAATGCCGGCATCCGCGATGCATTCCTCGAAGGCTTCCACCATCAGCTCTTCGGCCCCCATGTCCCAGCGCTCCCCGAACTTGGAACACCCCATGCCGATGATCGCTACTTTATCTTTTATTCCCGTGGCCATACTGTTTCCTCCCTGGATCCAGTTTTGTCTGGAATTGGTTCATTTGAGCGGCCAGGCCGCATCTTTTTTTGCCAACCGGTCAGCGCCGTTAAAACTGAAACAGTTTTTCGAGAAGCTGGGATTTCATGATATCCCCTTCGATCACCAGTTTACCGGAGGTGAAGGCCTGCATGGCGGGCAGCTTGCCGCGCATCATGGCGGCAAAGTCGCCATCCGCCATCTTCAGGGTGCAGACCGGTTTGTCGTGCTGACCGGCCGCGATGGTGCAGGCCCCGTCCTTGATCACGGCCGACCAGTCGCCCCCGGCGCGGCCGGAAATGTTGAACTGGAAGACCACATCGACACCGGCGGCCGCCTCGGGCTTGAAGGTGGACGCCATGTTGTCGAAGACGGCCTGAATGTCCATGTCGTTGCCGCCCTCGGGGGAGGGGGATGTCTTCTCCCCTTCCGGCGCGGCCGGCGGCGTCATGAGATCCATCAGGGCCGCGTTGGCGTCCCCCAGTTCCCTGGCCCCGGCCAGCGAATTGATGGCATCGAAGTTGTCGGCGATCGTCTCGACGGTCGGGAGTTCTTTATCTGATAGATGGACCCCGCGGCCCGTCATGACCGCCGCCCGGTTGTAGTAGCCCATGCCGGCATTGAAGATTTCTCCGCTGGGCTGGCATTCCTCGCTGCACAGGTAGATCACCATGGGGGCCACGAATTCGGGTTTCATCTTCTCCAGCAGGTCCGGCGGCAGAATGTCTTCGGTCAGACGCGAGGCGGCAATGGGCGCGATGGTGTTGCATTTGATGTTGTATTTCTGGCCCTCCAGCTTCAGGGTGTTCATGAGTCCCACCAGGCCGAGTTTGGCGGCCGAGTAGTTGGTCTGGCCGAAGTTGCCGTACATGCCGGCCGCCGAGGTGGTCATGACGATACGGCCGTAGCCTTTTCCTTCATGATCTTGAAGGCCGGCCGGGTGACGTTGTAGGCGCCGTTGAGATGGACGTCGATCACGGCGTTCCAGTTTTCCGGCGTCATCTTGGTGAAGCTCTTGTCCCGCAGGATCCCGGCGTTGTTGATCACGATGTCCACGCTGCCAAAGGCGTCCAGGGCGGTCTGGACGATGTTTTCGCCGCCGGCCACGGTGGCCACGTTGTCAAAGTTGGGCACGGCCTCGCCGCCCAGCGCCTGAATTTCCTTGACCACCTGCTCGGCCGGCGAACTTGATCCGGCACCGGACCCGTCCCGGGGACCGCCCAGGTCGTTGACCACGACTTTGGCCCCCCGTTTGGCCAGTTCCAGGGCGTAGACCCGCCCCAGCCCGGCCCCGGCGCCGGTGATGATGGCCACCCGGCCGTCGAAGCGCACTTTGTTCATGGCTTCGATGGCGCCCGGTGCCGGCACCGCCTTCCAGAAGTAGTTGACGAACCCGCGCTCCCGGTCCTGGGCCTTCTTTTTGAACGCCATCCGCACCGGCAGCCCGACCTTCACCTCAGCCAGTTCGCAGTCGGTGAAATCGGCCATGAGGCGGCCGCCGTCGTCGAACTGGACCATGCCGTAGATGGCCGGCGGATCGACCGATATGGCCAGCATGTCGCCGGTAAAGGTCTTGACCTTGGCCGGGGCATCGGCGAATTCGTAGTCGTCCTGGCTGTGCAGGGCGCCGCAGGCCGGGTTGACGCAGAAATCCATCTTGGGATACTGGGGGGTGCCGCATTCCCGGCATTTGCCGCCCACCAGGCCCAGGATCATTTTGTTCTTGCGCCACAACACAGTGGTGGCCGTCTGGGTGGGCGCTTCGGCCCGGATGCCCATTTCGGTCTTGAGCAGGTCGCGGAACTTGAGCCATTTCAGATAATTGTCGGTGGTCTTCTTGTTGGCCAGGGATCCGGCCACACCATTACGGGCCGCCATCTTTTGGATGTTGTCGGTCACCTTGAAGTAGAGCGCATTGGCGCCCTGCCCGAACCCCACCAGCAGGATGCGCTCGCCGGGTTGCGCCTGTTCCAGGGCGGCGATGAACATCATGAAGGCATGCGCGGCACCGGTTTCGCCGCAGACCTCGTGCATGTTGTCCACCAGCTTTTCGGGCGTCGCGCCCAGTTGCTTGGCGATCTTCTTGTGGTCCCCTTTAAAAAAGCAGGGATAGACCAGCTTGTCCACGTCGTCCATGCTGATGCCCAGTTTGTCGAACAAGCCCTTGACGGCTTTGGGGATGATTTCGCCGTAGCCGAAATCCCGTGTCCAGCGTTCTTCCCAGACATAGTCGTACTGGTTGAAAGACCCCCGGTAGTGATCCACGAAATCGCAGGAAAACGAATAGGATCCAAGGTATTCGGCGATGACGTCTTCATCGCCCACCGTGAGGGCGGCGGCCCCGTCGCCGAACCACATTTCGTAAAAGTAGGCCGCCTTGGTTTCGCGTTTGTCGCTGGCCGCCACCAGGATATTCTTCCGGTTCCCGCCCTGAATCGATTCCAGCGCCGTGATCAGGGCGGTGGTGGCCACTTTCTGGGCGGCCGTGAAATCGGCCGTGATGATTTCTTCGGGCAAATTCATGGCGGCCGACACGATGCCGGCATTCTGGCGATCCGCGAAAGGCAGGGTCGTGGAGGCCAGGTAAAGGGCGTCGAGCTTGGCCTTGTCCGCACCGACCAGGCAGTCCCGGGCGGCGGCCACCGCCATGGTGATGGAATCTTCGTCCCAGTTGCACATGGACCGTTCCCCCTGGGAAACCGCCATAATGGCGGGGGCGAACCAGCCCATCCCCTGTACAATGGATGAGCGACTCAACCTCAAGCGCGGGATATAGGCGCCAAAAGAAGTAATTCCTATCATTTTTCTCTCCTTCTTGAATGAACGCGCTTCTCAAATTTAAATGCGTTGCAGGGTCGCATGCCGTTTGCCGTTTAAAGTGGAACCCACGTTTAAACTTTGAACAGCTTCTCGATGAGTTGCGACTTCATGATGTCGCCTTCGATCACCAGTTTGCCCGAAGTAAAGGCCTGCATGGCCGGCAGTTTCCCGCTCATCATGGCTATAAAATCCGGGGCCGCCATTTTCAGGGTGCACGAGGGCTTGGCATGCGCGCCCGCTTCGACGGTGCAGGCCTGGTCTTTGATGGCCGTGTACCAGTCACCGCCCCCGTCTCCGGAGATATTGTACTGGAAAACAACGTCGACCCCGGCTGCGGCTTCGGCCTTGAAGCTTTTGCCCAGGGCCTCGAAAATGTCGCCGACCGAGACACCGCCGGTCTTCGCGCCACCGGCCGTGGCGTCCGTTTTAGGCGCAAACGCCGCCATGATATCGCCGACCTGTTCGTTGAGTTCGAAATATTCCTTGCCGCCCTCGAGGGTCGACAAGCTTGTTCAGGTTGTCCACGATGGCCTCCACTTCGGGAATCTTCTCGCCATCGGTGAGCACCGCCCCCGGCCCCGTGACAAACGCCGCCCGGTTGTAGAAACCCATGCCCACGTTGTAGATATTGCCGGTCACCGGGCAGTCGTCCGAGCAGAGAAAAAGCGTCATGGGGGTGACGAACTCCGGCTTGAGTTTTTCGAACAGGTCCGGGGGAAGAATATCCTCGGTCAGCCGCGAAGCCGCCACGGGCGCAATCGTATTGACTTTGATGTCGTATTTCTGGCCTTCGATCTTGAGGGTGTTCATGAACCCCACCAGCGCCAGCTTGGCCGCGGTGTAGTTGCTCTGGCCGAAATTGCCGTACAGGCCGGCGGCCGAGGTGGTCATCACGATGCGTCCGTAACCTTTTTCTTTCATGATGGCGAAAGCGGGCCGGCTCACGTTGTAGGCCCCGTGCAGGTGGACCTTGAGCACCGAATCCCAGTTCTCCGGTGCCATCTTGACAAAGCTTTTGTCGCGCAGGATGCCGGCGTTGTTGATGAGGATATCCACCGTGCCGAAGGCGTCCACAGCGGTCTTGACGATGTTTTCACCACCCTCCGCCGTGGCCACGTTGTCGTAGTTGGCCACGGCCTCGCCGCCGGCCGCCTTGATTTCGCTTACCAGCTGGTCGGCCGGCGCCGCCGAGCCGTCACCGGACCCGTCCCGGGCCCCGCCCAGGTCGTTGACCACCACCTTGGCGCCACGACGGGCCAGTTCCAGCGCATACGCTTTTCCCAGACCCGCGCCGGCCCCGGTGACAATGGCCACCCGGCCGTCAAAACGGATTTCGCGCTTGGGGATCTCGCCATATTCGAAGATGCCGTTATCGATCACGATCTCGCCGGTCT
Source organism: uncultured delta proteobacterium (assembly GCA_963850465.1). Classification (GTDB taxonomy): domain Bacteria; phylum Desulfobacterota; class Desulfobacteria; order Desulfobacterales; family UBA5852; genus JABZFP01. The sequence goes on from CAWKLN010000018.1 coordinate 24,990, forward strand.
CGGTATTGAGCGTCCGCCACAGCGCTTGGCCGTCTTCGGTTTTCCAGATCAGGGTCTTGAGCGGCACCCCCGGATAGAGGGTTTTGGAAAAACGGCAGGCCATGCGGCGCGCCTTTTCCGGCGCTCCCGGAATCAGGGTGTCGACCAGCGCCCGGCAGGCGAACCCGTGCGTGCAGAGGCCGTGCATGATCGGTTTTTCAAATCCCGACATTTTGGCAAACTCCGGGTCCACGTGCAGGCTGAAGACATCGCCCGAAAGCCGGTAGATCAAAGGCTGGT
>CAWKLN010000019.1:0-45686 GCA_963850465.1 uncultured delta proteobacterium
AGTATCTTTTTCCTTTTTAGCAGGGGCGGCCGGGGCCGCACTTTGGGCAAGGGCGGAAACATTGCCCCGTACCATTTTGATGCGCACCTTGTCGGCGATTTCCACGGTGAGGGTGGTTTCATCGAGGCCCGTGATTCGGCCATAGATGCCGCCATTGGTGATGATGCGATCCCCTTTCTTGAGGTTTGTGATCATTTCCTTCTGCTCTTTGTTACGCTTCTGCTGGGGGCGAATCAGCAGAAAATAAAAAATCACAAACATTAGAATAATGGGGATTAACCCGCCAAAACCGCCGGCACCCTGTCCGGCAGCACCTCCCTGACCCATTGCATATGCGATACCTGTCAAGATAAAACCTCCTTGGGATGATGATGCGGATGCCTCTGAATGCTGGCCGCTAAGGCCTTGGGCTGGGGTCCGCATTCGAAGAAGAGCACCCAACTGGTGCGCTTCCCCATTGGTTCAACAATCGTCAGCAGAATAAAATGGCGCTCATATACTGTAAATGTACCGCGAGGTCAAACACTTCTTATTTCCGGTGAACCCACCGGCGATTCAATCCATGGCCGGTGTGTCTGACCGGCGCACATGGTTGCGCTAGGCGTCTTATTTATAAGCGGGGTGTGTCAATCCGCCTGTATCCAGAGCGTATCGCCGTCAAACCGGAGGTGATTGATGTTTTTGTAGTCCACTTGTTCGAGAAAGGCGAACACGCGGTCCATTTTATAGATCACGATCTTGGATTGGGGTTCGATCAAATTCAGGTTTTCGCTAAACTGCTTATCTATGATGTTGTAAATGTATACCATGTTTTCGGAAAATTTCAGTAATTTGCCAACGCCTGAACTATATCCCTGCTTCACGGGTTCGTCCGCTACCGACGACAGGGTGATGTTCCGGCGGCTGAAATAATCCTTTAGAAAACGAAAGTGGATATTCCAGATGTTGTCGCCGGGTTGTACGATATAGATACCGTAACTCTCGGTCGCTTGGGCCAGGGGCTGGCCGTCGGGGCCGATGGTTTCTTCCCCAATTTCCCCCAGCTTTAACTGAATTTGTTTCTGCAGTTCTTTCATGGAAACGGTCGTGTCGCCGATTTGGACCATTTCGTCCGTTCGGGCAATGATATCGATACCTTCACCGACATCGTAGTCCTCTTTGCGTTGGGCCATGAGAGATTGCAGATCGTCATCCGATGCCAGTTTACCATAATCGATGACGGCGGTTTCCTTTTCCGCGGGTGCCGTCACGGTCGATGGCGTGTTGGCGTTCGGGGTGGGCTCGTCTTCGCGTACGATGATCTGGGGCTCCATCAGGATTTTTATCGCCACCAGAACGGCCAAAAGAATAAGGCCGGCCAGGGCAATGATGACCAGGGAGCTGGTCTTGCGACTTTTGCGATGTCCTGCCATGGATTCGTCCTTCCGCCATGTGCGGATGTGCCCGTGGTCGCCGGGCAATCATGGCTCCAATTTTCAGCGGTTCTGCCGAAAGTGGTGCTCGATTTACGCGCAGGTGATTTGGCTGTCGCCGGGCACCATATTTTCGTCGGTTTCAATCCGTATAATGAGATTACGTTTTTCTTCCAGGTCCGTCAATTCTTTACGTTTGCGGTTGAGCAGGTAATCCGCCACGCTGGCGGGAACCCGTCCTTTCATGGTCTTAATATCACATTTAAGGCTTTCAAGGCTGAGTTTTCGCAAAAAGGCGACCCCAAGGGTTTCGGTCGAGGGAACCTGACCTTTGCCCCGACAATGTTCGCACTGCTGATAGCTGCTGAATTCAATGGAGGGGCGGATGCGCTGTCGTGACATTTCAAGCAGGCCAAAGCGCGATATGCGGCCCACCTTGGTGCGGGCTTTATCGCTTTTTAGATGGGTTTTCATAGCCCGCTCAACTTCGCTTCGATTTTTGCGGTCACGCATGTCGATCAGGTCGACGACGATGAGCCCGCCCAGGTCGCGCAGTCGCAACTGCCGTGCTACTTCTTCCACCGCTTCCAGGTTGGTAAGCAGGGCGGTTTCTTCGATAGAGCCTTTCTGGGTGGCTTTGCCGGAGTTGACGTCGATGGCGACCAGGGCCTCGGTCTGGGCTATGACAATCGATCCCCCGGATTTCAGCGGTACCCGACTTTCGTAGACCATGGCAATCTGGCTTTCCAACTGGAACCGGGTGAAGATGGGTTTGGCGGCTTTGTGCTGTTTGACGATTTTGGTCTGTTTGGGGGATATGATTTTGATGAAGTCCTTTATTTCCTGATAAACGGCGGGGTCGTCAACCAGGATTTCAGAGACGTCCGAAGTGAAGTAGTCGCGAATCGTACGCACCACCAGATTGCGCTCCTTGTACAGCAGGTGAGGGGCTTCGACATCCATCACACGGTCTTTAATGGTTTTCCACAGACGCATCAGATAGGTAAAATCTTTGGTGATGGCGGTTTTAGTGGCGCCTTCCGCAATGGTTCGCACGATGACGCCGAATCCTTCCGGCATGGCGAGCGTATTGATGATATCTTTGAGACGTTGGCGCTCTTCCTCTTCTTCGATCTTGCGCGAAATGCCGCAGGTTTCATTCCCCGGCATGAGAACCATCAGGCGTCCTGCGAGGCTCAAGTTCGTGGTCAGCATGGCCCCCTTGTTCATGAAGGGGTCTTTGACCACCTGGACCAGCATTTCCTGGTCCTTGCGCACCAGGCGCGCGATATCCTGTCCGCTACCCGCCACGTCGTGATAATAGTCGTGATGGATTTCCTGAATTTGGAGGAACCCGTTGCGCGCGGCGCCGTAATCCATAAAAACCGCCTGCAGACTGGGTTCAATCCGGCTGATGCTGGCCTTGTAAATGTTGCCCTGCGTAATTTCGATGCCGGCACTTTCAATCTGGAATTCTTCCAGGGTACTATCCTTAACTTTGGCGATGCGACATTCTTCCATGTCAACGGCGTTGATCAGAATCTTGCTGCTCATATAAGTGGTTTCCTTGTGAATCGTGTGGCGGGAAAATGAATGGTTCGGGGAAACGGTTTCCGGCCTGTCGGAAGATAGAAATGACGGTAATTGCTGGCCATTTAGCCGCCGTGTCGTTTGCCCCTAATGAAATTGTTGCGTTTTCGCCCGTCGGGTTTTACCCGGCGGGCGGTCGTCGTCTGGAATTCAGTATCGTTATCGATGCCTGCGTTATTGTCCTCCGCCCGGACAATCGCTTTCGTGATGACATCCGCTGAATATACGTTCGCATGGATCGATCTTTTTTATGTAAACGGTATAAATAGGCAATTGTCGACATCAAGTCAAACATTTTTAGGCGTCGAGCCAACCGCTGCCCAAGGCGACGACGGGAATCAACACGACCCTGGCCTGTGTCGGGCTGCATTTGCGGTGGCGTGTCCTTGCGCCGCGATACAAGGACCGCGGGTTGCTATTTATGATGCATTATGGCATGGAGATCAATTGCCCATGAGGTCTTGGGCGGCCCTGAACCATTGGCCCGCCTGATTCAAGACCGCGAAAACGTTGATTCATTCGGAGGCGTGTAAACATCATGGAAGAGCGTTACGATCCCCAGGCGATCGAGACCAAATGGCAGCAGCGTTGGAACGCTTCGGACCTGTTCAAAGTCGACGATGACCCTGCCCGTGAAAAATATTATCTGCTGGAAATGTTTCCCTACCCCTCGGGCAAAATTCACATGGGCCATGTGCGCAACTACACGATCGGCGATGTCGTCGCCCGGTATAAACGCATGCGCGGATTCAATGTTCTGCACCCCATGGGCTGGGACGCTTTTGGCATGCCGGCCGAAAATGCCGCCATTGCCAACAACACCCATCCGGCCCGATGGACGTACGCCAATATCGATGCCATGCGCGAGCAATTGCAGCGTATCGGGTTCTCGTATGACTGGAGCCGGGAAATTGCCACCTGCCGTCCGGAATATTACCGCTGGGAACAGTGGCTGTTTCTCAAAATGTTAGAAAAAGGCATGGCCTATCGCAAGGAATCTTTCGTCAACTGGTGCGATCCCTGTCAGACGGTGCTGGCCAACGAGCAGGTGGAGGCCGGTCTGTGCTGGCGGTGCGGGCAGCAGGTCCGCCAGAAAAAACTGTGGCAGTGGTTCTTCCGGATTTCGGATTATGCCGAGGACCTTTTGGTTCATTGTGACGAACTCCCGGGATGGCCCGACAAGGTTCTCACCATGCAGAAGAACTGGATCGGGAAAAGCCTGGGCGCCCAGATCCGATTCCCCATAGAAGGTTCGGAAGAGGTTATCACCGTGTTTACCACGCGACATGATACGGTGTTCGGGGCGACCTTCATGTGTCTGGCGCCGGAGCATCCCCTGGTCAGCGAGCTTTCCCGGAATACGCCTCAGGAAGAAGATGTGCGCGCTTTCGTGGAGCGCATCGCGATGCAGGATCGCTCGGATCGCGGCCTGGAAAATTATGAAAAGGAGGGCGTTTTCACCGGCGCTTATTGCATCAATCCCATGAACAGCCGCCGGATGCCGATTTATTCGGCCAATTTTGCCCTGATGGAATACGGCACCGGGGCCGTCATGTCGGTTCCCGCCCACGATCAGCGCGATTTCGATTTTGCACGCAAATACGGACTCGATATTGTTGTGGTGATCGACCGGGAAGACGAACCGCTGAATGCGGCGACCATGACGGAAGCCTTTTCCCAGGACGGCATCATGGTGAACTCGGGCGAATTCGATGGGTTGCCCAACCGCGAGGCCATGGAGGCGATTGCCAGCTATCTCGATGATCATGACTTGGGGCGCAAGACCGTCAATTTCCGGTTGCGCGACTGGGGCATTTCACGCCAGCGCTATTGGGGGGCTCCGATTCCGGTGGTCCATTGCGAAGATTGCGGTGCGGTGCCCGTGCCCGAGGATGAACTGCCGATCCTGCTGCCTGAAAATGTGGACCTGCTGGAGGGCGGGCGGTCTCCGCTTGCGGAACTGGAAGGTTTCCGCCAGACGGTCTGTCCGAAGTGCGGACGGGAAGACAGCCGGCGGGAAACGGACACCATGGACACCTTTGTCGAATCCTCCTGGTATTTCGAGCGATACTGCAGCCCGCGTTGCTCGACGGGCATGTTCGATAAGGCCGCGGTTGATTACTGGATGCCTGTCGACCAGTACATTGGCGGTGTCGAACACGCCGTACTGCATCTCTTATACTCGCGTTACTATACACGGGTACTGGCGGCATTCGGGCTGATCAACTACAAAGAACCCTTCACGCGCCTGTTGACCCAGGGCATGGTTTGCAAAGAAACCGTCTCCTGTCCACAGCATGGTTTTCTCTTCCCGGATGATGTCCAGGAGCTGAACGGCCAACCCACCTGTCGCTTGTGTGGGAAGAACGCCCACGTCGGGCGGGTTGAGAAAATGTCCAAATCCAAAAAAAATGTGATCGATCCCAATACGCTGCTCAATCAATACGGGGCGGACACCACGCGCCTGTTTTGTCTGTTTGCGGCGCCGCCGGAGCGGGATTTGGAGTGGAGCGAGCAGGGGGTCGAAGGCGGTTACAGGTTCCTGAACCGCGTATGGCGACTCGTGTGGCGCTGGATTGATACGATCCATGGTGTGGCCGTTTTTGACGGGGATGATGCGGTCCTCTCGCCACCCATGCGGGCGCTTTTTAAAAAGGTACACCAGACGACGCACAAGGTGACCCACGATTTCGAAGACCGTTTTCACTTCAATACGGCGATTAGCGCCGTTATGGAGCTGGTCAACATGTTTTCCGGAGAGGCCATCCAAGCGGCGTCCGATGAAGAGGCAGGCGTCGTCAGGTTAGGCCTGGAGCGGATTGCGCTGCTCCTGTCGCCCATGGTGCCCCACTTTGCGGAGGAAATCTGGGAGTGCCTTGGGCATGCCCCCAGCATTCTGCAGGTGCCCTGGCCCTCCTATCGTGAAGAGGCCCTGGTCCGAGACGAATGGGTCATTGTCGTTCAGGTCAACGGTAAACTGCGCAGCCGTTTGACGGTCGACGCGGGAACGGACAAGGCGATTATCGAAGAGATGGCGCTGGCCGATGAACGGGCCCGCAAGTTCGTCGGGGATAAGCCGGCGCGTAAAGTCATTGTGGTGCCGGGTAAACTGGTGAACATTGTTACATAGGGGACAGACGGTTATGGCTATGCAGGGGGATGGGGCCGTGGTCGGTCATCGCTATTCGGAGGGCGGCGATAGGTGTCGCATGATCGTCGTGATGCTGCTGGTTGTGATCGGAATAGGCGGCTGTGGCTACCGTTTCAGCGGTGACCGGGAGCCGGTGATTGACATCAAGACGGTGCACATACCCCCCATGACCAACACCACCACCAAGGTGGGTATCGAGACGCAGTTCACCAACGATCTGATTTTTGAGGTGAATCGCAGCGGGAAATCGGAAGTGGTGGACCGGGAGATGGCGGCGGCGGTGCTGGAAGGCGTGATTCGTGACCTTCGGACAGGGTCGGTGGCGCGTCGCGATATTTCGACAACACTCCAGCGGCGGGTACGTGTCACGGTTGACCTTTTACTGAAAGACCGCCAAGGCAAGGTGCTCTGGCAGAGCAGTCTGAGCGACAGCGAGGAATACACGGTTCTCTCGGATAAAACCAGTACAGAAGGCAATCTGCGTCAGGCACTGGCGGTCATTTCACGCCGTCTGGCGGAAAAATTCCACTATCGGTTTACCTCATCGTTTTGAAACAGAAAAACGCATGACAACGAGGTGTCGTCATGCGTTGATGACATCGTGCGGAATTGTCTGCGGCGGATTTAGGCCTGAGAGGTTTTTACCAGTCGGGACAGGCGGGATATCTTGCGCGCAGCGGTCTTCCGATGTAAAACACCCTTCTTGGCGGCCTTGTCGATGGCCGACTGGGCCAGTTTGAGTTGCGCGGGGCCCTGCGCGGTGTCTTCTCCGGCAGCGGTGACGCGGACATTTTTAACGATGCCTTTGATATGGGTTTTGACGGAACGATTGCGCAACCGCCGGGTTTCATTCTGCAAGGCACGCTTTTTCGCCGATTTATGATTGGCCAAGGTTGGATCTCCTTTTCTTGTTTTTTTAGAATTCGCTTTCTTAATGGAACTGGCAGGAAATGTCAAGCACCGATTGATGTTGCCTCCAATACTAAGCAATGGATGGTCGCCGGTAAGGGTTTTGCCGGCGTTTAAAAATGGCGTCAGGCCGAAGATTGCATCGCTTCCGAACCGAAACTGATATGCTGCCAGACGATCCCGCGGGTGCCGGGGATGCCCGCATGGTGGTGTCCGCCACACTTGCCAGTCGGATTCTGGGGTATGTGAGGGATATGCTGATCGCCTGGAGTTTTGGGGCCGGCATCTATGCGGACGCCTTTATTGTTGCATTTCGCATCCCCAATCTGTTCCGGCGCCTCGTGGGGGAGGGGGCGCTCGGGATGGCCTTCATCCCGGTTTTTCACGACCATGCCCGGCGCCAGGGACGACGACGGGCTTTGGAAATGACGGTTGTCATATTTCGTCGTTTGACCCTGGTCCTGTTCGTCATCGTCCTGCTGGGAACGGTGTTCAGCCCCGCCATTGTGCGGGGACTGGCCCCCGGTTTTATGGTTTCAGGCGACAAGCTCCAGTTGACCATCCACTTGACCCGCATCATGTTGCCCTATGTCCTGCTGGTGGGACTGGTTGCCCTGAGCATGGGCGTCCTCAACGCGCTGGGGCATTTTACCGCCCCGGCACTGGCGCCGATTGCGCTCAATGTGGCCATGATCTCGGCGGTATTGATCGGTGTCTGGCTGGCATCGTCGATGGCCATGCGCGCCAGCGTTCTGGCGGCCGGGGTTGTGATCGGGGGCGTTATGCAACTTGGCCTGCAGGTGCCCGCCCTTGTGCGTCACGACGTACGATTCTGGCAAACACCGCGTTCTGAAACAGAGGCCCTTGGCCGGTTCGCTCGTTCGGCGTTTCCCGTCATGCTGGGCGGCGCAACCTATCAAATCAATGTCCTGCTGGGAACCCTGCTGGCATCGTATCTGACCGTGGGCAGCGTATCCTATCTTTTTTATGCGGACCGTCTGGTTCAGTTCCCGTTAGGTATTTTTGCCATTTCCGCCGTCACGGTGATGATGCCGGGCCTGTCGCGCCAGGCCGCGGAACAACGGCTGGACGCCATGAAAGAAACCCTTTCGCAATCCCTGCGGCTGGTTTGGTTTGTCACGATGCCGGCCATGGTGGGGTTGATTGTGTTGCGGGAACCGATTGTTGCCCTTCTTTTCGAACGGGGCGCTTTTGGTAGTGATTCCACTCGGTTGACGGCCGATGCGCTCCTGTGGTATAGTACGGGACTATGGGCGTACGCGGCCCTGCGCATTCTGCTGGCCATGTTCTATGCGCTGCAAGATGCTTACCGCCCGCTCAAAGTTGCGGCGGTAAGCGTAATCGTCAATTTAGGGGCGGGCGTCCTGCTGATGCGGGTCATGGGGCACAGTGGCATTGCCCTATCGGCGGCTTTGGCCGCCATGTTGAACGTCGTTCTTCTGGCCGTCATGCTGCGCAGGCAGATCGGTCCGCTGGGCGGAAGGAAGATGGTGCCGGCTGCCGGTCGGATATTGGGCTGCACTGTTTTGATGGGGGGCGCCGTCCACCGGCTGAACGCCTGGCTGGCCGCAATGCCGGGAAGCGGAACCGCTGTTCAGACCGGACGCGTGGTTTTCTGTATCATTATGGGTGTGGCCGTCTATACAACAGCGGCGTTTCTGTGCCGCAGTGGGGAATTGCGGACTTGCCGTGAGATGATATTCCAACGGAAGAAAATGCCTTGAATACACGACAAAACATTATGCTTTCTTTTGCCATAGTCGGCCTTTTCACTTTTTTGCTGGTGATTGTCTTCGGTGATAAAGGATTGGCTGATTTACATCTGGTCCGGTTGGAGCGCGATCGTCTGGTGGATAAGAATCAAACCTTGTTGCAGGAGAACCTGGCCCGATTCGCCGAAAAGGAACGTCTCGAAAACGATCCGCACTATATTGAACACGTGGCCCGCAGCGAACTCGGGTTGGTGGCGGCGGACGAGCTCATCTTTATGGCCCCGGGAGCGTCATCTTCGGCCGTGCCGGCCTTAGACCTTCCGCAACCCTGACCTCTTGCGCTGAAGCAACCTTGCCCGGATCATTCCAGGACGTCCCAGTGAACTATCCAACCATTTAGCGGACCCGATCATTATGGCTGTTGAGAAAGAATTTGAAACTGAAACCATGGCACAGATTTATGCCGATCAAGGACATTATGAAAAAGCCGCCGTCATTTATCGGCAGGTTGTTGATGCAGGCGCCGGCGCGCGAGGATCTTCGGGATCGGCTTAAAGCAGTCGAAGACCTGCAGAAAAGCACCGGTGATCTGCATTTGTCTACCCAGTTCGGTGAGTTTATTAATCTGCTTTTAAAGAAGAAGAAGATCGATAAACTCCGCAACCTGCGCAAACCACGCCAACGATGACGCGACGGCGCGCATTTTAAAAATCTGTCGGCCCCCATGACGAAATCGGGCGCTTGACGCTTTGCGCGCCATAGCGTTGGTGCTGATGACGTTTCAGTGCGCGATTTTGTGACCCGTTGCCAATGCCACCTATCCCACGCTATCTGTATAAGATGCTTGACAAAATCGTCCTTATAGTTTTTAGTGGGTTGTCAGAAAAACAATCATTTTGATTCGATAAGGGCAAATCCGTTGAAAGACGGAGACGCAAAACCACGGGTCTAAAACCGAAAGGTTAGGATGGCCGGGTTACCGAATGTCAAACTGCGAGCAAAGCCCTTGGCGCTGAATGGCCGGGGGCTTCTTATTTGAGGTCTACCGTCGAGGGACCAAATCGCGATGGAAATGTATGTTGTTCAGGAAAAAAAGGAAAACTGCGGCGACAGCGTTTTCTATAAGGGCCAGGTTGCGTATGCCGTGATGCCGAATGGGCGTAAGATTGCCCTGCAGGCTTGTGGTGACGTCAAATTTGTCCTGCCCAATCCGGACCGGAAATTCGATGTTTATAGCCATAACGCCGCCAGTGGCGGGCTCGAGAAAATCGAAATTGCCGGATTGACCGACGCCGATCTTCCCCGCAGTGCTGATCGATGGCTGAGTCGCAACCATTTTGAAATCGTTAAATTGTCGCGCGACGGCGATGTCGTCGGGGACGGTATTCTGGCCGGCGAAGATTATGACGAAGCCATGGATCGTTTTCTGGAATACTGTGTGACATTGACCGGGCGGTAGCTTTTGTTTAAATAGAATCATTTCTTTGCCGGATGGCAGCGCATTTCAATTTTCATCTTTTAAAGCTTCGGTGCGAATCAAGCGCCACCGCCAACACGCCGACCCGATTCCCTGCGGGGGAGACTATGCGGTTTCATTGCATTCACAAAAACCATCGTCGGCGTTTAATCGGTGCCGCCGTTGTTCTGTTTGTCCCCCTTCTGATAGCCAGTCTGCTGGTGCCGGTGGCCTGCACACAAATTCCCGAGGCAGCGCCGCCTTCGTTAACTGTCCAGGCCATTCCGGATGTCGCCTTCAACCAGCTGTTCACGCGTTTCGGCAACGGGTGGACGGGCGGTGACGGGACCCTGTCGATCGATCTGCCGGATAACCGCACCCTGTGGCTGTTTGGCGACACATTTTTGGGGCATGTCCGACCGGATGGCGCGCGGCCGCTGGACAGTCCCCTGATCCGTAATTGTCTGGTCATCCAGGATGGGGAAAAACTCATCAGCCGGCACGGGGGGACAACATCTGACCCGGTGGCTTTTTTAAGGCCTGAAGACCCGGATGCCTGGTACTGGCCCGGTGACGGAACGGTATCGGAGAATCGACTGTGGATATTTTTCCATCGCTTTCGACAGGTCACACCGGGCATGTGGGGCTGGGGCTGGGATGGCACCGTCATGGCGTCCCTGAGACTACCTGATCTTGTCCTGGAACACGTGACCCCCGTGGCCGATGACCATGGTGTGGCGTACGGGGCCGCATTGCTGGAAATGGATTCCTGGGTGTATGTATTTGGTACCGAGCAGCGTGGTGCGATCAAACACCTGCATCTGGCACGGGCGCCCCACGACGACCTGGAAGGGGCCTGGGACTATTGGACCGGGCGGGGCTGGTCGGCCGATGCAAGGACCTCCCGAGCGATATTGGATGGTGTCAGCAGTCAATTCGGCGTCATGCGACTGAAAAAAGGCGTTGGCCTGGTGACCATGGATGAACGGCAACCGTTTTCGGATCGGATCGTGGTCTATTGGGCCGATGCGCCTACCGGCCCCTGGCGGGGGCCGACTGAAATCTACCAGGCCCCGGAGGCGGATACGGCCGTCGTGGCCTATAACCCGTTTGTTCATCCCCAGTTCAGCTCACGGAAGGGGCATCTGATCTCTTACAACATCAACCACGTCCACGACCCGGATACCCTTTATCGCGATGCCGGGCTCTATCGCCCTCGTTTTATCCGGGTGGATCTGAATCGTCTGGCCGTCCAGGTTGGTGAACAAGAAGACTAGCACGACTTGTGGCAACGTCATCGGCGTTCCCTGTTAATCCGCCTTCCGAAGCGCGTTCTTCCCCAAATCGGCAATTGTCAAACCGGACGTATTGTCATAAAGTCCCCATTGTCAGCGCGAATTGACACATACCACGGCACGGAAACCGTGGACCGGTGGATGCCCATTTTCCCCACCGGCCGTCTATCAGAAAGGTCATGCCATGGCACTCAAAACCGGTCGTGAATATCAGCAGTCTATTGAGAATCTTGCTCTCGAGGCCCATATCATGGGGCGGGCGGAAACGCACCTGACCGACCACGGTCTGGTACGGCCCTCTCTGGCGGCCGTGGCGGTTACTTATGACGGGGCCCACGCGGAAGATGACGCAACCCGATCGCTTTTCCGGGTGCGCTCGCCACTTTGCGGTCATGACGTCAATCGCTTTACCCATCTTCACCGGAGTACGGAAGACCTGGTGAAGAAGGTGACCATGCAGCGGTACTGCGGCCACACGACCGGATGCTGTTTCCAGCGTTGTGTCGGAATGGATGCCGCCAATGCCGTCTACAGTACGACGTTTGACTGCGATGCGGATTGCGGGACCGATTACCATCGGCGCTTCAAAGCCTATTGGACGGGAATTCAAGAAGACGATCTGGTGGTGGACGGCGCCATGACCGACCCCAAGGGAGATCGGGGCAAGCGCCCACGGGAGCAACGGGATCCCGATCTTTTCCTGCGGGTTGTTGAACGCAAACCTGACGGCGTGGTGGTGTGCGGCGCCAAACTCCATCAAACCGGCATGCTGAACGCCCATGAGGTGCTGGTCATGCCCACCATGGGGATGCGGGAAGGCGAGGGGGATTGGGCCATCTGTTTTGCGGTGCCCACCAATACCCCGGGGATTCGCTATATTTACGGCCGACAGACCAGCGATACGCGCAAACTGGAGACCCCCTCGCTGGATGCGGGCAATCCTCTCTATGGTGGCCAGGAGGTAATGACCGTGTTCGACCATGTGTTTGTCCCCCGCGAACGCATTTTTCTGGATGGGGAACTACCGTATTCCGGACGGCTGGTGGAGCGATTTGCGGCCTACCACCGTCAGAGTTACGGTGGCTGCAAAGCCGGCGTCGGGGATGTACTGATCGGTGCGACGGCGCTGATTGCCCGCATGAACGGGGTCGCGAAGGCGTCTCACATCAAAGACAAGCTGGTGGAGATGATTCATCTCAACGAAACGCTGTTTGCCTGCGGTATTGCCTGTTCGGCCATGGGCCACGCGACCCCGGCCGGAAATTACGAAATCGACATGCTTCTCGCCAATGTGTGCAAGCTGAATGTCACCCGGTTTCCCTATGAACTGGCACGGTTGGCAACGGATATCGCCGGCGGACTGCTGGGCACCATGCCCTCGGCCTACGATCTTGCAGATCCGGTTATCGGTCCCTATATTAAAAAGTATCTGGCGGCGGCCGAAGGCACTGATCCGGTGGATCGAGTCAAGGTCCTGCGGTTGATCGAAAATTTAGTCGCCGGGTCCGGTTCGGTGGCGTACCTGATTGAATCCATGCACGGGGCCGGTCCCCCCATGGCTCAGCGCATCATGATCGGGCGCCAGGGTGGGTTGGAAGAAAAAATTGCCTGCGTCAAAGGATTGTTGGATATTCGCTGAAGCAGGAGAATTGGCGGAATGGTTGGGGCAGCGGAGCCTGGCAGCCATCAGGACCGATCGTCCGGGCGCAGCCCAACCCAGGATGACGGGCAATTCCCGGTACCTCTGGCTAATTTTCGCAACCTGTGTTATCCTGCATCTTAAATAGATCAGCATTAGTGGAACTCATCTGAGATTTTTACCACGCGTTCGCCTGTTTTCCACCCCCGCCATTAATTTTGGTTATCTACGCCGATCCATACCGGACAAGGGGTAGCCGTCCCTGCTGCGGGGCGTGCTGCACGTGCCGTGAACCCAACTTGAAATGCAAAGGAGACCTGCCATGCGTCAGAAATATATTATCAGTCAGGAAGGGGCCCAACAAGAGTTCAAAATCAAGGAATATGCCATTATCGACAAAAACCTGCGGAACGTGGATTCATCCATGCTGCGCCAGGATGACTATGAATTTTTGTGTGAGGAAACCTACAGCCACGCGCGCATCGAACGTTCGATCGCACAGGGGAAAGACGCGGTGGCCGATACGCTGCGGACCCGCAATTTATTTCCGATCCGGCCCTATGTGATCAAGATGGCTGAATCGATCATGGTCTTGTTCGATTCAGAGGAAGATCAATCCGTGGAATTGTTTTTTGACGATACCGATCTCGTGGCGTCTCACTAGATCGACGCGTCAACTGCGGAAGGCTTTGTTTTGATCTAAAGCCCTCCTTCTCCGGAGGGAGGGAGCCGCCCGCGCGGCGGATGCCGAATTCCGGCGAGGGATGAATACTTTCGGGATCAAGTCCGGGGTGCGCAATTCCCGGTTTTTTCAGCCTCGCGCTCGCTGGTGCCTTCGGGGCAAAAAATGCGCATTGCCAGACCTATGCAGATCGCCCTGCCAACGGGTGTGGGCCATGTCGTTTGCTTCCAGCGCATCCCTCATAACATCGGAAGAAAGCACAATAAGGGCGTTAGAAATCAGCGCCGCCATCCGCCGCGGCGATTCCCGGGGAAACGCGCCTGACCGGCAGCATGACCTCTATGCCGGGCATTCCTGTTGCCGGTGAAGTGCCGGTCCCGGTTGTGACGCCCATTCCCATTGATCTGATTATGTGACTCGCCAGGACGGTACCGATGCCCTTTGTAGCGCTTGCCGCTGGGGTACGTCACGCTGAATCGATACCTGTTATACCTATAATACCTGTAATCATAGTATCCCGGATAATAAGAAACGTAACCCGTAGCGTACCAGCGATCGTCTTGAGACCGTCGGTCAACGGCCTCCTCGAGCTTTTCCGCGCGTTCCAGTGCTTCCCGGGCCTCTCGCTTGGCCTCCTCAGCCCGCCGTTCCAGTTCCTCGACTTTTCTCGCAAGGCGTTCTTTGCGCTCTTGGATTTCCGCTTCTGCCCGCTCCCACTCGCGCTGTTTTTCGGTTTCTCTTTGCGCGCGTTCCACGGCTTCTTCATACGGGCCTTCCATTGATTTCAGGAAAAGTTTGGCCTCAGGATGTGGATTCCGGTTGCTGAAATGTCTGATGCCGTTTTCATCGGTCCAGACGTATATATCGGCATGGGCCGCCTGAATCCACAGGCAGGCCGTGAATATCCATGTGAAGAAGGTTAGGCCTCGCATCGGAACCTCCTGATCATTCTACTCAATTCTGTTTGGTAGCGCCTTCAGTAAAACAGACGGCAGCGCTGGAAAAACAGAATCAAGGAGGTTTTGACTACCACCACGATGAAATGGCTTGGGATCGAATGCCGTCATCATGACTGTGTACGATTAAAAAATGTTCATCATCCGTATGATGTCCAGCAGCGTAAATTCATCCGCCCTCATATACAAGTATAAAATCATTGCCGACGAAGCTTGGGCATCTATCCTGTAGACGGTTGGCGCCTCAAAAAAGATGACACACGGTCATCCGCCGGACGTTGCGCACGGATGATAAGAACCGATTGGGACCGATTTCACGGTCGCGCAAGAACAGGGATACTTTTCACGAAGGTTCTTATTCAAAGGAAGGAAAAACAGTCTATGCAAGTCTGATGCAGGCGTGCATAGAATCTAAACGCCTGCGAATTTGGGAATGGACCTGGAATTTATATTTTGCCCAAAAAACAGAGGCTCAGAATTGCTTCTAAGTCCCCATTTGCGCTTTCAAGAAAAGGCGTTCCGTTGGCAAGCCCAAAGAATACATCGATAATCAGATTTCTGCTTCTGTGATTGATACGGTCAATAACGCCCCTCGTCGTTCATTGTGAGAAATCGCAACGAGATGACACTTTTTTCGGGACCCATCCCTATTTTCAGGAAAGTTTGACCGGTTTGCTCCCGGGGGCCGAAATTCCACGCCGCTCCAGTAGTGATCCATCCTGACGGTAAAGATCGATCAACGCCTTGAGGTAGTTCGCCAGGGCTCGCACCTCGGCAATCCGGCTGGTCAGTAAATCCCGCTGGGCCTGGGCAACCAGGAAGCTGATGGATTTTCCCACGCGCAGCTTTTCGGTTTCGGTGCGCAGTTTTTCCTCATTGAACTTGCGGGTGACGGATGTGGCCGCAATCTGCTGCTTGGTGCGGTCGACTTCGATATAGGCCGTGCGGACATCGACTTCCACCAGTTGCGAAAGATTGTCGAGCGCATCTTGGGCCTGTTCGCGATCCAGCTGGGCACGCCGGTGAATCGCGTTGGCGTCCCGGTTGAAAAAGGGATATTGAAATCTGACACCGGCCAGCGCGTCATAGCTGTCTTTGTCGATACGATCGACGGAATCCCCAAATGAATTGGCATACCCGCTTTTGCCGAGGGTGATGAAAAGATCCATCAGGGGCAGCATTCCGTTGCGGGTTTTGACCAGCTCCAGGTCGCCGCGCAGCAACTGCAGGCGGGCCTGGTTTAAAATCGGTCGCATGCGATTCGATACGGCCACATACTGCGTCACTTCCTCAAGCGTGATGTCGGGCAAGGTCGGTTGGTAGATCAATTCCACCTCCCGTTGCCAGATGTCGGGCCCGGGCGGGTTGAGCAGGCGCAGCAACTGGAGACGAATCGCTTCCTTGTTGGCCCGGGCCTCGATGAGCGCCTGCTCCTGGGCGGCAACCTCGGCCTGGACCGCCGGCAGCTCGGCCCTGGCCAACCGCCCGACCGCGATCAACGCCTGGGTCTCGTCCCGCTGCTGACGGGCGACCTTCAGCGACTCCTCGACAATTTCAATCTGGCGCCGGGCCAGGGCATAGTCCCAACAGGTGCGTTCCACGTCCGCTACCAGCGCCTCGGTAAACCCCCGCAGTTCGAACTCCGACAAGCGCGTATCCAGGCGGGCCTGGTGCAGCCTAACCAGATTGACGTCCGTTCCGAAATCGCGCAGCAGCGCCTGGGTTGCCGTCATCCCCAGCCGGGTGGAATAGAACGGATCGTCGTAGAGCGAGGCGTCCGACATGCGTGAACCGGCTTCCAGGGCTACCGCCGTGCCGGTCGGGAAATACTGCGCAAGGGAAATAACACCCTCGGCCGTGTCGGTGGCGAAATCTTCGGTTTGAGCTCCGGACCGGGCCTGGCGCTCGCCCTTCACCCGTCCGCCGGAGACATCGACATCGATTGTCGGGTCGAAAACAGCCCGCTCCTGGTCCTCGAAAGTCTGTATGATTGAGGGATTCAGCCGTTGCACCACCAGGGCGCGGTTGTTTTCAAGACTCATCAAAATGGCATCCGTAATGGTAACTTTCAAAGGTCCCGGCGGCAGGGGGCGGGCCGTCATTTCACGGGTTGGCGCAACCCCCTCCCGGCGCATGTCGATCATGGTATCGGCCGGCACATATGGGCCTCCCGCCGTGCGGTCAATGCCCCTTTCGACGACGGTGCAGGATCCCATCATCAGCAATACCCAGCATGCGGCCAGAAGCACCGCCAGACGATAACCATATTCGGTTGTCATCACGTCACATCTCCATGAACCGATCGCGCGTGCGGGCCATCGGCTTGGTTGCAAAAATGTTTCTAAATCTTGTCTGCTAAGCTATATAGGTTCATTGTTCGACCTGACAATGGAAAACTGCACCGGCGGTTTCCCTGGCTTGCGGTCCGGCGATTGTTTTCCCGTTGCAATATCAACCAAAAAGCACAATCTTTCACATTCTAGGTCAGAGGGTCGCTACCTAATAATGGGGGGCATGATAATGATTGTGAAAAAAGGCGCTTAGCATGAAACCAGGCAATCCTAAAATAATTCTGCTGACGGTTATCCTGATGGGCATTCTCGCGGCCGTCGGCTGGCTCTTTTTCGGTCCTTTTCAAAACCAGCCCGGCAAGGGCGGCCGAGCACAGCAACCGGCGCCGGTCGAAGTGGCCCACATCGAACACGGCCCGATCGCCTTGAAGCGCACCTTCAGCGGGGAATTGGAAGCCCTGGCGGAGTTCGTCGTGGCGCCGAAGGTCAGCGGTCGCGTGGAGCGTGTCCTCGTCAATATCGCCGACATGGTCGGACGGGGACAGGTCGTGGCCGAGTTGGACAATGACGAGTACGTCCAGGCGGTGGCCCAGGCCCAGGCCGATCTGGCCGTGGCCCGGGCCAACCTTTCCGAGGCCGCAAGCAGCCTGAAAATTGCCAACCGCGAGTTCAAGCGTACCGAATCGCTCTTGAAGCGCGGGATTGCCTCCGATTCAGAATTCGATGCGACCCAGCAGGAACTGCTGGCTAAACAAGCCCAGCTGAAAGTCGCCGAAGCCCAGGTCATGAAGTTTGAATCAGCGCTGGAAAGTGCCAATATCCGGCTCGGCTACACCCAGGTCACCGCTGGATGGACGGGTAGCGACGAACAGCGCGTCGTGGCGGAGCGCTATGTGGACGAAGGCCAGACGGTCGCCGCCAACACGCCGTTGCTCATGATTGTCGACCTGGATCCCATCGTCGGCATTGTTTTCGTCACCGAGCGCGATTACGCCAACATGAAACCGGGACAGTCCGTCACCTTGACCACGGACGCCTACCCGGGCGAAGCCTTTACGGGCCGCATCGATCCGCATCGCCCCGGTCTTTCGCAAGGCCACCCGCCAGGCGCGGGTCGAGATGACCGTCGACAACCCCGACCACCGCCTCAAGCCCGGCATGTTCATCCAGGCCACGGTGGAGCTGGCCCGGGTGGACGATGCCGTCATCGTTCCCGAGCAGGCCCTGACCGAACGCGACGACCGCACCGGGGTCTTCGTCGTCAGCGAAGATGGGAAATCGGTCGACCTGGCGGGAAGTCGCGGTGGGCATCCGCGACGACGGCCGGGTGCAGGTGGACGGCGAGGGGCTGACCGGCCGGGTCGTGGTCATCGGGCAGCAGCTGGTCGACGACGGCTCCCCGATCACGATTCGCATCGGATGCAGGAAGCAGCGGCCGCCGGCCGCGACGGGAGCGGGCGCCCAATGAACCTGCCGCGCTTCAGCGTCCGGCGCCCGATCTTCACCACCATGGTGACCCTGATCGTGGTCATCCTGGGCGTCCGTCTCCCTGAGCCGGCTGCAGATCGACCTGCTGCCCGACATCGAGCTGCCCACGCTCACCGTCCGCACCGGAGTACGAGGGCGCCAGCCCCGAGGTGATGGAGCGGCTGGTCACCCAGATCATCGAGGAGATCGTCGCCACCGTGCCCGGGGTGGAGGAGATCACCTCCGACTCCTCGGAGGGCAGCAGCGCGGTGCGCGTCAGCTTCGCCTGGGGCACGGACATCGACACGGCCGCCATCGACGTGCAGAGCAAGCTCGAAGACGAGATCAACGAGCTGCCCGACGACATCGTCCGCCCCCGCATCAGCAAGTTCGACATCGCCAGCTTCCCGGTCGTCATCCTGGGCATCTCCAGCAACCTCGATCCGGTGGAGCTGACCGAGCTGATCGAGGACCAGATCCGCTACCGCTTCGCCCGCATCCCGGGCGTGGCCCAGGTCGACCTCTGGGGGGGCTACAACCGCGAGGTGCGCATCGAGCTGGATCCCGAGCGCATCAAGGCCGCCGGCCTGCCCCTGGATCAGGTCCTCGACGCCATCCGCGACGCCAACCTCGACCTGCCGGCCGGCAAGATCGAGCAGGGCCGCTACGAGGTCACCCTGCGGGCGCCGGCCGAGTTCACCGATCTGGACCAGATCCGCGACACGGTCGTCGTCGCAGCGGGAGGGCGCCGCCGTGACGCTCGGCCAGATCGCCGACGTCCGGGACACCTACGAGAAGCTGACGCGCATCGTCCGGGTCAACGGCAGCCGCGGCCTGCGCGTCGCCATCCGCAAGCAGGCCGACGCCAACACCGTCGAGGTGTCCCGCCGAATCCTGGCCGAGATCGAGGCCGTCAACCAGGCCTTCCCCCAGATCAACGTCGTCCCGGTCATCAACCAGGGCAACTTCATCGAGCGCTCCATCGCCAACGTGGCCCGCTCGGTGCTCTACGGCGGCGGCCTGGCCGTCCTGGTGCTGCTGTTCTTCCTGCGCAACATCCGCAGCACGGTGGTGATCTCGCTGTCGATCCCCATCTCCATCGTCGCCACCTTCGCCCTGATCTACTTCGGCGGCTTCACCCTCAACCTGATGACCCTGGGCGGGCTGGCCCTGGGGGTGGGCATGATGGTGGACAGCTCGATCGTGGTGCTGGAGAACATCTTCCGCCGCCGCAGCGAAAACGGGCGAACGCCCGCGGACGCCGCGGTGGAGGGCGCCGCGAGGTGGGGCCGGCCATCATCGCCAGCACCATCACCACCCTGGTGATCTTCCTGCCGCTGGTCTTCGTGCGCGGCGTGTCGGGCATGCTGTTCAAGGAGCTGGCCTACGTGATCATGTTCTCGCTGGTCTGCTCGCTGCTGGTCCCTGAGCCTGGTGCCCATGCTGGCCTCCCGGCTGCTGCGCCTCCGGAAGCACGCCATCCGGCAGACCGGCCGCGCGCTCGGGACCAGCTGGCGCGCGCCGGCCCGTTCGTCTTCGGCGGCCTCGAAACGGCCTACCGCGACCTGCTCCGCTGGGTCCTGCGCCATCGCTCCGGCCACCATCCTGGCCTCGGCGGCGCTGCTGGGCGCCAGCCTGCTGCTGCTGCCCCTGATCGGCACCGAGTTCCTGCCGCCCAGCGACGAGGGCGAGGTGCGCGTCACCGGCGAGATGGAGGTCGGCACCCGCCTCGATCTGGTCGACCGGCAGACCCGCCTCATGGAGCAGATCGTCTTGCCGGCGGTGCCCGAAGCCCTGGCCTCGGTGGTCCGCGTGGGCGCCTCCGGCTGGCAGGCCGAACGCCGGATCCGAAGGGGAGATCCGCATGTCCCTGGTGCCCGCCGCCCAGCGCGAACGCTCCAACGCGGAGATCGCCGACGACCTGCGCGCGCCGACTGGCGGGCCGGATCCCCGGCATGAAGATCCGCACCCGGGCGCCCCAGGGACAGTTCCTGCTGGAGCGGCTCCTCGGCGGCGACGAGGGGCTGACCGTCGAGGTCCGCGGCTTCGACCTCGACACCCTGGACGCCTTGGCGCAGCGGGCCGCCGGAGCGCATCGAAGAGTCTGCCGGGCATCACCGACGTGGAGACCAGCCTCGAGGCCGGCATCCCCCAGCAGGAGATCCGCATCGACCGCGACAAGGTCGCCGACCTCGGCCTGAGCGTGCGCGACGTGACCGAGGTGCTGGAAACCGCCGTGGCCGGATCCAAGGCCGGCGAGTTCCGCCCGGAGGGCACTCCTACCGCATCCTCGTCCAGCTGAAGGACGCCGAGAAGCGCTCCCTGGACGAGATCCTCGACCTGACCCTGACCACGCCGTCGGGCGAACAGGTGGCCCTGCGCAACGTCGTCGCCACCGAGGCGAGCCGCGGGCCGATCCTGATCGAGCGCAAGGACCAGCAGCGCCTGGTGACGGTGTCAGGCCAACGTGGCCGGCCGCGATCTGGGCTCGGTGGCCGCCGACGTCCAGGCCGCTGCTGGATCGAATCCCGCGCCCGGTGGGCTACGACCTGACGGTGGCCGGCAACTTCGAGGAACAGCAGAAGGCCTTCCGGGAGCTGGTCGATCTCCCTGGTCCTGGCCCTGGTGCTGGTCTACATGGTGCTGGCCTGCCAGTACGAGTCGCTGCGCGACCCGCTGGTGGTCATGTTCTCGGTGCCCCTGGCCGCCATCGGCGTGCTGGTGACCCTGTTCCTGACCGGCACCACGCTCAACGTGCAGTCCTACATCGGCTGCATCATGCTGGGCGGCATCGTGGTCAACAACGCCATCCTGCTGGTGGACCAGGCCGGCCGGCTGATCCGGGAGGGCCTGCCGCACCCACGAGGCCCTGGTCGGAGGCCGGCCGCCGCCGGCTGCGCCCCATCCTGATGACCACCCTGACCACCATCCTCGGCCTGCTGCCGCTGGCCCTCGGCATCGGCGAGGGCGCCGACGCCCAGGCGCCCCTGGCCCGGGCGGTGGTCGGCGGCCTCACCGGCTCCACCCTGATCACGCTGGTGCTGATCCCGGTGGTCTATTCCCTGTTTCATCCCGAGCCCAAAGCGACGCGCACCTAATCCATTTTTTACGTCGGGTTACACGGACGCCCCGCCGCGAAGTGGTACGCTATTTGAGCCGTCGCGCCTGAAGTGTACAGATCGAGGGCTATCATTTTTATCGGGACCCTTTGCGTGCACATGGTGGTCAAATCGCGGCCTTTGCCGATATCAACGGCAGCTGCCGATGACCGATGCCGAGAGGAGACCATTCAGTCTATCGCTGCAATGGCCACTGTTGCTGATCTGCTATTTGGGGGAAATCAATGGGTCTTGTGGGGAATAGAAGTGGGGAATTTAAATTTTGTAAAAAAAAGGACTCAGAATCGCTTCTAAGTCCTTTTTTTATTTGTGGTAGCGGGGGCTGGATTCGAACCAACGACCTTCGGGTTATGAGCCCGACGAGCTACCAGACTGCTCCACCCCGCATCAATTTGTAAAAAGGCAAAATAGTCCTATCGACGCTGGTTGTCAAGTAAATACCCAAAATAAATTCGGCGATTTCGTAAATCGTCCCCTACCTGTTTTGCACGACCGCACGAGAAAGAGGTGTGCCTTGATCTTGCGTGGTTTAGCAGGCTGTCTGAACGCTGATGTTTACAATACCATCAAATTTCCGCATTCAGAATTGTTTTGAAGGATCTTCGACGGGATTCAAAATCCGCGTCCCTCTCGATGTGTACCAGGAGGCGCTTGTTGCGGCTGGCCTGGCCGGAAATGATTTCCACGGCTGATTTGGGGCATTGCAGCCGTTTGGCTATCAATTGAATGAGCGCCTTGTTGGCTTTGCCTTCCACGGGCGGTGCGTTCAACTTGATCTTTAGCGCCCCTCCATGGGTTCCGACGATGGCATTTTTAGACGACTTGGGCTGCACCCGCACGTCAATCAGCAGTCCTTCGGGGTGATCCTGTATCATAAGGTCACCGCTTATGTTGCATCCACAAAGATGAGCCGGCGCGCATGCTCTATTGCCGCGGTAGCATTTGATTGATGATGTGAGCGTTCGCCTGTCGGATTTAATCCGGCACCCATTTCAATTCTCGATTTCAGCCTTCGCTGGAATGACAAAAATAGCTATTTCGCTGCCGGAGTCGTTACGCGGATCCGGCAGAAGTTTTTTCTCCGGATGAACATAGGCTATTGGCTGTCCTTAATGGTTTTGATGATCTGGGACGATGAAATATCTTCGTTGATGGGCACCAGTGCCACCCGTCCGCCCAATCGAGCAACGAGGTCGCCACCTCGCACCTGGGTGGATTCATAGTTGCTGCCCTTGGCAAGGACATCGGGTTTGATGGCGTTGAGCAATGTTTCAAACTCGTCGGAAGCGAACACCACGACGGCATCCACGCTGTCCAGGGCGCTCAGGATGCGAATACGCTCCTCGGCGCGAATCACGGGGCGGCCGTTGCCCTTGAGCCGCCGGACCGATGCATCGTCGTCGATGGCAATGATCAGGAAGTCTCCCAATTCCTTGGCTGAGGCGAAAAGCTGCACATGGCCGGCATGGAGCAGATCAAAGCACCCGTTGGTCAGGACAATTTTTTTACTGTTGCGCTTCAGATCGTCGATCAGGGCGGGCAACTCATCCAGGGTGCGGTGCTTGGAGGGGAAGGGCTGGCGGCCGTTGCTGAGTGCGGACTGCAACTCGTCGATGCTGACCGGGGCGGTGCCCACCTTGCCGACCACGATGCCGGCGGCGGCATTGGCCATGACGACGCTGTCCTGGAAAGAGGCCCCCAAGCCCAATGCCAGGCCCAGGACCGACAGCACGGTGTCGCCCGCCCCGGAGACATCGTACACCTGGCGGGCCCGGGTGGCGATGCGATAGGCCGGGTGTCCGGACTCGAACAGCGCCATCCCGTCCTGGCCCAGCGTGATCAATAAATGTTCGAGGCCCGTCATGGCCATGATGCGATCGGCGGCTTTCTCCAGGGAGGCGTCGTCTACGATTTCAACCCCCGCCGCCAGAGAGGCTTCCTTGCGGTTGGGCGTGAGCAGCGTGGCGCCTTTGTACTTGGTGTAGTCCAGACCCTTGGGATCGACGACGATGATTTTGCCGTAGCGCTGGGCCGCCGCGGCAACAAGCCCCATCAGGTCTTCCGTCACCAGCCCTTTGTTATAGTCGGAAACCAGGACGACATCGATGTCCGGCATCACGGTTTCCATAAACGATACAAGTCGGTCAAACGAGGCGGGCGAAATATCGTGCTTGGTTTCACGGTCGACGCGCAGTACGTGCTGGTTGGAAGCAATGATTCGGGTTTTGCGGGTGGTGGGGCGCTCGGCTTCTTGGACCACACCCCGGCAGTCGACTTTCAACTGCTTAAACATTGCGATCAGGCGGTCGCCGTCGGCGGCCGTGCCAACCACGCCGGCCACCGAAACCCGGGCCCCCAGGGTCCGCAAATTGTTGACCACGTTGCCGGCTCCGCCCAGGGTCAGGTCTTCCCGGATAACGGAGACCACTTGCACCGGTGCTTCCGGCGAGATCCGATCGACTTCCCCCCAAACATATTCGTCGATCATCAGATCGCCGATGACGAGCAATCGGCAGTCGGCGAAGCGATGCATGATATTGGGCATGTGTGCGTGTCCTGTATGAGGCGCTTTGCGTTCAGGTCGCCGGTGCTAAAGTTTTCCCGACGGTGATCAAGTTAACTATCGTTATCGAGGTCCGACAGCGCCTTTAGCAAGATGGTTTTCAAGTCGTCAAAATCGTCGGTCACAGGAAATTCCGGAAATTCCGCCATCACGTTTTCAGGGGGGCGGAAGAGAATACCCTTTTCCGCTTTCTTCAGCATAGTGATATCGTTATAGGAGTCACCCATGGCGACAACCTGAAAGTTCATGCGTTGTAACCCCTCCACGACCTTGCGCTTGCCATCTTCCTGGCGCAGGACATAGTCGGTAATTTGTCCGTTGGGCGCCACGGTCAGCGAATTGCAGAAAAGGGTTGGCCGTTTAAGCTTGGCGATGAGTGGATCGGCAAATTCGACAAACGTATCCGATACGATGATCAGGCGCGTGTGTTCCCTGAGCCAGTCCAGGAAGTCAAGAGCGCCCTTGAGCGGTTCCATGGTGGCGATGACGTTCTGGATGTCTCTGAGGGTCAGACCGTGTTGATCCAGGAGCCCAAGCCGTTTGCGCATCAGAACATTGTAGTCGGAAATGTCGCGGGTCGTCAGTCGCAGTTCGTCGATTCCGGTGATCTGGGCGACATTGATCCAGATTTCCGGCACAAATACACCTTCTAAATCAGAACAAACGATATGCATTGATCCTCACTGGTAAATATGATGACGATGTTGATCGTTCCGGCAGATCTGCTTTTACCGGTATGCGCTACGCCCGATTCAGTCCTGTCCGTTGGTCTCTTCCAGGCGGATGAGCATGGGTTTTTCATCGACCACGTCCAGCGCTTCGATCCGGCGGAAAGCGTTCTGCACGTCCGCTTCCCGGGCCCGGTGGGTCAACATGACGACCGGCACGGCACCGCTCGATTTGCGGCCTTTCTGCTGGACGGACTGGATACTGATGCCGTACTCACCCAGGATGCCGGCGATGGTGGACAGGACCCCCGGTTGGTCCTTGACGGTGAACCGGAAGTAATAATGGGTGACCAGTTCATCCACGGAGACGATAGGAATGCGGCCGATCCTGTCCGGCTGGAAGGAGCGCAGCGGCACCCGGCCGGTGGCCCCGTGGGCCAGGTTGCGTGCAATGTCCACCACATCCCCGATGACGGCACTGGCGGTTGGCATCCGACCGGCCCCGTGGCCATAGAGCATGACGTCCGCCACCGCGTCGCCGGAGATGTTGAGGGCGTTCAGGGAGCCGCTGATGGTGGACAGGAGATTGCCTTCCGGGATCATGGTGGGGTGCACCCGGGCCTCGAGCCGGTCGCCATGGTTTTTACTGATGGCCAGCAGCTTTATCCGGTAGCCGAACTGGCGGGCGAAATCGATATCCAGGGGGGTGATCTGGGTAATCCCTTCGATGTAGATGTCATCGAAGTCCACCTCGGTCCCATAGGCGATCGATGTCAGGATGGCCAGCTTGTGGGCCGTGTCGAAGCCTTCCACGTCCAGGGTGGGGTCGGCTTCGGCGTAGCCGGCTTCCGTGGCCATGGCCAGGGCCTCGCGGAAATCGATGCCCTCATCCGTGATGCGGCTGAGAATGTAGTTGCAGGTGCCGTTCAATATGCCGCCCATGCCGTTGATCCGGTTGCCCACCAGGGATTCCCGCAGGGTTTTGATGACCGGCATGCATCCGCCCACACTGGCTTCGTAGGCCAGATCGACCCCTTTGCGGTCGGCGGCCTTAAAGAGTTCCGTGCCGTGTTTGGCCAGGAGGGCCTTGTTGGCGGTGACCACCTGTTTGCCGTTTTCGATGGCTTTCAGGATCAGCGTTTTGGCGATGCCTTCACCCCCGATCATCTCGATGACGATATCCACTTCGGGGTCGTTGACCACCCGCTCGGCGTCGTTGATCAGCACACCATCTGCCAGGCGGATACCCCGGTCGGTTGCCAGGTCGATGTCGGCCACGTATTTAAGGTTCAGATCCATTCCCAGCCGGGCGCGGATGTGATCGGCGCTGTCGATCAACAACCGTGCGACCCCGGCGCCCACCGTTCCGAATCCCAGCAGCCCCACTTGCAGTGTCTTCATTGCCTGTTACCTCTCTCTATCGCGCGACCTTCCGGTCAGGAGACCGGAGCGCGTTATCGGTTCCGTTGTGATGTTTGAATAGGCCGCTTTTGCCTGCTGGGCCGGGAGTCCCCTGTATCTTTTCGCCCGTATCCGTGATGTCCGAAAGAAAAGCCCGCGGGAAATCGAAACGGATCACCTATTTAACAAATTTTCCCTCCCGGGGAAACCATCAGGTGAACCTTGCGGGTCAAACCCCTTATTTCAAGACATTGCGGATACCCCGCACGGCCTGACCGATGCGCATGCTGTTTTCAATCAGGGCGAAGCGCACAAAATCATCGCCGTAGTTGCCGAAGCCCAGTCCGGGGGACACCGCAACTTTGGCTTCCCGGATCAGGAATTTGGAGAAATCCACCGATCCCATATGGCGGAAGGGTTCCGGAATGCGGGCCCAGACAAACATGGTCCCCTTGGGGGGCGGAACGTCCCAGCCGGCCCGGCCCAGACCCGTGATCAAGGCATCCCGGCGTTCGAGGTAGGTATCCCGTATCTCGGCCACACAGCTCTGGTCTTCGTTCAGTGCAATGATGGACGCAATCTGGATAGGCTGAAAAATACCGTAGTCCAGGTAGCTTTTAATGCGTTTGAGGGCAGCGATGATTTCTTCGTTGCCTACACAGAAACCGACCCGCCAGCCCGGCATGCTGTAGCTTTTGGACATGGAGAAGAATTCCACGCCCACATCCCGGGCGCCCTTGGCCTGTAAAAAGCTGGGGGCCTGGTAGCCGTCGAAAGTCAGGTCGGCATAGGCGAAGTCATGGATGACCATGATGTCGTGTTCCTTGGCGTAGGCCACGATCTTTTCGAAGAATTCCAGATCCACCACTTCGGTGGTGGGGTTGTGAGGGTAGCTGATAATCAGAATTTTGGGCTTGGGCCAGGTCTGCCGCGTGGCCTCGATCAGGTTGGCGAAGAAGTCGTTGCCGGGTCCCACCGGGATGCCCCGTACATCGCCACCGGATATAATGGCGGAGTAAGGATGAATCGGATAGGTGGGGGTAGGCGTGAATACCACATCCCCCGGGCGGATCGTGACCAGCACGAGATGGGACATGCCTTCCTTGACACCGATGGTCACGATGGCTTCCCGGTTCGGGTCGATATCGACGTCGAACCGGCGCCCGTACCAGTCGGCAATGGCGCTTCGCAGCCGGGTAATGCCCATGGAGGCCGAGTAGCGATGGTTGTGTTGTTTCCCGGCGGCTTCGACCATCTTTTCGACAATGTGGGGCGGGGTGGCCAGGTCGGGGTTGCCCATGCCCATGTCGATGATGTCCTCGCCGGCACGCCGGGATTCCATTTTCAGTTCATTGACGGTGGCGAAAACATAGGGCGGCAGGCGGTCCAAACGGGCAAATCGTGTCATCTCACACCTCTTTGGGGTTCAGCTGATATCAGGATCACGGTCCGCAACGGGCGTCGCACGAATCAGATGTCCGGGGAAGATGCCATGCATCGGTCTGCGGCGTTGTATCTGTGAAGTCTCTCATTATCTATCCGGCAATGCTCAGCGAGAAGAAAAACGCACACTCAAGGAAGATGGTTCTATAAAAAAATAAATTTCAGTTTCGTAAAATGTTCGAGATACAGCTATCGAATCCCTATGAATACCGCTATCGCAGGTGCCGAAGGCAGCGTACTTAGCATACGCCGCAATGACGCGGCATGCAGCCGTAACGCGGATATCGGGTTTTTTACGAAACCGTCAAGGAATTGAGTTACAATATCGCCGGGGGCTTGTCAAAAACATTGTTTTGGCATATCAGGTAGGGAAATCGAGCTGTTGGAGGCTCGCAATCTTTGCCGGGAGCAGGAGATGTGACCATGAAAGAGGAATTGACCTACGCTGACGCCGGCGTAGATATTGATAAAGCCAACCGCTTGGTGGAGCGCATAAAAGTGATCGCCAAATCGACCGCGCGGCCCGGAGTCATGGGAGATATCGGTGGTTTCGGCGGCCTGTTTTCATTGAACGTCGCCCACATGGAAAAACCGGTGCTGGTCAGTTCCACCGACGGGGTCGGCACCAAACTCAAAATTGCCTTTCTTACCGGCCGGCACGATACGGTCGGGATCGATCTGGTGGCCATGTGTGTCAACGACATTCTTGTCCAGGGCGCCCGGCCGCTGTTTTTTCTTGATTATTTTGCCACGGGGCATCTGGACGAAGGCCTGGCCGAAGCGGTCATCAGCGGCATCGGCGAGGGCTGCCGGCAGGCCGGGTGCGCCCTGATCGGTGGTGAAACCGCTGAAATGCCGGGTTTTTACAGCGACAACGAATACGATCTGGCCGGCTTCGCCGTGGGTCTGGTGGACAACGCCAAGATCATCGACGGGAGTGAAATCCGCCGGGGTGACAACCTGGTGGGCATTGCCTCCAGCGGGCTGCACAGCAACGGCTACTCACTGGTGCGCAAGATCGTTTTCGATGTTCTCAAAATGGACGTCCAAACGCATGTTCCGGAGTTGGGCCGGACCATTGGGGAAGAACTGCTGGCGCCCACCCGCATCTATGCGGCGGCGATTGAAAGTCTGGCGCGGGATCTGCCGCTGCACGGTCTGGCGCACATTACCGGGGGCGGGATTTCGGAAAACGTGGTCCGCGTCATCCCCGATTCCTGCGGCATCCGCATGTTCGAGGGCAGCTGGGATATCCCGCCGGTTTTTCCCTTCCTGCAGAAAGCCGGCAAAATCGCCGACAGCGAAATGAAGCGCACTTTCAACAACGGGATCGGGATGATTGCGGTGGTGCCGGAGCAGGCCACCTCCGAAGTGGTGGCACGCCTGCGGGGCATGAACGAGAAAGTGGCCATTATCGGAGAAATCATCAAACGGCCGGATAGCGGCCCCCGTATCGATTGGGTGGAAAACGATGCCTGCCGCGCCCAGTAAAGGCGCGCCAACGTCGGTCAAAGCCGGTCCGGTATGGCTGCGACGGCTGTTGGCATGGGTTTCCAGGGGCGCACAGCAGGCACCGCTTTGCGGGAACTGAGGGCCGGCACGCCCGGTTCCCGGCGGGAACCCGAAACGTTCCAAACGGTAACTTTCTCTTGTCGGTCATAGCGCGATTGAGGCCTGGGCATCCGCGCCCTGTAAACCATAAAGAAGCGATATCCCGGCTGGACGTCGACGACGCCCGGCCATTTTCATGCCGAATGGTCCGCGTTTTCGGCAACGGGGATGACATCAATCATGTTGATTTTAGGCCTTGAATCCTCCTGCGATGAGACGGCCGCCGCGGTCGTGGAGGACGGTCGACGTGTTCTATCATCGGTCGTGGCCTCACAGGTGGAGGTTCACCATCGCTTCGGTGGCGTGGTGCCTGAGCTGGCCTCGCGCAAACATATCGAGGCCATCCTGCCGGTGACCCAGGAGGCGCTCTCCCAGGCCGGCATCACCCGCACGGCCCTGGATGCCGTGGCGGTGACCCAGGGGCCGGGCCTGGTCGGCTCCCTTCTGGTGGGATATTCTTTTGCCAAGGCCCTGGCCTACGGGCTTGATATTCCCTGGGTGGGGGTCGATCATCTGGAAGGGCACATCCTTTCGATCTTTCTGGAAGACGACCCGCCCGATTTCCCTTTCTGCGCCCTGCTGGCTTCGGGAGGCCATACCGCCATCTACTATGTGACCGCCTTCACGGAGATCGAACGAATGGGGCAGACCCGGGACGACGCGGCGGGTGAGGCCTACGACAAGGTCGCCAAGGTGCTCGGCCTGGGGTATCCCGGCGGCAAAGCCATCGACGATCTGGCCCACCAGGGGGACCCCACCCGCATTCCGTTCAAGCGACCGTTCCTGGATCCTAACGGCTTTGATTTCAGTTTCAGCGGCATCAAGTCCGCCGTGAACCGCATGGCGCAAAACCAACCGGAAATGATCGCCTCCCAGGTTGCCGATGTGGTCGCCGGTTTTCAGGAAGCGGTAGTCGATGTGCTGACCCACAAACTGATGCACGCGGCGCGCGAAAAGGGTTGCGGACATGTGGTGGTGGTGGGCGGCGTGGCGGCCAACCGCCGCCTGCGGGAGTGCATGCGCCGGGCCGGCGCCGAGCAGGGCGTTGCCGTCCACATCCCCGGGATCGATC
Organism: uncultured delta proteobacterium; assembly: GCA_963850465.1. GTDB lineage: Bacteria > Desulfobacterota > Desulfobacteria > Desulfobacterales > UBA5852 > JABZFP01. Next base: position 30,459 of record CAWKLN010000019.1, read on the forward strand.
TTTGCGGGGACAATGCCGCCATGATTGCCGCCGCAGGATATCATAATTTGCAGCAGGGGCGGCGGGGTAAGCTGGATGACGATGTCTATTCGCGGGTGCCCATGTAGTGTCCGACCCTGATAGATAAGATTGATGACATTGGTAGAAAAATAGGAAGCTGGGAATGGAAAAGCGTGATGTGCAACAAATCGTCGAGAAGATGAACGAAATCTATGCGCCCTTAATCCAAACCAATGATCAAAAGAATTTTATTAGACTGAGCGGACACCAGGGACCTCCCGAGTTATCACGGAAATTATACGCACAGCTATGTCCGCTATCCGTCATTGATAAAGAAACGCTTAAGCTGATTCAAGTGCTGCAACTCCACACAGCAATCGATCATACCGTGAGTATAACGGGCTCTGCGGTGCTTTTAAGGTCGCTGATCCAACCAAGCACGGATTTGTTTTTCATTCGATCCAAACAGGAATCATTAAGGGAAATTGCATCCGATGCGAAGCTGCGCAAGGCCCTGCAGGATTTTGTTCACGAATTCAGCAAGGGAGAAAGCGCGCTTTACAAATTTTTCAATAAAGATATCTATGCCTTGTCTCCCTATGGTGATTTAAAAAAAGCGAAGCAATCTGCGGCCACGATTGTCAAGGTTATGCAAACGATTCCCAAGGCGGAGACCTCGTATTTAAGGGGACTGATGACCAATCTTCACTTATATGAAGGTTCGTCGGTTGATCAGATGATGACGGGTTCGATCTACAAAACCTTTAAAGGACTGAAATCCGATAAAGAGGTGGGGCTTTTTACACCGAAACTAAAGTTCATACCCCATCGTTTCTCAAAGTGGGTTGTGGCGGGCCCTGCGGTGGCCTTGGCGCCCTATATTTATCACCAAACTGGATTCGGGCCATCCCTGTCCCCCCTGATGTCCATCATAGGGCTGGCAGGGACGGGACTTTATTTATTCTACAGCCTTATTGTCAAACCGGTAAAAGACACGGGAAATTTTATCGAACCCTTAAGGGAGAAGTGTATTCGCGACAAGGCTTTCAGCCGAGCCGTTGATAGCGTTGGAATGATTGATGAACTCCTGTCATGCCATGCTTTTGCCAGTCAATCGTCACACGCCACAACCTTGCCGACCGTCACGGACGATGACCATCATTCTTTCGAAGCAACGGGTCTGAGGAATCCCATCCTGGCAAAAGAAAACCCTGAATGTGTGCCCAACGACGTGCAGATGCGTGGGACCCGGTTGAGTTTCATCAGCGGACCGAACAGCGGCGGCAAAACGACCATCTGCAAGAGTATCGTCCAAAATCAGTTGCTGGCACAGATGGGGTCCTATGTACTGGCTGAAAAGGCAACGATCAACATCGCGGATATGATCCGTTATCAAGCGCCCAAATTTGATGGATTGCAGGATGATGAAGGCCGCTTCGGTACGGAACTCAGCAGGACCCGGGACATCTTCTATTCAACCAGCCCCAGGAGTTTAGTTATTCTTGATGAACTGGCAGAAGGGACCACATATGAAGAGCGGTTGCACGAATCTTTTGGGATTTTATCGGATTTTCACACCATTGGGAACAACACGGTGCTTGTCACGCACAACCATTCTTTAGTGGATCGTTTCATGGCAGAAAAAAAAGGGCGCTGTCTAATGGCCGAGTTTAATGGTGATGATCCCACCTACAGAATTATTCCGGGTATATCGAGAGTCTCCCATGCGGATCGAATCACCAGGAAAATCAACTTTTCGCAGGAAGACCGGCATCAATACATGGAAGCAAAAGGATACCTATGAGGTGCCGTTGGATGCCCTTCAGGGAAGCCTAAGCGCTTTTTCGTTACACTTCCACTCAAGGTGGCCTCTTCCCCTGGCCAAATGTTTGGTCTCACAACTCTTTTATTAAATGATATCGAGGCCACCGCCTCAAAATGTGCGAATAATATCAACGTTAGCCTTGCAGAGCGCCATCATTTTCCCAGGTGGTTTTTCCCGAAACAAATCAACCGACGGGCAAGGACGCCAAATAAGATTGTTTCAGGTTCAGGATACGCTGGACGGATGCCCGCCCTAAACCAGGATCCTGCCGGGTCTGGGCCAGCATCGCATCCCACCCTTCCTGGATGCGGGGTCCCTTGTGGCAGATCAGGGCAAAGTCGATTTCGGCGGCCACGATCTGGCGAATCACGGTGCGGATATCGAAATGGCGCACGATGGCACCCATGTCGAGATCGTCTGTCATGCTGACGCCGCGGTACCCCATTTGCCGGCGCAGGAGATCCCGGGCGATCGTCGGCGACAGACTGGCCGGCCACCGGGGATCGATCTTCTCGTAGAGAATGTGGGAGAGCATGACGCCGGCCACCTGGTGGTCGATGGCGGCGCGGAAGGGCGGCAAGTCGACGGGTTCCATGGCAGCCAGATCGTCCCGGAAGGTGGGTAGATCCAGGTGGGAGTCGATCGTCGTGCGGCCGATGCCGGGAAAATGTTTGGCCACGGCCATCACCCCGCCGGTTTGCAGGGTTTCGATCAGGGCCGTTCCCATGCGTGCCACATGCTCGGGATGGTTTCCGAACACCCGATCGGCCATGATGCCACTGAGATCTTCGGGCGCCACATCCATGACCGGGGCCATATCCATATTGATGCCGGCGGTGGACAATTCCCGGGCGGTGATGCGGGCGAAGGCCCGGGCGTCGCTTTCATCCCGCATGCTCGGGTTGCCCGGAAACTCGGTGAAGTGGGGGGCTTTCAAGCGCGCCACCGGGCCGCCTTCCTGATCCACGGCGATGATCAAAGGCGGTTGGCCGCATCGGGCGGCGAACGCCTGACAGTCTTGGCAGAGGCGCCGAAGCTGGTCCGGGTTGGCGATGTTGGGTGCAAAGAGGATCAATCCGCCCACGTAAAGGCTGCCGATCAACTCCCGCAGGTCATCATTGAAGGTCTGTCCTTCAAAGCCCACCATCAGGCGCTGGCCGGCTATCTGCTCATCTGAAAATGTCTCGATCGTCATTCCGTGTTTTCAACCTTCCGATGGGTCTTCTTCAATGGCTGCTCTGGGCGCCGGTTATTCAAGGGCGCGGTCAGGATGTTTTGCGTTTGCGGCGCAGCTGGTATTTGCGGACCGCTTCCCGATGGTCTTCCAGGTTGCTGGAAAACTGGTGGGTGCGGTCCTTGCGCGAGACAAAGAAAAGGTAATCGGTCTCGGCCGGATAGAGGGCGGCTTCCAGCGCGGCATGTCCCGGGCTGGCGATGGGGCCGGGCGGCAGCCCTTTAATGACATAGGTATTGTAGGGCGTCGGCGTGCGCAGGTGCTTGCGGGTCAGGTTGCCGTCGAAATCCTTGATGCCGTAAATGACCGTCGGATCGGTTTCCAGGCGCATGCCCTTTTTGAGGCGGTTGTGAAACACCGAGGCAATCAGGGGGCGCTCGGCCGGGGTGCCGGTTTCTTTCTCGATGATGGAGGCCAGGGTGACCACCTGGTGTAACGTAAGGTTTAGGGTGTCAGCCCTTGCCAGCCAGGCATCGCTGATGTCGTCACGGAAACGCTGGGTCATGACGTCGATGATTTTTTCCTGGGGAAAATTTTTCGGGAAATAATAGGTATCCGGGAATAGGTAGCCTTCCAGACTCTCGCCTTCCAGCTTTTGCTCCCGCACAACCTCTGGGTCCGTGGCAAGCCGGTAGAATGTGTCGGCATCTCCAAATCCGGCCTGGGCCACGGTCTGGGCAATCTGCTGCAGGGTGAAGCCCTCCGGTATGGTGACCCGGTAGAGGAGGACTTTACCTTCCACGAGGGTGTTTATTATCTGGCGAGGGGTCATGGTGCCGTAGAGCTGGTACTCGCCGGCCTTGATCTTGCGGTGAACACCGCTGAAGCGGGCCAAGAGGCGAAATCTGAGGGGCGATTGAATCAGACCGAGGTCATTCAATTTCAGGGCCGTGGTGCGAAAACCCTCCCCCGGTTCAATGGTCACGGTATGGGCATCGCCATGGAGGGCGTCCACCAGGTCGGGATACCGGGACATATCATAGATACCGATCGCTGCCCCTGCCAGGAGGATCAGCAGGAGCGGCGCCAGTATTTTGATCCATTTCAAAGCGGCTCGATTCCCCTGTCATGCGATTGAGACGTCAGCACGGGTTTCAGCTTCGCTGCGCCGAAAGTGCCAATTTATGCGAAAGCATCCCGACTGTCAAAGAGAATGTCCCGTTCCGACAGTTGACACCCATCGGGTTTGATGCCAATTTCTACCCACCCAATAACATATCGAAAACAGCTTGTATCCAGGAAGACCGATGACGGCGAAATCAAAAGAAAACGACTACCAAGGCTTTGAACAGGGCCCCATCCGGCCCCCCAGCGAGGCCAACAGCCTGCTGATCCGTGTGACCCGCAACTGCCCCTGGAACCGCTGCCGCTTCTGCCCGGTTTACAAGAGACAGCGGTTTTCGTTGCGCCCGGCGGCGCATGTGATCGAGGACATCGATCGCGTTCACCGCTATGTCTCGGCCATCCGTGAAGCGGCCAACGATAACGGGCGTCTGTCACATGAGGATGTGCGTCGCATCGGCCGTTCGGTCGCGCCGCGTGACGACGGCGCCTTTCAGGCCGCGCTGCACTGGCGGGCCGGGGGTATGCGATCCATTTTCATTCAGGATGCCAACAGCCTGGTGATCAAGCCGGCTGACCTGCGGGAGGTGCTGACCCATTTGCGGTCCTGCTTTCCATGGGTGGAGCGGATCACTTCCTACGCCCGTTCGCACACGGTGGCGCGTATTTCCGCTAACGATCTGCGTGCCTTTGCCGTGGCCGGCCTGAATCGGATCCATATCGGGCTGGAGTCGGGGTCGGATCGGGTGCTGGCCCGTATGAAAAAAGGTGTCACTAAAGAGGGCCACATCAAGGCCGGGCGCAAGATCAAACAAGCCGGGATGCAGCTTTCCGAATATGTCATGCCCGGATTGGGCGGGCGGGATCTTTCCCGGGACCACGCCCTCGAGACCGCCGATTGCCTGAACCAGATCGATCCGGACTTCATCCGCCTGCGGACCCTGGCCATTCCTAACCATACCGAACTTTACGAAGACTTCGATGCCGGTCGGTTTGCGAAACTGACGGACCGCGAGATGGCCGAGGAAACCCTGCTGTTCCTGGAGCATCTGGAGGGCATCACCAGCACCATCAAAAGTGACCACATCCTGAACCTTTTCCAGGAAGTCGATGGCCGTCTTCCGGAAGATAAAGAAGGGATGATGGCGGTGATCAGTGAATTCCTGAATCTGACTGCGGAAGACCAGGTGGTCTATCAGGTCGGCCGCCGTCTGGGTTTTTTTACCCGGCTCGTGGATATGGCGTCACCGGATCGCCGGGCACGCGCGGAACAGGCTTGCCAGCAGTATGGTATCCATGCCGGCAACGTGGACCAGACCATAGACGAGCTGATGAAGCGCTTCATCTGACGGCTGCGTAAAATGGTCAATAGCGGTGTTGTTGCGCGGCGCATTTTTACCATCTTTACGCAGCCGTCCAAATGACGACCTTTGGGGCGCTCATCTTCATCTAAATCGGGAAAAATCCACCGACCGCAACGCACCGCTTTTCCGTTGAATGGCGTTATGCCGGCGACCTTGTTCTCTACCGGTTGAAATCCGAATGTTTTTCCGAGATCCGTGCCGTTCTTTGCACGCCTGTTGCATTGTCACGTCGCAAGGGGTGGTTTTTCGATTTTCCCCGGCAAGGTGCATGGTGATCAAATCTATCATTGAGGAGGGATGCGCAATGACAAGCATTGCCCAGATCGGCAGCCAGCCTGTGCAGCGTGTGGTCCAGTTCCGGGCCAAGCCCGGCGCCGCGCTGCTTTCCGCCATCGAGGAGGCGGTCCTGTCCGAAGAGATTCGGGCCGGGGTCATCGTCTCCGGGCTGGGGGCCTTAAAAAAAGCGGTATTTCGCAACCTGAAGCATTTTCCGCGACAATTCCCGGTCACAGCCGAGGATCGCCTTTACCTGGAGGTATTCCAACCCATGGAACTGGTGTCGCTGACGGGCTGGATTGCGCCCAAAAGCGGTGGCGGGACGGAAATTCACGCTCATTTTTCGGCCTCCCTGGTTGATGAGGACACCGTGGTCACGCTGGGAGGCCATTTGACGCGCGAGACGATCTGCGGCATCAAGGTCGTCGTCGCTATTCTGGCGGTCGCACCGGAAGGGATCGTTGCGGCGATGGATCCCGACACGCTAACCCATGATATTTTTCTGGGCGGCGCCTGACGGCATGCCTGCCGACGACTCGACGTCTCATCGTGAGGGGGGGGCCTTGTGAAATCTTTGTCCCACGGCCACGATCAGATGCATGCCGGGGCCTTGGGGCCGGTCCTGGTTCCGGTATGTCGTTTCCCTAAAAATAGACAGGGGGTGTCAAGTGCCAACATACGAATCGGTCACGATCGCATCGGTAGCACTCGAGAAATGGCTGGGGCAGGTTTTCGAAGCGAACGGTCTGTCATCGCCGGATGCCCTGACCGCAGCGCATGCGCTGGTCAAAGCCAGTCTGCGGGGCGTCGATTCGCATGGCGTGGCCCGTGTGGCCATGTATTGCGAAAGATTGCGACGGGGGGTGGCCAACCCCAAGCCGGACATCAAGGTGACCCGCGTGGCAACGGCGGCAGCGCTGGTCGACGGTGATGACGGGCTTGGCCTGGTGGTGGGCCGCCGGGCCATGGCCGAGGCCATCGCCATTGCCCGGGAGTGCGGTATCGGCCTGGCAGGCGTCAAACGCAGCGGACACTATGGTATGGCCGCCCTTTATATCCTTCAGGCCGTCGAAGCCGGTTGCGTGGCACTGGCCTTCACGAATGCCTCACCGGCACTCCCGGTGTGGGGTGGCAGAGATAAATTGCTCGGCACGAGCCCCTTTGCCGCCGGCACGCCGGCCGGGACTGCGCCGCCGTTTGTGCTGGACATGGCCTGCTCGACAGTGGCGCGGGGTAAACTCAAGTTCGCCGCCCAGCGCGGTGAGCCCATCCCGGCAGGTCTGGCCCTGGACCGGCATGGCCGTCCGACAACCGACGGGGCGGAAGCCTTCGAAGGGGTCGTTTTGCCGATGGGCGGTGTCAAAGGGGCCGGTCTTTCCATGCTGATGGAAGTGCTTAGCGGTGTATTCACGGGCGCGGCATTCGGCGGGGACGTCCGCAACCCCTTCACCGGTTTGGATGGCCCACAGCACACAGGACATTTTTTCCTGGCCCTCAAAGCCGACCTTTTCATGCCCGGGGACACTTTCGAAGCGCGCATGCAGACCCTGGTTGAACGTGTCAAAGCCCAGCCGCGGGCGGAAGGCTTTGAAGAGATCCTGATGCCGGGGGAGCCGGAGGACCGCAACGAAAAGGAACGCCGGGTCCATGGCATTCCCCTGACAGCGGATGTCGTTGCATCCCTGGTGTCGGAAGGGGAGCAGGTTGGAGTGCCTTTCCCGATGGTTGGGTGACAGCCCGCGCGTCATCGAGAAACAGAATGTTGCCACGACTTGTAATAAAAATGAAACATATTGTTTCGATCTTGGCGGCACATATGCAGGTGACCCGGCGTTTCTCCCAATTTTTACCGATGTTAGCGGAATTCTATGGCCGATCGAACAAGTGGTACGCATTTTGAGTACAGCTGTGGCGTGGCATTCAATGAACATGGTTTCATGACCGAAAGCATACCTGTAACCCGCAGACCGGAGGGAGGACAGCAACGTGAGGAGGATACCTGCGAATGGTCACGTCGAGATCGATCTGTCGCAGAAATTTGACGTCATCGTCGTGGGGGGTGGCAATGCCGCGCTGTGCGCGGCCATGACGGCGCGGGAGGCCGGCGCGAGCGTACTGCTGCTCGAAAGCGCCCCCATCGAATTCCGGGGCGGCAACAGTCGCCATACCCGCAATCTGCGCTATTTGCATGCAACAGGAAATTCTATCTGACCGGTCCGTACCTTGAAGAGGAATTCTGGGACGACCTGATGCGCGTCACGAAGGGCGAGACCAACGAAGAACTGGCCCGTTTCACCATTCGCGAATCCAACAATTTCGGCGCCTGGATGACCCGGCATGGCTGCAACTTTCAGCCGTCCATGCGCGGTACGCTTCACCTGTCCCGAACCAACGCCTTTTTCCTCGGCGGCGGCAAGGCCCTGATGAACGCATATTACGCCACCGCCGAACGGCTGGGGGTGAACATTCTATACGAGGCGAAGTCGGTGGATCTCAAAATCCAGGACGGCCGCTTTACCACGGCCGTCTTCGAGCAGGGCGGTGTTCAGCAGACGGTTGGGGCGCGGGCGGTGTCGTGGCCTCCGGCGGGTTTCAGGCCAATCTCGATTGGTTGAAGGAATACTGGGGCGAGGCCGCCGACAATTTTATCATCCGCGGCACCCCCTACGACAAGGGCCGCATGCTGCGGGTGCTGCTCGACACAGGGGGCCAAGCCCGTCGGCGACCCCCGCCAGTGCCATGCCGTGGCCATCGACGCCCGGGCCCCCAAGTTCGACGGCGGGATCGTCACGCGGCTGGATTGCGTTCCCTTCGGGATCGTTGTCAACAAGGATGCCCAGCGTTTTTACGACGAGGGTGAAGATTTCTGGCCCAAGCGTTACGCCATCTGGGGCCGTCTGGTGGCCCAACAGCCGGACCAGATCGCCTATTCCATCATCGATTCCAAATCGATCGATTTGTTTATGCCGTCGGTGTTTCCGCCGATCGAAGCGCGCTCAATTCGGGAAATGGCGGACAAACTGGCGCTTGACCCGGATTCGCTTGAGAAACCGTGGAAAACTTCAACGCCGCGACCCGGCCCGGGACCTTCGATGCCGGCGAACTGGACGGCTGCGTCACCGAGGGGCTGACGCCGCCCAAGAGCCACTGGGCCCGTCCGCTGGATTCACCGCCCTTTTACGGCTATCCCCTGCGGCCCGGAATCACCTTTACCTATCTCGGGGTGACGGTCAACGAGCGCGCCCAGGTGGTCATGCAGGACGGCACTCCAGCGCCCAATATCTTCGCGGCCGGCGAGATCATGTCCGGCAACATTCTGGGCCAGGGCTACATGGCCGGGTTCGGGATGACCATCGGAACGGTTTTTGGTCGAATCGCAGGAAAGGAGGCGGTGCGTCATGTCATCGACAATCTTAAAAGAAGCTGATCGGGTGATGACGATCTGCAATGCCTGCCGCTACTGCGAAGGGTTTTGCGCGGTTTTCCCGGCCATGGAGCTCAGGCGGACCTTTTCCGAGCAGGATCTGAAATATCTGGCCAATCTGTGCCACAACTGCCGCGACTGCTACTACGCCTGCCAGTATGCGCCGCCGCATACGTTTGCCCTCAATGTACCCCGAACCATGGCCGAGCTTCGGCTGGAAACCTACCGGGAGTATAGCTGGCCGCGTGCGATGAAAGGTTTTTTCCAGAACAACGGTCTGCTGGTCGCGTTGATCACGGCGCTCAGCGTGGCCGTGGTGTTGCTGCTGACCCTCCTGTTCCAGGGGCATGATGTGTTTTTCAGCACCCACACGGGGGAAGGGGCGTTCTATCGGGTGATCCCCTACGCGGCCATGGTGGTCCCTTTTTCGGCAGTGGCCGCCCTGGTTTTGGTCAGTCTGTGGAAAGGGTTGCTCAATCAATGGCGCGAAATCGGTGGCACTCCCGAAGAACTGAGGCGCTGGCCGGCCCATCTGCAGGCGCTAGGCGACGTTCTGCGGCTCAAGTACCTGGATGGCGGCGGTCACGGGTGCAACTATCCCGATGACCGGTTCAGCATGATCCGCCGCAACTTTCACCATGCGGTGTTTTATGGCTTCATGCTTTGCTTGGCCTCCACCACGATTGCTTTTATCTACGATCATCTGCTGCACCGATCGGCACCGTATCCCTTCTGGAGCTGGCCGGTTGTTCTGGGCACCGTCGGGGGCCTGGCGCTGCTCGTGGGAACGGGGGGTCTGCTCTATCTCAAGCGGAAGATGGACCGGGAGCCGGCCGCTCCTGAAACGCTCGGCATGGATGTTGTCTTCGTGGCGCTGCTCTTTCTGACAAGTCTGACCGGCCTGCTGTTGCTATTCTGCGGGCCACGCCGCTCATGGGGAGTCTGCTCGCCGTGCACATCGGGTTCGTGCTGGGGCTGTTTATCACCATGCCCTATGGCAAGTTCGTCCACGGCGATCTATCGCTACACGGCTCTGGTGAAAAACGCCATCGAGCAGGCTCGTGACAAGGAATGATGCGGGCGGCGTGTTTGGCATCCGTCCACGATGAATGGCGGCCTGATTTGTGAACAAGGGTGATAAAGAACCATGATGACGCCAATGACTGCCAAGACAAAAAAAGATCCGGCATCCTGGATTAAGGACTGCATCCGGGGTTACGTGGATCACTCTCCGGAGAACCATCTGCAGAATCCCGAAAAGGAAAGGGCTTTCGATACGCCGCTGGTCGGGTTTGCTGCGGGCAACGATCCTTTGTTCGATGCTTACAAGGACCACGTCGGCCCGTTCCACTGGACGCCTTTGGAAGTCTTTGCGCAAACTTATCCGGATAGCCCGGTAACCGCCGATGTCCTGACGGTCATCAGCTGGATTTTGCCCCAGACCCGCGCGACCAAAGCCGACAACCGCCGGGAAGACCGCTTTCCGGCCGAGCGATGGACACGGGCGCGCACCTACGGCGAAGTATTCAATGCCAGCGTGAGACGCCATGTTGCTGACACCTTATGCGCCGCGGGCATCAAGGCCGTGGCGCCGATGCTGTCCCCGCACTGGGAGAGAAGGGAATCGCCCAAACACGGCTATGCCTCCACCTGGTCCGAACGTCATGCCGCATACGCCTGCGGGTTGGGGACCTTCGGGCTCAGCGACGGCTTGATTACGCCCCTGGGGAAAGCCATGCGGGTGGGATCGGTGGTGGCCCAGATCCGGATCGACCCCTCGCCCCGGCCCTACGAAAACCACCAGGCCTACTGTCTCTTCCATTCCAAAGGGGTCTGTGGCAAATGCATGCAGCGCTGCCCGGCCGGTGCCATCACGGCGGCGGGGCATGACAAGGTACGTTGCAAGGCCTACATCCGCCAGGAAGCCATGCCCTTCGTGAAATCCCGCTACGGTTTCGAAGGCAAGGGCTGCGGTCTTTGCCAGACCAAGGTGCCCTGCGAGTCGCGTATTCCGATTCGTGAAGACAGGCCGGAATAAGGGCGAGTTCTCTTGACTGTTCGGTTCCGAGCGATAAAGCTGATTTTCTCGTCAGTACTTTCCTGCAATGTCACAGGCCGACAATACTTCGATCCCTGAAAAATATCTTGGCGTTTATTTTCATTACGTGCGAATAGGAACCAAAAGAAGACGCCCTGTCACGAGGGTTGTACGGCGCATCGGTGACAAAGGGGGACAGCATCACCCAATCCGGACTGTTGGTATCTCAAGACATATGGACAAAGTAGCAACCATAAACTCTCGGACGGGTTCGTAAAACGCGTAAGATCAAGGCTTGCGAAGCCCGAGAAGTGAGGCGTACTTATGTACGCCGCAGCGACGAGGAACTGCCGCACAACGCAGATATTGGCCGTTTTACGAAACCGTCAGGAGAAGAATTTTAGGAACAGGGGTGCTGTGAGGATAACGAAGACCACGCGGAAGAAGTGGAAACAGACCACCAGGGTCGGACTGGAACCACTCTCGAAGGCCAGCACGATCAGGGCGCTCATGGCACCGGGGCTGGTGCCGAGATAGGCCGAAGGCGCATCCAGGACCCCCATCCGGGTGAAGATAATCGACAGCAGGATACCGACGCCCACCAGGGTTACGGTGGAAGCCAAGACGGGGAAGAAGAGTTTCTTGAGCACCGGCACCATGGCCGGCTGGAAAGAGGCCCCCACCATGATGCCCAAGGCAACCTGCAGCACGAAAGTTGAACCCCCGGGGCATCTCCCAGTGGGTTTTCGTGATCAGTTTGAACACGATGATGGTCAGCATGGCGATGATCAGGCTGCCGGCCGGTATTTTAAGCCGTGAGCCTGCTAGTCCCCCGAGGGCGCCCAGCACGATATAGACCAGCCAGCCGAGATTCGGATTCATGGGGCGTTCCTTTCTTGGGAAACGTTTCCGCTGGTTTCAAGACGGAATATTCGCATCCGCTGATTGAAGAGATGAGTCAACGCGGCACGTTGAGCGTGTATCTGATGGGCGTGGTGACGGCCGCAATCATCGCTCCGGTGACAGAGGAGTTTCTCTTCCGCGTAATGATCCAGGGCTGGTTGCAATCGATTCCTTTCAAATCCGCGTTTGCGAACATTGTGGGTGGCTGGTATCCGGCTGCCTGGCGAATGCCAATCGCTCAGGCTGTGGGACATGGTGCGGAAGCGGACAACTTGCAAGCGAACATCCAGGCTGGGGCAACGGGCGAGCTTGACAATATCTCCAACTCGGTATCCCCATCCTACGATGCCAACATTACGAGTGAGCAGCCAGTCGGCCTGGCTCAGGAACTTGGGCAGCCGGAGGTGGTAGAGCTCGATCTTGTTCCACCGCTGTGGCCCTCGCTCGTGTCAGGCGTCTTATTTGGGCTGGCTCACTGGGGCTATGGACTGAGCTTTATCCCCTTGATCGCCTTGGGAATTGTGCTTGGATTGGTATACCGCGCAACACATTCCATATGGCCATGCATCGTCATTCACGGCATGTTGAACAGTACCAGCATGGCTTTGCTCGGCTTTACGATTCTCATGCAACGCACTGCCGGCTGAGCTTAGCATTGTGAAGTGCCCGCATGCTCACAGCTGTCGGCGTCGTGACAACTGTGAGCATTGCAGCGCGAATGCACACCCCCTACTTCAGTATGGGCAGCAGAATGGCTGCATTCTCTTCAAAGCTGGCTTTGGCAGGCTTGCCGTCTATGCGATATTCAATCGTTAGGCGTTTGGGACTGCCTGGAATTGGATCGCCACCAAAGCTGGTGTTATAGCTCGGCGAGCTGAGAGTGATTAACGGCAGGTCGCCAGCCTGTTTTCTGAGGATGGCGGTTACATCCTTGTGAACGGAGTCTGTTCCATATTCCGCCTTGATAATCTCCAGCTTTACTTTTGAAAAGCCAGCGTCGGCCAGCATCTCACTTACATTGATGCCTTGACTGGCAAGCTTTTGGGCAATCACCAGGGCAGCTTCAGTCGCAGCTGCCTGCAATTCAGAGCTGTGCGTCGTTTGAATTGCCAGTTGCAGAGCCTCTCGGCTGGGGTGAATCTTGAGAACATCGAGTGCGAGTTGCTTTTCATCCAACTTTCTGCTGGCGTACATTGCTTGCCGGCACATTTCAACGCGTTCGGCCTCCGGCATCGCGAATTTCCTAGCGAGTCCGATATAGCCGCGGAGCGCACGCAGTTTGTATTTGTCGGCAGGCGAGTTTTTAGCTAAATTCAACAACACGGGGGCAGCGTCCACACTGTTCCACTTACCTAGCAAGCGACTGCTATCATCCTGCAACTGGGGATCCGAGCTGGCAGCTGCCTCAGCCAGAGTGGCCAAGGCGGAAGCTCCCCCATTTCTCCCAGAATCTCCAAGAGAGTGGTACGCGAGGCAGGAGGTGATTTCGACAATGCCTGCGCGTAGCAGGTCGGCGGCTTCGCGATCGGGCATGCGTATGGCGGCGGCAGGAGTGCCTGGCCTGCGACAGCAGCGTCTGCGGCTTGAGTGGGCGAATTCAATTGATCCAGTAAGACTGACAGATTCTTCAGCGATACCGTTTCTCCCAACGCGCTGCAGCGCAGCCCGCCGCACTTGTGCATCGTTCTGCTGAACGGCTTTTAATAGTTCGGGCACAGCATCGATCCGTCGTTGTCCGACCAGCTCAATCAAAAGCGCGTAGTTCTTTTTGCCAGCCGAAATGGGTAAGAGTTCGGCAATCTTGGCATCAACCTTGGCACCGGATAGGGCGGCCAGCGTGTCTTTGGCAGCTGATGAAAGTTCTGCATCCTCGGCAACAGCAATTTCCAACAGGGGTGCCAGGCAGGAGCCGTCTCCGACCTCGCGAGAGCGTCCATCGCCGAGAGCCGTACCGCCGGGTCGCCGCTCTCAGCAGCCTTTAAGACGGCCGACAGGACAACCGACTGAGGTCGATCTGCCATTGCTTGAACGATCATCGCGGCCCGCTGCGGGGTGCTGTACTCAGTTCGGCAGCCAATGCTGCATCGAGCTTGTTGCCTGGAAACTCGCGGGCGGTACCCAGCGCGAGTAGAAACATGGCTTTTTCTGGGGATTGAAATTGCTCCAATAGCAAAGGCAGGCCTGCCTCGCCGCGAGCCAGAATGGCCCCGCGTGTCGCTTCAAGTATGCGTTGGCGAGGAACATCTGCTTGGCGAATGGCATCGTAAATCTCAGTTGCTTTTTGGGTATTGTCCTCCGCCAGGCAGCGCTGGCGCACAGCACATAGCCCTCAGCTACCGCAGAGCGAACCGCCGGTGGGGCATCGGCCAACGCGGATCCAAGTGCCGTGGCTGCCGCATCGTTTCCGATCATCCCCAAAGCCACGGCGGCGGCGGACGCGACTTCCGCATCCTCGGCTTCTAGCTTGGAGGCTAGCAGCTCAACCGACTCGTCGTCACGACGAACTCCCAGCGAGTTCAGCATGCCAACCAGCAGCCTCCCATCTAGCTTCGTCGCAGCGGCGCGAAGCGCCTGATCAGCTTCGGCATCGGGTATGGCTTCCAGGGCGATGCGCGCCCAGGAGGAGAGTTGTGCGTCAGGCAGCAATTTGGCCAACTCCGGCACGCTCAACTTTGAGCCGTAAATCGCGAGTTCCTTGCAGGCGATCGCTTTCTCGGCGCTCGGGGCATCGGAGGCGAGGACGGCAACCAGCGATTTCTCCTTTGCAGTTCGTGTACTGGCATCATCGGCAAGGGCAGGCGAGAGCGCGGCTGAACGCAGCGTAGCAATCGACGCTAACAGTGACGCCGGCGAATTGAATTCGAAACATGGGATTGTTCTCAGTTATTGATAGCGGTTGGGTTTTTTGGGGGAGTGCAAAATCGCGAATCGCTCGCGACGTGCAGTTGTGTTTGTTACATGCGTTGATGTATCCGTGATGCTTAAAGCACGGGGGAAAGGAAACTATACGCGCCACGGTTCACGGAGGGCTTCGGAGCGCAAGCGATTGGCCGCCTCGTCATTGACAAAAGTATGCGTGGCGTTGTCATATTTGACTTGGCG
>CAWKLN010000020.1:0-149110 GCA_963850465.1 uncultured delta proteobacterium
AATTGATCAGCCGAACGCCTGGTTTCATTTGGGCCAGCGTTTCGGCGTTGATCATGTTGATGGTTTCTTTGAGGCGCGGCACATGCAGCGTTATAAAATCAGCCCGGGCATAGAGTTCCGCGTTGGTCACCAGCTCCACATCCAACGCTTCGGCCGCCTCCTTGCTCACGAAAGGGTCCGCGGCGATGACTTTCATGCGAAGCCCGTTGGCCAGCGACGCCACCACGCGGCCGATATGTCCCAACCCCACGACCCCCAGGGTCTTGCCGGTCAACTCGACCCCCATGAGCGTCTTCTTTTCCCAACGGCCCTCCCTGAGGGAAGCGGTTCCCTGGGGAATATTGCGTGCCAGGGCCAAGAGCAAAGAAATCGCATGCTCACCCGTGGTGACCGTGTTGCCACCCGGGGCATTCATCACCACAACACCGTTGCGTGTCGCGGCCGCAACATCGATGTTGTCCACCCCGATACCAGCCCGGCCGATCACCTTGAGATTGCCGGCCCGCGCCAGCACCGCCTCGGTCACCCGGGTGCCGGAACGCAGGGCCAACCCGTGAAAGTCCGCAATAATCTCAGCCAGGCGGTCCGGCTCATTGGTGGTCTTTTCGTTATCCACGACCACTTCAATCTGCCCGGTGGCTTCCAGAATCTCACGCGCCACGGGAGACATGCTGTCACGAATCATCACTTTGAACATGATCGCTCCATCTCTGCTTCAAGGGGGTCTTCGTTAAAAGGCCCGCCAGGGGCCGGTCTGAAAAAAAGGCTGTATACCACATCCCCCTCGCCTTTAGCAAAGGTGATTTCGGCGCGTACCGGAAAGGTTTTTCCGATCAATCGATTTTTGACTTCCGGAAGACAAACCCTTATCATACGAGAAGAGCACATACTGCCAGGAGCCTTTTGCGCCCATTTAGGCCTTTCCGGTGGCTTGCAAACGCCGAAATCCGATCAAC
Source organism: uncultured delta proteobacterium (assembly GCA_963850465.1). Taxonomy (GTDB): domain Bacteria; phylum Desulfobacterota; class Desulfobacteria; order Desulfobacterales; family UBA5852; genus JABZFP01. Next base: position 957 of record CAWKLN010000020.1, read on the forward strand.
AATTCCAATCTTGAAGAGGAGGTCTCCCATGACCCTGCGTCGCCCTGCTTTTGCCGGCAGCTGGTACCCGGACAACGGCCGCGCGTGCCGGCAGCAGATCGAACAGTTTCTGGCGGAAGATTTTACGCAACCCGAACTGCCCCGACGCCCCCGGGCCGGCGTAGTGCCGCACGCCGGTTGGTTTTACTCGGGTGCCATCGCCTGCCGCGTGATTCAAGCCCTGCGGGAGGAAAACGCCCCGGATGTTGTGGTCCTCTTCGGTATGCACATGCACCCCACGCAGCGCCCGGTGATCATGGATCACGGAACCTGGGAAACCCCTTTGGGGAACTTGCCCGTCGCCCAAGATCTGGCCCGCTACCTGACGGAACGCCTGACCTTCACCATCGAAACACCGGAAGCCCCCAACCGTGACAACACAATTGAGCTCCAGCTGCCATTTATCCGCTACTTTTTCGGCGATACCTCTATTCTGCCCATCGGCGTACCACCTTCACCGGAAGCCTTGACGATAGCCAAAACGGTCATCGAGGGTGCTCGGGCCCTGGGCCTGGACCTGAAAATCGTGGGGTCGACCGACCTGACGCACTACGGACCCAATTACGGCTTTACCCGGCACGGGCAAGGTGCGGCGGCCGCGACCTGGGTCAAAGAGAAGAATGATCGTCGCTTTATCGATGCCGCTTTAGGATTGAATCCGGGAGATGTCATCGATGAGGCCTTGCGCCACCAGAATGCGTGCTGCGCCGGTGCGGCGGCGGCGGCCATCCAGGGTGCCCTCGACCTGGGAGCGTCCGAGGGGATTTTAATGGCCTATACCACCAGCTATGACAAAATCCCGGGGGACAGCTTCGTGGGGTATGCGGGCATTGTCTATTGCTAGTCTTCGAAATGGCCCGTAAGGCGGCAAAGGGATAGATGACAAGGCGTGATTGGCTATAAAGAAGGCGGTTCCCGAAAAAGCGTGTACAAAAGTTCCAGACGTCCGGGTTGCCCGCCGGCGCCTTTATCCACGATGACCCGCCAGGAAGAATGGTTTTCCAGAAGGACCAGCGCCTGGGTGATGCGCGCCAGGATGGCGGCCGGTTCAACGCCCTGCAAGGCAATGCTTTCCGTTCGTCAAAAGAAGCCTGATCGCCGGCACTCATTCCGTTCGGAAGACCCACCAGTCGGGATCCCTCCCCGATATCGACCAGGGCCCGGTTCAGGGCGGCGGATAGACGCGGGGCGATCGGCGACAATTCCCGATGCAGCTCCCGGGACAGTTCATAGGGTGTCATGGATAGCAACTCCTTACAAAGACAGCGCTGATGCCGTCGGGGCTATTTGCGCGCCACCTGCTTTTGTTGACGATCGATTTTAGCCCAGGGATCGCGCAGGGTGGCGGCCCGGTTGAATACCGGACGATCCGGGACGCTGTCCCGGGTATCCAGGCAAAAATAACCCATCCTTTCAAACTGCACCGTCGCCCCCCTTACGAGCTGGCCAAGCGCCGGTTCGAGTTTGCAGGCGGTCAACGATTCCAGCGACTTGGGATTCAAACACACCCGGAAATCACCATCGCCGGCCGCTTCCGGATCAGGCTCGGTAAACAAGCGATCATAGAGCCGCACCTCTGCGTCAATGGCATGCGCCTCCGCCACCCAGTGGATCGTCGATTTGACCTTGCGACCGTCCGGGGCGTTGCCCCCGCGGGTTGCCGGGTCGTAGGTACAGCGCAACTCGATGACCTCTCCGGTGGACGGGTCCTTGACCAGATCGACGCAGGTGATGAAATACGCATACCGCAGACGAACCTCCCGGCCGGGCGCCAACCGGAAAAACTTTTTAGGAGGATCTTCCCGGAAATCATCTTTCTCGATATAGAGCACTTTACCGAAGGGTATCCGGCGTGTGCCGAAACGCTCGTCCGTGGGGTGGTTCAGGGCTTCGAGTTCCTCTTCCCGGCCTTCCGGGTAATTCTCGATGACCACCCGCAGGGGATTCAGAACGCCCATGAATCGGGGCGCCCGCTCGTTTAAATCCTCCCGGATACTGTATTCCAGCAGGGCCAGATCCACCATGCTGTCCCGCTTGGCAACACCGATCCGATCACAGAAATTACGAATGGCTTCCGGCGTATACCCCCGCCGCCGCAAACCGGACAGCGTGGGCATGCGGGGGTCGTCCCATCCTCCTACGATCTTCTCTTCCACCAGTTTGAGCAGTTTGCGTTTGCTCAAAACCGTATAACTAAGATTGAGGCGTGCGAACTCGTATTGCCGGGGACGACTCTGCACCGGCAGATTGTCAAGAAACCAGTCGTAGAGCACGCGGTTGTTTTCGAACTCCAGGGTGCAGATGGAATGGGTCACGCCCTCGATGGAATCCGACAGGCCATGCGCGAAATCGTACATGGGATAAATGCACCACTGGTCACCGGTGCGGTGATGGGCTACTTTACGAATGCGGTAGATCGTCGGATCGCGCAGACTCAGGTTGGGCGCGGCCATGTCGATTTTGGCCCGTAGGACATGCGTACCGTCCTCGAATTCACCGGCACGCATCCTTCCAAAAAGATCCAGGTTTTCTTCCACCGACCGCTCCCGGTAGGGGCTGTTCCGGCCGGGCGCGGTCAGCGTACCGCGGTATTCACGAATCTGCTCCGCGCTCAAGCTATCCACATAGGCTTTACCGGCTTCGATGAGCTGCACGGCATATTGGTAGAGCTGTTGGAAATAATCCGATGCAAAGTATTCACGCCGCCCCCAGTCAAACCCCAGCCAGCGCACGTCCTCTTTGATGGACTCCACGTACTCCACTTCTTCCTTGGTCGGGTTGGTATCGTCAAACCGCAAATTGCAGACGCCGTTGTAATCCTGTGCCAGGCCGAAATTGAGGCAGATGGACTTGGCGTGCCCGATATGCAGATAACCATTCGGCTCGGGCGGAAAGCGGGTCATTACGGTGGCATGTTTGCCGCTCGCCAGATCCGCATCGATAATGTCCCGGATAAAATTTGAAGGGGCCGTTTTTTCGCTCATAGTTCCTATCCTGACAATATTTTTTTGGGGACGGTGCTATCCACCGCGCGCGGTAACTTGATGCCCATCAATAGCCACAGGTAGTTGCCGGACAAGCCGAAGCCCTGCGGGGAAGCACGATATCCCTGGGGTTGAAGCCGCCGCTCGCCACAAGCATCCGGTTGTCAGCGAGAAAGTTAGTATAATTGAACGACCACGAACTGTATACAGGCGGGTTCATTACTCTGTTGAAACCGACTAAAACCTAAAACGAACATACGCCACTAAAAGCTGACATATTTCCATCGGATAAAGATCCGTGGCCATAGCATCGAATCGGCTTTGACAAAAAGCAACGTGTTTCCACCATCCTTCCGAGGGAAACTAAATCACGCCGCACAAACCAAAAAGGAGCCACGGCGTCATACCGCAACTCCTAAATATGCTTGGCTGAGGGACCAGGATTTGAACCTGGATTGACGGAGTCAGAGTCCGTAGTCCTGCCATTGGACGATCCCCCAGTAGGATACAACAAGAAGGGTTAACTACCCTAAATCTTTCAAGGAGTCAAGGATTTTTACAATGGCTGCAGGTCAATCGACCTGGTCTGCGATATAACCCGCCGCCTGTTTCAGGCGTTTTAATGTCGCCTCTTTTCCCAAAACCCGGATAATTTCAAAGATGCCCGGGCTTACCGTTTTCCCCGTCAGCGCCACGCGAATCGGTTGGGCTATTTGCCCCAACTTGAGGCCGGCCTTTTCCATGGTTTGAACAAAGGCGGATTCAACCGCTTGATCGGTAAAAACTTCCAGCCCTTCCAATTGCTCGATCAGCAAACGAAGGGGCTCCAAAATGGCAGGTTTGAGAAATTTTTGAGCGGCTTTCGCTTCGTACACGATCTTTTCCTGGAAATAAAACAACGCCCCGTCGGCCATTTCCAGCAATGTCTTACTGCGTGTCTGCAGCGTTTCGATAACGGCCTTGAGGTACTCGGGGGCCGGATCTTCAACACCCCGAGCCGCGAGAAAGGGTGCCAAATACGGTGCCAGAGCTTCCGGCGAGGCGGCCTGGATATGGTCGGCATTCAGCGCCTGTAATTTGTTCGGGTCAAACACACCGGCCGACTTCCCAATGTGTTCAAGGCTGAACTTGGCAATGAGTTCTTCCCGTGTAAAAAATTCCTGGTCGCCATGTGACCACCCGAGGCGTACGAGATAATTCAGCACGGCGTCCGGCAGATACCCCATGTCCCGATATTCCGTTACGGACATGGCGCCGTGGCGCTTGCTCAACCGCGCCCGATCACTTCCCAATACCATGGGGACATGCGCGAAAACCGGCAGGGGGGCCTCCAACGCTTTATATAGAAGGATCTGTTTGGGGGTATTGTTGACATGGTCATCACCCCGGATAACCGTGTTGATCCCCATTGTGATATCGTCCACAACCACGGCCAGGTTATACATGGGCATGCCATCGCTGCGGCAGACGATAAAATCGTCCAGTTCATCATTCTGGAAAACAATCGGCCCTTTGACCACATCCTCGATCACCGTCGTTCCTGTTCGCGCGGTCTTGAAACGCACCACCGCATTGTCCGACGGCGGTCGCTGCTGGTCGCGGCAACGGCCATCGTAACGCGGCTTGCCCCCTTGCGCTACAGCGGCATTGCGCATGGCTTCGATGTCTTCCGGCGTGCAGGTACAGTAATACGCCCGATCCGTATCCAGCAGCTTCTGAATATAAGACCGGTAAACATCCAATCGCTGGGTCTGATAATAGGGACCTTCGTCCCAATCGATGCCCAGCCATTCGAGGGCTTCAAATATAGCCTCCACGGAGGCTTGGGTGGAACGCTGAACATCGGTATCTTCCAGTCTCAGCACAAACCGTCCACCTCGGTGGCGTGCATAGAGCCAGTTGAAAAGCGCGGTCCGAGCGCCGCCCACATGCAGATAACCGGTTGGGCTGGGGGGAAATCGCGTGACGATAGGATCCATTCTTTTTTCTCCTAAGGCTTTGGCATTAATCCGTATTTTCGGTGGAACTCCATAGCATATCCTTGGATGGGGTACAATATGGCAACGGGTGAAAATATTGTAAATTCTCTTGACATTTGCGGCAGGTTAAATTACTTAGTCCGGTTTATGTCATAGTAAGCTTGTAGAAATTTTATCACATATGGTATCAATAAGTTAGGAGATTGCTCATGGCTGTACCCAAGCATAAAACATCCAAGTCAAAACGCGATATGCGCCGAACCCATAAAAAAACGGCCGCCCCCAGCGTCACCACCTGCGCGCAGTGTGGCGAGCCCAAGTTGCCCCATCATCTCTGCATGAGCTGTGGAACGTATAAAGGCCGCACGCTGATTGATACGGACAAGGATTAGTATTCCCGGCTTAGACAAAAGGGCCGCGGTGGTCTCGCCATAACGATCCGGCCTTGTTTTTGGAGCCTTTCCCGTCATAAGCCGATACCTCCCTGACGGCATGCCGGAAATCAACTCACCGGGAAGCAACGGCTCATTTTACTGCCGCTGGACAAAGGAGAAAATCATGTCGACTGAAGATAAAGTTATAAAAATGATCGCCGAAAAGCTCAACGTAGACCCTTCGGAGGTGGTACCCGAAGCCAAATTTGTAGATGACTTGGGGGCTGATTCACTCGATTTGGTCGAACTCATCATGACCATGGAAGAAGAGTTCGATATCGAAATCCCGGACGAAGACCAGGAAAAGCTTCTTTCCGTCAAGGACGCCATCAATTATATCAACACCCATTAGGAAATCATTGGAAGAGCCCGATCGGCACGGTGGGCTTAACCGCGGATTCCCTTCGACCCTGATTCCTCATCCCTGACAGGCAACGCATTTAGACGAGGCCGGCGCGTCACCGCGCCGGCTTTATCTTTGGTTGCCATGACCTCAATTGCGATCCCCCGCTCGCTGCCGTTGGCGCATTCCGGCACATCGAACGGCGCGCAGACCGGTCTTTTCACTTGCGCTCGGGAAACGGGTTGTATTAGAAGCATGATCCAAGTGCCCTGCTGGCATTAACGGACGCCGCCTCTTTGCAACACCGGATGATCGGACGTCGACATTGACCAATTCCGTTAAAATGAGGTGCGACAATGAACGACCCCAATACGGCTATCGTTATCGGCTGTGATCACGCGGCCTACGAACTGAAAGAGAAGCTCAAGGCCTATATGCTCCGTCGTGGAGAATCGGTTGAGGATATCGGCCCCCACAGTGCCGAATCGGTGGATTATCCGGACTACGGAAAAAGAGTTGCCGAGTTGGTATCCACGGGCCGGTATTCGCGAGGCATCCTCCTTTGCGGAACCGGTCTGGGCATGTCCATGGTGGCCAATCGCTTCCCGGGCGTGCGGGCCGCCCTGTGCCACGACCTGTTCGGGGCCACCATGAGTCGCAGACATAACGACGCCAACATCCTGGTTCTCGGCGGCCGCGTGACCGGTGAAACCCTGGCGGAAGAAATCGTCAAGGTATGGCTGGAAACCCCCTTTGAGGGCGGACGGCATCAAAAGCGCCTGAACCAGTTCGACCGGATCGACTGAGGGGATGCGACGCCCCCTCTGGGCGACCGGTCTGCGAGCGGCGCACCCCAACCTGAGGAAATGGAAGCAACCGTGGAATGCAAACATATTGAAGCGGTAGACCCGGAAATCGCCCGGGCCGTCACACAGGAACGGAACCGACAGGAAACCCATCTTGAACTGATTGCCTCGGAAAACACCACCAGCTTTGCGGTCATGGAAGCCCAGGGCAGTGTTCTGACCAACAAGTATGCCGAAGGCTACCCCGAGAAACGCTATTACGGTGGGTGCGAATTTGTCGACGTGGCGGAAAAACTGGCGGTTGAACGGGCCTGCACCCTTTTCGATGCCGAATATGCCAACGTGCAGCCACACTCGGGCTCCCAGGCCAACATGGCCGTTTATTTCGCGTTGCTTCAACCCGGCGACACCGTCCTGGGCATGGACCTCGCCCATGGCGGCCATCTCACACACGGCAGCCCTGCCAGCTTCTCGGGACGACTCTTTCAATTTCACCATTACGGTGTGGACCCGGAGACCGGGCGCATCGATTATGACAGCGTTGCCCGTCTGGCGCATACGGTCCGGCCGCGCCTGATTGTCTGCGGGGCCAGCGCCTATCCCCGGATCATCGATTTTCAGGCCTTTGCCGATATCGCCCGTGAAGTCGACGCCCGGCTGATGGTCGATATGGCCCACATCGCCGGCCTGGTGGCCGCCGGGCAGCACCCTTCGCCCGTACCCCATGCCGACGTGGTCACCTCTACGACCCACAAAACACTGCGTGGTCCGCGCGGCGGCTTGATTCTTGGCAAGGCCGAACTGGGCGCTCGGCTCAACAAGGAAATTTTCCCCGGTATCCAGGGCGGCCCTCTCATGCATGTCATCGCCGCCAAAGCCGTCGCTTTCAAACAGGCCCTCGGTGATGATTTTAAAGTCTATCAGCAGGCCGTCGTCCACAATGCCCGCAAAATGGCCGATGAATTGTTAAAAGCCGGGATTCAGCTCATTACCGGGGGCACGGACAATCATATGCTTTTGGTCGACCTCCGCAATCTTGGCCTCACCGGCAAGGAGGCCGAGGCGGCCCTGGGCCGTGCCGGAATCACCGCCAACAAAAACAGCATTCCCTTTGACGAGCGGGGCCCGGCCGTCACCAGTGGCCTCCGGCTCGGAACACCCGTCGTCACCACACGGGGAATGGGTATTGAAGAAATGGCCGAGATCGCCGCATGCATTCACCGGGTATTGCGCAATCCTGCCGATGATTCGGTATTGAAAGTCGTTCACCGGGATGTGCAGGCCCTGTGTCGCCGTTTTCCGCTCTACCCCGGCGAAGCCCGCGTATGACTGCCACGAAAGACATAGGATGTGATGACACCTGAAAGCAATCGCCCTTCCTGGGACACCTATTTTATGGATATCACCACGCTGGTCGCCAAACGCACCACCTGCCTGCGGCGGGCGGTAGGCGCCATCATCGTGAAGGACAAGCGCATTCTGTCCACCGGCTATAACGGCGCGCCGAGCCATATCCGGCACTGTCGTGAGGTAGGGTGCCTGCGGGAGCAGCTCAAGGTGCCCTCCGGTCAGCGGCACGAATTATGCCGGGGCATTCACGCCGAGCAGAACGCGATCATTCAGGCCGCTTTTTATGGTGTTTCGATCAAAGATGCGACCTTATACTGTACGACGCAACCATGTTCCATCTGTGCGAAAATGCTTATCAATGCCGGGATCCGAAAAATCTGTTACCAGACGGGCTACGCCGATGCCATGGCGACTGAAATGCTGGCCGAGGCCGGCGTAGACGTCATCCACCTGAACCCCAGTGATCAGGAGGCCGCTAAATGAAATGCCCTTTTTGCAAAGAAACGGACAACAAGGTCATCGACTCAAGGCTCAGCAAGGACGGGAATGAAATTAGACGGCGACGGGAATGTCTGGTGTGCAGCCGGCGGTTTACGACCTACGAGCACATTGAAAAAATCCCGATCATGATCATCAAAAAAGACGGGCGCCGGGAAGTCTTCTCCCGGGACAAAGTCCGCACCGGTGTCCAGAAAGCGTGTGAAAAGCGCGACATCAGCGTCAACCAGATTGAAGCTTTTCTCGATAAACTTGAGCGGGACCTTGGAGAAGTCGGGGAAAAGGAAATCCCGTCTTCCTATCTCGGCGAAAAGATCATGGCCAATCTCCATGCACTGGATGACGTAGCCTATGTGCGCTTTGCTTCCGTCTACCGGGAATTCAAGGACGTGAATGACTTTTTTGCCGAACTCAAAAGCCTTTTGAGCCATCGCTGATGGATTTTGAATGAGCGCTTCCCTGGTGAAAGACCGGTTTTATATGCAAATGGCGCTGGACCTGGCGGCGCAGGGAACCGGGTTTACCTCGCCCAATCCACTGGTGGGGGCCGTCGTCGTCAGGGGCCAAAAGGTTGTCGGACGCGGCTACCATGAACGCTTCGGCGGTCCGCATGCGGAAGTCAATGCACTGCAACAGGCCGGCGACCAGGCCCGCGGAGCGACGCTCTATGTCACCCTGGAGCCCTGCAATCACACCGGGAAAACCCCCCCTTGTACGGAAAAAATCCTGTCCGCCGGCATCCGGCGCCTGGTGGTGGCCATGACGGACCCGAATCCCGGTGTCAAAGGCGGCGGCAACGCCTATTTGCATCGTTCCGGAATAGACGTTGTGGCTGGCCTGGAAGAAGATGCCGCCCGTCGGCAGAATGCGTTTTTCATTAAACACATACGGACGGGGTTGCCGTTTGTCATTCTCAAATGCGCGGCCACGTTAGACGGTCGCATCGCCACCCGCACCGGTGACGCCCATTGGGTCAGCGGCCCTCAGTCGCGACAGTTTGTCCATGAACTGCGGCACGCCGTGGACGCTATTCTGGTGGGTGTCGATACGGTTAAAATTGATGACCCCCGCCTGACCACGCGGCTGCCGGACGGCAATGGTTGCGACCCCACGCGTATTATCCTTGACACAAACCTGTCGATACCGTTAAACGCCCGTGTGCTGACGCAAACGTCCAGCGCCGAGACGATCCTGGTGACAGGCCCGAATGTTGACGCCGCGGCCCGCAGTCGCGTCCTCGCCGGCGGCGCAAGGGTTCTGACATCGCCCTGCCGGGATGGCCAAATCGATATGAACGCCTTGATGAAGACGCTCGGAGCCGAGGGTATCGCCAGTGTTCTCGTCGAGGGCGGCAGCCGAATCAGCGGGTCGGCCCTGCGATCGGGCATCGTCGACAAAATCTATTTTTTTTACGCGCCCAAACTGCTGGGTGGGGATGACGGGATCCCCATCTGCCGCGGCCAGGGCCAGGAACGCATGCAGGACTGCCTGAACGTCGATACTGTCACCGTTCACCGTTTCGGCAGCGATGTCATGATTGAGGGTTATCTCAACCCGGATTATAAGAGCCGTTGACATCCGAATAGATAGCGTTAATTTCATAGTTTACGGGTATTTGGATAGACAACGCCCGGGATCTTTTTCAAACATCCGACGGATCGCATCGACTGAGCGACGCGCACAAAGACCATGTTTACAGGAATCATAGAGGGTTTAGGAACACTGGCCGCCACCAAATCGGTAGGCCGGGGACGCCGTCTGGTGATTGAATCGGATTTCAACCTGGATGGCTTAGACATCGGCGATAGTATCGCTGTCAATGGTGCCTGCCTGACTGCGGTGACCATATACGGCCGCCGGTTTGAGGTTGACCTTTCTCCGGAATCTCTCTCCACAACCACCTTCAGCGAAGCCCGCACGGGGGATCGCTTGAACCTGGAGCGTGCGTTGCGCCTGTCCGATCGCCTGGACGGCCACCTGGTTTCCGGACACGTGGACGGTATCGGGATCATCCAAGCCCGTGAGCGCCTGGACAATGCCCTGCTGGTCCGGGTTGCCACCCCGCCGACGCTGGCCCGCTACATGATTCACAAGGGCTCGGTGGCCCTGGATGGTGTCAGCCTGACCATCAACCGCTGTGACGACACGGGTCTGGATGTCAGCATCATTCCCCACACCGCCAAACTCACCACCATCGGGTTCAAACCCGTCGGCAGCCGGATCAACATCGAAACCGACCTGATCGGCAAATACGTCGAACGCTTTACGACCACCGCCCAGGGGACAGGGGAAAAGCCTTCCGCCGTCGATCGGGATTTTTTGATCAAAACCGGGTTTTTATGAAAGCCCAAGCAATACGTGAAATCAGGAGGAACGCGAACCACTCATGCCGCTTATAACAATTGAACAAGCGATTAAAGACATCCGCAATGGAAAAATGGTCATCCTCGTCGATGACGAAGATCGTGAAAACGAGGGCGATCTCTGCATGGCCGCCGAAAAAGTCACGGCCGAGGCGATCAACTTCATGGCCACCCACGGACGGGGATTGATCTGCCTGTCGCTGACACCGGATAAAGTCGATGCACTCGATTTGCCACTGATGGTGGACCACAACACGTCTCCGTTTGAAACCGGCTTCACCGTATCGATCGAGGCCCGTTGCGGGGTCACCACCGGCATCTCGGCCGCCGACCGCGCTATCACGATTTTGACCGCCGTCCGTGACGGTGCCAGGCCGACCGATTTGGTCCGCCCCGGGCACGTTTTCCCGCTGCGAGCCCGCAAGGGTGGTGTCATGGTGCGCACGGGTCAAACCGAGGGATCGGTGGATCTGGCCCGCCTGGCCGGCTTGCACCCCTCCGGTGTGATCTGCGAAATCATGGACGACGACGGTACCATGGCGCGCATGCCTTCGCTGGAGAAGTTCAGCCAGAAACATGATATCGGCGTTGTCACCATTGCCGACCTCGTAGAATATCGCATGCGCAAGGAATCGTTCGTGCGGCGGGCGGCGGAAACCAAGATTCCCACCGCCGTGGCCGGTGAGTTCCGGATCGCGGTCTATGAAAACGACGTCGACAACCTGACCCACATCGCCCTGATCAAAGGTGAGGTCGATCCCGAAAAGCCCATCCTGGTGCGGGTGCACTCGGAATGCCTGACCGGTGATGTCTTCGGCTCCATGCGCTGTGACTGCGGCGACCAGCTCCACCGGGCCATGGAAAAAGTCGATGACGAAGGGGCCGGGGTCATCCTCTATCTTCGTCAGGAGGGGCGCGGTATCGGCCTTGTGAATAAAATCAAAGCGTACGCTCTGCAGCAGGAACAGGGCATGGACACGGTCCAAGCCAACAAGGAGTTGGGTTTCAAGTCCGACATGCGCAACTACGGCATCGGTGCCCAAATCCTGGTGGACCTGGGGGTGCGCCGAATGCGGTTGCTGACGAACAACCCTAAGAAAATGGTCGGGCTGGAGGGCTATGGACTGAGTGTTGTGGAACAGGTCCCCATTGAAATCGAGCCCAACGAACACAACCGCTGCTATCTGAATTGCAAAAAGCTGAAGATGGGCCATCTGCTGAAGACGGTCGATTCCACACCCTAACCCCCGATCACGGTATTCGTTTATCGGGCTTGCTCGAAGGGTACGTTTCCCACCGTCCATCGAAAAGGAGACACTATGCCGAGAGTTCTGGAAGCCAAACTGCTGGCGGAAGGCAAAAAATTCGCCCTCATCATGAGTCGTTTTAACGATTTTATTTCCGAAAAACTCGTCAGCGGGGCCGTGGACGCCTTGCTGCGCTCGGGTGCCCGGGATGAAGACATCGACCTCGTGAAGGTTCCGGGGGCCTTTGAAATCCCGTTGCTGGCCAAAAAAATGGCGGCCAAAAACCATTATGATGCGATTATCTGCCTGGGAGCCGTCATTCGCGGTGCGACACCGCATTTCGACTATGTCAGCGCCGAGGTGTCCAAGGGAATCGCAATGGTCAGCCTGGAAGCCGATATTCCGGTCATATTCGGCATTATCACAACGGATACCATCGAGCAGGCCATTGAGCGGGCCGGCGCCAAAGCCGGCAATAAGGGCTGGAGTGCCGCCATGGCGGCCATCGAGATGGCCAATCTCACGGACGTCGTGCAGCAGGCCTAACGATGGGCAAACGCAGACAAGCCCGCGAAATGGCCATGCAGGCGCTTTATTTCCTTGAGGAGCAAACCGGCGACCCGGATCAAGCCATTGCGCTTTTCTGCCGTAATTTTACACCGCCGCGTAAAAGCCGGGCCTTTTTTTACGATTTGGTTAAAGGCGTTCAGCAAGCACGGACAATCATCGACGGCATCGTCGAAGGCTACTCGGACAACTGGAAAGTCTTTCGCATGCCCCGGGTCGACCGCAACATCATCCGGCTGGCCGTCTATGAAATGCTCTGGCACGAAGATATCCCCTATAAAGTTTCCATCAATGAAGCCATCGACATTGGGAAGCGTTTTGGGGCCGACGACTCGGGTGCATTTATCAATGGTATTCTGGACCGGGTCCGGCAGGCCCTGGAAAATGGTGAAATCGACAAACCGGAGGCCCTGACCTTCGAAGCCGCATTGTCCCCGCCGGACCAACCGGCCGACTGACCTGCAACCACATACTCGGGAGGCGCTCTTGATCATCAAAAGTCTGGCCGTTGGGCCAATTCAGGCAAATTGCTATATTATTGGATGCGAAACGACCCTTGTGGGCGCCGTCATCGATCCGGGCGACGACGCGGACCGAATTCTGGCGGGAGCTAAAAAAGCCAACCTCCGCATCGCGCACATCATCAATACCCATGGCCATTTCGATCATGTGGGCGGCAACCGGCAACTCAAGGCGGCCACGGACGCAGAACTGATGATTCACCCGCTCGATGCCCCCATGCTGAAACAGCTCGGCCGTATGGCCGGCGCCTTCGGACTGAGCGCCGAAAACTCACCGGCGCCGGACCGGCTGGTGGAAGACGGCCATACCATCGCCGTCGGCGACCTTCGACTCGAGGTGATCCACACCCCGGGGCATACCCCCGGCGGTATCTCCCTGCACGTCGACGGCTGCGTGTTTGTGGGCGACACACTTTTCCAGGGGTCCATCGGGCGCACCGATTTCCCCGGCGGTGATTTCGACACGCTCCTGACCAGCATCCGCACGCGTCTGTTCGTTCTGGATGACACGACCACGGTCTATACCGGCCACGGTCCTGATACCACGATCGGCAAGGAAAAACGGTTTAACCCTTTTGCCCGCATGGCCTGACAATGTCAGCCAACCCGTTGGAAGAAAACATTTCCGATCGATGCCGGGCATTTCTTTGCAACACGACTAAAACCAGCCCAAAATCAGCGTTTCGGACCGGCGCGATCCCGGCAAACACCCATTTCGCTTGAACTCACCCCTTTGGTTTGGTAGAATTGGTACTTTCGGCCTGATCGGAAGCCGGACGCTTCGGGATTGATCGTCCCCCGGGGGATCACCGATACAGGCCGAATAACATCCACAACCGACCAAACCCGTCTTCCATGGAAGAAATGATTTCCATCCAGCGCAGGCATTCGATACCGATCCAGATCGGTTCTGTCACCGTGGGCGGCCAGGCTCCCGTGTCCGTTCAATCCATGACCAACACCCCCACCCAGGACGTCAAGGCCACGGTCGAACAGATCCAGCGACTGGAAGCGGCCGGCTGTGAAATCATCCGGGTGGCCGTGCCCGACAAAACCGCCGCCGATGCCATCAAGCCGATCAAAGCCGCCATCACGATACCCCTCATCGCCGATATTCATTTTGACCACCGCCTGGCCATACGGGCCGCCAAGGCCGGTGCCGACGGACTGCGCCTCAACCCCGGCAATATCGGCGGGCCGGACAAGGTGCGTGCCGTGGTCAAATGCGCCAAAGACCATGGCGTGCCGATTCGCATCGGTGTCAACGCCGGCTCACTGGAAAAAGACCTGCTGGAGCACCACGGGGGCGCCACCCCGGCGGCCATGGTCGCAAGCGCTCTTCGTCACATAGCCCTGCTGGAGGATCTGGACTTCCGCACGATCAAGCTGTCTCTCAAGGCGTCCGATGTTGGCCGCACCCTGGCGGCCTATCGCCTGCTGGCCTCGCAGACCGATCTGCCCCTGCATATCGGGGTCACCGAAGCCGGGTCGCTCTACTCCGGAATCGTCAAATCCGCGTTAGGTATCGGCATGCTGCTCGCCGAAGGCATCGGCGACACCCTGCGGGTATCATTGACACGGGACCCGGTCGAAGAAGTCCGGGTCGGCTATGAAATACTGAAAGCCCTTAACATTCGCCAGCGCGGGCCCGACATTATTGCCTGCCCGACCTGCGGCCGTACGGAAATAGACCTTTTCGGTATCGTCGAAAAAGTCGAGGCCGAAGTCCATCGCCTCAAGAAACCCATCAAAATCGCCATTATGGGGTGTGTGGTCAACGGGCCCGGAGAAGCACGGGAAGCCGACATCGGCATCGCCGGGGGCAAGGGTGTCGGCATTCTTTTCAAAAAAGGGAAAGTGACCCGCAAGGTGCCCGAAGCCCAGTTGGTTGAAGCCCTCATGCAGGAAATTGATCGCTTTGAGGCCCGCGACCCCGAAGAGGGAACGTCTTCCTGAAGCGGTGCTGGGCAAACAATTGGACGATGCGCCGGCAAGCGCTTTGCGTTGCATCCGGCGACAGAAGCCTTAATCTTAGACCTCGGTATGCCATACAAGGCATGCATTGGAGAAACCGCATATGGCCAAGCAGGTGAAAGCAGCGATCACGCCGGTACGCGCCGACGACTACCCCGAATGGTACCAGCAAATCATCAAGGCCTCCGATCTGGCGGAAAAATCCCCGGTTCGCGGTTGTATGGTCATCAAACCATGGGGGTATGCCCTGTGGGAGAATATCGTGCGCGGCATGGACGATATGTTCAAGGCGACCGGCGTCAAAAACGCCTATTTCCCGTTGTTTATTCCCTTGAGCTTTCTGGAGAAAGAAGCCGAGCACGTGGAGGGGTTTGCCAAGGAATGCGCCGTCGTGACCCACCATCGCCTCGAGAAAAGCGACCAGGGCGGCCTGGTGCCGGCCGGCAAGCTGGCTGAACCGCTGGTGGTCCGGCCCACTTCCGAAACGATCATCGGCGATTCGTTTGCCAAATGGGTCTCCAGCTACCGGGACCTGCCGATCCTGATCAACCAGTGGGCCAACGTCGTCCGGTGGGAAATGCGCACCCGTATTTTTCTGCGAACCAGTGAATTCCTCTGGCAGGAGGGGCATACGGCACACGCCAGTGCGGATGAAGCCATCGACCGCACCCACATGATGCTCGACGTCTACGCCCGCTTCGTTGAAGATTTTCTGGCCATACCGGTCATCCGGGGGCGTAAAACGCCCGCGGAACGCTTCCCCGGGGCCGCGGATACCCTGTGCATCGAAGCCATGATGCAGGACCGCAAGGCCCTGCAGGCCGGCACGTCGCACTTTCTGGGGCAGAACTTTGCCAAGGCCTCCGGCATTCGCTTTCAGAATGCCCAGGAAGAGGAGGAATTCGCCTGGACCACGTCGTGGGGATCGTCCACGCGCCTGATTGGCGGCCTGATCATGACCCACTCGGATGACAACGGCCTGGTGCTGCCGCCCCGCATTGCCTCCGCCCATGTGGTCCTGCTGCCCATTTATCGCTCCGATGCCGACCGCGAAAAGGTCATGACCTACACCGAACAGCTGGCTGCGGATCTGCGCGGGCAGACGTACCATCAGCGCCCCGTCCAGGTAGAGATCGACACCCGCGACATCGGGGGGGCCCGGGGATGGGATTGGATTAAAAAAGGGATTCCGGTACGGGTGGAAATTGGTCCCAAAGACATCGAAAAAGAGGCGCTGTTTGTCGGTCGACGGGATCATGACCCCAAGCAGAAGACCTCGATTCCACGGCGGCAGTTCCTGCAGGACTTCACCACCATGCTGGATGACATCCAGCGTCATCTTTATGAACGGGCCCGGGACTTCCGCGAGACCAACACGCAGCGGTTGGAAACCCGGGAAGCATTCCATGCTTATTTTACACCCCGATCACCGGAAAAGCCGGAGATTCATGGTGGGTTCGCCCTGTCGCACTGGTGCGGTGACGCCCAGTGCGAAAGCCAGATCAAAGATGATCTGAATGTCACTATCCGATGTATACCTCTTGAGAATGCTCAGGAAGACGGGTCGTGTGTTTGCTGCGGCCGTCCCAGCCGTGAGCGCGTGGTTTGGGCCAAGGCCTATTAGAGCACCATGATTCGAATTAACGATATTCTGGATAGAGTCGCCGAAAACAATCCTGAAGCCGATCTGGACATCATCGATCGGGCCTATATTTTCAGTGCCCGTGTCCATGACGGACAGGTGCGACTGTCCGGCGAATCGTATCTTTCGCACCCCCTGGAAGTCGCCGGTCTCCTGGCCGATATGAATCTCGATCCGGTCAGTATTGCGGCCGGCCTCCTGCACGATGTGGTTGAAGACACCCACGCCTCCCCGGAAGAAATCGAAACCATTTTCGGTCCCGAAGTTCGGCACATCGTCACCGGCGTTACCAAAATCAGCAAGCTGCCCTTCGACAGTTCCCAGGCCCGCCAGGCCGAAAGCCTTCGTAAGATGCTGCTGGCGATGGCGGATGACATTCGGGTGGTCCTGATCAAGCTGGCCGACCGCCTGCACAACATGCGTACCCTGCAGTTCCACAAAGAGAGCAAGCAGCAGTTGATTGCTCAGGAAACCCTGGACATATACGCCCCCATCGCCGCCCGCCTCGGTATTTACTGGATGAAAAACGAACTTGAAAACATCTCGTTCATGTTTCTCATGCCGGATGAGTACGCTCGCATCAAAGACCGCGTTATCGCCGATATTAAAGAGCGCGAAGCCTATATGGAGACCGTCAAGGGCATCATCCACGAAAAAATGGAAGCTCATCATTTGGAAAACGAGGTTCTGGGGCGCTATAAAAATTATTACAGCATCTACCAGAAGATGATTTCCCAGAACCTGGCCTTCGAGGATGTGTACGACATCATTGCGTTTCGCATTATCCTGGAAACCATCCCTCATTGCTACGAAGCCTTGGGCATCGTGCACTCCCTCTGGAAACCCATCGACATCAAATTCAAAGATTACATTGCCCGCCCCAAACCCAACATGTACCAGTCGCTCCACACCACCGTGATCGGCCCGCGGGGCGAACGCGTGGAAATTCAGATTCGAACCCACGATATGGATCGCGTCGCCAAATCGGGCATAGCGGCCCACTGGCAATATAAAGAAGGCGGTGAGATCGACGAAAACATCAGCAAACGGTTTGCCTGGATCCAAAATCTTGTGGACAACCAGGAAAACATCGGCAACCCCGACGAGTTTCTGGAAAATGTCCGCATTGACCTGTATCCCGACGAGGTTTACGTCTTCACGCCCCACGGCGATGTCAAAACGCTTCCCAAAGGGGCCACGCCGGTGGACTTTGCCTATATGATCCACACCGAAGTCGGCAACCAGTGCACCGGCGCCAAAGTCAACGGCCGCATGGTGCCGCTGAGCCATGAACTGGTCACCGGCGACGCCGTCGAGATCACGACCTCTAACAACCACCACCCCAGCAAGGATTGGCTCAAATTCGTCAAAACCGTCAAAGCCCGCTCCCGCATCCGCCAGTGGATCAAGACCCAGGAAAAAAACCGCAGCCTGACCCTGGGGCGTGAAATGTGCGAAAAAGCCTTTCGCAAATACCGCCTGAATTTCCACACCCTGGTAAAATCGGCACAAATGCCGGAAGTGGTTGATCATTTCGGCTTTAAAACGACCGACGATCTCATTGCCAGTGTCGGTTATGGAAAAACCACGCCCTTACAAGTGGTGCGACGGTTCCTGCCTAAAACGGAAGAATCCGAAGAGGAAATCCCACGGGAATCGATTTTTGATCGTCTCATCGGAAAGGTAAAAAAGAAGCCGGCTAAAACCGAAATCCTGGTCAAGGGGCTCGATGATATTCTGATCCGCTTCGGGAAATGCTGCCAACCGGTGCCGGGAGACCCGATCATCGGCTATATCACGCGGGGCTACGGTGTTACCATTCACCGCACCAATTGCGTCAATGCTTTGAAGATGAGTCCGGAAAGGCAGATTGAAGTTGCCTGGACCGAAGAGAGTGAGGAAACCTACCCGGTCAAGATCCTGGTGATATCCTACGACCGGGTCGGCCTGCTGGCCGATATTGCGACGACGATCAGTAAAAGTGCGGCCAATATCGTCAGCCTCAACACGACGACCAAAGAAAACCAGGTTGTTGAGAGCTATTTAACGCTGGCTGTCTCTAGTACGGCACACCTCGGCCGAGTGCTGTCGACACTGCGCAAGATTCATCTGGTCCAGGATGTCCGACGCCTGAATGTCTGAACCCGCAATGATCACCCGTAGAACACGTTAACCTGCCACAAGCAGCAATAACTGCTCAGGGCGCTTTGACCACATGGCCCGATTTGATGCAGCTGGTGCATACGACCATGCGTTTGGCCTGACCGTTTTGAAGCGCCCGAACCGTTGCAGATTGGGGTTGAAGCGTCGTTTGTTGATATTGTGCGCATGGCTGACGTTGTTGCCAACCATTGGTTTTTTTCCGCAGATCTCACACATTTTGGACATTTTGATGACTCCCTTCGATAGAATCTTATCTACGCAATACAAAACAAGGGAACATATGTTATTTGAATTTCATTGTAAAGGATTTTATTGACACGCGACGCAATGACGATCGCCGTCCACTGAATCTCTTTCGGCCGTGTGGTGGACCAGGATCATGGTTGAATTCGTTTTATAACGCCTCGGATCGCTTTCAAGGGCAAGCTGCCACATTGTCTGTTCGTTTTTAACACCGGCAATACGCCGTTGGCCGTAAGACGGAGGGGATGAAATCTCTACTAGAAAAAGGGCAGGATGCTGCTGCTGTCGGCGCGGCTGATCTCGGCCAGCGAGGCCTCGGCTTGCATGATGTGGCGTAAGGCCGTTTGGTGCATACCCACATCCGGGTATCGGCTCAATACATTTTTAAACCGTCGCAGCGCGGCTTTGTAGTGGCCGGATTTGTAGTAAAATAACCCGATATCGAGTTCGGATGCGGCCAGGCTGCGCAGGCAGGCATTGATATTTTCCTGGGCTTTGACCGCATGGATGTCGCCGGGATAATCCCTCACCAGACGGCCAAAAATCTCCAGCGCTTTGCGGGTCGAAACCTGATCCCGGTCCGGCGTACTGATCTGTTCGAAATAGCACATGCCGGTCTGGTAAATGACATAGGGAATGGCTTCATTGCGGGGATGCAGGCTCTCAAATTCTTCGTAGGCGAATATCGCCTCTTCGTAGTTGCCCAGACGATAGTTGGCATCCGCAATTTTAAGTTCCGCCAGTTTGGCGTATTCACTGTAGGGATACCAGTCTTTTAGCTTTTCAAACGCTTCCCTGGCGCCCTCGTAGTCGCCGCTCTCGTAATCGTCGATGCCGTCCCAGGCCAGTGTCTGGGCGGTCTCATCGTCTTCGCCCTCCCAGAAAATATCGAAGATGGCGCATCCCGAACAAATGAAAGGGATGATCAAGCAAAGTGTGAGCAGTCGTTTCATGGGGTCCTGTCGGGGTCGCGCCCCATTTTCCAGCCCATAGCACGATCAGGCCGAAAACCTGCGGGCGACAGCGCCACAGGCGCCTGCCCCCCGCACGGGTCTGTCTTCTTCATATTTAAATCAGTTTTCCGAGCGACTCTTCCAGTTTGGTTCTGGCCACCATGCCGGTGATCTGGTCAATAACATCGCCGCCTTTAAAGAAAATCAATGTCGGAATCGCTTTGATGCCGTATTTCCCCGGTGTCGCGGGGTTGTCATCGACATTGCATTTCATGAACTTGACCCGCCCCTGGTAATTGCCGGCCAACTCTTCTACAACGGGTCCAATGGCTTTGCAGGGCCCGCACCAGGGCGCCCAGAAATCCACCATCACGGGGGTATCGGATTGCAGTACTTCGGTCTCAAAGCGTGCGTCATCAATTTCCATTACATTCTCTGCCATATCATAGTTTCCTCTCTGGCGATTTTAAAATCAAATACTGCGAAATTATACGCACACCGCTATTGGTTGTCAACTGTGTAAAAACCCGCTAAGCCAGTACTATTAAGGCTTTTCAAGAACCACAGGCGTTTGACAGCCTCGCATGCATCTGTTACCAATTCCGAACACGGCAATCCGCTGTCATCACCTTTAATCCACGGAGGGCTGAGCATGAATCCGAACCTTCGCATCGGGGCACTTATTTCCGGTGGCGGCACGAATCTGCAGGCCGTCATCGATGCCTGCGAGAACCATTCTATTGGCGGCCAGGTCGTTTTCGTGGGAACCGACAATCCGGAAGCCAGGGGCCTGGAGCGTGCCCGCCGCCACGGCATCCCATCCTTCGTGGTGGATTACGGCGCCATCCTGCAAAACTACCGCCATGACCCCGCCCGCCAACCCCTTCCCGACGATTTCGATTTCGAGGACACGCAGAAAAAATGCGGCCTCTTTCCGCCGGGGACAAAACCGGAGCGTATCCGCCTATTTCTTGAAACCCGCGCCATCGCCGAGGCCGCTTTAATCGAGGCCATGCAGCCCTACCCCTTACGACCTTCTGATTCTGGCCGGCTTCATGCGCAACCTGACACCCTATTTCATCGACCGGGTCAATCACGATCGTGACCGCCCACGCATCATGAACATCCACCCCGCGCTCCTGCCGTCCTTCCCGGGGGTGGACGGCTACGGCGACACCTTCAATTATGGCTGCAAAGTCGGGGGCTGTACCGTGCACTTCATCGATTACGGGGAGGATACGGGACCCATTATCGGTCAGCGGGCCTTTCCCATCCAACCGGGGGATACGCTGGACACGATCAAGAAAAACGGCCTGATTGAAGAATGGAAACTCTACCCGCACTGCATCGAGCTCTTTGGAAGGGGGAAACTGAAAGTCGTTGAAACGCCCCGTCGGCGCATCGTGGCCATCGCGCCCTGAACCCATCCCATCCGAGGCACCGGTGGTCAGATCCCCTGCAACACGCGCACAATCATGGGAAAAGCCACGAAGGTTCCGATCGAGCTGCCCAGGTTGGTAAACACCACCACCAGCAGGACGCGGGTGACCTTGTTGGTCCAGAACCCCCGGACCGAACGAATGTCGTCCTGAAGCGACTCGAAATCACGCACCTTGGGTTTGCGGGAAATCGTTTCCACCAGGCCGGACACCCAGCCGGCCGCGATCATCGGGTTTAAGGACGTCAGCGGTGCCGACAGCACCGACGATAAAATGGTCAGCGGATGGCCCCAGGCAATCAAGGCACCCATTCCGGCCAGCAGTCCGTTGGCGGCAACCCACCACAGGATCATGTCGGATCCGGCCTTGGCACCGCCCGCATAGAACCCAGTAGATAAAAAGCCCCAGAATGACCGCCGGAAGCCCCCATTTAATGACGCCGGTGAGACGGCTCTTCGGTGGCAAGCCTTCCAGTGCGGCCAGATCCGTATCGGACGACCAGTAGCGTTTGATGCCGGGTACATGGCCGGCGCCCACCACGGCAACGATCTGCGATCCGGGGGCTTCCTTGATCTTCTGCGCCAGATAGCGATCGCGCTCGTCGATCAGGATCTCCCGGATCACCGGTTGTGAGGCACCGATTTCCTCCAGGAGGGCATTCAGAACATCCTCCTGTTTCATGCGCTCGATGTCTTCCTGACTCAGGTCATCCACCTCTCCCAGGGACAGCAGCAGCTGGTACAAAAGCTTCACCTTGTCCCACAGCCCCATGCTGCGCCAGGTACGGGACAGGGTCACCCGGATATCGCGATCGGCCAGCCAGACCTGGGCGCCGGCGGCCTCGGCCGCCTCCACCGCGGTAATCATCTCCTGGCCCGGTTTGATATCCATGCGATCGGCAATCCGTTTCTGAAAACTGGCCAGAATCAGATTCGACAGCAGTAAAAAGGCTTTTTTCTCTTTGACAACCTTGATAATGTCCATTTCCTGCCAGCGGGACTTCTGGCGGACGGACTGCAGCCGCGATTCGCAAAGCTCCACGCAGACCGTATCCGGTTGTTCCGTTTCGATGGTCTGGCGGACAAGGTCGGCACTTTCCTGGGATACATGGGCGGTACCAATCAAGATGACGGTGCGCCCGTCCCATTCCAGCCGATGAATATGGGTATTGTCAGTCATGATGCTCCTATTCTGGTCACACGAAAGCAATAAAGATATGACATAACCGCGCACGGCGCAATATGAAAACCATATCCGGCGAGGATGGCGGACCTCTTTTCAAAGTGGATCAAATACGATAGGTTCGCAGGCGTCCGCACACCAAGGAGAGAAATCGCATGAAGGCAACCATGCCAGCGCTGGCATCACAGCATCTTATCGACGCCCCCCCCTATTACTTGAGTACCAACGACGAGGTTCAGCAGTTTGAGGCCGCTTTCAGCGCAAGGCTCCCGGTCATGCTCAAAGGCCCCACCGGATGCGGTAAAACCCGTTTCGTCGCCTTCATGGCGCACCGCCTGGGACGTCCCTTGATAACCGTATCCTGTCACGAGGACCTGTTTGCCTCCGATATGCTGGGCCGCTACCTCCTTAAAAACGATGAAACCGTTTGGGTGGACGGCCCCCTCACGACGGCTGTGCGCACGGGGGCCATCTGTTACCTGGACGAAATCGTGGAGGCCCGCAAGGACACCACGGTCGTCATCCATCCCCTGACGGACGACCGCCGGCAGCTTTCCATCGATAAAAAAGGCGAAATAATCACGGCCCATCCGGATTTCATGATGGTCATCTCCTTCAACCCGGGGTATCAGTCAATCCTTAAAGATCTGAAGCAAAGTACCCGGCAACGGTTCATCAGCCTGGTTTTTCGCTACCCCGACGAAGCCCGCGAAACCGAAATCGTGGCGCATGAAGGCGGCATCGATCCGGCCATTGCCGCCCGCCTGGTGGCCCTCGCGACACGCATCCGGCGTATTCGTGAACAGGGCTTGACCGAAGGCACCAGCACGCGCCTCCTGATCTATGCCGCGTTGCTGATCCGGGGCGGCATCGACCCTGTCCAGGCATGCCGTTCCGCCATCTGCCAGCCCCTGACAGACGATGAGCGCCTGCAGGAAACCATGGAAGAACTCATCCGGGATTTTTTCTAACCGGTCATGACCACCGACAACACCTTTGACGCGCTGATCGCCTTGGACCCCGAACTGGCCGCCGCCCTTGAGACGGCCGGCGCGCAATCCGGGACCACCCTTTCACCGGCCACCGTTGCGGACATCATCGACACGCTCTTACGGGGTATCAGCAGGAAATCCACTTCGGCCAGAGCCTGGCCGAGGGTTACGGCCAAATCCTGAAAGACGGCACCCCCGAAACCGTGGCGGTCTTCGGTCGCGAAATCCGAAAGGCCGCCCACCGCAGCGCCGCCCTGGGACGCAACCTGGCCATCGTTCTGCCGCCGGTACTGCTGACCCACGACAACGATCTCCTGGCCGCCTTCCAGAAAACCCTGGCGATCCTGTTAGCAAAAGGTGACTATCTGGTCAGAGCACCCCTGGAAGGGCTGCTGCCCCTCGTCGCCACCCATGACGACAGCGGCCACGCCTACCTGGAACTCCTGCAGGCCGTTTTTGACCGCGCCCTTTCTTACAATCGCTGTCAGTACATGGGGCATCTGCTCCCGCGCACGATTCAGCAACTGCCCGCGGCCCGGCGCAACGTCCAGATTCGGCAGATGACACGCCTTGTCAACGCCGATCTGAACCTGATCGAGCCCTATCTGGAGGGCTTGTCGCAGGGCTTGGATCTGTTGTCGGCGGCAGCCCTGCAACGGTTTGTCGATCAGGGGCTGGATCGGTTGGGTCGTGATCCACAGGCGACCCGTCGGTTTCTGTCGCTGCGCTCAGGACACGGTCGGGAAACATGCCGGTCGTTGCAGACCGCCGTTACGCTGGCCAGTGCGCGGACCCGCTTGAACCGCTATCTGCAGGCCCGGACCGGACAAACCGGTCGTGTCCGTCCCCTTTCCGCAATCCGCCGTCCTCAGGACAGTCCGGTGCCGGGGGGTATGCAATCCGGTACCGATGGCGTTCATCTTTATCTTCCGGATGCCGTGGACTGTTTTGCATCTCGGACGGAAAATGCCCGCCTGCTGAATTTTATGGCCAAGTTTGAAGCCGGCCTGATGGAGTTTGACACCTTTGCTTTCGATCTCGAACGGGCCCGGGACCTGGGCTGCCTGACGGACCCGCAGCCCGTCCCCGCAACCAGGCCCGCCGAAGCGATGTCGGATTTTTCCACGTTCAGCCGGCGTTTTGATAACCCCCGGCTGGCCCTGGATCTGTTCACCATCTTCGAGCACGCCCGCATCCGTGTGCGTCTGACCCACGCCTACCCCGGCCTCGTCCGCGACGGCCTGCCGCTTTTCCAGGACGCCCTGCGGTCGCAGACCGAACAGGCAACCCCGGCCCCCTTTCTGGATGTCTGCTACGGGGTCCTGGCCCTAAACCTTCCGATACCGGGCGGAATCGCCAACGACCCGACAGCGTCCGCATTGATTGGTGATCTGGCCCGGCGCTTCGCCGCCAACGATCCGCTGACCATGCGGGTCGAGCACTGTGCCGGCCTGGTCACACAGTGCTACGAGCGGGTCCGGCAGATGCTTGCGACCGGGCCCGTCTCACCGGCCCCCCTGTCCCCACCCTACCGGCGGCCGCTGCAAGCGGAACGCATCGATGCGGCCGGCCGTGATGCCGACCAGCAGGCCGGCCGGCTGTTGGAACGTCTCAGGTCCTGCGGGCTGAAAATCTATCGGGGCGATCTGCGTCAATTGCTGCAGCATGCGGCCGGCCGCCCCACGGCCGCGGCCATTGAAAAGCTTGTATGCCGGCCGCCGGCATCCAGGGACGAAACCGGCACCGACCATATCCCCCCACCGGTGGTTCCGGTGCCGGCCAATATCCTGGATCCGGCGGAACTGCCCGGTGGCATCGAGGACCCCGCCGATGTCGACCGCATCACCTGGCAAAAAGAATGGAACGCCCTGATCGGCGATTACCTGCATGATCACGTGCGCGTGCGGGACCGTCGTCTGGGAGGCACGGATACAACTTTTTATGAAACCATTCTGGCCCAATGTGATGGGCTGGTGCGCCAGATCAGGAACGCTTTCGAACTGCTGCGCCCGGAAGGCATCAGCATCCTGCGGCCGTGGGTCGAGGGCGATGAATTCGATTACCGCGCCCTGCTGGATGTCGCCCTGGACCGCAAAGCCGGCCTTCTGCCTTCCGACCGCGTTTATATCAAACGGGTCAAACAGCGCCGCGATGTCGCCGTCATGCTCCTGGTTGACCTTTCCCGCTCGACGTCAAATATTGTGGAAGGCGCCCTTGGGTCGGTGCTCGACGTCGCCAAGGAGGCCATTGTCCTTTTCACCCAGGCCCTGGAGGTCGTGGGAGACGCCTATGCCCTGGCTGGTTTTTCCGGCACGGGACGCCTGGGGGTGGATTTTTTCCGCATCAAGGGATTTGACGAACCGCTCAATGCCCGGGTCAAAGGAACCATCGGCGCCTTGACCCCACAGCGCAACACACGCATGGGGGCCGCTGTTCGGCGCGCAACCAGAGAACTGATGGCCCAGGAAAACCGGGTGCGGCTGCTGATGCTGATCGGTGACGGATTTCCCAACGACATTGAATACAAGGGGCATTATGCCGTGCAGGACACACGCCAGGCCATTGCCGAAGCCCGCAGCCACGGCATTATCACCCAGGCCATTACGGTCAATCTGCCGGCCAGTCCCCAGTTGGATGACCTGTATGGTGCGGTACGCCATTCCGTCATCTCTGAGGTCCGCGAATTACCGGACAAGCTGCTGCGTCTCTATGGGACGCTGACACGCATCTGAACAGGAGGCACGTTTGGTTGTCTACGACGGCATTTTCGAGTGGGAAGGCTGGGGGGGGCGGCTCAAGCTGGCCAAGGGCCGCTGCCGTCTGAGGATCTACGACATCAACCGTTCCGGCCACCCAGAAGTCCTCCATCTGCGGCCAATGGTCGTCGTGGCCTCCAACCTGCCCCGGGAAGGCATGATGAAGGGCGAAGTCTCGGTGAGAAGCGCCGCAAGCCACATTGCCACCGTGGTCAGCCGGAAATTCAATATCGACCCTCCACGTATGCAGTTTGTCGAATATACCCCCAGCGAAACCTATGGCAAAAACAAAGAATATCTCATCGCGGCCGCCTATGACGCGGTGGAATTCACCTGGCAGGACGGGCTGGCGCTGTTTCCCCGAATGAAACCCCTCGACAAGGCGCTCATCGCGACCTTGCAGGAATGGGTGGAACAGAGCCCGGCCAACGAATGATCGCTCGTCCAGTCCAGCAGGGGACCGTGCTTGCGTAAAACCGGCACGATATCGGCTCTGGGCCCTCTCCCAGACTAAAGCCGCGGCCAAACCATCCATCTCTCCGGCTTGACGAGGGCTTGAAGCACCTCTATTTTAGGTTATACCACCCTATGGTGAATGCACCACCGGGGCACGCACGATGCGGTCCCTGAATTCGAGCGGAGGACAATCCTCCGATCCCCATGCGCGACACGCCATCGTTTCAATCTGGCCGGCAGACCTACCATTGCTCTGACATTCCCCCCAACGCCTCGACGGGACGCCATCCCCGCCCCCCCTCGTGCACCCATCGGACCTTTATGCCTTCGGGCATCACGAAAGGAGGGCTTATGCTAACGAAAAGCCGATCCATCGAACAGATCATCGAAGAGCAGGTGCGCAAATGGCAGCTTTCCCAAACCACGCCTAAAACGGAAGTCCCTTTCCGGCCGATCGTGACCATTTCACGCGAGCCGGGCAGCGGCGGCAATGTCATCGGAGATCGTCTGGCGCGGCGCCTGGGCCTGGACCTTTTCCATCAGAATGTGATCCACGCCATGGCCAAGAGCGCCAAGGTCAGCGCCCGGCTTCTGGAGACGCTGGATGAAAAGGGCTTGTCGATTTTGGACGACTGGATGGCCTACCTGGTAGACGCCCGCCACATGTGGCCGGATCAGTATATCAAACATCTGATGAAAGTCATCGGGGCCATCGGGCGCCATGGCGGGGCCGTTCTGATCGGGCGCGGAGCGAATTTCATCCTCCCCCCGGAACGCCATTTCAGCGTCAGGGTCATCGCCCCTTTTGAGATGCGCGCCGCCAACGTGGCCCGCAATCACCAGGTCACGGAAAAGGAGGCCCGCACCCGCATCACCAAAACCGATTCCCAGCGACGGGCGTTTATCCGCAAGTATTTTAACACCAGCATCGCCGATCCCATCCATTACAGCATGGTGATCAACACCGGTAGCGCCTCCATCGACGGGGCGGTGGAAGCCATCGCGGCCTTTCTGGGAATGACGGCGGCCGGGAAAACCCCGGAACGGGCCCGGAAGCACCCCGCGGCGGTTCCTTCGATCAAGTCATAGGCCGCGAGGGCCGAAAGCGCATATTTTAAAAATCAAAGTCAAAACGACGCATGTCGCCACCCAATACCCGCGCCTTGTCCGGATCGACGGTGGGGCAGTTCGCGGCAATATCCTGGTCCCGCCGGGCGATGCAGTGCACCGAAACGAAGCTGAGATTACCGTCGGCCCGGAAAATATCCCGGGTATAACTTTTGAGCAGCATCGCCCTCCTCCTCGCATCAAACGGCCGGAACCGGCCTCCGTCCTATGGCCCCGCCGTCTTGCGGGTTATGTGGGTGAGACCCGCCGGAGTTTCGATAACCACCGTAAAATACTTGCGCTTGAACCACAGGGCGACATGGACCAGGCTGATCAGGACCGGCACCTCCACCAGGGGACCGATCACGGCGGCAAAGGCCTGGCCCGAATCAATGCCGAAGACCGCCACCGCCACGGCGATGGCCAGCTCGAAATTGTTGGAGGCGGCCGTAAAGCTCAAGGTGGCGGATTGCTCGTAGGTGGCGCCGGCCTTCATGGACAGCACAAACGAGACGAAGAACATCACGACGAAATAGATGCCGAGCGGCATGGCGATCCGCACGACGTCCAGGGGCAGTTGGACGATGTATTCGCCCTTGAGGGAGAACATCACCAGGATGGTGAACAGCAGCGCCATCAGGGTCATGGGGCTGATTTTGGGGATGAATTTTTCTTCGTACCACTGGCGCCCGCGGGTCTTCAGGCCGATCAGGCGCGAAAGCATGCCGGCGATAAACGGGATGCCCAGGTAGATAAAGACGCTCTCGGCGATCTGGCCGATGGAAATGTCCACCACCGCCCCCTGGATGCCCAGCCAGCGCGGCGCCAGCGTAATGAAAAAATAGGCGTAGACCGAGAAAAAAAGCACCTGGAAGATGGAGTTGAAGGCCACCAGACCGGCGCAGTATTCCCGGTCGCCGCCGGCCAGATCGTTCCACACGATGACCATGGCGATGCAGCGGGCCAGGCCGATCAGGATCAGCCCCACCATGTATTCCGGGTACCCGGCAAGCAAGGCGATGGCCAGGACGAACATCAGAACGGGCCCGATCACCCAGTTCTGGACCAGGGACAGCAGGAGCACTTTCACATTGCGGAAGACCTGGCCCAGCTCCTCGTAGCGCACCTTGGCCAGGGGCGGATACATCATCAGAATCAGGCCGATGGCGATGGGAATGTTGGTGGTGCCCACCTGGAAATGGTTGATGACGGTCTTGATGCCCGGGAAGCGAATAGCCGGCCAGACCCCGACGAACATGGCCAGAAAGATCCACAGGGTCAGAAAGCGGTCCAGGAACGAAAGCTTTTTGATCTGCGACACCCGCAACCTCCTTCAATTTTTTTCAGGTTCACCGGGCGGCCTCGCCAAGACGCCGACCCTTCCATCAGGCCCAAACCCTTCAAATGGGATCGGTTATGATTGCATCCTTCGTCATCACCAGTGGATAGGTCGTTGGGGTCACCCCAAGACCGCGTTGAAAAGAAAGCCCACAAAAAGAATGCCCGTGGCCACGACGGCAATGAAAATAGCGATCAAGCGGGGTTTGAGGACCTTGCGCAGGATCACCATTTCCGGCAGGGACAGCGCAATCACCGACATCATGAAGGCCAGGGTCGACCCCAGGGCCGCCCCTTTGCCCAGCAGGGCCTCCACCACCGGAATGATGCCGGCGGCGTTGGAATACATGGGCACCCCCAGAATCACCGCCAGGGGAACGGACCACCAATCGCCCTTGCCCATGACGGAGGCCATGAAGCCTTCCGGTACGAAGCCGTGAATCCCGGCACCGACGGCGATGCCCAGCAGGACGTACATCCACACCCGGCCGAAGATCTCCACCACGGCATCCTTGCCGTACACCAGGCGGTCCCACAGGGTCAGGCGGTTTTCCACCGGGCTGTCCCCCACCGCGGTCATCTGCTGCACCCAGTCTTCGACATGGTGCTCCAATTTCAGGCGGCCGATCACCCAGCCGGCACCGATGGCGATACTCAACCCGGTCGCGGCATACAGGGTCGCCACCTGCCAGCCCACCAGCCCGTAAAGCAGACCCAGAGCGATTTCGTTGACCATGGGGGCTGCGATCAGGAAGGAGAAGGTCACGCCCAGGGGGACGCCCGCCGTCACGAACCCGATAAACAGCGGCACCGCCGAACACGAGCAGAACGGGGTGACAATGCCCAGCAGGGCGGCCAGCACGTTGCCGGCCAAGAGGCTGCGGCCGGCCAGCAGCGCCCGGGTGCGCTCGGGGGAAAAATAGCTGCGGATGACGCCCACGCCGAACACCACCAGCACCAGGAGCATCATCACTTTGGGCGTGTCGTAGAGAAAGAACTCCACCGAGGCCCCCAGGTGCGAGCCCGGCGTGAACGGCAGCAGGCGGTAGGTGAGCAATCGTGAAAACGCCGCCAGATGCGTGTAGACCAGCCACCAGAGGGCCATCCCCAGAGGGGCGGCCAGCAGCAGCATCCAGGTCGGCCGGGAGTGATTCGTCTCAGCCGTCCCGGCAGGCCGCACCTGGCAGGCGCAAGACGTTTCTTCCATCGGTTTTAACATGGCAACACCTTATTATCAGCCCCCTTTAATACCTTGGGGGAATCGATTCACATCATTTACTTCAGCCAGCCGGCAATCTCGTCTTTTTTAGGAATCTTGCCGGTGGATTTGATTTCGCCGTCCACCATCACGGCCGGTGTGGACACCACACCGTAGCCGGCGATCTGCATCATGTCGGTCACCTTTTCCACACGGGCATCGACGCCGGTGTCCGCCACCACCGCCTGCACCAGCTTGGCGGTTTTTTCACAGCGTGCACACCCGGGACCCAAAATCTTGATTTCCATCGTGTCTGCTCCTTAGAGAGTAGGGTCGCAACATCACAATTTCTCACCGGACGCATCCCTGCGCCCGCTACCATATTACCATTATTACATATATTGTCGGTTATGAACGGCGGCACAAATCCTCGCGATTCACGAAGGGCAATTGGGCCACCGCACGGCGGATGTCCGGATCGTCCTCCAGCCAGTGCCGCAAATTCCCCAGCAGGCTGGCCACATAGGGGCTGCTGCTGCCGTCCGATGGCGCGTAATTGACCCACAGGCCGTCCTTGCATGAAGTTACGATACCCGCATCTTCAAGTATTTTCAGATGTTTGGATACGGTGGGCTGGGCCAGCCCGAGAACGCCCTGCAGTTCGCAGACGCACATGGTGCGGCGTTGCAGCAATTTGACGATCTTGACCCGGTTGGCATCGGCCAGGGCCTTCATGACGCGGGTAAAATGTTTCATCGACTATATTCCTTTTGAGCAATATAGTGATACAGCGCATGCGGTTGTCAACCCCGATCCGGTCGGGAGTCTTAATTCACCTGCACCGCGTCCGCCACCCGGCGGACATCCGCCAGGCATCAGGTGCCCCGGGGATGTTTCTCCCGGCACCGGCATTGGCCCATCGCCTTGGCCGCCTTTATTTCCGCCAGAATCCGGCTGGTGCCGTGCCGGCGCACATCGTCGATGATATCCTGTTCGGTATGGTTGAAGCAGTAGCAGATCCGTCGCGACATGGCATCGCACCCCTTTCAAAAATATTTGAACGCGTCGCACCCCTTCGTCTCAAGTCATCCGTTAAAAAGGCCGATAGGAATGATGGCTAACTTAACGGAATCGACACGATGACATCAACACCGACTTTGAATCTGATTTTTTTGACACCCCCGGCCCTTTCCCTGGCCGTCGGTCTTTTCCTGGCCGGCCTGGCCCTGGTCAGAGGCGGCCGCCGCGCCGAACCACGGCTTTTCGCCCTGGTGTGCGTGTGGTGGTCCCTGCTGTGCCCGGCCTTCATCAGTCACTACCTTGTGCAGGACCCCGCCCGAATCCTGGCCATCGAACGCGTCATTCATTTCTTTTACGTCTATATCCCGGCCATTACCCTGATTTTTTTCCTGCGGGTGCTCAATCAACCCCACCGGCGCCTGGTCGCAGCCAGTTTTGTCCTGAGTTTCTTGTTTTCCCTCATCACCCCCACCGACCTCTATTTCAACGGGCTTTACCGTTATCCCTGGGGCACGATCGCCCGCGGCGGACCCGCCTTCCAACTGTTCGGCATCTACAGTTTTACCGTAGTGGGTTACAGTCTGCTATGCTTTTTTCGGCGCCTGCGGACGGAGACCAATCCGGTGCTGCGGCTCAAGTTCAAATATATCCTGCTTTCCTTCGGGCTCAGCGGCGTCATGACGCTGTTCAATATTCCGGCCATCAACGGCATCAACTTCTATCCCCTGGGTAACCTGAGCTTCATCCCGCTCCTGGTAATGGCCTACGGTGTGTTAAAGCACCGGCTGCTGGACATCCGGCGCATGGTGCACGACACCCTCGCCTGGCTGGCCGTATCGTCCCTCATGCTGCTGCCCAATATCGGCATCTTCCTAATCGTCCGAAGCATGATGCACGACTGGCCGGACGGCCTGCACTTCGCGATCCTGGCCGGCTGGTTCGGCCTCAACCTGCTCTATTTCATCAAAGCGCAACCGGCCATCAATCGCGCTTTCAATCGATCCCACACCAACCTCGTGCAGGGTCGCCTGGATTTCCTGGAAGAAATCGCCTTTTTGAAAAACCTGGAAGAGCTTTCGGCGTCCCTGACCCGGGCCTTATCCAACGGTCTTGGCTTGTCGCGCGCCGATCTCTATATCAGTCGCCAGGGTGACCGTGGCGATTTCCTGCGGACCGACGGCGCCGCACTGAAACTGAGCCCGCCTGTGGCGCGTTTCCTGGTGCGTCAGGGGCGACTGATCGAATGCCATCGCCTGGAAGTCCACCCGCGCCACAGTCAAGAAACACAAGCCCTGTTGACCCTTCTGCAAGACGCCGATGCCGCCTATCTCCTTCCCCTGGTGCAGGAGAATCGGCTGATGGCCGTCGTGCTGCTTTCCGAGAAAACCAACGGCCTGCCCCTCAACAGCCAGGAATCCCATTTTATGCGCGAGGTGACCACGTCGGGCACCATAGCCCTTTTCAACTCCATGCTCTACCAGAACGTCACCGACTTGCGCGACCGGCTGCAGACCCGCAAAATCATTCTGCAGCAGGAGATCAGGGACCGGGAAAAAGCGCAACGGGACCTGCAGACCAGCGAACGCCAGTACCGCCTCCTGGCGGAAAATGTCCTGGATGTCATCTGGATTTTCAACCTGGACCGCGGCACCTTCGCCTATATCAGTCCCTCGGTGACCCACCTGACCGGTTATGACGTGCAGGAAGCCGTGCAAACACCCCTGGACCGGATACTGACCGCCCCATCGCTGGCACACGTCCGCGAGCAACTGGGTGTCCAGGGCCGCTTTCATCCCGGCAGCCAAACCCGCTCGTCCTGGACCCTTAACACCGAAATCGAACTGATCCGCAAGGACGGCTCCACCGTGTGGGTGGAAACCAATGCCGGTTCATTAAAGGATCCGGGGATTCCGTATAATGCTATCATGGGCATCACGCGCGACATCACCGACCGGCGGCAGCGCATGGAAATGCAGCAGGCCAAGTCCGCCGCGGAAAAAGCCAGCCGGGCCAAGAGCGAATTTCTGGCCAACATGAGCCACGAGCTGCGCACGCCCCTCAACCATATCATCGGGTTTTCCGAACTTGTGGTGGATCAACATTTCGGTCCCCTGAACGAGACCCAGGTCGATTACCTCAAAGACGTTCTCCATAGCAGCCATCACCTGCTGGAGCTGATCAACGATATTCTGGACCTGTCCAAGGTCGAGGCCGGCAAAATGGAAATCCAGCACGAAGAAATCGAGCTCGAGCCCCTGCTGCAGAGCAGTCTGACCATGATCAAGGAAAAGAGTCTCAAGCGCGGCATTCACCTTGCTTTCGATATGGGCCCCGCACCGCCCGTCATCCAGGCCGATAAGCGCAAGTTCAAACAAATTCTCTACAATCTGCTTTCCAATGCCGTTAAATTCACGCCGGAAGGCGGTGAAGTCCGTCTCGCGGCGGTGGCCAAGCCGGGGACCAACGGCGACGGTCCCTGCCTGGAGGTCAGCATCAGAGACTCGGGCATAGGTATTCATCCGGATAATCTTGAACGTATCTTCAATGCCTTCGAGCAGGTGGATAGCTCGACCGCGCGCAATTTTGAAGGCACCGGACTGGGACTGGCCCTTTCGCGACGCCTGGTC
This sequence comes from uncultured delta proteobacterium, assembly GCA_963850465.1. Lineage (GTDB taxonomy): Bacteria > Desulfobacterota > Desulfobacteria > Desulfobacterales > UBA5852 > JABZFP01. The sequence continues at coordinate 35,178 of CAWKLN010000020.1, forward strand.
GAGCTGCATGGCGGCCGGATAGCGGCCGAAAGCGAGGGCGAAGGCCGCGGCAGCCGGTTTAGTTTCACCCTGCCGATAGAGAAAATAGGCCCTAACAATTCATGACGGGAAATCAGAAAATCATGGAACGCACCGTACTTGTCATCGAAGACGATCATTTGAATATGAAACTCATGCGCAGCTTGCTCGGACTGGGGGGCTACCGCATGGTGGAGGCCGGCGACGCCGAAACCGGTCTGCGTTTGGCCGTCGAGCACAAGCCGGATCTCATCCTGATGGATGTCCAGCTGCCCGGGCTGGACGGTTTGTCCGCCACCCGGCGCCTCAAGGAAAACCCGGAGCTGGCCGCCATACCCGTTATCGCCCTGACCGGGCTCGCCATGGAGGGCGATCGTGAAAAAGCGCTGGACGCCGGCTGCCAGGATTATATCAGTAAACCCATCAACACCCGCAGTTTTCTTGGCAGCCTGGGAGCGCTGCTCGTGCCGGAGGAAACGTACCGCCGCACCCGAACCGGAACCGGGGCCTTCCGCATCATTTCCCCGACCCTACAGTCGCGTCCTGGTGGTGGATGATGACCCCATGAACGTCAAACTGGTCACCGCCATTCTGAAAAAGGACCGCTACGAATGCTTTACGGCGTTTCACGGGGCCGAAGCCCTGGAGCAGGTACGCGCGAATCATCCGGACCTTATTCTGCTGGACGTCATGATGCCCGTCATGGACGGCTATGAAGTCACCCGCGAGCTCAAGAGCGATCCGCTAACCGCCGGCATTCCGATCATTATGATCACCGCCCTGAACGGCTCCGAGGACAAGGCCCGCGGGCTGGAATGCGGGGCGGATGAATTCCTGACCAAACCGGTTAATTCGGCCGAGCTGCGGGCACGCGTCAAATCCATGCTGCGCCTCAAGCAATACCGGGACCAGCTTCTGCTGCGAAGTCGTTCGGCGAAGTCGTTCGACCGACAACCGGCGCCGGCGATTGCCGCGGGTGAGGGCATGCGCCGCCAGCATGTTCTTCTGGTGGAAGACAGCGAAAAAGACCTGCGTCTTCTCTCCAGCCAGATTCAGAGCCAGACGTATGATATCAGTGTGGTCCAGGATGGCGAAGAGGCCCTGCAGATCATCCTGGCCGGTGAAATCGATCTGGTGCTCCTGGACATTTTTCTGCCCGGCATGGACGGTTTCGATGTGTGCCAAAAGATCAAGGAAAGTGCCGCAACCCGCGATATCCAGGTGGCGCTGATCACCTGTCTGAAAGATCTGGAAGGGAAAATCAAGGGTATGGAAATTGGCGCCGACGACTATCTTGTCAAGCCCGTCGACAGCCGCGAACTGACCGCCCGCATCAAGGCCTTGCTGGCCAAGAAATCCTATCTGGATCGTCTGCACACCCACTACGAAGAGGCCCTCTCCTCGGCCATCAGCGATGGGCTCACCGGTCTTTACAATCAAACCTATTTTAAAAAATACCTCGACCTGGAGCTCAAACGCAGCCGGCGCCAGAAATACCCCACCAGCCTGCTCATGCTCGATCTGGATGATTTCAAGGTGCTCAACGACCGCTACGGTCACCCGGTCGGCGACCACGTGTTACAGGACATCGCCCGGATCATCCGCGACAGCGTTCGGGAAGTGGACCTGGCCGCCCGCTACGGCGGCGAAGAATTCGCCGTGGTGCTGCCCTATGCCGATACCGAAGGCGCCCTGACCGTGGCCAATCGTATTCTGGAGACGGTGCGCGCCTATCGCCCGGAGGGTGAACTGGCCGGCGCCATTGAAGGCGTCACCATCAGCATCGGTCTGGCCAGCTGCCCGGCGGATTGCGACCAGCCCGCCACCCTGATTCAGGCGGCCGACCGCATGCTCTACGCGGCGAAATCATCCGGCAAAAACCGCATCGTCGTGGCTGAAAACCGGCACCACCTCAAGGCGGTTTGATCACGTCCGCCCAATCGGCGTCAGTAGGTAAAGAAGTGCAGCGTAAGTGAAGTACGCGGCAACTTGGAATGTACTTCTTAATAGATCGTGCAGGAAAGCTGCCTGCCGCAGACCTGAGGCCGTGAGACGCCCACAGGCAAGGCGGGCATGGGGAGAGAAGTAAGGCGTACACCAGGACGCCGCAGCGACGAACACCGTCGCCCAACGCCGCATGTGAAGTGGTTTCAAAACGCCATCTAACGCCCAATGGCGGCGTTAGGCCGCCTTCGCGGCATTCCTCGTCGTGTTTTATCAACAAAGGTGAGTCGCCCATCGGCAAAAGGCGCACATAGCAGTGAATATGCTCCCCGTTTTCACAAGCTGCGCCTGCTCTTGAACGCGATCTGAGGTTTTGACACCACTGTCAGTCCTTTTCTCCAGCCGAAGGACCTGAGGCCGCGAGACGCTCACAGGCAAGGCCGGCAAGGGGTGAGGCGCGAGGCGTACACCAGGTACGCCGCAGCAACGACCACCGTAGCCCAACGCCGCATGTCGCCCTTTTCTCCCGCCGAAGACCTGAGGCCGTGAGACGCGCACAGGCAAGGCCGGCAAGGGGTGAGGCGCGAGGCGTACACCAGGTACGCCGCAGCAACGAACACCGCCGCCCAACGCCGCATGTGCGCGTCTCACGGCCTCAGGTCAGGCGGTCTTGAGGATGGCGTCCCTGCTAATCATCCCCCGAAACCGCCCCCCAGCATCCACTACCGGCAGGCGCTTGAGGCGCTTGTCCACCATCAGGCGGATGGCCTCTTCGATGCTGGTGCTCTCGCCCACGATCACCAGGTCGGTTTTCATCACGTCACCGGCGGTCTTTTCCCGCAGGGTTTTGCGCAGCTCCAGGGAACACTCGTGGCTGGTCTTGAAGCTCAGCTTGCAGCTGAGGTAGTCCCAGAAACCGTGTCCCTTGCCGGCAAATGCGGCCAGCAGGTCCCGATCGGCGATCAAACCCAGGAAACGCCCGTCCGCCGCCACCACCGCGACACGCTGGATATCGTCCGTGTCGATGATGCGGATGACGTCTTCCACCGAGGTCTCCGCCCGCACGGTCTGGCTGTCCCGGCGCATGATGTCCGACACATAGCGGCGATTCTGCACCTGGACGTTGCGCTGGCGGATGGCGTCCCAGTCCGGCGCTTCCCGGGTGATGGTCCGGAACACGTCCACCCGGGACAGCATGCCCGTCAGGAGGCCGTTTTCGTCGACCACCGGCAGGCGCTTGACCTTTTTGCGCAGCATGAGATCCACGGCCTCGGTGAGTTTGTGGCCTTCCTGGATCACTACGGCGGGACGGGTCATGATGGCTTCGGCCTGCTTTCCGGCCAGGGCGTCCAGCGCGCTGTCCTTGCGGCCGGGCGCCGACTCGGCCAGAAGGCCCAGGCGCAGCGGCATGCCGGCCCGGTATACCAGGTCGCCCTGGGTGATGATGCCCACCGGCCGCCCGGCCCGGTCCACCACCGGCACGCCGGTAAAGACGGCCGGCAATAAGAGGCGCACCACCTCGCTGGCCGGGGTTTCCGGCCCCACCCGCTGGGGGTCGGGCGTCATGATATCGCGCACCTTGATCTGCCGGGGAATCAGGTTCTGCCGGGTTTTGTAGGAGCGCACATCCAGGTCGCGCACCGCCACGATACCGTCCGGCACCCTGCTCTCCAGAGCTGTCAAAACGGCTTCCGCTTCGGTGGCCGGCAGAATGATCTCGATTTTGACGGGCATGTTGTAGGAAATGGTCAAAAGGCTTTGCGAGGCGATCTCCCCGGTTTCATAGCATCCGGCCGTGGCGCGGGAAACAAAGCAACGGGCTGCGATTTTCAAACTTTTGACATAGTCCACCACAGCTTCGTGGAGCGGTTTGCCATGCTGGCGGACTTCTTCCGCTGTATAAATCGTGATCAGACGGTAGTTCATGGCCATGTCGCACCTCCTTTGAACAGGATCTGGACCAGCCAGATACCGGCCAGGACCAGTCCGATGCCACCGATGTTGTTGGCCAGAAAAGTGATCGCCGCCACACCAAAGCCCCCGCCGCGAAGGGATTCCACGACTTCCAGGGCGTAGGTGGAAAACGTGGTCAGCGCTCCCAGGAACCCGGTCATGAAAAACAGCCGCACGGACGGGGTCAGCAGCGGCAGGCGGTCCACCAGGGCGAAGGCCACGCCGATCAGGAAGCACCCGATCATGTTGGCTATGAACGTGCCCCAGCTCAGCCCGGTGCCGAACAGGCGGATCGCCCCCAGCGACACCAGATAGCGACCCACGGCCCCCAGGCTGCCCCCGGCCATTACGAGAAGTATTTTGGTCAGCATCTCCGTCATCTGTGATGTGTCAATCCGCTCAACGACCGTTGCCGTTAGTCCGGCCCGTATGCCCTCGTCACGAGGCAGAGTGCTCGGGAAACTGTGCACCATTCGCGCGTCATGGATCCACCTGTCCCGCCATCGCATTTTCTTCATAGGCTGAATGCCGCCTGATTTCAACTGATTATAACAAACATACCAGAAGGCATAGACAACGGCTTCAATGGCATATAAAAGGGTCAGTGAAGGGGTCTGCTCCTAACGCATTAACCATCCAATTAAGTCAAGGGCAGATTTGACCCCTTCATTTTGATCATCATCGACGTCGTATCGAAGTGGCGATTGAGCGCGGTATAAAGAAGCAAAATCATTCTACTTGTGCAGATCTATTTCCTTGAAAATCAAAATTTTCTAACCAGATGTGAGACAACCATATACCTCGCGTCATAATGATATCTGACAGATCCTCGGTGTTATCCCGTTAATCAAAAGGATTAGGTTGCAAACTTTATGTAAATAGGTTGAAATCAAGGATCGCCTGTCTCACACCCCTTCGGACGTGATGAGATGATCACCCGCAAGGACTGATTTCACAACACCTTCAATGACAGGATGCCATCCATGAAAACCGACACCCGCAATGCTGGCCGCCGGCGATGGTTTTTCCCGGTGTTGATCTTCCTGCTGTTGTCTCCGGCAGGATGCCTGTCCACCGGTAAAGGGAAAAAGCCTGCGGCCACCCCCCTGACGGACATTACGTGGCAATGGGTCGAATCCGTCGAAGAGGAGGGCGGCGCCATGACGACCGTGCCGAATCCTGAAAAGTACACCATCGTTTTCCGGGGAGACGGGACTTACCACGGCATGGCCGACTGCAACCGGATCAGCGGCAGCTACGTGCAGGTAGAGGGGTTTAAAATTGCCCCCGGGCCATCGACCACGGCCTACTGCGGAGAAGACTCGTTGGATAAGAAATTCCTTGAGCTGCTTGGTCTGGCCGTCGCAGGCGGGCTCGACGGCAACGGCCGGCTGGTGCTGGAGCCGGCCCGCGGCACCACCCGCATCATATTCCGCAACGGAGGCGTTGCCCCCTGACAGGCATCGGCATGAAATATCTCCTTGTCCTGCTTATCGTTATGACCGGCAGTGCCGCCCTGGCGGATATCTACAAGTGCGTCGATGCCGATGGCACCATCACCTACTCCGACACGGGGTGCCCTGAGGGTGCCAAACAAGTCGACCAAAGACCGGAAATCGCTCCGGCCGAAACCAAAAAGCTGAAACCCCGCGAGCCACTCACAGATCGCCTGAACCGCCTGTGGACCGTCGACCGGTATCGAACCCTTACATCTCCCCGGGTGGTGATGGGGGTGTACGGCCTGATGAGTATCTTCTGTTTCATTGCCACCTATCGCGACAAGCGCAAATCCATGAAGGGGCAATGGCGCACGCCCGAGAGAACCCTGCATCTCCTCGAACTGCTGGGGGGCTGGCCCGGCGGTCTGGTGGCCCAGCAGGTGTTCCGCCACAAGACCGGGAAGCTTTCCTACCAGCTGACGTTCTGGTGTATCGTGGGGCTGCACGGCCTGGTTTGGGCCGACATCTTGCTTAAGCACACGATGTCCCGGGCGGTGCTGGATTTCGCGCGCAGCTTTTAATAGGAACCGGATTTGAGTGGACCCCGTCCCCGTGAAAACCAAATGGACCGCCTTTTTCTTCCCTGACATCAACCGCGCCTTTATCTTGCGGTTGCTGACCGTCGCGCTGTCGGCCGCCCTCATATTCGGCTTCGTCCTGATCCCCTTCCGCATCCAGGGGCACAGCATGGCGCCCACCTACCGTGACGGGGGGTTCAATTTCTGCAATAAGCTGCGGTTTGTTTTCAAACGCCCGCAACCGCAGGATGTGGTCGCTATCCGCCTGGCCGGCCAAAGCATCATGCTGCTCAAGCGGGTGGTCGCCCTGGAGCGTGATGTGGTGGAATTCCGGGCCGGACAGTTGTTCGTGAACAACCGGCCGGTCGACGAACCCTATGTCCACGATCCGGTCGCCTGGAATCTTCCTCCGCGCACGGTAGACCGAGGCCACGTCTATGTCGTGGGGGATAACCGCCGTGTGCCGATGCATATTCACCAGTTCGGCCAAACGTCCATCGACCGGATTATCGGAGGACCGCTGTGGTAGCAAACAAGAAATGGGGGATCATCGGTGTTGTTCTGGCCATCGGGGTCGTCCTGTTTTTCATCCTTCAGCCCGGAGACGCCGCCCGCATCAAAAAACAGTTCGACTTTCTAGCCGCCAACATCGACAAAGCTCCGGATGAAAACCAGCTGATCGGGGCCGCCAACGCCAAACGTATCCGGGACGCGTTCACGGAGACCGTGAGCATCCATGCGCCGGCCTACCGCTATACCCGCGATCTGGCGGCGGCCGAGCTGCCGGCCCTGGTCCTCAGTGCCCGGATGCCCTATACCGAACTGTCGCTGGCCTTCTATGACTATACCATCGATGTTCCCCAGGAAGGCCGGGCCGAGGTCCGGGTCACGTCGCGGATGCGGGGACGATTGCCATCCGGTGAGGCCGTCGAAGATATCCAGGAATTGAACTGCCGCTTGCGGGAAATCGATGGCACCTGGCGATTTGAGGCGATTGAAATCGTCGCGGTTCTCGAGCAATAATGCGGCTTGCGAACGGGCCGGCCGATCCCGTTCCTTGATGACGTTCCCTGCGCCGGGCCTCGCCGCACGACCCATTTCCCCAGGGTTTCCAGGCCGCATGAACTTGCCAAAACGTTTGATCGCCTTAGCGTAACGTTAGGTTCGCCGCAATAAAGACACGGTATACTGCTCGACTCGGGAGGAAAACCATGCGATGGAGAAACCAGCGACGAAGCACCAACATCGAAGACCGGCGCCGCAGGCCCATGTCGCGCAAAGTGGCCGGTGGCGGCCTGGGAACCATCGTCCTGGTCCTGGTCGGCCTGTACTTCGGTATTGACCCGGGCGTCATTTTGCAGAGCACCGGCGCGCTGTCGCCGCCTTCGCAGACCTCCCCGGTCGCGCTGTCTCCGGCGGAAAAGGAGCTGGGCGAATTCGTGGCGGTGGTTCTGGCCGACACGGAAGACACCTGGCACGCCATATTCCAGCAAGAGGGCAGCCGGTACCGGGAACCCACATTGGTGCTCTTTTCCGGCGCCGTGGAATCCGCCTGTGGCTATGCCCAATCGGCCACGGGGCCGTTTTATTGTCCCGCCGATGAAAAGGTGTACATCGACCTGAGCTTTTTCGAGGCCCTGCAAAACCGGTTCGGCGCCCCGGGAGATTTTGCCCAGGCCTATGTCATCGCCCACGAAATCGGCCATCACGTACAGACCCTGGCGGGTATTTCTGAAAAGGTGCACGCCGCCAAGCGTCAACGCTCCGAGCGCGAAGCCAACGCCCTGTCCGTCCGCCAGGAACTCCAGGCGGATTGCTTTGCGGGCATCTGGGCCTACCACGCGGACCGCACCCGCCAGTTGCTGGAAAAGGGTGATATCGAAGAAGCCCTCAACGCGGCCAACGCCATCGGCGATGACCGCCTTCAGATGCAGTCCCGGGGCCATGTCGTCCCGGACTCCTTTACGCACGGATCATCCGCCCAGCGCATTGACTGGTTCAAGCGCGGCTTGGCCACCGGAAGCCTGTCCTCCTGCAACACCTTCAAGGATTAACCCTTTGACCAACCAGAAAAGAAACGTCGCATCCATCGGCAGGACCGTCTGCAGCGCCGCCATTCCGGCGGATGCCACAGGAGAATCGATATGACGAAAATATCCCGCGTACTGGAGATACCGCCGGCCAGCCCCACGGAAGCACACGCCTACTTCCATCACAAGCTGTCGCTCGAAACCGACCCGGCCGATGTCCATGACGACCTTGAAAACGGTGTCGAGGCCTTTGTCCTGGTGGATGTACGCAGCCCCGAAGCCTATGCGCGGAGCCATGCCAGGGGGGCCATCAATATCCCGCACGCGACCATGACGGAACAACGGCTGTCCGCCTTCGCGCCGGATACCGTTTTTGTCGTTTATTGCTGGGGGCCGGGATGCAACGGCGCCGATAAAGCCGCCTACCGCTTGAGTAAACTCGGCCGGTCTGTTAAAATCATGATCGGCGGCATCGAATATTGGGAACACAAGGAAGGCTATCCGGTCGAGCAGGGGTGATCAGGTGCGGGAAATTTTCACAAAATCACACGGAACCGCTCTCAGCCTGGGGGTTTTCGTCGGACTGGCCCTTGTCCTCATCATGGGTTCGGCGGCCGGCGCCCAGACCGCCGAGCTGGACTTTTTTGTCGAGGAGGTTCGTGAAAATCGCATCGACAAGGTCCGCGCCTTGATTCAGAAAGGGCGTCGATGTCAACGCGCGCGACGTGTTTGGCAACAACGCCGGGCTGCACTGGGCCGCCAGTTTAGGTCTGGCCGAGATGGCCCGCCTGCTCATCGACAACGGCGCCGACCTCGACATCCGCAACGACGACGGCAACACGCCCCTGCACTGGGCGGCCGGAGAAGGTCAAAAGGAACTCGTGGTGATCTTGATCGCCCACGGGGCCGACATCAACGCCCGCGGCAAAAATGGATGGACCCCCCTGCGCTGGGCCGAAGCTCAGAGCCAGAAAGAAATCGCCCGCATCCTGATGGCGGCCGGCGGCCGGCGCTGATCTGCAAAGGAGACCGTGTGCAACCCCAAGACGCATTCACCGCCATCAGCACGACCGAAAGGGTCGCCGCGTCACTCTTCAAGTGGGTTACCGGCAACCGGGGCCTAAAGCGCACCGTCGCCATCGAGTTGAAAGAAAATATAGAGCTGGTGCGGCTTTACGTCGCAAGCGGCACCGACCCGCGCGAGCTCATCCCGAAGCTTAAAGAAGATGCCTTCCGCACCGCCCTGGCGCAGGGCTTTAATTTCAACACGCTGACGCGTTCCAAAATCTCCGCCGCCAGTACCAAAGACATTCCCCAGCTGAGAGCCTATCACGGCTGGTCCACCCAGAAGCTTTTCGAAAGTGTCTACGCGAAAATCGCCACCCTGAAGCACGCTGCAACGCTTCGCAGCACCCGCAAACCGGTTCGCATCGGGGTCCGGCTCATCAACGTGTTCAAGCTGATGGTGGTGCTGGCCCACCACATCGGGGAATGACGTCCTGGCACCTGCGGGACCGTCTGGACTATAAGCGCTAAATATGCGATGCTGGCCGATAAATTATGCTGCCGGCGCATTGTCGCGATCTAACACCCAAGGATACGCTTCAACGGCATCGATCCATTCGCCCTATCATGTGGCGTTGTATGCCGAGCCCACATCCGGCGCCGCCAACCATCGGTCCTCGATTTTTCTGCTATAGATTGAGCCGCTGATGTCCACTAACCCAATAGCACGAAAGCGAGAACGATCAGGCTATGAATATTTATATCGGAAACTTGGGCCCCGGCATCACCGCCGACACCCTGAAAGCGATGTTTGTCGAATTTGGCGAAGTCGAAAGTTGTAAAATTATCAACGACAGGCGCTCGGGACAATCAAAGGGCTTCGGATTTGTCGAAATGCCCAGCAATTCGGAAGCCGATCAGGCCATTAAAAATTTGAACGGTAAATTCATCGAAGGGCAGAATATCAAAGTCAACCATGCCGATCCCGGTGGCAAAAAAAAGAAACAGCGCTCACGCCGCAGAAGATATTAGCCGCGACGCGCGCGACCATCCCGTTGTACTTATCACCGGCGCCTCATCCGGCTTCGGCCAAGCTTGTGCCCGGCACCTGAGCACCCATGGCTATCGCGTGTATGGCACCAGCCGCCGGGCAGCCCGGAGCCCGGACGGCGAAAGCGCCTCCCCCGAAAACGGCCCCTTTCAGATGATCCCCATGGACGTCTGCGATACGGCGTCGGTCCACGCCGGCGTGGACTTCGTTGTAAAAGACGCCGGACGGATCGACGTTGTGGTCTGCAATGCCGGATTCGGCCTTGCCGGAGCGGTGGAGGACAGCGACGTCGACGAGGTCAAACGTCAATTCGAAACCAATTTTTTCGGCACCTGGCGGGTCTGCCATGCGACCCTGCCGCACCTGCGGCGGCAGGGTTCTGGTTATCTTGTCATCGTGGGCTCGCTGGCGGGTCTCATGGGCATTCCTTTCCAGGCTGCTTACAGCGCGTCCAAATTCGCCCTGGAGGGCATGGCCGAGGCGTTGCGTATGGAGGTCAAACCGTGGGGGGTCCATGTGGTTCTGATCCAGCCGGGCGATTTTCGCACCGGCTTCACCCGCAACCGCATCAAGACGGCCGCATCCGGCCAAAACCCGGATTATGCCGCAACCTTCGCACGCGCCCTGGCCGTCATGGAGAGGGACGAACGCCAGGGACCGGCCCCCGCCAGCCTGGCCCGCCTATTGGAGCGCATCATCACCCACCCGGCCCCCCGGCTGCGCTATACCGCCGGGACAATTTTCCAGCGAATAGGAGCCCTGCTGAAAAGGGCGCTGCCCGGTCGGCTGTTCGAATGGCTCATGATGACGACCTATAAACTGAATTGACCCCGATGCTTTTTTTCGGCACACCTTCTGCCGCCCCTGCAGGACAATGCCATGGCCCTCGACCTGACACGGCTCCGGATTAACCAGGACCGTCTTCGAAACCATTTCGAAGCGCTCGCCCGCATCGGCGCGACCCCGGAGGGCGGCGTCCACCGGCCCGCCCTTGGCGACGCCGACATCGAGGGTCGGAAATGGCTGCGCGAACGGATCGAACAGTCGCCCCTGGCGTATACGGATGACCCGGCCGGCAACCAGTCGGCCATTCTCCACGCCGGTGATCGCGACAGCCCGCGCATCATCATAGGATCCCACCTGGACACGGTGCCGGAGGGTGGCCGCTTTGACGGCGCCCTGGGTGTGCTGGCGGCCTTTGACGTTCTTCTGACCCTGCAGGATGCCGGTTATACCCCGCCCATCGGGCTGGAAGCCATCAACTTTACCGATGAAGAAGGCACCCATATCGGCACGCTGGGCAGCCGGGCTCTAACCGGCCGATTGCCAACCGAAGAACTCAAGCGTCCTTTCCAGGGCCTGCCCGCTCTTGATATCGGGTTGGCCCGCATCGGGCTTTCCCGCAAAAAGATCCCTCAGGCCCGGCGGCCGCCAGGCGCGCTCGCCGGATATCTGGAACTCCACATCGAGCAGGGGCCCATCCTGGCGGAAGACGGGGTCGCTATCGGGATCGTGACCGCCATCGCGGGCATTGGTCGGCGGACCCTGCGGTTCCGGGGGCGTGCCGACCACGCCGGCACCACGCCCATGGCACTGCGCCAGGATGCCGGAAGAGCCGCCGGGACGTTTACCGTCAAAGCATGGAGCACCCTTCGTGCAGACTTTCCGGATTGCGTCATCAATGTCGGCGGTATGCGCTTTCACCCCGGCACGTTCAACGTTGTGCCGCACACGGTGGCCCTGGACCTGGAATATCGCGCCCCGAACGACCGGCAATTGGAAGATCTGCAGCAAACACTGACCGGTTTGGCCCAGGCCGCCGCCCGGGAATGCCGGGTTGAACTGGAGACCGGGCCGGTCGAGACATCACCGGCGGCCACAATGAGCACCCGCATGCAGGGCATGCTCGCCCACGCGGCGGACCGGCTCGGGCTGCCGCACCGCCGGATGCCTTCCGGCGCCGGCCACGATGCCCAGAGCTTTGCGGACCTTTGTCCGACCGGTATGATCTTTATCCCATCGGTGGGCGGGAAATCCCATTGCCCTGACGAGTACTCCCGCTGGAATGATTGCGTTAACGGTGCCAACCTGCTGCTCCAGGCCACCCTGGCACTGCTGGAGACATTCCGGGAAGGCCGATGATAAAAAGACGTCATTGCGCCAAAGCCCGATGCCCTTTCACACGGCGGCTACCCGATGGGCGCACCCGGGGGCAGCAAGCCCCCCCTCCGGCATGTCATAACCTCAAGACGAAAGGAAACCATGCAATGGCCACCCGAAAGAAAAAATCCAACCGCGATATTGAAAAAGGTTATCCCGCCCGTCAATTTGTCGCCAAGCTGCGCCGTCTGGCCGATTGTATCGAACGCGGCCAGCGCTTCCGCATTCAGGTCGCCGGAGAGCGCATATCTATCCCTCCCGATGCCCTCATCAACATCGAGCATGAACGGGAAGCAGGGCAAGAGGAAATCGAATTCCAGATTAAATGGACCGCGCCTTGATCCATTGAAGCGGCGCGCCGATGGCGCGGCGGGGTTAACCGCACCGACATGCTAATCGACAAAGAAGACCTGCGATGGACTAGTGAACAAGGCATCCTCACGCCGGCGTCGGCCGATCAGGTCTGGGGGCCGTTAAAACGCCCAAAAAGATACGCTCCGCATGGCCATCGTCCATGTGGCCGACGACTGCGGAGCCTTATCATGGCGGCCGGGATTTACTACTTCGGGTACTATCTGGATATTGAAGCGGCCCTGATGGGTGTCAATCCCGGCGAGGTGCAGCGCCTCCTGCCGCCCCGGCGCACCGGATTGATTTTCGTCCGGTGCCCGCGACCCCGGCCACTTATTTAAAGCGTTTGTCGGCCCTGGTTTGTCGAACGTCCGCGCCCGCCTTTTCCAACCAGCCCAGCCGTTCCGGCTGGCGATGATCAAATGCCGGCACATAGGGCTTGATGTCCAGCAGCGGCGTGCCATTCACAATGTCCACATCCTCGATCTCCAGAACGGTTTCCCGGATTTCTATCAAGCGGACCGTGGAAAGACCGATGGCATTAGGATGATTGGGCGAACGGGTGGCAAAAACGCCGCGCGGCGTCGTGTCCAGGAAGGGTGTGACCACCAGGCGGGTTTCCCGGGTCAGATGAAAATGATAGAGAAGGATGATATGCGAGAAACCTGCCAGGTCCTGCAGCCCCTGCGCATATTCAGGTAAAAGCGTAATACAGCCCCTCACGCCCTGGCCGCCTTGAGCCTGTATCGGCATCCCCTCCCGGGTGGTAAAAGGCGTCTCAATAATTCCGATCGGATTATAACTTACCGGTTTCATCATGATTCTTCTCGGTCAGCGTCTGGCCACGGCATTGATGCTAAAGCCTTTGGTAAAAGAGCCGATAAGGTCTGATGGTCTTTAGTGTTTCATTAACATTTTCAATTCACAACGGAGGTATCCTAAGTGACCGGACGATTACTTGCAATGATAGTTGTCGGCATCGTGTTTTATTTTCTATTGAGTGTAACCATGCGCATGATCTACGGGAAGTCGATGGTCACACGTTTGTGGACGTTGCTGGCACCCGGAGTTATCCTGGCCTCCCTTCTGTCCGGGTTTGCCGCCAAACTTGGCGAGATGGGCATTGCCCCGTGGATCACGCGCGGCGCGATACCCCTGGCAGCAGCGGTAGTGCTGGTGTCAAGTTTCATCCTGGTGGCCCGCAAACTTGCCACGCCCCTGCAAAAATCCATCGTTGCTTTGAATCGAGGCTCCGACCAGATTGCCGATGCTTCAGGTCAGATTTCATCGGCCTGCCAAGCGCTCGCCTCCGGCGCGACCGAACAGGCCGCCTCCATCGAAGAGACATCCTCCTCCCTGGAAGAAATGGCCAGTATGACCCGGCAAACGGCCGACAATGCCGGCCAGGCGAACCAGATCATGCAGACGACCAATAGCATGGTCATCCAGGCAAATCAGGCCATGAACGATTTGACGCGCTCCATGCAGGAAATTTCACAGGCCAGCGAAGAAACCCAGAAGATCGTTAAAACCATCGATGAGATCGCCTTTCAAACCAACCTGCTGGCCCTCAACGCCGCCGTCGAGGCCGCCCGGGCCGGTGAAGCCGGTGCCGGTTTTGCGGTCGTGGCCGACGAAGTACGCAATCTGGCCCTGCGGGCCGCGGAATCCTCCCGCAACACCGCCGCCCTGATTGAAGGAACCGTATCCCGCATAGGAGAGGGCGTGCAATTGGTTTCGGCCACCGGTAAGGCGTTTGAGGCCGTAAAAAACAACTCTGAAAAAGTCGGCGACCTGATCAGTGAAATCGCCGCGGCCTCGGGTGAACAGGCCCAGGGGATCGAACAGGTCAACCGTGCGGTTTCCGAAATGAGCCATGTCACCCAGCAAAATGCCGCCATTTCGGAAGAATCGGCTTCCGCATCGACCGAAATCCATTCCGAAATCGTGAACATCCGTGGCCACGTCAGGGACGTTGCCGAATTGGTGGACGGCAACCCATCGACAGCCCAAAAAGGAGTGGCGCGGCCCAACCGCCCCCAGCCGGGAATTAGCGCGGAGGCTAACGCAATAGCGCTTTGATGCAACCAAAAAAGACGGGGCTGCGGGCTGCCGGGAACGGTTGCCGTAAGTCCAGTGTGCCTGGGCGGCCTGGCTTTACAACCCGCCAGACCGTCCTTAAAATATGACTGGCAGCGTGGCTATCGGACCTGTCGCTACACCCCATATTGCCGCATCGCGCTTTGAACGACCCGGCCCACGACACGATCCGCTTGATCCCTCCACGAAGCCCGACCCATGATACATCTGACGGCAGGCGCTCCCGGACCGACCCGACAATGACATCCGCCGCACAACAGCCTGTATGCGGCCCCATCATTTTCAGTCAAAAGGAGGTGCGTCGATGAACACGCCCCGCAAGCGCGTCCTGTTGGCCGTTGACGGTTCCGATTCATCATTGGCAACCGTACGCTATGTCGCCAAAATCTTTCCGCCCGCCCGCAGCGAGGTGGTCCTGTTTCACGTGGCCGCCAATATCCCCGGGGTTTTCTGGCACATCGGCAAGGAATTTCGCGACCGCACCGCCCCTGCCCGGGCCTGGGTCCATGAAACGCACCGCGCCATGAGCGCCTTCATGCGCGAGGCCACCCATGAATTGACCCATGCGGGTTTTGCCCCCGGAACAGTCACCGTTAAAATTGAAAAACAGCACAACAGCATCGTTCACGATATTGTCGACGAGGCGAGCCGCGACTATGATGCCGTTGTGGTCAGCCGCCACGGCCTCAGTCGCACCAAAGACACCCTGATCGGCAAGACCGGCAACCACCTCATGACGCGATTGCGCGATATGCCCATCATCGTCGTCAGCGGCGCCCCATCCACGCAGAAGGTCATGATCGCAATGGACAGCACGGATGACGCCGCCCGTGGTGTCGCCTGTGTCGCGCAGCTGCTGGCCGAGACACCGGCAAGCTTCACGCTGTGCCATGCGATCAAATCCCGCATGGTCTATTATCTGCCGGCAAACCTGTACTATGCCGAGAGCCAGGACGAGACCTGGGCGACGCGCAGCCGCAAACGCATCGGCCCGTGGATCGAAAAAGCCCAGGGCCGTCTCGTCGGCGCCGGCGTGGCGCCGGAGCGAATCAGCATATCCATTCTGGAGGACTGCGCCAGTCGCGCCTCGGGCCTGCTGGAGGAAGCCCGCAAAACCGGTATCGGCACCATCGTTACCGGCCGCCGCCACCTGTCCGGGCTGGAATCATTACTCTTGGGAAGCGTCAGCCGCCAGATCGTCAACTGGGCCCGCGGCATGGCCGTATGGGTGGCTGCCTGAACCACCGGCACCAAAACGGATATAGAGCAGGGAGAGAGCGTTTAATCGTCGTCGGAAAGGACTTCCCGGATCATCTTGGCGGCAATCTGGTCACTGTCGATGCGATAGGTACCATCGGCAATCCGGGCTTTGATTTCTTCAACCTTATCCTCCCGGACATCCGGTATCGCCGCCAGCACTCTCTGGGCTTTAAGGAGTTCCCGCGCCTGGGGAGAAAGGGATACCCGATCCCTCCGACGCGCCGGCGATGAATCTTTCGGGTGAGATTCAGCCGCGCGGTTATCAGAAACCTTTATAAGTTTGGCCGGCGTTTGACTGTCAGTAATTTTCATAGCGTGCTCATCCTCGTTAAAATGGATTATACTCTTTTTTTATCGGGGATTGCAAGCCTGCCCAGTACCGGTGTGGACAATTGATCCGCGATCTGAAAACCGGTTTAATTAAAATTGAGACCGCCACCGCACCCCCGACCCGCACCGTGTCCATCTCCCATTGTAACCAAAAAAAAGCCGGCGAGGAAGACAGGCTGCGCCCTTCGCACAGAGCATGGCCGTAACGCGCACCACGACATTCCAGCTTTACCTCCGGGACGACAGGCGGTAGAGTGTGAGGGTCGACATCAATCGAAGCATAAACAAGCCACCCTGACGTGACAGGACATCCGGCCTTGAGACCCTCTCTCCAGCAAATCACCCTGGCGGTAACCACACTGACCGGGTTCATGGGCCCCTTCCTGATTTCGTCGGTCAACATCGCGTTGCCGGATATTCAACGGGCCTTCGGCGTGGACGTCGTGCTGCTCAGCTGGATTGCCACCGCCTATCTGTTGTCCGTCGCCGCCGTCCTGGTACCGGCCGGAAAAATTGCCGACCATTGGGGCCGGACCCGTATCTTTGCTCTGGGGCTGGCCATTCTGACCATCGCCTCGACAGGCTCGGCGCTGGCCCCTTCCATAAGCATTCTCATCGCCACTCGGATTTTTCAAGGGATGGGCGCCGCCATGGTGGTCACCACCGGAATGCCTATTTTGATAGCTGTATTCCCGCCCGCAAAACGTGGTCGCGTCATCGGTCTGTATGTTGCGGCGGTATATCTGGGGCTCTCCATCGGGCCTCTGGCAGGCGGCCTGCTGACCCAACACGGCAGCTGGCGTCTCATCTTCGTTGCGGTTGTGCCGCTGAACGTCCTGGCCCTTTTCCTGACGCTGCGCTATCTTCCCCGCGAGCCCGTGGCGACCGCAAGGCCGCCCTTCGACATCCTGGGAACGCTGCTTTACGCCATCTCGCTGGTCATGGTCGTTTACGGTGCTTCGCGCCTGCCGGCAATCATGGCCTGGGGGCTCATCGGGGGCGGTGCGGCGGGTCTTCTAAGTTTCGTGTTCTGGGAACTGCGCGTCCCCCATCCTGTTTTCGAAGTCCGCCTTTTTGCAACCAACCGGGTCTTTGCATTTTCCAGCCTGGCCGCCCTGATCAATTACAGCGCGACCTTTGCCGTCACCTTTCTGCTGAGCCTTTATCTTCAATATGTCCAAAGCTTTCCCCCCCAAAGCGCCGGACTGGTTCTGATGGCCCAACCCATTGTCCAAGCATTGTTTTCGCCACTTGCCGGCCGCCTGTCCGATCGCGTCGAACCCGCTATCCTGGCCTCCTTCGGCATGGCAATCACGGCCGCCGGCTTGCTGGCGCTGACCGTGCTGGCACAAACCACCTCACTGGCCTATATCTTAGGTGTACTAATCGCCCTGGGCATGGGTTTCGCGCTTTTTTCCGCCCCCAACATGAACGCCATCATGGGTGCCATCGACCCACGACACTACGGGACGGCCTCCGGCGTCGTTGCCACCATGCGCCTGTTGGGTCAGATGACCAGCATGGCCATGGCGACATTGGTGTTCGCGCTGATCATCGGCCCCCGTGAAATCGTACCCGCCCTTTACCCGCGTTTTTTAACAAGCGTTCGTATTTGTTTTATTATATCCGCGTGTCTGTGTCTCTCAGGCATCTTTTTTTCGGTGTATCGCGGTCGCTTGCGGCACGTCCCCTGACGCTTTCCGAACCTTATGCCAATCGCCCGGAACTCAGGCCCTCGATTAAAAATGCATTTGGCACCTTGACGCCCATCGAATCCTTCTTAATATTCGAACAGGAAACAACAAGTTGTTTCCTGTTCTTTCTCCATCAAACGGAAGGTCGGAAACCCTGCCATCGTATTCGGCCTTCTAAAATCCTAAATACCTCCTGCTCAACGAGCCGGGAAGTTGCCCGCTTCCCGGCTCTTTCTTTATCCGCTGCCGCCCCCTATGGACATATTTGACCTCTTCGATAGAAAAGATTAGCATGGAAAAATAATTTTTCTTTGCAGAGGCCGGATACCTTTGTGGATCAAACGACAACAAGGAGATACCATGAACGACACCATCGTGATCTATGGCAAGGACAGGTGACCCTATACGCAGCGGGCCAGGGAGGCCCACAAGGACCATATCTATATCGATGTCCAGCACGACCCGGATCAGATGGCGGAGATGCTTCGATTTTCAGAAGGACAGCGCAAAGTGCCCGTCATCGTCTCCGGCAGCTCGGTGCAAGTCGGCTATAACGGTGCCTGACGAATATAGCCGTCGGCCGTGTGCCGACAATTATAATTGCCGTCTTGGGTGACCCCACGGTGGCCGATGGATGCGACTATCTCCGCCATCCGTCTCCGTGGGCCAGCATCCTTGCCGGTGGTTTCGACAAAGAAAAATTCTTCGACTTCGTGAGGCCCCTCTCGCACGACTTAATGTAGCGGGTCGGAACAGGACGAATATCTTCTATGGCCCTCCGGAGATGGCGTCAGAAGCGCCTCGTCCGCGCCACCCTTCAAGTAAAGAGCGCTAATGTCATGAAAGCGATCGTTGTCCATACCGACAAGAGTACCATCGATTTATCATGGGAAGAAATTCCAGGGGTTTCGCCCGGCCCGGATGACGTCCTGCTGGACATCCACGCCACCGCCGTCAACCGTGCGGATCTGCTGCAGGCGCGTGGACTTTACCCCGCCCCCCCGGGGGATTCCCCCATTCTCGGTCTTGAAGTGGCCGGGCAAATTCAGGCGGTGGGTACCGCTGTCGAAGCCTGGGTTCCGGGGGACCGCGTCTGTGCCCTGGCGCTCGGCGGGGGATACGCCGAGCAGATCGTCTTGCCGCAGGGGCTGCTGATCCCCCTGCCCGACCAGTGGTCTTATGTACAGGGGGCCGCCGTTCCCGAAGTCTGGCTGACGGCCTACACCAACCTCTGCTTGGAAGGATCGATGCAGGCCGGTGAGACGGTCTTGATTCACGCCGGTGCCAGTGGTGTCGGTACGGCGGCAATTCAACTCGGCCGGGAATTGGGCGCCCGGATCGCCGTCACGGCAGGATCCGACGAAAAGCTGGCCCGCTGCCGGGAACTCGGCGCCGCGATAACAATTAATTATAGAACGGACAATTTCGGCGAAGCCATCATGTCCCTCACAGACAATCAGGGGGTCGATCTGATCTTAGATTGTATCGGCGGGCCTTATCTGGAGCAGAATCTCTCGATACTTAAACCCTACGGCCGCCTGATCACGATCGGCGTCATGGGCGGAACCCAAGCCCCTCTGGATATGGCGGCCGTTCTTATGAAAAGTCTGACGCTGAAAGGGACACGATTGCGAGCACGATCGCGGGAAGCAAAAGCACAGATCACCCGACAATTCCGGGATCGCATCTGGCCTCTCTTGGTAGCCGGCAAAATCGCCCCTGTGGTGGATCGTGTTTTCCCCATTACCTCCGCTGGCAGCGCCCACCAGTACCTAAAGGACAATCGCAATATCGGCAAGGTGGTTCTCGAGGTAGGCCCGGGAATCCGATAATACTCGGCAGGACTCCCGCCAAAGCCCATTTATCCATGTCGCGAGGGCGCGTTGATCGCGGTGAACAGGGGTGGGGGTAGGACCGTTATTGATCAGGAGCAGGGCGTTTAAAAACGATCGAAGCGTTATGGCCGCCGAAACCGAATGTGTTGCTCAGGGCGATATTCACGGTTCGTTCCTGGGCCTGGTTGAAAGTAAAATTGAGCCCGGCATCGATGCGCTCGTCATCCGCGAAGTGGTTGATGGTCGGCGGCACGCGATGATGGTGAATGGCCAGAATGCACGCAATGGCCTCAATGGCCCCGGCGGCACCCAGAAGATGGCCGGTCATGGATTTGGTGGAACTGATGTTCAGTTTTTCAGCATGCTCGCCGAACACACGGCGGATGGCCAACGCCTCGCTGATATCCCCGAGAGGTGTGGATGTCCCGTGGGCATTGATATAATCCACATCCTGGGGTTGAATCCCGGAACATTGCAGGGCATTGCGCATCACCTTTTCGGCCCCTAACCCCTCAGGATGGGGTGCGGTGATGTGGTAAGCGTCGGCCGACATGCCGCCACCAATGATTTCCGCATAGATGCGGGCCCCGCGTTTTTTAGCATGGGCTTCCGCCTCCAGTACGAGCGCGCCGGCGCCTTCACCAATGACAAAACCGTCCCGATCCCGGTCGAATGGCCGGGAAGCCTTATCCGGCGCATCGTTCCGTGCCGAGATGGCTTTCATCGAGCTGAACCCGCCCAGGCCACACTCCGTCACCGGGGCCTCCGATCCACCTGTTATAAACAGATCCGCATACCCTGATCTTATATAGGTGTATGCATCCAGAATGGCGTTGGTCGAAGAGGCGCAGGCGGACACGGTAGCAAAATTGGGCCCACGGAAACCATAACGAATGGACAGATGCCCGGCGGCAATATCAGCAATCATTTTAGGGATAAAAAACGGGTTGAAGCGCGGGCGCCCATCACCCCGAGCGTACTTGCCCACCTCATCTTGAAAGGTCTGCAATCCGCCAATGCCCGAGCCCCAGATCGCTCCGGCACGATCTTTATCTAACCGGTCCAGTTCCAGACCCGCATCCCGGATCGCCTCGTCCGCAACCACCAAGGCATATTGGGTATAAGCATCCATCTTGCGGGCATCTTTGGGCCCAAAATAGGCCTCACCATCAAATCCTTTGATTTCACAGGCAAAGCGTGTCTTGAAGTGCTCGGCGTCAAATCGCGTTATCGGAGCCCCGCCGCTGCGCCCGTCCATAAGACCGCCCCAATACTCCTCGAGAGTGTTGCCGATAGCCGTCAAAGCGCCCATTCCCGTGACCACGACACGCCGAGATTCCATTAAAACATCCTTTTCCTCAGTGCGGATTGACGCATCAAACAAAACCAGATGCCACCAATCGATTTTTAGCAGGCCTAAAGCATAAAAGTGATCGCATCGGGTGTCAAGCCTTCCCTCCCGCCGAAGCACTGCGACAGTAGTGGGCTGCGCTGTCGCGCGCGGCGATCGGATCTTCGATCCGGGTGTTCTTGGACTCCGATGTGTTTTTCAGTGAAACACGATATCGACAGGGGAACCGCGCGAACAAAGTGTGGAGCAAGCGGCCCATTCAGCGATCGCAAGGCCGGAGGGACGTTCCCGTCGGGCGACATTCCTCATCGTTTTTACACTAGCGTGCGTGACCACCGGCTCCAAACGCCGAGATACGACGTTCAGGCGCCCTATTGCGCCGTTTAGCACTTTATCAAGCGGTCAAGGCAGATTCACAAATCAGCATTTAAAGGGGTAAAAATGATGGTAGCAATAAGATCCTTTATCGCCGTATAGAATCTCCGTTTCCGCCATACACTGGCCGATCATGCCCTGGGAGACTTGGGCATAGTCCGCCTTTTGTTCCTCTGTCTTTTTGCAGTCCATGCATATGGGATGGTGGGTGTAGGATGATAGAATGCGGAGATCCTGCGGACCAATGGCCTTTTGGCATGCCGAGCACGCGACGGCGCAGGCCAATTTTTCTTCCCAGTTGTCTTTCATTTTAGATTCCTTTGGTGCTCCATTCTGTTTGGCAGGACGATCCGACCCAAATAGATTGAGCTTTTGACCCGTTTTTATGGAAAAGCTTACTTCTTCTGGGAAAGTTCTTCCCTGGATCGAAGCAGTTCTTCTGAAGTCATGCGTAACCGCGTGGCCAAAATTTGAGCGAAGCCGCGGAAAATCGTATAGCGGAATGCGAGCTTAGAGTCACCGTAAAGTGATTCCACAGTAGACATGTCGGTTTGCAGGCAGACCGTTTTTTCAATGGCAAATACGGAGGCTGACCGCGCAGAGCCGTCAATAACACCCATTTCACCAAAAACATCGCCCGTGCGCTGTATCGTCGCAAGCTCTTTGCCATTTTTGACGATGCGGGCTTTCCCGGAAATCAGATAAAAAATGCTCCGCTCAAATTGGCCTTCTTCCAGGATCTGCTCACCGGGTTCAAACTCTATGATTTGGCTCATCTCCAACAAGGCCTGCAGATGGCGCTTTTCGAGTGCACGCATGGCTGGAATCTTCATCAGCTTCTGAATAATGATTTCGCTATCTTTTAGAAAATCCGCATCAATCATGATATCCACCTATTGCGCTTGGTAACTCCTGTAATCGCTCGCCCGGCAATCGCTACACCCATGAATGATTCCGCCCGGACGCCTAAGAAATCAAAATTACCATTAAAAACCAAAGAGTTATATGTATAACTGAATTAGTATAAAACTGGCCGACAACCATGTCAACCACGGCTTGATTCTTGACACACCGTGTTGGTTTTTATATGATTTGCACGCAGTAGACAATAACAAGAGTGGTGAGCCTGTTGAAAGAGGTGTAAAATGGCCGAAACAGTGGATATCAGTATATATCTGGACCAGGTCCGTGAGGTCGAAATTCTCTACCATCTCAAAGAGGATGAATTGAACCGATTTCTGACGGTATCTGAAGCGGTCCTCTATAGTAAGGGAGAAAAAATCGTTGCCCAGGGCGACAGCGGTAATTTTCTCTATGCCATTGTGACTGGCACGGCCGATGTCAGCTTCCGAGATCTCAACGACGACGAAATGTTCGTTTCATCCGTCGATGCCGGCGACATGTTCGGGGAAGCGGCTTTTTTCACCTCCGAAACACGAACGGCCAGCGTGACCTGCGCTGACGATACGGTGGCCTTGCGAATTCACAAGGGCGACCTGCTGCAATTCATCAAGGACAATCCCCGATCGGGCAATAAGGTCTTGATGATGATCATCCTTAGCCTGCTAAAAAAACTGAAGCAAACCAATCAGGAACTGGCCTACGAAAAACAGTCCGAAATAGACTTCAACTACGCCGACACGCTTATCCAGGATTTTTTGAACGACATTTGACGCACGCTGAAGCTAAGCCACCGCAAGGATTTCGTATTTTCATTCAATAGCACCCGCTCGTTTTTTCACACCATCCAGCGGGAACATCCCCCACGGACACCGGCCGGGGAAAGATTGATCGCGATCACCCCCGCCGCCACCGGCGATGCGTCCCCCTCTTGTCTATACATCGTTTCAAAACCTCCAATCGCATTCAAGGACCAGGCACAGACGGAAAAAAGCGTGCCGCACAGGCAGGATGTGTGGTCACCTTAAAGGCGTTGTGACTCACCCGTTTACCCAAATGACACGAAACGGCCGGCTCGCGGCCGACACCGCCATTGAACGTTGGGAGAGGTTCGGAGATCACATACCGTCAGGACCGATCCATACTTCGATACTGAATCGCCTCCGCGATATGCTGTCTGTCGATCGTTTCGACCCCGGCCAGATCCGCCAGCGTACGCGCAATTTTCAGAATACGGTGGTAGGCACGCGCCGATAGTGCCAATTTTTCAATAGCCGATTCAAGCAACCGCATGCAGTCCGCATTGATGGAACAGAAGGTTTTGATTTGCCGGCTGTTCATCTGGGCGTTGCAATGAATCTTGGAGCGCCGGAAACGCTGATTCTGAATGGCACGCGTGCGCGTCACACGTTCCCGGATATCCTGCGACGGCTCTGCGCCCGGCCGATCGGTCAAATCGCGATAGGGCACCGCGGGAACCTCCACATGGATATCGACACGATCTATGAGCGGGCCCGAAATTTTAGAGCGATAACGATGAATCTGAGGGGCCGAGCAGGAGCAGGCATGGTTCGGATCCGAAAAATAGCCGCACGGGCACGGATTCATGGCTGCCACCAACATGAAGCCGGCCGGATAGGTCAGCGTCGAAGCGGCTCGCGATATGGTCACCCAGTGATCCTCCAGCGGCTGGCGCAGAACCTCCAACACGTGCTTTTTAAACTCCGGCAGTTCATCCAGAAACAACACCCCGTTATGCGCCAGACTGACTTCCCCTGGGCGTGGCACATGGCCGCCGCCGATCAACCCTGCATCGGAAATGGTATGATGCGGCGACCGAAATGGTCGCTGGACGACCAGCGCCTGGTCTTTGGCCATCATGCTCACAACACTGTATATTTTGGTCGTTTCAATCGCCTCTTCAAAAGTGAGCGTGGGCAAAATCGTTGGTATGCGTCGGGCCAGCATTGTTTTGCCAGAACCCGGCGGCCCGATCATCAGGATATTGTGACCACCGGCCGCCGCCACCTCAATGGCCCGTTTGGCATGCTCCTGACCCATGACGTCGGCAAAATCATCTTCTTGTCCTTCGACACGCGACAATAGCTTCTCCAGGTCTGGGTCGACAGGCACCAGTGTCGATTCCCCTCTCAAAAAAGATACCACCTGGGCCAGACTCTCCGCCGGCAGCACCTCAATCCCATCGACCACCGCGGCTTCCAACCCATTATCGACCGGTACGATAATCCCCGCATAACCGGCTCGGCGGGCCTCCAGCGCCATGGGCAGCGAGCCGGCCACCGGTTTGATGCGGCCATCCAGTGAAAGCTCGCCCAGGACAAGATAGTCCGTCAGGCTTTCGACAGGTATATGCCGGGTTGCCGCCAGAATGCCGATCGCCATGGGCAGATCGAAGCCTGTCCCGTCTTTCTTAATGTGAGCGGGGGCCAAATTGACGGTAATCCGGTCGTCTGGAAAGCGGTAGCCGGAATTCTGGATTGCGGATTTAACCCTTTCACGGCTTTCCTTGACGGCCGTTTCCGGCAACCCAACCGTTGTAAAGCACGGAAGACCGGAAGCAATATCCACTTCAACTTCGACCATATAGGCATCGATACCGATGACCGCGCTGCTGAGAACCTTGGCTAGCAAAAGGACTCCTTATTTTTTGTGGGAATATTCCAAAATTTTTTGGGTCGATGGATACGAACGGAGAATCCCGTTATGGAGTCATTCGGTGGGTCAGTGTTGCCGGAATTAGGCCATTTGTTGACATTTTAACAAACTTGACGACCAAAGGCAATCCCACCCATCTGTTTCCTATGGAGGACAGGTGTGATATGGATACACATAGATAATTACTGGTCCATGCCTCTTTGGCATAACCAATAGAGATCAACTTGTTTGACAGTTCTGCCTAATGTTATAAAATTTAGTAAGTTACGCAACCAGCGCCCATTCGGCACCCTCTGCTGGTACGCTATTTGCTTAGTGATACCGGCAACATGACGGAAGACTGGTGTCAATATGTAACAAGGATTCAACACATATGAATATATCGACTTGCCCCATAAAGCAGCGAACAATCGCACATGCCGCCACTTGTTCCGGTATCGGCGTACACTCCGGCAAAAAAGCCCGCTTAACGATCAAACCTGCTTCAGCCAACCGCGGCATCCGATTTGTCCGCACCGATCTGCCCGGCACACCCATGATTTCAGCCCTTTTCAATCAGGTTGTCGATACGAGCCTGGCCACTGTCATTGGTAGCGATGGATGCATTGTATCCACCATCGAGCATTTGATGGCCGCTCTCTCCGCGCTCTCCATCGACAACGCGATAATTGAAATTGATGCTTACGAAATGCCGATTATGGATGGCAGCGCACGCCCCTTTTTTGACCTGATTCAAACGGCCGGCATTGAAGAACAAGACGCGGACCGTTGTTTCTTTATCATCAAAGAAGCCATTGAACTGCGTGATGGTGATAAATTTGTGAGGGCTTATCCCGACGCCGGTCGCAAACTTTCATGTACCATTGAGTATGACCACCCTCTGATCCGAAAGCAATCCATCACGGTAGACCTTGACGCCCATGTATTCCGAGAAGATATTTCTACTGCCCGCACTTTTGGATTCATGCATGAGGTAGAAATGATGAAGCGTTTCGGGCTCGCCCGGGGAGGCTCGCTGGACAATGCCATTGTGATTGATCAGAAGGATATCGTCAACCCCGGCGGTTTGCGGTTTGCCGATGAGTTTGTTCGACACAAGCTGTTGGACTGCATCGGGGACTTCTCTCTACTAGGCATGCCGATTGTCGGCCACATAGAGACGCATCGTTCCGGCCACGCATTCAACCACGCCTTCCTGGAAAAACTTTTCCAAAATAAATCCACATGGCAAGCCAGCCCGATCCACACAAAGGTCGAACCGACTTTGCCTGCCCCTCCGAAAGCACTTGCCATTTAACCGCCAATCCGCTATTACCTTGAAAGGTAATCAGGGAATTATGTAATATTTTTTGGGGGTTGAAACGCCTCAGGGCCGAGGGATCGCCAACGGTATTACCCGGGAAAACCGGGGCGGCAACAGACGGCCGTTGATGTAAAGGACAATGCTCTAAACAGGCGAATTTCTTTCCAGGCAATTGCGAATGCTATTATCTTCTCCTTTTCAGCGCGGTATATGGTTCGCCTTTCTTTTGGTGCTATCCATGATGCCCGGAATCGCAGGCGCTCAGGAAGCACGCCTGAAAAACATCACGATTTCAAGCACAGAAGAAAAGCTTCTCGTGTCCATGGAAATTGAGGGGGCATTCACACAGGATGTCATGGAAGCCATCCTAAAGGGGGTCCCTGCCGATTTTTCCTTCCTTGTCAAACTCGATCGATCCCGCAGCTGGTGGGCCAACGAAGAACTCGCTGATATTGAAGCCACCCACACCATCAAATACGATAACTTGAAAAAGGAATTTTCCGTTTTCCGATCGTGGATTGATAAAAAGCCAATCCTGACCCAATCATTGGCAGAAGCCCAGGCGTTGATGACCCAGATCGAAAGATTGACCATAATCGATATCAACCGGATGCAAAAGAACCAACAATACGAACTACGGGCCAAAGCGGAATTGAGTAAGATGACCCTTCCGTTCTATCTTCATTATGTGTTCTATTTTGTTTCCTTGTGGGACTTCGAAACCGATTGGCATTCGGTCGTGTTTGTCTATTAAACACGCATCACTCCGGCGGCAGGCCATGACCAGCAAATCTTCGCATTTATTCCGGGAACCCGATCCGGAAAAAGAGCGGCAGCGACGCAAACGTGAGCTTCTATTGATCCCCTGTGTCCTGGGAATCGTCGGCCTGCTGACGTTTATCGAAACCCGCCTGATTCGATTTGGTGCCGATATCCCGGTGTCCAATACGATTCTGATGTTTATTTTGATAAACATCAATTTGTTGCTCCTGGTCCTCTTAATTTTCCTTGTTTTCCGCAACCTGGTTAAGCTGCTTTACGATCGACGGCGCAATGCCGTGGGCGCCAACCTGCGTACGCGACTAGTGGTGGCGTTTGTCGCTCTGACCTTGCTTCCGACAACGATCCTATTCTTTTTCTCCATCAATTTCATCTCCACGAGCATCGAATTCTGGTTTAATGTGCCTGTCGAGCAAGCCTTGCAGAAATCATTGAATGTCGGTCGCCTGGTATATGACCGCATAGAAAATAACAATCAGTTCTTCCTTGAGCGGGTAGCCTTTCAAATTGACACCAACAAGCTTTTCCAGGAAAAAAAGCTTAAAGCCCTGTCCCGTTATATCAAGGTCGTTCAACGTGAATTTCATATCGATGGCGTGGAGGTTTATGACCGGGAACTACAACGAATAACCTTCGCGGTATCCTCCCGACTAGAAAACGAGACACTGCCCACCATCTCCGCGGAGGTGTTTGGTAAGGATGACGTGTTCAAAAAAGTCAGAACCCTAACCGAGTTCTCGCAGACAGGAGAACGTGTGCGGACTGTGGCAACGGTCCCTTTCGGTGTCAAAAGCCAGGAAGCGGATGGGTTTGTCGTGTTGTCCATCGTCGTCCCGCCGGCACTCGCAAACGATATGCAAGCGATTTCCCACGGTTTTGAAGAATATCAGCAGATTAAACTGCTAAAAAAACCCATCCAGATCACCTATTATATTTCCTTGTCGATTGTTGCGTTATTGGTCGTTTTCTGTGCGGTCTGGTTCGGTTTTTACCTGGCGAAAAGTATTACCATCCCCATTATGGAACTGGCCGAAGGCACCCGACGTGTGGCGGATGGAGACTTGCAGGTTCACCTCGATCTGACGGCAAACGACGAGATCGGCATCTTGGTCAACTCTTTCAACAAGATGACACGCGATCTTCGGACAGGCCGTGACCAGCTTGAACTTTCCGCCGATATGCTTAGCCAGCGCAACATTGAAATTGAAGCTCGGCGCCGATATATGGAAATCGTCTTGAAAAATGTATCGGCGGGCGTCATTTCACTTGACGCCCGTGGGATGTTTTCCACCATGAATACCTCCGCTGAAAGAATGCTCAACCTCAACGCCGACGACATAATCAATCATAACTATTCGGAACTTTTAAAAGGACATTATCTCGAATTGGCGGGGGAAGTATTGCAAGAACTCAACTCCAGCAAGCGTGATACCGTCGAATTCCCCATCCGGCTTAACGTTCATGGACGTCCACGAAGCTTTCTTGTGAATTTGAACGCGCTGAAAGATGATACCGGGCACCACATGGGCGTGGTAATGGTTTTTGATGACCTGACGGAGTTGGAGAAAGCGCAACGCATGGCCGCCTGGCGTGAGGTCGCCCGCCGTATCGCACACGAAGTGAAAAATCCACTGACACCTATCTCTCTTTCGGCCCAGCGGCTGAAACGGAAATATGCCAGCCAGATCGATGACCCTGTCTTTGACGAATGCACGCGTATGATCATCGATCACGTCGATCTCATCCGTAATCTGGTGAATGAGTTCTCGGCTTTTGCCCGCTTCCCCACGGCCGACCTGGCCGCCTGCCATCTACCGCCTATTATTGAAGAAACGGTTGCCCTTTTCAAAGAGGGCCATGAACATATACAATTCGAGACTAAAATTGAGGGCGATTTGTCAATCCCCCAGATGAATCTCGATCGTCAGCAAATCAAACAGGCCATGATCAATCTCGTTGATAACGCCATTGCCGCTGTGAAGGGTCGCGGCAAGGTCGAAATCAAACTGGCATATTTTCAAACGTGGAATCGATTGCGCATTGAAGTGTCCGACAACGGGCCAGGAATCTCTGATTCCGACAAATCCAGACTTTTTGAACCCAATTTTTCAACCAAAAAGGCCGGAACCGGGCTGGGCCTGACCATTGTTAACACGATTGTTGCAGACCACCAGGGCACCATCAGTGTGGAAGATCGCAAACCCCACGGGGCTTGTTTTGTGATTGAATTGCCCGTGCAGCCCGTGTGATGATTTTCGCAGGAGTACCCTGGCAGATCAATCGACACAAACGCCGTCCCGGCTGACCCGCTCCGTCCACCGGCTACCAACTGGGTACCACCGTTTGCCGGAATGACCGTGATAGGGTATTTATTCTTCGGATTAATGATTAACCCCGCGTACCCGGAAGTTGAGGCGATATGTTCCCTTCAATACTAATTGTGGATGATGAACCCTCCATCGTGCAGTCCTTGAAAGGTCTTTTAAGAGATGAGGGCTTTGATGTGATGACCGCCCCGAATGGCTATGAGGCGCTTAAGACAATCGAGAGCGACTCTCCTGACTTGGTGCTGCTGGACATCTGGATGCCCGGCATGGACGGTATTGAAACCCTGAAAGAAATCAAAGCCAACAATCCCTATATCCAGGTTATCATTATTACCGGCCATGGCAATGTTGAAACTGCTGTGAAGGCGACTAAGCTCGGCGCATTCGATTTAATCGAAAAGCCACTTTCCATCGATAAAGTGATTGTGGGCATTAATAATGCGCTCAATTTCAGGCGCTTGGAGGAAGAGAACCGATATCTTCGCAAAAAGACACTGGCCAAAAATTCCATTGACGGCAACAGCCCCAGCATAATGGCCTTAAAGCAGAACATCGCTGCCGTGGCTCCCACCGACACCTGGGTCCTAATTACCGGAGAAAACGGCACTGGCAAAGAACTCGTAGCCCGGACCATTTATCAGCTTGGTCATCGCGCTGAAAAGCCTTTCGTGGATGTTAACTGTGCCGCCATCCCGGAAGAATTGATTGAAAGTGAGCTATTCGGGCACGAAAAAGGGGCCTTCACCGGTGCCACGACCAAAACGCGCGGTAAATTTGAAATTGCCAGCGAAGGAACCATTTTCCTTGATGAAATCGGCGATATGAGCCTTAAAACCCAGGCCAAAATATTGCGTGTCCTGCAGGAACAACAGTTTCAGCGCGTCGGGGGCAGCCGCGTCCTCAAGGTCGATGTCCGTGTCATCGCGGCCACCAACAAAGATCTCGCCTTGGAAATCAAACAAGGCACCTTCCGCGAAGACCTTTACTATCGCCTTAACGTCGTTCCGATTGAAGTCCCCACGCTCCGGGAAAGAAAGGATGATATTCCCCTGCTGGTGGACCACTTTCTGGATGACTGCGCCATTCAAACCCGCGCCCGTCGAAAAAGCATTGATCCAGAAGCGCTGACCATTCTGTCAGCATATGGATGGCCGGGAAATGTCCGTGAATTGAAAAACCTGATTGAGCGATTGGGAATCCTTGTCCCGGGGGAACGCATCACGGCGGACGACATTCCCTCCAGTTACAGGGCGAAGGATCCGTCCCCATATTCAATCGAGAACGATTATCTTGCCATTACCAATTTCAAGGATGCCAAAAGAACTTTTGAAGAAGCCTATATCCGTATAAAGCTGCGGGAGAATGACGGGAATGTCTCCCAGACGGCCCGACATATTGGCGTTGGCCGGAGTTATCTGCACAAAAAGCTCAAACAGTTCAATGTCCAGGATTGAGCATGCGCGTTATTGCCGGACATTTCAGGGGCACCCGACTCTACGCTCCGTCGGGTATGGACATTCGTCCAACAGCGGATCGCTTGCGTGAATCGATATTCAATATCATCGGACCCCGGATACGTGGGAAACAGGTGCTGGACCTTTTTGCCGGCACCGGCGCCATGGGGATCGAAGCGCTGAGCCGGGGCGCGGCGCACGCCGTCTTTATTGACAACCATCCTCAGGCACTGGAATTGATTCGCCGCAACATCACCAAAGTGAGGGCCGGTGAACGCACGACCGTCATTTCCTGGGACATTGCCCGGAATCTTCAGTGCCTCCGCGATCACTCGCTCAGCGATATAATTTTTATGGACCCGCCTTACCGCCGGGGCCTTATCCAGAACACGCTTAATTATTTACAAGCCAACACAACCGGCGTTAAAATGATTGTCGTGGAACATGCCGCTAAAGAATCGTTGCATGATCTGCCGGAGCGATTGCTTCTGGTAGATCAGCGCCGGTATGGGAAAACGCTTGTTTCCTTTTTGAGCAGTATGGTATAGCCGGAACGATTTCACCAACACAGTGGTGGCCCGAAAAAACGTTTACTATTTGTACAACCATTCTGGAGGGTTTCCATTCGAATGCCTAAACTGGCGATCTATCCCGGCTCCTTCGACCCTGTCACCAACGGTCATGTTGATATCATCGTCCGCGGCCGCAAAATCTTCGACCACATCATCGTTTGTATTCTGAACAATCCCACAAAAAATGCCCTCTTCACGGTCGATGAGCGTATGGACATGCTCAACGCGAGTCTGAACGGCATTCAAAACGTCGAGATAGCAACGTATGACGGCCTATTGGTGGATTTTGCCGTCCAGCGCAAAGCCAACGCGATCCTTCGTGGCATGCGCGCCGTATCCGATTTTGAATATGAATTCCAGATGGCGCTCATGAATCGTCGTCTCAACCGAGATATCCAAACGGTTTTTTTAATGACCGGGCTGCGGTGGATTTTTACCAGTTCATCCATCATCAAAGAAGCCGCCCGGTTTGGTGGCAACATCACTGGCATGGTTCCCAAAATCGTCCAAAACAAACTTAAAGAAAAATTTTCTACGGCTCGTCTCTGAAGCGATTATGGATCTTTGGCAGCTTCAAATTTTTTGCAAAGTCATTGAATTGGCAAGTTTCAGTAAAGCCGGTCAAGCCATTCACCTTTCCCAGCCAACGGTCAGCAGCCACATCAAAGATCTGGAGCAGCATATCGGATGCCCTCTCATTGACCGCCTGTCCCGCCGGGCAGTTCCCACCAAAGCGGGTGAATTGCTCCACGCCTATGCTCTTCGGATTCTGGCATTGCGTGATGAAACCGAAACCGCCCTGGCCGCATACCAAGGTCATTATAAAGGACGATTGCAGGTTGGCGGCAGTACGATTCCCGGAGGATATCTTCTGCCCAAAATCATCGGAGGCTTTAACCAGGTCTATCCCAACATACGGATTGCGCTGATGATTGGGGACTCGAGGAGCATCGTACACAAAACCCTGGCGGGGAAAATAGAAATGGGGGTTGTCGGGGCGCGCTTTCCCGAACGCCACTTATCTGAAACCGCCTTGACGCACGACACGCTGAAGCTGATTGTCCCCCGGAATCACCATTGGTCCGAAAGATCTTCCATCGAAATCGATGATTTGCGCCAGCAACCCATGATTGTCCGGGAAAAGGGTTCCGGAACACTTCAAGCATTAAAAAACGCCCTCCAAGCAAGGGGCCTGAGTCTGCATGACCAGTTTCATATTATTGCCGAAATAGGAAATACGGCCGGGGTCATCGCGGGAATAAAAAGCGGACTGGGGGTGTCCATCCTGTCGACAAGAGCGATCGAGGATGATCTCAAACATCAGAGGTTAGTCGCCCTGGATATCAAGGGCATCAAGCTTCAACGGCAATTTTATCTCGTTTCGGACCAACGTCGAACGCTTTCACCGCTTGCACGCGCTTTTCAGAAATATATCATGCAACACGTACGCGACGATCTGTGAGAATTTTCCATCAAGACCGCAAACCGCCGGGTGACCCAAAGAATAGGGCTGGAAACGTTTTCCATTAACGCGTCGGATACCCGACCTCACGAGACCCAGCATTGTTTGAACACATTCTAGCGATATATGAAATACACTGGGAATCCGTGTTGCCGCGCGGGGTTCGACACCGCCGGTGGACAGCCCCTATTAAAGATAATGAATCTCGCTTTTCATTATGAAAAACCATGAAAAGCCGGATAGCGATAGGTTTGTAACCTGTTAAAGCCCGCCCCAGCCTTCCTCACCAACCAGTTTGACAAAACGGCATCCACCCAGGCTGGATTGATGCCATCCCCGTTCGTCTTTGATGATTTTAATCAAATCCTGAGTATACTGGTTGCCGACGGGAAGAATCATTCGCCCCCCCACGGAGAGTTGTGACAATAAAATATCAGGTATGCGTGGGGCGCCCGCCGTCACAATGATCGCATCAAACGGGCTTTCTTCCTTCCATCCCATGGTGCCGTCCGAATACCGCGTCACAATATTGTGATACGGCATGGCGTCGAAAAGTTTTCGTGCGCGGCGATAAAGCGTATGCAAACGCTCAACCGTGTATACCCGATAGGCAATTTCTGCCAGAACCGCAGCCTGGTATCCTGAGCCGGTGCCAATTTCCAGGACACGATCATTCGGAGTGAGTTCAAGCGCCTGAGTCATTTCCGCGACGATAAATGGCTGCGAAATGGTCTGCTGTTCACCGATCGGCAACGGATGATCCTCATAGGCTTTGTGCCGAAGGGCTTCGCTGACAAATAAGTGGCGCGGCACCCGGCGCATGGCCGCAAGTACCCGAGGGTCGGATATATTACGCGCTTCGATCTGCCGCTTGACCATCTCCTCGCGTCGGCGATCATATGTGTGTCCGAAATCTGCCATGGAGTGGTGTTTAGCAGTGGACCTCGGTTTCGTCAAGAATCACGGCATGAACGCGTATCACCTCTCCGGTGAATAGGACACACCATCTCGCGGTATCGATTGTCCTATCATTCCTTATCCCCGGTTTTGGAAACGATCGGCGATATGGTCTGAGGGCGCGGGCTTCATGGACGCTTTGACAATGGCTGAGAATCACCCTATCGACGGTCGATTATAGCAAAGTTCGCTCAGTCGATGTTATGGGGCACATCTTTACCCTGTTCATCGTCCTGATCGGTGTTGGATTAAACCTGCACCTAGCCAGAGCAGTTGTACAGTTCATGGTGAAAGGTCGAATTGATCAAATTCTCGGGAGACAACGGTTGGGCAGAAAAATCACCCCATCGTTTGTGGGTACGATCGCATCGGCTGGGTGCTGACTCGGAATTTGGCAGGGAGACACCCTAGTTGCCGTTGGTGAGGAACACAACCTTTTGGCTTTAGCAAACGAGCTCAATCATGGCGTCGGATAGCCCCCATGATATCGGAATCCGCCACATCCGCTATATTTTATAAATGATCCGTTTGTCAGTTATAATAATGTCCACGTGCTTGTCATGTGATTCGGCAGGAATTTGAGGAACGACCTGTTCCTCCAGGGCCAGCGATACCTTGCGTGTCGTAATCGGCAATTTCGGAATCAGGCGATCATAGTAGCCATCTCCCGCCCCCAGGCGCCCCCCCTTTTCATCCACGGCAACGCCGGGGATGATTGCGATATCGATACATTCCATCGGCACTTCACGACAGCGCTGCAGGTTCGGTGTTAATAGGCCGCCAGGGCCTACGACCAAATCCCGGCTGGAATCGTCGACCTTCAATAATCGAACGCTTCCCTTCTCCGGCTTAAAAACTGGCAAAATAATGATTTTCCCGTAATCGTGCGTTTTTATGAGTATATTCTGGGTATCGACTTCATTCTTGTCGCTCACATACAGCAGCACAATGCGAGATTCCAGAAAATTAGCGAAATCGAACAACCGTGTTTCAATTTCGGTGATTCTGGCCCGGTGTTCTTCTTCTGAGAGGGCACTAATTGATTTCTCGATTGTTTCGCGCAGTTCCCGCTTTGCTTCCCGAATCTCCTCCATGGTAACCCCCGGCTTTATTCTTGGCACCGACCCGCTGCTGGAATACTGTGTAATCGATTCAACCAGCAATAATAATTGACTATTTTAACGACAGGTGTTAGCCTTCGCATTCGGTTTGCAGGTCGTCTGAGTCGATATGCGATATTTGAATAACTATAGATAATAGGTATTAATATGCTCGGAATCAAGTTCGTCCGCCAAAATTTGACGAACGTCCAAAAAGCGATTGAAAACCGTGGCGACCGCATTGATTGGGAGGCCCTGATCAATGCGGATGATATGCGAAAAAATATTTTGCTTGAAATCGAAGCATTGCGCCATAAGCGCAACGTCGTGTCGGATCAAATCGCTGAAATGAAAAAAAAGGGCGAAGCGGCAGAAGAGGCGGTTGCCGAAATGCGTGAAGTGTCCGGCCGGATAAAGACGCTTGACAACACCCTGTCCGAAAACGACGCAATCATACAAACGATCCAGATGCAAATCCCCAACATGCCGCATGAATCGGTCCCGATTGGTAGGGATGAAAATGACAACCCTGTCATCCGTACGGTCGGAACGCTGCCGGATATGAATTTTGAACCCAAAGCCCATTGGGATATCGGCGAACTTCTTGGCATCCTTGATTTTAAACGCGCCGCACGGATCACGGGCGCGCGTTTTCCGCTTTATCTTCGTCAGGGCGCCTTGATGGAACGGGCGCTGATCAATTTCATGCTTGATCTCCATGTAAACCACCACGGCTATCAGGAAATCCTGCCCCCTTTCATTGTCAATCGCAACAGCCTGACACATACGGGTCAGCTCCCCAAATTTGAAGCGGATCTGTTCAAACTTGAGGGAACGGATTATTTTCTCATCCCAACAGCCGAAGTGCCTGTCACCAATATCCATCAC
Organism: uncultured delta proteobacterium; assembly: GCA_963850465.1. Classification (GTDB taxonomy): domain Bacteria; phylum Desulfobacterota; class Desulfobacteria; order Desulfobacterales; family UBA5852; genus JABZFP01. Next base: position 71,071 of record CAWKLN010000020.1, read on the forward strand.
AGCGAAATCCTGCAGGAAGAGGATCTACCGCTCTACTACACCGCGTATACCCCTTGCTTTCGATCGGAAGCCGGATCGCATGGCAAGGATACCCGGGGACTGATTAGGCAGCACCAGTTCAACAAAGTCGAATTGGTGAAGTTCACTAAGCCTGAGAATTCCTATGATGAACTTGAGCAACTTCTGCAAAATGCGGAAGCGGTTCTCCAGCGACTGGAACTCCCTTATCGTGTCATCACCCTGTGCACAGGCGATCTTGGTTTCTCATCCGCCAAAACTTACGACATTGAAGTATGGATGCCGGCTCAGGGGGTCTACCGCGAAATATCATCTTGCAGTAATTTTGAAGATTTCCAGGCCCGTCGAGGGGATATTCGTTTCCGCCGGAATGGGCGCAAAGGAACGGAATACGTCCACACGCTGAATGGCTCAGGACTGGCCGTCGGACGAACTTTCGCAGCCATCCTTGAAAACTGTCAGCAGGGCGATGGGTCTGTCGTGGTGCCGAAAGCGTTACGTCCTTACATGCGGAACATGGAAAGCATCTCACATTGAAACTTCACGATTTTCCTGAAGCTATCCAGCCTTATTTGATCCCCCGACCCGGGGGTGAAATGGTGTATCGCTGCCTTGGGTGTGAAGAAACTTTCGGAATCGACGAACTACACTATGTCTGCCCTCGCTGTCATCAGGTGCTATTGATCGAAGACCTCCAGGCCGATCGTCTGCATGATCTCCCCGGTTCGACCTGGCACCAGATTTTTGATTACCGGAAGATGCTGACCGACCCTGCCCTCAGGGGAATTTATCGCTACCACGAATTTGTCGGCCCCATGCTGCCGCTAAACAGCATCGTTTATCTGGGGGAAGGCCATACCCCCATGATACAAAGCAACGCCCAGCTCCGCGAACGCGTCGGTGTCAACTTGTACTTCAAAAACGATGGCCAGAACCCCAGCGCATCCTTCAAGGACCGGGGCATGGCCAGCGCATTCAGCTATTTGTCCTACATGATCGGAACCGGTCAACTATCCGATGTCCTCGCTATTTGTGCTTCTACCGGCGACACCAGCGCCGCGGCAGCACTCTATGCCGCCTACTTGCAGAAGGATATCAAGTCCGCTGTTTTGCTGCCTCACGGGAAAGTTACCCCACAGCAGCTGTCCCAACCTCTGGGTAGCGGTGCACAGGTTTTTGAAATCCCTGGAGTATTTGATGATTGTATGAAGGTTGTGGAAAAACTCTCCGAAAATTATCGCGTTGCCCTGCTTAACTCCAAAAATGCCTGGCGGATTCTTGGTCAGGAATCCTATGCCTATGAAATTGCCCAGGATTTTGACTACGCTTTGGAACAAATCGTAGTGGTTATTCCCATCGGCAATGCCGGTAATATTACGGCCGTCATGCGCGGCTTTCTTAAATTCTTGGATGCCGGTATAATTTCCAGGCTGCCGAAAATCATCGGCGTCCAGTCCGAACATGCCAATCCGGTGTATCGCTATTACCGTGAACCGGAACCTGACAAACGCCGCTTTGAACCGGTCACGGTGCGGTCCAGCGTTGCGCAGGCCGCAATGATCGGCAACCCGGTCTCCATGCCGCGCGTCATCCAACTGGTGGAACAATACCAACAGCGCTCAGCGAAACCGAATGTGTTTTTTGTCGAGGTGACCGAACAGGCCATCATGGACTGGGGATTGTCGGCCAATCGAAACGGCCACATTGCCTGCACCCACGGGGGCGAATGTCTGGCCGGGCTGGTGGCGGCCATCAAGGCCGGTCACGTAACGGCGGATGAAACCGTCGTTTTAAATTCTACCGCCCACGCATTGAAATTCGCCGGATTTCAAGACCTGTATTTTCAAGATCGATTTCCCCCTGAATTCCAGGTAAAACCGAAATCAGCGCTGCAAAATGCTCCCTTCCTGGTCTCTCCAAAAGACATCGATCGCTTGCCTGAAGCCGGCAAACCCTTGGAAGGAAAAGACTTTGAGCGGTTTGTTGACCACGTCGCGCAGGACATTGCCTTGGCTTTGCATTTAAAAAGCCGCTGAACGATCAAATCCGAGGCGGATGAATTGCCGCCGCTGCGGAACACAAATCATTCTTTTTAAATTTGTCCTATGAGGAATGCCTAATGAAAAAAGCAATTCGATTCCTTTTTTGGGGGGCTTTCTTGATATTGCCGCTGATTGCGTGTGCCACGACGGATTACGACATCGAAAAGAAAAAAGCCATATCTGAAGACAATCGTCGGTTGGGCGATGCCTATGCCCGGCAGGGCGACTACACTCGGGCCTTGCGGTACTATCTTGATGCGGCCAAGCATTATGCTGACGACCCGGACTTGCAATACAGTATGGGGATGGCCTATCAGGAAAAAAAGAATTACGGACGCGCCATTGAACATTTTGAGCGTACGTTGGAGCTCAAACCCGATATGGCACCCGCTAAAAACAGCCTGGGCGTGGCCTATATCAAGAATCAAAATTATGACCAGGCCATCATTGTATTGAAACAGATGATTGAAGACCAAGCCTATGAAATATATATGACACCTCAGTACCCGAAGTATAACCTTGGATGGGCGTACTATCAAAAAGGCCAGTATCTCGAATCCGAGCACTATTTGCAGGAAACGCTCGATTATTACACTTCAGGTATCCCCAAAGACGGCATCTATATCAAAGCCTTGCGGGCCATGGGGTTGAACGCCTTGGCACAATCCAGGCCTGAACAATCCCTTTCCTACCTGGAGAAAGCCATTCCCTTCGCCCCCAAATGGCCGGATCTGTATCTCGATATTGCCCGCGCCCACCGCCTATCCGGCGCCGCGCCACAGGCTCGGCAGGCATACAATCGCGTCATCGACCTGGCACCAGGCACTGATCTCGCGCTTACCGCGGCCAAAGAGGCGGCTGGCCTTAAATAGCCACTTTGCTTTGGTCTCCAGGCGAAACCTTCGCCGGGCCAGATAGCGTAATTCCAAGCCTGCCACTTCTAACCGACCAGCCTTCTAAAACAGGGCTAACGCAATCGGCCATATGTAACCATCCCCTATAATAGTGCCATTGATAAGTAGAGACTTCTTGGGCAAAACAATGGTCCCAATGGAGCAACAATGCCGCTCTCCCTGCGACCTTTGGCCCCTAAGGATAATCATACTTCAAGCCACGCGCCTTCCCTCAGAACAGGAAAGATGACGATCCCACGTTCAGGTCTTTCTCTTAACACCTTATGATGCGAAAGTTCTATTTTCCCCATGTAAACCCGATAGCATCGCTAAGGTATGTGTAAATTGCTCAGCGGAAATCTGAGCAAACTAGTGGCACGATGGATAGAACCGCTAACAGCCAGCCGATCCCCATCGAAAGCCTCATCCAAATTGCCTATCAAAAATTGGAAGGGTTTTTGATCCGAACAACCACCTGCTTTCCACCGGCATGTTTGGCCGTAGGATGAAATCGACGTAAAAATTATAAATAAGCCTTGTTTGCAATTTATTGATGGCACCCTGTCATTCAGCTTGACGTTGATCAATCGGGAAAACGCCCTGCGTATACATATAGTGCGCTAGTTCATCCACAAAAAAGGCACCCCCCTCAATAGTGATTGAGGGGGGTGCCTTGGGGGAGCTTGAGCAATGCTTGCGATTAGAATTTAGTGCTTTGCACTTCCTTCTGTTCCAATTTGATGATTTTGGGGGTGAGGAAAATCAGCAGTTCATTTTGTGCGTCCTGCTTGGTGCTGTATTTAAAGAGCATCCCCAGCCCCGGGATCTTACGCAACCCGGGGATGCCGGATTCCCCTTCGGACACCGTGGCCTTGATGATTCCGCCGATGACGATGGTCTCGCCGTCTTCCAACAACAGTTCGGTCGTGGCGGAGTTGGTTGAAATGGGCGGCTCTTCGGCCGTGATGTCGAGGACATCGTCTTTTTTGATATGGACGGCCAGCATCACGCGATTATCTGGTGTGACCTTGGGCCGTACCCTCAATTCCAAATCGACTGGTTTAAACTTAACAGAAGAGCCGCCGGCCGAATCCCGCTCGATGTATGCGACTTCAAAGCCTTGCTTGATGACGGCCAACTTGCCGTCAAGGGTAAGGATTTTGGGCGCGGAAATAATGCGGGTTTTACCCTCTTCCTCTCCTAACTGGAGTCGGGCGTCGATGATGTCGAACGGTGTCCCGGAAAGCTTACTGAGACCAAAGCCGATGGCACCGGAGTCCAGCGCGCTGGTAGGAATATTATTGGCAGTCATATCGATCCCGGTGACCTCAAAAACATCTCCGAGGTCGAAGCTGCCAATGCTGACCGTTCCCCAGTCAAAACCGAGGTCACGCCGGAAGTCTGTATTGGCTTCCACAATTCGTGATTCGATCAATACTTGTGGCGTCACCTGATCCAGAATACGAATAATTTCACGTACCCGCTCGATGGCCTTAGGCACGTCGTTGACAATAATCATGTTCTTGGCAATATCCACCGAAACATTTCCGCGGGGGCTGAAACGGCTGTCCCAGCCCACTTCCGTGACTTCTTCACATTCTCGCGCAATATGGGCACACGCCGTGTCCCTGGCATCGATGTAGCTGCACAGAAAGAACTCCGTTATCAGTTCCTCTTCTTCGTCGGCTTTGCGGGACGCTTCCAGTTTTTCAGCTTGCAGTTTTTCTTCGCGTGCCAGGGTGGCCTGGGTGGCAATCCGGTAGATGCCCTGCTCTTCCTTGAGGCCCAGCTGGTTCATTTTAAGAACCAGTTCCAACACCTGATCCCAAGGTACGGGTTGCTCGAAATTCAGGGTAACTTTTCCAGTGACATCCTTATCAATGGCAAAGTTTTCACCAGAAATTTCTCCTAGTATGCGAAAAACATTTTTGATATCCGTGTCATAAAAATTGAGCGCAATTTTTTCGCCCGTATAGATTTTCTTGGGTGATAAAATCGTTTCGTCAACCCGCTTTACGACGTCTCCCTCGTCTCTCAAGTACTTCAGATGCGGCACCCCATTTTACAGAATCGCCAACAGGGCTTTCACTCTGAGTGGCCTTCTCCTGAGGTTGGCCGGCAGTATCGCTGGGCGCTGGCACACTGGCAACTTCAGTAGCTTCAGCCGTTTCACCTTCAAGGGATTTCTTCCACTCGGGAACGGCCGTTGCTTCGAGCGGCTTGGGAGGAACCGTTGAGGCGGCAAATCGGACAAAGATGAAGTTCTCTTCCTGCTCGATTTCAAATGGGACCGACTCGCGGAGCTCAAATACCACCACCGCATCATCACCCATCTGAGCTGTCTGCACGGGTGTAATCCGGTCCACCGCACTTTCAAATCGCGTGGTAATCAGGGGCCGCTTGCGATACTGCGGCACCTGGGTACCGAAAAGTTTCAGCTGCAGCTTGCGATCACTGACGCGCTGCATATCATACCTGACGACATCGGTCGTTCCAATGCTGACAAGCGACGCGCCCCCTTCGGCCCCGGTGAATTCTATTTTATTCAGCCATGCCGTCTTTTTGCTCTCACTGGATTCAGTTGGCGCCTCTGAAGGTTCTTGGGCGGCGACCTGCTCTACGACGACGGGAACTATCAAGTCCTCCCGGATAATTGGCTTCTCTTCGCTAACGCTGATAACCAGACCGTTCTTAACCGGTTTGGAGGCAAACGCCGTCATATAGGCGTGGTCCGTATCCAGAACGATTCGCAATTTGTCCGGATAGCAAAAATGCCTGATACCGGTTACCCATTTGGAATCAACGACGACTTTCTGCAGGCCTTTAAATGGACTGTTCATGTTAAATATATCGAAAACAATCCTTGGTGGATTATTAACGGTAAAAGCCGTATATTCCTGAATCGTTCCGTCCGCTAAAATGACGATATCAATCCCGTCGATACGCTCTTCGACATTAACGGTTTCGATACAGGTTCCCTTGGGGGCCACTTCGAGATCGTTGGAATTTGTCGTGTTCTGTGCTTCTGAAAAATTTTCCTCTTCTTTAGGCAACGCATCTTCAACGATGGCGTCGCGTGAAAATGCTATGATAATTCCCTGTTCATTCTGATCGACACTGTATGCGGCATCCTTCGTAAGAGATACCACAATTTTGGCCGTATGTCCGTCCGCCACCACTTCAGAGGTCTCTATTCTGGTCACCGGATCCATCGCTGACATCGTACTGCTCTTCAATCCCTGACAGTTGAGTAGCGGGAAAGTAAAAGGTAACTTCGGCGGGCGATGCCTTCCGGATATCCGAAAACAGTAGCCCCTGGCTGCCTTCCACCATTAGATAGACACCATTCTCATCTTCGGAGACAGCAAGTTTAGAGATCTGTTTCAGATCGCTGGTGGTTATTCCGGTATTTTCAACCGGGTTGACCGCCGGATTGCCGGCACAACCGGAAATTACCAAGGACAGCATGATAAGGCTGCTGATAAAAGCGGCTTTGCGATATTTAACAGGGTATAGACCTATAAAGCGCATTCTTTTTAGTCTCCAGGCGGTTTCTGAAGTTTTAGTTCACGTTTTTGGCTTGAAATTTTTCCGAAATCGTCCTCGCCCTGGTGCTCGATAACGATGCGATCTTGATCGATCTCCACCACCGCGCCACGCTCCAGACCGATTCTGGTGCCCATCATTACTACATAGCCCTTACCCGAGGCCTCTTCAACCAAAGCCCGTTTGAGTCCCTGGGTGGTAACAATCGCCGTTAGCTTAAGTTGACCAAGGTCAAGTTTCTCCAGTGGCGTTCGCGGCCGTTCGGGACCCTTGGGTTTTACTGCGACGTTTACCGCCTTCTTCTCTGTTTCTTCTTTATAAAGAGGCGTAAAGGGATCGACTTTGCCTACCGGGTTATAGGGTAACCTCGCCGCTACTACCTCCGGAGCCACCTCTGTCGTGAGATTCGCCGTCGTGGCCGCGGCGGTTTCCCCCTCGGGAATTACTTTTTCCTCAGGAGATACTTTCTTGGGGTTTGCCGCTATCTGCTTTGTCACAACGGGGTCTTTAGCAGAGCCATTACCCTTCTTGCTCTCACATCCCGAAAGACCGAGAGATAGGCTTATCAAAAGAACCATTGCTATTCTGCGTGCGGCTATCAATTTTCTCATCTTTAATCGCTTTGTAGTCTTTTTTACAAAATTATTGCCATGAAATTATTACTTCTTCTTTAGCTTTTTATCTTCCGGTTTGGCTTTATCGGGTGTTGGTTCTATAAATTTGTAGGTCACTGCCTCACAAGATGTCGTTAGCCCTCCGGACTTATCATGTGACATTTGGATATTGCGTATATTGACTATGCGTGACAAATTGGCCACTTTGTCAAAAAACTGTGCAACATTATGATACCCACCCCTGACGCGTATCGATACAGGGATTTCCGCATAAAAATTCCTATTGACATCTCCCTGGGGCTGAAAAAGCAGAAATTCAAGTCCCGCTTGCTGGCCCGACTGTGACACACCCGTAAGCAAAGAAGAAATCTCTTCTTTTTCTGGCAAAGATTTCATAACCAAATTAAAATCACGTTGTTTGGAGTCGAATTCTTTCCGTAATGCTTCAAGTTGTTGTGCATTCTTCTTGGAGCGTGTCAGATCAGCTGTAAGTCGTTTATGTTCAGCGTCCAGTTTTCCAATACTTTGCCATCTTGGCCAATAGGATAGAAACCAAAAAAGGACAAAAATGACGATGAAGACACCAATACATATCATGATTCGCTGAATCTTCGAAAGCTCGCTAACACGATCAAAGACCGCATCCAGTTGTTTCGATGTAATACCTAGTTTCTCCATTGTGGCTACTCGTCAGCTACTTTCTTTTGGATTTTTTGTCATCCGGTTCTTCAGGGAGTTTCACCAATTTAAGCGCCGAAATTTCAAATTTCTTCATGTTGAGATTGCGAATTTCTTCCTGCTGCAGCTTGTTTAGGCGAACCTTTTCATACATTTGTGCCTTTGGGTCGTTTAACTTAGAAAGGCTTTCAAGATTGTCAATGAAATCTGCTACCGTCTTATTATCTAACGCGATTCCATCGACATCCATTTGGTTTCCTTGAATATTCAGCCTTATCAACCACATTCGTTCCGGCACGATTTTATTGGTCAATTCATCCATGATATGGACGGGTTCAAATCGTTGTTTCTCAAGGTCCTGAATGACATTTTGGCGCATCTCTAAGTCTTGTAGCTTTTTCCGGATTTCATTAATCTCAGCGTTTTTCGCTTGGTAGAGCGCCAACTCTTTTTTGGTATCGGACACGTTCGTGGTGAGGCGCTTCTGTTTACTGCCTAAAAAGAAATGCACCCAAACCAGAACAACCATGACAAGCAATAGACAGAGAAAGAAGACCGATACCTGTCGGCGAATATTTTCCTTCTTGCGGGCAGCTCTAAACGGTAGTAAATTTATGCGTATCATTTATCGTCAACTCTTCTGATTGCCAGTCCCATGCAAATCGCAGCCTGTGGAGCAATCTGCTGAATGTAGGCCGAATCAAATGCATCATCGTCTATACGTAAGTTCTGAAAGGGGTTGATCATTTCGACATGGGCCGACGTTTCCGCGCCGAGCAACTGCCGAAACTCCGCGATATTGGCCCCTCCACCACTTAAAACAATACGTGTTATTTGATCTTCTGGATACGTCGAATAAAAAAAGTCCAAGGCACGACGAATTTCAGTACACCAATCCGCCACGACCGTGGATATTATATTTTTAAGATCTTCGCTGGAAATCTTATCCAGTTGATCGCCTTGTTTCAGTTGCTCAGCCTCTTCCACCGAACAACCAATCAACGATACAATCTTCTGGTTAATTTGCCCGCAACCCAATGCCACATCCCGCATAAAAACAGACGCCATTCCTTTAAGAATATTTAGCGATGTTTTGCCGGCTCCGATATCGATCAATGCGATATTTTCTTCCTGTGCATCATAATTCATTTCAAAAATATTCTGTAACGCAAACGCTTCAACATCGATTATGCATGGATTCAGACCAGCCATGTTCACCAGGTTGATATAATCATTCACCATTTCCTTCTTAGCCGCAACCAAAAATACATTCATCTGATTCGGGTTATGTTCACTTTCCCCTAAGATTTGAAAATCCAGATTAACGTCGGAAATATCAAACGGGATATACTGCTCCGCTTCAAACTGGATGGTTTCCTGCAACTGTTCTTCCGGCATTGTCTGGACATTGATCTTTTTTACAATAACCGAATAGCCGCCGATTGAGACAGCAACGCTGTTCTCCTTAATATTATATGTCTTGAACAATTGCTGAATAGCTTCAGAAACCGCCTCGGGATCATTGATGGCACCGTCTTCGATAGCACCTGCGGGAATATCAATCATCCCGAATTTCTTGAGCACCAAGCCCTTTTTGCCCTCAACGACCTCTCCCGCCTTTATGGATCGGGATCCAATGTCAAGACCAACCAGATGATTCTTTTTACCAAACAGCATGGAGTTCTCTTATTCTTTAAAAATTTTTTCTTTTTCGGATAGATTCAGGCCCAATGCCAATAAAATCTTCCGCTTTGTCTCCATCCGACAAGGTAACCCTTGTTCAATCCGCGAAATCGTAATTGGTGAAACGTTTGCATCCCTAGCTAATTCAGCTTTGCTCATCAGAAGGGACTCGCGTACTTTTTTTAAAGAGTTTTTGCCGCCCATATATTTTCTGCACAGTTTGATGTAATTAATGAATTCTTTTTTTTTCCTCTTTTATTTTCATACACCCTGTCCCTTTGAAGTCAAGTGAATTATACAAAATTTATATATAATTATATGTAGTTACCCTATATTGTACAATGTTGTCTATAAATTCACTATATGTAGTGTCAATGATGGCAAAACCCTTCACTTAATCCAATTTTTCCACCGCAACCGCTCTTTTTTTTCACCTATCGGCCATTTTAACCGAATAGTTTATTGAATTTTGTGCTTGTTCCGGCCATCGGTTTTACCAATACCTTTAAACTGAGAGTGGACAAGCTTTTTTTTTCAGGATAAACAATAACAAAAATATGGCATTTTCCCAAAAAAAGCTGAACAGGATCGCTTATATCTCCGGACCAACCCGTTTTGAATGGCTATCACTTGTATGTCGACCTGTTGTTAAACAACCAAAGAATGCGAACAAGAACCTTCAATCTATCTGAAGTTTGGTCTAAAAGAAGCGACAATCGGCTATCAATGATCTCAGTGTAGCGGTGCCTTGCTCCCGGCGACCAGCCAACGGGCACATTGCGGCACCATTTTTTACGGGTCGATGATCCAAAAAGGACAAATCCATGTGGCGCTTTGAAAAAGCTTCAAATATAGGCCCTTGCCAAGGATCCCGAGTCCTGTGCAAACCGCTGTATATATGACTTAAAGTTCACTAAGATTTTTTATAGGTTATCGGCTCGATTTTTTTAATCTCAGCAAACAAACTATCATTTCATAATGCATCGTTATCAATTAATTCGACAGGAACCCAGCAAGCCTTTCAGACTGGTGAAATATTTCACAATGACCAGTCTCATTGTTATTTTCGCTGGCGCAATCATCCTTTCCGCCCTCAATATACACTGGGCCCGGCAAATGCAGATTGAAAAAAGTGAGGATTACGCCCTCTTGCTAATTGAAAACCTGAACCATCAAATTTTTCTGCAATTTATTATTCCAACAATTTTGACGCATGGCAAAATACAATTACGCGAAAGCGCTCAATTTGAATTGATGGACAAGGTCGTGCGAAGCACGCTGCATAGCTTCAATATCGACGGGGTTAACATTTATGACCTGAAAAATACGATCTCCTACAGCCTTGATCGCGAGGTCATAGGAAAAAGAAACGCGGGAGGAACTTATTACCACGATGCACTGGAGGGCCAGCGCCGAACACGCTTGGACCAAAACGGCAATTTTATTCAACTTTTATTTGGCATCCCTGATGAAAGCAGAATTATCACTTACGCTCCGTTAAGGGCGGAAAAGCCGCTGTCTCTCATTCCCGGCCCGGTGTTGGGCGTTGTTGAACTGGTGCAAGACATCTCGTCGGAATACCAGGCCATTTACCGTGTGCAAACCCGCGTCATACTGACCTCTACAGCGGTAATGCTCACACTGTTTTTGATCCTTCTGCTGGTGGTCCGGAGGGGAGAAGACATTATTGAAAAACGGGCGCTGGAACGGCTGAAGCTCGAAGAACAACTTGCGCGCGCCAAACACTTAGCAAATCTCGGTGAAATGACAGCTAGTATTTCGCATGAAATCCGTAATCCATTAGGAATTATCAAAAGTTCTGCTGAATTACTGAAGAAAAAAGTCCATCAGCTTGATCCGTCCAATCCCATACCGGGAATTATTGTTGAAGAAGCTTCGCGGCTGAATGGAATTCTTACGAATTTTCTCAATTTTGCAAGACCCTACCAACCTGATTTGCGCCCCGGACACGTTAAACCCGTTATTGATAAAACACTGCAACATCTTGCATCAAAGCTCGAGGAGCGGCGCATTACTGTCAGAAAACAGTTTAGGAAAACCATAGGCGAGATTTTGCTCGATAGCGATATGCTCTATCAAGCCCTGCTTAATTTACTGATAAATGCCATGCAGGCCATAAAGGCCGACGGCCATATCGACATTGCTTTAACGGAACAGAATTCTCAAGTTCAACTCCTCCTGCACGACTCGGGGCCTGGCATTGACAGCCTCATTCTCGAAAAAATCTGGGATCCTTTCTTTACCAATAAAGAAAAAGGTACCGGCTTAGGGCTTGGCATTGTAAAAAAGATTATCGAAGCCCATGATGGTCAGATTACAATCGCAAATGCAGCATCAGGTGGGGCGACGGTAACAATCCTCTTACCGCTCTACCAGGGGACTTGATGATGGAATCCATACTTGTCGTTGATGACGAAAAAAACTACACGGCGGTATTGAGCGCCGTTCTGGAAGAAGAAGGTTTTGAAACCTTCATAGCCAACAGTGGCGCGCAAGCCCTTGAGGTACTTGGGCATGAAGAGATCAATCTCGTTATTTCCGATATGAAAATGCCCGCCATGGACGGACTGACCTTGCTGGAGAAAATAAAAAGCCGCATCCCCGACATGCCGGTTATTATTATGACCGCGCATGGTACGGTCGATAAGGCCGTAGAGGCCATGCAAAAGGGCGCCTATACATTTATCCTCAAGCCTTTCGACAACGAACGACTCGTGATGTATGCGCACAAGGCCATTGAACTCCACCGTCTTGTCAAAGACAACCAGCGCCTCCAGTATGAAGTCGAATCTCAATACAACTTTGACAACATCATCGGTAAAAGCCCACCGATGCAAAACGTCTTTAAAACCATTAGCAAAGTCGGCCCGACATCAGCCACCGTGCTCATTTTAGGTGAGAGCGGCACCGGGAAGGAATTGGTAGCAAAATCCATTCATTTCAACAGTCCGCGACGGAACAAACCGATTGTGGCCGTAAACTGTGCCGCCCTGGCGGAGAACCTTCTGGAAAGCGAGTTGTTCGGTCATGAAAAAGGGGCATTCACAGGGGCTGTCGCCCGTAAGAAAGGACGGTTTGAGCTTGCCGATGGCGGCACCATTTTCCTTGATGAAATTGGCGAGTTGCCGCCCAGCCTGCAGGTTAAGCTCTTAAGAGTGCTTCAGGAAAAAACGATAGAGCGTGTCGGCGGCACCTTGCCCATCCCCGTAGACATTCGCATCATTGCGGCCACCCATCGCAGCTTGAAACAGGAAATTGAAGAGGGTCGGTTTCGAGAAGATCTGTTTTATCGGCTAAATGTGGTCAAAATTCAGTTGCCCCAACTGAAACAGCGCCCGGAAGATATCCGCCTGCTGACTGACCACTTTCTTCGCAAATACGGTGCCGAACGCCCAGCCGGTAGCCCCATTACTCAGGTTGATCCGGCGGTAGAGCGACTCTTTCATGACTACCACTGGCCCGGCAATGTGAGAGAACTGGAAAATGTCATTGAAAGGGCAATGGTGCTATCCTCGGGGCCAACCGTAACAGTAGCAGACCTGCCGACGGAATTGCGGGATCATGTCCGTAACACGCTGCATCTCGAAGGTATCCCGGCGGATGCCACCCTGTATGAAACGCTGGCGATGGTGGAACAGAAAATGATCATGCGTGCCATGAAAATGGCAGGCAATATCCAGACCAAGGCCGCTGAAATTCTCGGTATCGGTAAAAGCGGCTTGAATCAAAAATTGAAAAAATTTGATTTAAGTTGAGCGATTTGAGGAAAAACAACGGGCCGGAATCTTGATGCCTTCAATTTAGGGGGAGTAAAGATCGACCCATGTGGATGAAAGAAATATTTCGCAAACCCACGATGCACAGAGGACCTTTGCTGATCGAGCTGGAAACCACCCTTTTGCGGTTCAAGATTGATATGGCGCATGCCCCATGAAAAGCAACGGCGGCGCTTGGCCGCCGCCTAATCAATCAACCGTCCGATGATTCCGTCAGCATCTCCGCGTACATAAATCCCGGGTACTTATCCCTGAGGGTCTTTAAGGCCTCAGCGTAGTCAGCATCCCGTCCGGTCTTCCGGTAGAGCATGACCAGCTGATACAGCGCATCCGCTTTCAGGACCGTATCCTGTCCATCAATAATTTTTGAGAAGGCAATGATCGCTTCCTCGTGTTGCCCGGCAGCGGCCTGGGCATAACCCAATCCGCTCCAGACGGCCGATAAGGCATAAGACCCTTCCGGAAACCCCTTCACGGCCTCGGCATACTGCGCGATCGCGGTCTCCGTGCGGCCCGCCTGGTAATTCATCTGGGCAAAAATCAATCGACCTGCCAGGCCGCCTTGACGATCCCCATATTTAGAAAAGAGATTCTCGAATTCCGGGGTCACGGCTACAAGAGCTTGTTTGGTGTCCTGGCTGGCGCGTTCCACCGCATAGCGACGCATGGTCTGGTTGAGCAAAACGAATGCTTTATCCTCCGCTTTTTCACTAAAGTACCCGGCCACCAAAACCCCTGCCAGGATAACCATCAAGACCCCCACACCGGCGCTGATCGGTTTCCAGTAGGTATTGATCTTGTCCAGCGCTCTGGATGTCAACGTGAGAAATTCATCGGGCTGCTCAAGGTCACGCTTGCGTGCCCTTGAAATTCGCTTCTGCGCCATTGCACTTCCTCCTTCATGTGGGGCGGCACCCCGGATCAACCATCAATTTATTTCGCAACGAATACGCTGCCAGGCGGTTTCGGGAATGCTGGCTCCCAGCACCCGGCAGACTTCATAACCACATGCCGATGCCAGCTTGCCACACTGCTCAAGCGGCATGCCCTGTACAAGCCCGTACAGAAAGCCGGCGGCCCAGAGGTCACCCGCGCCGGTCGTATCCACCACATCATCCGCTTGCATTGGTTCAATGGGATACACGCGCCCCCCGGCGGCAACCATGCTGCCGCGGGCCCCCAGCTTCAGGACCGCCAGTTCCGCCAGTTCCGCCAATACTGCCAACGCGGCGGTCTCATCACGGCAGCCTGTAAAAATCGTCGCTTCATCCTCATTGGCAATCAGTATATCGACGTATTCCTCGACGACGGCCGTCAGTAAGTCCCTATTTTCCTCGACGACGGTGAAACTCGCCAGGTCAAGCACGATTTTGGCCCCGGCCGCGCGCGCCTGCTGAAGGGCATGCAGGAACAGGTCGCGGTTATAGACCAAATAGCCCTCGATCAGCGCAACCGCTGCGCCCTCAAAAACATTGTCCGGGATTTCCGCCGGTGTCATCTCGGCGGAGGCACCCAGATATGTTAACATCGTGCGCTGGGAATCCGGCGTAATCAATGAGAGCACGCGCCCCGTCGGCGTGGGCGCTTGGATCAGAAAAGGATCGACCCGGTGCCGGTTCAAATCATTCTCAAACAGATGACCGAACTCATCCTGGCCGCGCTTGCCCAAAAAGCGCGTTTTGCCCCCCAGGCTGGCCACCCCGAGAATGGTGTTGCAGGCCGCACCGCCGGGAACGACCTGTGCCTTTCCGTCAGCCCGCTGCAGAACCTGCTGGATCGTATCGGCATCAAAATACACCATGCCGCCTTTGGGCACTCCGGATCGTCCGACAAAAGCATCTGATACCGGCACAAGAATATCCACCAGAACCGATCCGATACCGACAATCAGCCGGGAGTTGCTCGCTTCAAATATACCGTTGCTCATCGCGGACTGTATCCCCATATAAATGATTCACCGCAAAACCCAGGATCCGCGCATTGTCCAAGTCGCAAGGAAAAAGGCAACTACCAGACCACTTTTTTATGGATCCAGCCTTCATCGCCATCCGCACTTCGAATATTGATCCAGTCGCCCTGCCGCTTCAACACCCGGAAAGGGACCCCGCGTTCTGCTTTAAAGATGACATCGTGCTGTGTACCGGGAGCCGAGCGGATATTTACCATATCGGTACGGGTAATGACCGTGACACCTTTCCCCAAAAGCGTTGCATGAATCCAGCCTTCATCGCCTTCGAAATCGCGAAAAAACACCCAGTCGCCCTGTTTGCTGATAACCTCCACAGGATGATAGCGCTCAACTTCCCAGAGGACATCATATTTGTCCGTACCAGGACCAGAACGAATATTGGCCCTGTCGGCATCGACGGACATACGTTCCGCCCAGACGGTTCCTGCCAAAACCGGGTTCATCAATAATATCATCATGATGAACCAGATACGTAGCTTCTCCCTGCCCGACCGGCAGGATCTTGGCACCATAGATTCCTCCTCATACGCCGACAGGCCACCGTTCGTCATGCGATGCGCGTTCTCAATTCATCGCGGGCGGCCAATCGCCCGGGGTCACGCCAGACGGCGCAGTCCAATTTCCATGGCCGCCAAAACCGCCGCTTCGAATTCCCGGGGGCTTAGAGATCGTGACAAGGCGGGGAATTCCCCGGCCTCGCCGCAGGGCCGATATTGCGGCATCAAATTGAGGTAGGTGTCCCGGGACAACTGCTCGGCGATAAACGTCAGAATACTCCGTGTTTCCAAAAGCCCCTGCGGCATCACGAGATGCCGTATGATCATGCCGCGGCGGGCGATACCATCCGCGTCCGTTGTCAATTCGCCGACCTGCCGGTGCATGATCAACAGCGCCTGCCGAGCGATCTCCGGATAATCCGGGACGCCGCAGTATGCCCGACCCGAACCCGGATCCCAGAATTTAAAATCCGGCATATAAATATCAACAAGTCCATCCAGCAGTGCCAGCGTGTCCGGGTTGTCATAGCCTCCGGTATTGTATACCAGGGGGACATGCAATCCCTTGGCGACCGCCATTTCCAGCGCCGCCAAAATCTGGGGCACAACGTGGGATGGGGATACCAGGTTGATATTGTGGCAACCCATGTCCTGAAGCTGCAACATTATGGCTGCCAGTTGCGCATGCGTTATGGGTTGGCCGGCACCCTGATGACTGATGTCGAAGTTCTGACAAAAGCGACAACCCAGGTTGCAATGGGTGAAGAAAACCGTTCCCGACCCATGGCGGCCCACCAGGGGGGCTTCTTCACCGAAATGGGGCGCGTAGCTGGCGACCCAGGCTTCGTCGGCGGTTCGGCAAAAACCTGTTTCGCCCGCCAGCCGATTGACACCACATTGCCGCGGGCAGAGATGACATTGCTGCATGCGCTCGCGTGCGGCCGCAACACGCCGCTTCAGGTGCCCCTGGGCCTGTAAACGAATATAGGCCGGCCCATCGTCAGGCAATCCCGACCTCCTATACATGATGGCGTCCCAGGGCTTCCGGTCGGGCAACTCGGAAAACACCCATCCAGTCCGCGTTCGATGTCGTAATTCGAACAGGGCACCGGACGCGTCCGCAATCTGTGAAAAGCCCCGACCGCCGCTATTGCGGTAGCGATTCAGGCGGTTGTGATCATGGCCCGGGAATGTCGTAGGTTGTACAATTCCCGCCACTGCAGGTCCGGGTCTGTTTTGAGGAGCCTTGAGCGCCGCTGCTGTTGACGGCGTAATTGGTGGTGCTCATGACACGCTCAAAATTCTCGGCGCCGCATTTCGGGCATTTTGTTTCCATTGAATCCTCGCTACGTACCGCAAGGAACTCAAAGAACTCATCACATTTTAGGCATTTAAATTCGTAAATGGGCATCAAACAATCCTCAAGCAAAGGTTGGAGGCCTAATTAAGCCCTTCGATTCCGCCTTGTCAAGCGGCAACCGCGGTAATCTTATTTCTCCAGAAGCATTTCGCGCGCATGATCCAGGGTTTTGTGGGTAATTTTAATGCCGCCTAACAGCCGGGCCATTTCTTCCAAACGTTCTTCGGTATCGAGCGGTTCGATGGTCGTGCGTGTACGGCCCCGGCTAACAGATTTGGAGATTTTGAAATGAAAAGCACCAAACTTGGCGATCTGGGGAAGATGCGTGATGCAGATCACCTGGTGATGTTCGGATAGCGCTTTTAGTTTTTGTCCGACAATCTCCGCCACACCCCCCCCGATACCGGCATCCACTTCATCGAAAATAACTGTTTCCAATGATCCGGAAACCGCCAAGATGGCCTTCAGTGCCAGGACTATCCGCGAAAGTTCGCCACCGGACGCAATCCCCGCCAATGGTTTGAGGTGTTCCCCCACATTGGGGGCGATCTGAAAAACAGCCCGATCCGTTCCCCGTTCATCCGCCTTGCAACCGTCAATGGTCAGGAACTCCGGAGTGCGTGCATCTGCTGCCACGGACGCCAGCGTGACCGCAAACCGGGTTCCCGGCATTTTTAAAGATTCCAACTCATCGGCAATCTCCCGGGCCAGGTCTTCCGCGACACGCTTGCGCTGATCGTGCAGATCGCGGACTGCCGTTTGCAGGCGTTCATGACACTGCCTCAAGCGGTTGTCCAGCGCCTCGATCTGGTCGGCCAGATTCTCGATACCGGCCAGGGCGGCTTGGATCGATGCATGCTTATTGATAACGTCGTCCAGGGTTTTCCCATATTTGCGCTTCAGTCGATTCAGGGTATCCAGGCGGGCTTCCACCTCCTCTAACCGATGCCCGTCGCTTTCCACCTGACGCAAATAACGCCGCAGGCCTTCCACGACATCCTCGACTTGATAGGTCAGTTCGGCAACACGTTCCGTCGGCGCCTGCAGATCGCCATCGAGCGCCGCGACCGTTGCCAGTTGATGCTGCATGGCCCCCAGGCGGTCGACCACCGAATCCTGCGCGCTGTAGAGCGATTCCATACATTGGTTGACCGTTTGAATCAGGGTCTCGGCATTGCGTAGCCGACGACACTCCTGCTCCAGTTGCTCATCCTCCCCCGTTATCAACCGGGCCGCTTCGATATCCGCTTTTTGAAATTGAAGCAATTCGCGCTGCTCGTTCTGACGATCACGCTGGCCCATCAACGCGACCCGCTGCTCAAGCAGGGGAAGGATTTCCCGGTAAACTCCGCCGACCATCTCGCGTAAATCCATGAGATTGCCGTATTGATCAAGAATGTCCAGGTGAAAATCTTCTTTCAATAGAGACTGATGCGCATGCTGGCTTGAAATGCTAGCCAGGTTGTCGGTAATGGTTTGCAGCACCTGCATGGTGGCCATACGACCATTGATAAACACGCGGTGGCGATCATGGCGCGAAATAATGCGGCGGATCAGAAGGCCTTCCTCCGCGCTGTATCCCTGAGCCTCCATGACCTCTGCGGCCGGTGCTGTGGGCGCCAGATCGAAAAAAGCTTCCAGCTCCGCGGTATCCGCGCCCGTGCGAATGAGATTGGCTGCCGCCCGGGCCCCTAACAGCAGTTTGACGGCATTGATGATAATGGACTTGCCGGCCCCGGTTTCACCGCTCAGAATGGTGAGTCCGGCATCAAACCGCATCTGCAGATCATCAATGATAGCAAAGTTTTTTATGGAGAGTTCACGAAGCATGGCGAGGGGTCCGGCAAACCGGGCCGCCGGTGTTGCCCTGAGGTTCATTGACAGTGCGCGTGGCCGCACCCTTTAGCGTCCGGTTCTGATTTCCGGCGCAGTATCGCACAGCCGCTTTTCTTTGTAAAGCCGCCCCATTCAGGCATTTTCTATATTGCCCAGCGGGAAACGAGCGGTTCCCTCTGGCACGCGCAACGAATCGTTCCTTGTAGACCTGACGAGAAGGCAGCTATGCCGCAGCCGCCTGGTATCCGAGATCGAATGCCTTGAGGTTGGTGTCGACAAAGGCGGCTTTGGTTCGGGTTTGGATGGCTTTACGGACCATCTCGTCGGAAACAGGTAAAATGCCAGTCTGGCAGAGCGCGCCCAGTAGCACGATGTTGACCGACATGATGTTGCCGGCGGCCCGGGCCAGTTCGGCCGCATCGAGCGCGATCAATCCGCCGGTTTTAGCCTCAATCAGATTCTTCAAATGGTCCAGATCGGGATACGTCCCGCGGCCGATGGCCGCCGTAATCGGCGGTAGCGTGGCCATGTTGGTAATGACGATTGTCCGGGGGTTGCACTTGTTCAGCGCCCGCAGGGTTTCGGACGGCTCGAATCCCACCAGCACATCCGCTTCACCATCGGAGATGATGGTGCTGCGCGCATCACCGAACACCATGGCCGATTCCACCACGCCACCACGCTGGGCCATGCCGTGAATCTCACTCATGCGTACCGGAATGTCGGCCATCAGGGCTGCTTCTCCCAGCACTTTGGACGCCAGCAGATTGCCCTGGCCGCCAACCGCTACAATGATCAGACGCGTTGGTTTCATAGTTGCTCCTGGTTCTTCGACCACAGCCTGCGGTCAGGGGGTTAAGAGGTTGATTTCACAGGCACGATGGCATGTTCCGGGCACACCTGGGCGCAGAGCGCGCAACCGACACAAATATCGGCATCGATGTGCACGCGATCGTCTTTCAAAGAAAAGGCCGGACAACCCAGGTCGCTGATGCAGTCGCGATGATTGCGGCAACGCTCCGACACCCGGAAGGGTTTTCCCCGCAGCTGGTGCAAGGCCTTGGCGTACAGGGCACACTTTTCCTCGGCGATGACCACGGAAACACCCTCAAATTCCACCGCCTCACGGATGGCGGCAATGCTTTTCTTGAGTTGGTAGGGCCGGATCGTGGTCACGTGATGAACCCCGATGGCTTTCACCAGCGGCTCGAGAGCCACTTGGCCGTAACCGTCCAGCTTCAGTTCCTGCATGTCCACGCCGGGATTGGGCTGGTGACCCGTCATGGCCGTGGTACGGTTATCCAGGATCACCAGGGTCATATCGTGGTTGTTGAATACCGCATTGATCAGACCGGGAATGCCGGAATGGAAAAACGTGGAATCCCCGATGAACGACACCACCTTCTGGGAAGTGGCCTTGGCAAACCCGCCGGCGCTGCCCGTGGAAGCCCCCATACAGATGACAAAATCACCCATGGACAGGGGCGGCAGAAATCCCAAGGTGTAACAGCCGATATCGGAAGGATGGATGACGTCCATGCCTTCGGTGGCCTTTTTAACAGCATAAAACGTCGCCCGGTGCGAACATCCCGCGCAGAGCGTGGGTGGCCGCTGGGGGATTTCCGGCACATCCGACAAATCCGGTACCGCCGACGGCGGGCAGGCAATTCCGAAATAGTCGGCCAATTTCCGGCGAACCATGGCCGGGTCGAACTCATACAAGCGTGAAAAGAGGCTGGGGCCCTTACCGTTAATGGGCAGGAAAAGCCCCCTTTCCTGGGCAAAGGCTTTGACCGCCTCCTCCATGTAAGGCTCTCCTTCCTCCACCACCAGCACTTTTTCGCACCCCGCCAGAAACGTACCGATGCGTTCCGCCGGCAGGGGATGCGAGAACCCGATCCGCAGCACCCGGACCTGATCTTCAATCTGAAGATCCTGAATGGCATCGGCCACATAAGTGTAGCTCACGCCATTGCAGATGACACCCCATGTCCCGCGGCCCTCTTCGAAGTTATAGGGGCTCTCTTCAGCCAGTGCTTGGGCCCGGGCCATATTCTCCAGGAGTCGCGCATGCAGTTGGCGCGACACGGCCGGCACCGTCACGTAGCGGAAAGGGTCTTTTTCGAACCGCCCCTTGGTCTGGGGGGCACGCAAGGCGCCCAAAGTTACGACCGCATTGGAATGGTTGATGCGCGTGGTGGTCCGCAAAATGACCGGCTCACGGAGGGTCTCCGACAAGTCAAAGGCGTACGGCACCATGGCTTTGGCCTCTTCGACCGAAGACGGCTCAAGAATCGACAGACCGGAAAGTTTACCGTAGTAGCGATTATCCTGCTCGTTCTGGCTGGAAAACATATAGGGATCATCGGCCGAAATCACCACCAGACCGGCCCGGGTGCCGACATAGGCAAGGGTCATGAGGGCGTCGGCCGCCACATTGACCCCCACATGTTTCATCATGCACATGCTGCGCAAGCCGGAATTGGCCGCTGCCGCCGCAACTTCCAAAGCCACTTTTTCATTGGTGCTGTATTCAAAATACAGGTCTGTTTCCTGCGCCACCTGGAACAGATTGAGCGATATTTCCGATGACGGCGTGCCCGGATAAGTGGAGGCAAAGGCAACGCCCGCCTCCAGGGCCCCTCGGGCGATGGCCTCGTTGCCAAGCATGAGCACTTTCTGTCCGCGTTGGTTTGTCAGCAATTTATGCATGGCGAATCCTTTTCCCAGAAAATGACACCGGGTCACGGCGTTCGATGAAATACGGATGCGAGAACCGGCTTTGATTTAAAAATAAAGCATATCGTTTATAACAGCCCCGAATCCGCTGTAAAGTCCTTTCTCTTGGTCTGTCACCCGACGGACGCCCTTGCGCGGGTTGAAACCGCTTTACAAAGCAATGCCGGTGATTTAAAGATAAGGATTTCTTCAATTTCCCGAAAGGGCGATACGCTTTAGCAGAAAGCACAACCATGACGTCACCGCTGACACTTGTCCTGGCCACGCGCAATGCTGGAAAAACAGCTGAAATCCGCGACCTGCTGAAAGATTTTCCCATCGAAATACGCAACCTGGCAGATTTCGGACCCATACCCGAAGTTGAGGAAGACGGCGCGACCTTCGATGAAAACGCCTACAAAAAGGCGCACTTTGCCGCGCGGGTGCTTGGTTTTCCGGCCTTGGCCGACGATTCCGGCCTGGTGGTCGAGGCGCTGGACGGTGCCCCGGGAGTAACCTCGGCCCGCTATGCCGGTGAAAACGCCTCCGATGCCGAGCGCAATGCCAAGCTGCTCCAGGCCATGAAAGGACAAACCCACCGTGCCGCGGCCTTTGAGTGTGTGATTTCCTTAGCGGTCCCCGAGGGACCGGCCCTCACGTACGAAGCCCGTTGTGAAGGACAGATAACCGATCAACCCATGGGTGCAAACGGCTTTGGATACGATCCCGTTTTTTTCTATCCGCCGCTCAACAAAACATTCGCCCAAATGACCATGGCGGAAAAAAGCAGCGTCAGCCATCGCGGACAGGCGCTGCACGAACTGCAAGCGGAGTTTGATAAAGCCCTTATATGGATCCGGCAGCATATGCCGGTCGTCGTCCGGTCCGGCTGTCTTGACCGAAAATGGTGCCCGGTCGGAATAAGCGACAGGTGCCCGTCCTGTAATCTGTCGCAGGGGGCCGCAAATTCACTTGAACCGCAACCACATCGAAATGCGCGCACCAAAGATCTCATCGCCCAACCATCGTCTGCAGGGAGACCATTATGACTAAAGGAAACGATAGCGTTGATATTGCGCAGGTGCTCGGCCGTGTTGAAACGGTCGCGGCGGCCCAGCAGCTTTTCGAAAAGCGTCTGGACGCCGGCAATCTTGCCAAGATCCAGCAAATAACCACGCCCGCCATCCTGGTGAAAATTGCCAATGCCATCGCCATGTGCGATCCTTCCGCCATTTTTGTAAATACCGGCACGATGGATGACCGGGCCTGGATCAAACGCCATGCCCTTGAGAAAGGTGAGGAAAAATCCCTGCCCATGCCGGAGCACACCATCCACTACGACCTCAAGCAAGAGCAGGGCCGCATCATCGACCGGACCTTTTACATTGTTGATCCGGATGAAGCGGTGAGCTCTCTGGCACTAAAAAAGCTGCGGCAGGATGCCCTGGAAGAGATTCAACGGGAAATGACGGCGATCATGCAGGGCAAAACCATGATCATCGGCTGTTATGTGCGGGGACCGGTGGGTTCCCCGGTGTCCAATCCCGCCCTCGAAATCACCAGTTCCGCCTATGTCTCCCACAGCGCCGAAATTTTGTACCGCAACGCGTTCGGTCATTTCGATCGAGAAGTGGCCCGTCAGGGACATTTTTACACCAATATCCACGGCGAGGGCCTGAACCGCCCCGAAGACCTGCCGAATGCACGGGTATTCATGGACCGCAACCACCGCACGACCTACAGTTTCAAGTGTACCTATGCCGGCAACACCCTGCTGCTGAAGAAGGGCAACCACCGTTTTTCGGTGGACCGGTCGGTCTATGAAAAACGGGGACAGGAACTTTCCGAGCACATGTTCATCACCGGCATTGACGGACCCGGTGGTCGCATCACCTGGGTCACCGGAGCAGCGCCCAGCGGCTGCGGCAAAACCACCACCGCCATGGCCGGCAATCATTTCGTGGGCGACGACCTGGCCCAGATGTGGATTGCCGAAGACGGCAGCATTCGTTCGATCAACCCGGAATGCGGCATCTTCGGCATCGTGGAGGATGTCAACCGGGACGGCGACCCCATGCTGATGCACTGCTTGCGGGAGCCGGGCACGGAAGTCATCTGGTCCAATGTGCTCATCGACGATGACGGGGTACCCCATTGGAAGGGCAATGGCGAAACGCACCCCACCAAGGGGATTAATTTTCAGGGCGCCTGGGAAGAAGGGATGACCGATGCCGCAGGCAAGCCGGTGCCCATATCCCACCCCAACGCCCGCTGTACCCTGGCATCCACCGCTTTAGGCAACTATTCGGAGCGGGCCGAAGATCCTGCCGGTGTGGAAACCCGCGTGATTACCTACAGTGGGCGCGACAGCAACACCATGCCGCCGGTCTGGGCGGCCCGCAATGCGGACGAAGGGGTCGTCATCGGCGCCTGCATCGTATCCGCCGCCACGGCCACCGAGGTCGGTGCCATCGGCGTTAAACGGGCGCCCTGGGCCAATGCGCCGTTTATCCCCGGTGCGCTGGGTGACTATATGGATGCCCAGTTCCGCTTTTTCGGCAGTGACCAGATCGCTGCAGACAAACGCCCCGTGATGGCCGGCCTGAATTACTTTCTGACCCATGAAGCCCGCGGCGGTGAGGGCCAGAAGCTTTTAGGCGAAAAACGCGACGTCAAAGTCTGGCTGGCCTGGCTGGAACGCCGGGCACATAACGAAGTGGGGGCCATCGAAACCCCTATCGGTTATCTGCCGTTCTATGAAGACCTGAGGGTTCTCTTCGAAGCGATCATCGACAAGGTCTACCCGGAATCCCTCTATGACCAGCAGTTCTCATTGTACATCGACAACATCCTGGCCCGCGTCGAATTACAGATCGAAGCCTATCGCAAGGAAACAGGTATTCCGGCCAAACTGTTCCAGGTTCTGGAGACGCAGCGCGAAGGCTTGACGACGCTTAAAAAGCAGTACGGGCCCATCGCCACACCGGCGCAATTGCTCGCAGACACCGCCGGCCAGTAAAACAAGGCCTTCTCATCATGGGTGTCGGTCGACAGGCCGGCACCCATGATCGTTTGCATCATCACACGGCGGCACAAGGTGCCTAACGTCAAATGACCACCACTTCCGTCTTCAAAGTTCTTGCCAGCCGTCGCATGCTGGTCGCCCTTGTCATGGGGTTTGCGTCCGGACTGCCACTGCTGCTGACCATTTCCGTGCTGCAAGCCTGGATGAAAGAGGAGGGCGTCGATCTGACCGTCATCGGCCTCATGGCCCTGGTGGGCCTGCCCTACACGCTGAAATTTCTCTGGGCGCCGGTGCTCGACCGCTACACCATACCCCTCTTCGGACGACGACGGGGTTGGCTGCTGCTGGCCCAAACCGCCTTGGTGCTGGCCATCATCGGTCTGTCCACCACCAATCCGGCCCAAAGCCCATGGCTGGTGGCGCTGGCCGCTTTCTGGGTCACCTTTTTCAGCGCGTCCCAGGATATCGTCATCGACGCCTACCGACGGGAAGATCTGGCCGATGAAGAATTGGGATTAGGCTCTTCACTGTACATCAATGGGTATCGCACTGGCATGCTGCTCGCATCCGGCGGCGGCCTCATCATGGCCGACCACATTCCATTTTCCATGGTTTACCTGATCATGGCGGCATGCCTGCTGCCGGGTATCCTGACAACCCTTCTAACCCCAGAGCCCAAGACCCCTAAGGGTACTCCGCAAACCTTGCAAGAAGCGATTGTTCAGCCCTTTGTCGAGTATTTCAGCCGACCGGAGGCGATCTGGATTTTAGCGTTTATCCTTTTCTATAAAATCGGCGATTCGATGGCCAGCACCATGACCACACCCTTTTATTTGGATATCGCCTTTTCTAAAACTGAAATCGGTTCCATCGTGAAATTCTTTGGGTTCTCCGCCACCATCGCCGGCAGCCTGGCCGGTGGGTTGATCATGCTTAAAATTGGTATTTATCGCAGCCTGTGGATATTTGGGGTGTTGCAGGCGATCTCCACCGCAGGATTTGCCCTCCTGGCCCAAATCGGGCATAGTGTCCCGGCCCTGGCCGTGGTCATTGCCTTTGAGAATCTCAGCAGCGGCATGGGCACGGCCGCCTATGCCGCGTTTATGGCCTCCATCACCAACCAGAAGTTCACCGCCACCCAGTATGCCCTGCTGACCAGCCTGATGGGCGTCCCCCGCGTGGTGGCGTCGGCCGGCAGCGGTTTTATGGCCAAAACGATGGGCTGGGAAGGCTATTTCATTTTCTGTACGCTGATTGCGATTCCAGGGCTGTTGATGCTGCTGCGGATACGCCGCAGCCAAGCGCCGGGCACAACGTGGTGAGGATAGCGACATCATATCCCGACAAGCCCCTGCGTCGCCGTCGCGGAAAAGGATAACCGTCATGACGAACGATCGGATAACGCCCCCTATCCATGAAGACAGACGGAAGGCACTCATGGAAACGCGGGCCCAACTGTTGGCGATGGCGCCGGAAAAAGCCCTGGCGCGAATCTTGGATTTTCCCCAGCCCGCCGCCCTGGTGCATGCCTTTCCCGAGGAGGATCTCTATTTTCTGATTCATGAAGTCGGACCCCAGGATGCCCTGCCGCTGATGGCGCTGGCCTCCGGCAAACAGCTCGAATACCTGCTGGACCAGGAGATATGGCAACGGGACCGCCTTCATATGGACACCCTCGCCGTATGGCTGGGACACTTCCTGCAGTCCGACCCGTCGTCCGAGCGCATGACACATTGGCTGACAACCGAAAAACTGGACCTGATCGAGTTTTTTTTATTAAAATCCATCGAAGTGCGCATCCGGGAGCACGACCAGGACCCATCTGATTTTGGCCCGGGCTTCTTTTCTTACGACCATGTTTTTTATATCCGCATCATCGAGCGCCCGACCACCGAGATCCCCGAACAACCATCCGACCAGCATGAACGTCTGGTAAAAAACCTGCTGGACCACCTGGCGGAGGCCGACCACGTCAAATTCCAGGCCATCTTGTTGGAGGCGGCCGCTGTTTTGCCTGCCGAAATGGAAGAAGAGGCCTATCGTCAACGCAACGTGCGATTGGCGGAAAAAGGCTTTTTACCTTTTGAAGAAGCGGTGGGCCTTTATCAATACCTCAATCTTCGGCAATTTCCGCACCGGGCACAACGACAAAAGCCGCTACCGGATGAGAGAAACTACCATTTGTCGTTAGTTCCCATCACCGTGCTGCCGTCGGACAGTCTCTTCTCCCAGGCGCTGCAGTCCATGTCATCGGCGGAGCACCGCGATGTTATGCAGGAAGAATTTGCCAGCCTGTGCAACCGCATCATCGTTGCCGATCGGCAAAAAATCGAACAGCGGGAAGCCTTGGCCAATATTACCCGGAAAGCCTGTGGCTATCTCCACATCGGTTTGCAGAAACTCCAGGACGCAGCAACGACCGAAGCGTTACAGCCTTTTGCGGCCGCCAACAATCTCCGCCGCTACCATCTCGAAGGTATTTTCCGATTGGGTTACGGCGCGGCCATTGAACTGAAACAGGCTGCCGAAGCATGGGTTCACCGCAGCTGGTTTGCACGTCGGGGGCTGCCATTGACATTCTGGGGGGAAACCTGGCTGGGGGTCATCGGCGGGCTATTGCTCAAACGGCCATTGTTCTTTGACAACTATCAAACCGGCACCATGTATCGCGAGTTTGCCAGCAGGGAAGATATCGAAAGCAGTCAACACCAGCTGGAGCAGGTGCAGATTTTCGACCGCTTGCTGGACCGGTTGAATCCGGTCTTCGCCTCTCCGTCCCCGTTCGGCTTTCTTTCTTATAAAAACCTTTTGCTCACCCTCTGGGCACGGCACCGCCTGGCCTTGCCGGAAGAGGTGCGACGCCTCACCACGCCGGAATTCCAGACCGTTTTTCCGCGAGCTTTTCCAGCATGATACGGCGCCTGTATCCGACGGCCGTCGACGGATCGCCGATGCACTGCGAACGGATTTTTTGCATTGGCTGGCTGATCGCTCGGCTCACCCGGTCGCGGAACTTGCCGCATCCAGCGGATCTTCGCTGGAATCGCTGTTTACCGAACTGGAAGAATCTTACGGGCGAGTCAGCCCTGATCATATCGATCCGCGCTACATCAGCCATTTTCTCCTGGAACCGCTGACGCGTTAGCCTAAATAGCTCCAGGGCTGCGCCGGACGGCCTTCCTGCTCACCGATAATCTCAAAGCACTTGACCGCACGGTCCCCCATCTGGATGGTATGGGCCTCGTCTATATCAAAGTGCTTGCGAACCACCTTGAACGTGTTTTCGCTGATCAGCACCTGCTCGGACCGCGACGAAGCACAAATGGCCTGGACTTCATTGACCACGTCTCCGACAATAGAGTACCGTTGGGTTTTCTGGGACCCGATGCTGCCGGCCACAACCGGCCCGGTCGCTACCCCGATGCCGATCTCCAGCAGCGGCAGATTATCGGTCTCCCGTTGCTGGTTGATGGCTGCCTGCAACTGCTGCATCGCAACCGCGGCGGTTACCGCGCGCAACGGATCGTCTTCGTGCGCCAGGGGTAGGCCCCAAACCGCCAGAATCCGGTCTCCAAGATATTTATCGATCATCCCTTCATGGCGAAACACCACCCCGACCAGATGGTCAAAATGTCGGTTGAGAAATTCAATCAGCGCTTCCGGTTCCAACGCACCGGTCAACGCGCTAAAATCGATCATATTGGCCATCAACAGGGTCGCTTGGTGCTGCTTGCCCTCTAAATCCACATCGATCTGCCCGGCCACGACCATTTCGGCCATCTCGGGGGAAAGCATTTTGCGATACCGTTCACGCTCCAGCGACTCCCGCGTCACCCCTTTGGCAATCCGCGAATTGCGCATAAACATCCCGGCTTTATTCGCCACATTGGAAAGCAGATGTAAATCTTTCTCGCGGTAGGGGTTGTAGGCCTCCCAACGATCAAGGATGATCACTCCCTGCAGATCATTTTCATCCAGAATGGGTACCGCCAGGGTCGTGTGGACCGGTGTTTCCACAAACTCGGGCGCCGCCCGGCCGGCGGAAGGGTTCGGGTGCATTAAAACCACGCCCTGACTGTCATCGGCGACAAGATCTACCAGCGTGCGGGAAATCACTAACTCGTCATCCATATTCTTGGTTTTATAGGCATGAATCTCAAACTCTCCCTGCCGGTCAAGAAGCAGGACGACACCCTGATCAAAAGCCAGGACCTCAAAAGCGCGATCCAGCACCCGGCCCAGAATAAAATCGACATGGAGATCGAAGCCGATATCGCGCTGCAGTTCAAAGGAAATCCGCAGGCGTTCATAATCCGCGCGCAGCATCTCCTCGTCGATGATATTGGTTTCGGGAAAAAAGTTGTTCAGCTGCGCCGGTGCCACCTTGTGAAGAATGCGTTTCTTGATGGTATCTTCATCATCCTCCAGCCATTTGACTCGCCGGGTTTCCATTTGTTCGCGAAACAGGCAGCGGGTATGGCCTATCCGTATTTCATCCCCGTCGTTAAGAAGCGTTTTTCCCTTTATCCGCGTGCCGTTGACAAAACTCCCGTTGCGGCTGCCCAGGTCTCGGATGGAAAAGGTCTGGTTTTCTTCGGAGGCAATCAGACAGTGGACTTTGGATATCCCGGCTTCCAGAATCTTAATCCGGTTTTTAGGATGTCGGCCGATCACATTGTGATCCACCAGGTTGAACTCGCTACGCCCCTGTTTGGTGAAAATATAGAGCTTCGCCATGCTGTTACCTTTTTAGAGTTCTTTATTCTTGCTTTATAGACATCCCGCCTGTCGGACAAGTGGCGAATCAGACCGGCCCCGGTATGCGCACCGATGGAAACAGCTCCGGATTCGTGTGGGGTAGAAACTTGGCGGCACTGAAACGATTCATAAAGGCCTGATTGACATTGAGTTCCATATACGTGATGCGGTCCCGAATATGGTCCACCCGATCCAGGCTTGGCGGCTGAGTTAACACCTTTTTGGCGCCCTCCAGGGAACTGTTCCCCAGGGGACGATAACTGTCCAGCGGGAGATCGGGCAGCATACCGATGGTTATGGCCGACCGAGGATCGATGAAGGCCCCGAAAGTACCGGCCACAAAAAAAGTCGACAGTTGCCCCGGCGTCATCCCCACGGCTTCCGTGATCGTTTCAAGAATCGTGTACATAGCCGCTTTGGAACGAATCAAGCTGTCCAGATCCGCTTGGCCGATGGTCAGCGCCTCGCCGCTGGCCGTCGTGTCCGCTTCGGCAATGACAAGCCGCGGCTCCCCGCCGATCGTGGTCAGACGCGACCCGCAGGCTGAGGGAACCAGTCGCCCCTGAATATCGATCATGCCGCTGGCAAACAACTGGGCGGCCAGGTCGATGACACCCGACCCACAGATCCCCACCGGTGGTGTGTTGTCGATGGTGCTTATCTCAAAACAACGCTTCGCCCCAAGAATCCGGATCCGGTCGATGGCCCCCGGGCGTGCCGTCGTGCCAATGCGACTGACGCCGCTTTCCAGCGCCGGTCCGGCGGCACCGGCACAGGCAATTAACCAGTTCTGATCGCCCAGCACAACCTCCGCGTTCGTGCCCACATCCACCAGCAGGGCCGTCTGCTCACGACGATCGAGACCACTGTATAAGATGCCGGCAATCAAGTCTCCGCCGAAGTAGCTGCCGATATTCGGAAAAATAATGATTCGGGCTCCTGCTGAAACACCCAGGCCCAGTCGCACGGCCAACGGGATCCCCGGCCGGTTGACCACCGGGATATAGGGTTCCCGGATGATCCCGCGCGGGTCTAACCCCATAAAGAGATGGGTCATGGCCGTGTTGCCGGCCAGGGCGAGCAGCACAACGCGATCACGTCCGATTTCCACCCGTCGGCAGAGATCGGCGATCATCCCGTTAAGCCCGTCGACCACCAGACGGTTGAGATGGTGCAAACCGTCTTCGTCATCGGCATAATGAATCCGGGTCAGCACGTCCGGTCCGATGACGACCTGAGGGTTGTCGAAAGAATCCTCCTGGAGCACCTGGCCGGTTTCGAGATTCAGAAGGCTGAGCACAATTCGTGTCGTGCCGAGATCAATCGCCAGACCGCAAAGGGGCTCAGGATCGGCCATCCCTGACAGGCCACACACGTGCCAGACATCTCTGTCGCGCACGAGCGCACAACGAAGCGCATAGTCCCAGCGGCGAAGCAGCGTCGGTAGCGCTTTAACCAGGGTCAGGTCCAGATGGACAACCGCACCCCCGAGGCGCTTCTGCAAAGCGCCCAACAGGCGTTCCTGATCGGCGGTATTGTCAGACAGCGAAGGGGGCGCTAGCTCCAGCGTTTCAATCCATGAGTTTCGACTGTCTCCAGTTTCCATGGCCATCGATCACGTTGCGTTGGGAATGCGGTCCTTGGCCTGAGATGGTTTACCGGGGGTATGAAGATGCGCCCCCGACCCGCGGAGTTCTTCAACACATGCCAGGATATCATTGAAAACCGCACCCGCACCGCCCTGAATAAGGTAGTCGCTGACCCGTCCGGTAAGCGGCGTCGGTTCTGGGTTGATTTCAATCACCCGCGCACCGGTTTCCTTGGCTAGCAGCGGCATCAGTGCCGCCGGCTGGACGGTCGCCGATGTGCCGACGACCAGGAGAACATCACATCGCGCCACCAGCTGCTGCGCGCGCGCCAGATGCTGCGGTGGAATCATTTCTCCGAAAAACACGCAGTCCGGTCGATAAATCCCCCCGCAGGCGCATCGCGGCGGAATCCGGGAAAGATCAACCCGCCCGGTCTCGCAGCGACTTCCGCAGTCCTGGCAGCGCTGCCAGGCAAAGGTGCCATGAAACTCGATTACGTCACGGCTCCCGGCGGCCTGGTGCAGCCCGTCAACGTTCTGTGTAATCACCGATCGCAGGTATCCCCACTGTTCCAGCCGGGCCAGTCCCGTATGCCCGGCATTGGGTCGGGCCGCCGACAATACCTCCTGCATGCCCTCGATGAGAAGCTTCCAGACTTTTCCCGGGTCGCGGCGGAAGGCATCGATGTGGGCGACCTCCATGGGGTCCATTTTCTCCCACAGTCCCCCGGGCCCCCGAAACGGGGGTATACCGCTTTCAATAGAAATGCCGGCTCCGGTAAGGGCCACCGCGCGGCGCGTTTGCACCAGCGCTTCGGCTGTTCGCTGAATCAGTGCGTCCCTATCCGCCTCGCGCACTTTGCATCGCCTTTCGTTTACGTTAAGGGCATTAAACTCGGCAGCCCCGCAAGATTTTACATTAAAAACCGAGAAACGGTTCAGCTCAGGTCGTTGTTTCCCAGATAGGTATACCAGATATGATCGCGCGTCCAACGCTTAACAATGTGACCACCACCATCACCGATAAGATTTTCCACCTCCCGGGCCTGGCTGCGCAGCAGGCCCGACAAAATCCAGTGGCGTTTGGCCCTAAACCCCTGACTTTTCAATAGATTTTGCATCACATCGTAATGAATATTGGCGATAAGCAGGTCAGCGGGACTCGCCACCAGTTGCTCCGCCCGTCCGTGAACCGGAAGCACCCGATCTCCGACACCGTTCAGGTTGACGTTGCGCCGGGCCGTCTGCACGGCCAGACGATTGAAATCCACGGCGGCCACGCGCGGGCTGCCCAGGCCCGCCGCTGCAATGGCCAGAATGCCCGTGCCGGTGCCCAGATCCAGCACGCTAGAAATGACGGCGTCTCGATAGAGCAGCTCCAGCGCGGCCAGACAATCCCGCGTGGTGGGATGCGTGCCGGTACCGAAGACAACCCCCGGATCGAGAAGAAGTGGAATTTCACCGACGAGCGTCGGCCCCTCGGGTGGCCAGGTGGCATCAGTCTCCCAGGGCGGCTGCACATGGAACCGTCCGGCGCGAAAGGCCGCGATGCGCCCCCCCTGCCAGTCCGCATAGCTCATTTGGTAGCGGTCGATCAGGGTCAGGTGAGGCTGCGCGTGCACCAGGGCTTCGATGGCCGGCCCGGCCGCGGCCGAAAAAAAGACAAATGAAAACCCTTCCTCTTCCCAGGTGCCGATATAGGTCGGGATTTCGGCCAGCGCCTGGTCCGCAACACGCCCTTCCAGGTAATAGATGGTCAAATCGTCATAAGGTGGCCGATAGGCCATGGTCGGTCGGACAGGGCCGGTCGTTTCAGTCATGTTTGGGCAAACGATCCATGGTCCACTTCATGGGGTCCAGAATCGTGAACCCGAGACCGGCCAGTTTCTTTTTGACCCGGCTGACGTTGTTGGTCAGCAGGTATGGAAACACCGCCCGCATGTTGGATTCCCAGTGACGCGCCACGAGAATGGACCCGAACGAGATGTTCTCTTCGGTAATGGCATCGACAATGATTTTCATCTGGCCCAGTTTTTCTTCCACCAGGATGCCCAACAGCGTGCCCGGCTCTTCGATTCCCAGAACGTTGATAAACGCCCGCAATAAATCACGCACGGAAAGG
Organism: uncultured delta proteobacterium; assembly: GCA_963850465.1. Classification (GTDB taxonomy): domain Bacteria; phylum Desulfobacterota; class Desulfobacteria; order Desulfobacterales; family UBA5852; genus JABZFP01. The sequence goes on from CAWKLN010000020.1 coordinate 104,215, forward strand.
AGTCCCTGCAGCCGTCCCTCACGGTCCACCACCGGGAAGGCGCCCACCCGCAATGTTTGAATCTGCAGCAAGGCGTCTTCGATGGTGTCCTCGGGCGAAACCGTGTGGGGGTTGGCGGTCATGACATCACCCACCTTGATGGCGGCGAATTCACCGGCATCCGGATGTGTGTCGACTTTGGCATAGAAAGTGGCCGGCAAAGCGCTGCGAATGTCGCGGTCGGTAATGATGCCGACGAGAACGCTATCCTTTTCAACCACTGGCAGGTGGCGGATACGATGCTTTTTCAGAAGATCCCGGGCTTCGACAACGCTGTCTTCGGGATGCACGGTGATCACTTTTTGGGTCATTGACTTGCTGACAAACATCACTTCCTCCATGGGCATGAGCACAGCGACGTGCCCGGTATGCCGGGGCGATGCCCCTTAATCGTTAAGCAGAATTTGAACATGGTTACCGGCCAATTCGGGAAGACGTGGCAGATCGTACCCCCCTTCCAGAATGGATATCAATTTCCCGTCGGCATGGCGCATGCTAATATCGACCAACTGCTCCATCACCCAGGAATACCCTTCGGTGGTGAGGGCCACGTCCGACATGTCGTCATCCACGTGGGCATCAAAACCGATCGAAACAATGATGAATTCCGGCCGGAAACGCTGCATGGCCGTCACCAGATCCCGGGCGATGGCTTCCTTGTAGAAGGTGTCGCCCTGGCCCGGCAGGACCGTGGAATTGCACGTATAGCCGAGCCCGCGCTTTTCCCCGCTCTCAAAGGCCCGACCGGTACCCGGATAGGCAAAGGACGGATGTTGATGAATCGAATAATAAAATACGGTATCGTCTTCCTCAAAAATGTGCTGTGTGCCGTTACCGTGATGAACGTCGATGTCGATTATGGCCACGCGATGCAGGAACCATTTGGTCTGGAGGTAGGCGGCGGCAATCGCAGCGTTGTTGAAATAGCAGAACCCCATGGCTTTAGACCGCTCGGCATGATGCCCGGGCGGGCGCACGGCGCAGAACGCATTGTCGATTTCGCCGGCAATGACCCGGTCAATGGTATCCAGCACACCGCCCACCGCCAGCAGGGCCGTCGGGAAGGTTTCCGGTCCCATTTGATTGTCGGGACTGTCGAAGGTGGTCTGACCGTCCCGGCAAGCCGCTTCAAACCGATCGACATAGTCCTTGTCATGGACCAGTTCAATCCACATCCGGTCAGCCGGCTGGGCCGGGATAATGGTAAGGTGTTCCAGCAGACCCTTTTGCTCAATCCCTTGGTAGATGGCCGTCAGGCGTTCGGGAACCTCCGGATGATAAGGGCCTGTAACATGTTTGAGAAACCGCTCGTCATATAAAAAGCCGGTAGACTTCATCGCCACCCCGGAATGCAAGTTAGCTCAGCAGGTTATCAAAAATGGCGAACGCCGCCTGGACGGCCGGCGTGTCCATGGGCATCGCGATGGTTGGCTGCCCGTTGAGATCGTACTCGTAGAGGGTGTCATCCTCCAGCACCGTCCCCACAAATTCCAGGTCCGCCGAACGGATGATGTCCATGACCGCATCGGGCGGTGTCCCTTTGGCCTGGTTGATCATGAGGCAGGTGCGCGCCACACCGATATTGAGATTCTTGGCCAGCTCGTTGATACGCAGGCCGGCCTGCAGACCCCGGCGGGAGGCATCGGCGACGATGAGCAGAATATCCACGTCGCGGGTGGTCAGACGACTGATATGCTCCATCCCGGCTTCGTTGTCCATCACCAGGTAGGGATAATTACCGGTGAGTTGGTCCATAAAACGGGCCAATAACGAATTGGCGGCGCAGTAGCAACCCGCGCCTTCCGGCTGGCCCATGACCACCAGGTCGAAGCCGTCGTGCTCGACGATGGACTGCTGCATGCGCATGTCCATGAAAACATCTTTGGTCATGCCCTCGGGGACCTGTCCCTTGCGCATGTCTTCGCGGGCATCCCCCAGGGTCCCCGCAAGGGGCACGCCCAAAACCTCGTTCAGGTTGGCGTTGGAATCGGCATCCACCGCCAATATCGGCTTCTTGTTGGCGTGCATCAAGTACTTCACCAGCAACCCGGCCATGGTGGTCTTTCCGGTACCACCCTTGCCGGCAAGTGCGATCGAAAACGGCATAACAAATAAATCCTTTCCTTTCAGATTCAAGCGATATCAACTGATATTAACCACTTAAGACAGTTGGTTGCCAACAGTCAAGGACCTTTTCCAGCGCGTCGCAAATGGCCTTATGAAACGCCCGCCGGCAGGGTGGCAGCACAGCGGTGGCCTGCCCGACCGAGGGGTCTCCGGACATCCGCGCCTGTCCTCCCAGCTTGCAAACGACTATCCCCTATGATAAAAAGTTGGCTTTCGATCAGCAGACCATAGACCGAAGGCTCGATGCGACACACACCCCACCGCAGACTTGCCGCCGGTCTCGCCCGAGATGACAAAAATGCCGTTCCTCACCGCCGCCGAAGATCATCAGCCGCATCCCTGCGGAGGGACGAGCGCGTGGGATCTGAAGAACGCACCCAGAAGGAAATTCAAAGAACCGTCCGTGATTTTCCAAAGCCGCGTTCGGCAGGGAATCGGCCATTGAACTGGCGGTGCAGGACAAAACGCAAAACGCCGCAGCCGCCAAATCAGGAAAACGGCTTTTTTACGCTAAGAACCCATCACAGGGGAGGACAGAAAATGCCGGACGTTATGGATATCGCCAAAAAAGCACTTCTCACGGGTATTGGCCTGGCGCTGACCGCCAAGGACGAAGCGGAAGACTTGGCCAAAGAGCTCGAGAAAAAATTGAACCTGAACGAAGAGGAAGGCAAGAAATTTTTCAAGGACATTCAAAACCGCTACGAGGACACCCAGAATAGGCTCGAGGAACGCGTTGAGAAGTCGGTCAAAAAATTTCTGAAAAAGGCTGATATCGTGACTACCGAAGAGTTAAAAGCCTTGAAGAAGGAAATTCGCGATCTCAAGGAGTCGATCAACAAAAACGCCGGTGCGGCGGACGATTGATTTCGACACCATCATAAAACGTCGCGCGGCAACCATTCGGCAGGCCCTCCGATGGCCCATGGCCTGTTTCGCGCTCTGAGGCCTTGACTCCTCAGGCGCGCCGCCCGTAACCACATCTGCACGCCAACGGTGACACGCGCATGCTGAGTATAAGAAAAATCGGCGTCCTCGGCCGCACCTACCGCCATTTGAACCGTTACCGTCAAATCCTGACCGTTTTTTTCAAATATGGTTTTGGCGACCTGGTGGATCTTTTGAAGATCGACCAGTACATCGAAATCGGCTTGCAGATGATTTCGCGTCACCGCCGGGAACGCCTGGAGCGCATGACACGGGCAGAACGGGTGCGCCTGGCCATGGAAGAGTTGGGGCCGACCTATGTCAAGCTGGGCCAGGTTCTCTCCACCCGCCCGGACCTGATTCCGGTCGATTTTATCCATGAACTCGCCAAACTCCAGGATGACGTCCCCCCGTTTCCATTCGAAGACGTTCACCGTATCATCACCCATGAGCTGGGAGACGCCCCGAACAGTATTTTTGAACATTTTGACGAAACCCCCCGAGCCTCGGCCTCCATCGGTCAGGTTCACCGGGCCGTATTGAAAGATGGTGATCAGGTGGCGGTCAAGGTGCAGCGACCGGGGATTCAAAAGACCATCGAGGTGGACCTTGAAATCATGCTCCATCTGGCCACGCTGATGGAGCGCCACATCGAAGAAATCGCCTTTTATCGTCCGATTAAAATCGTGGAGGAGTTCGCCAAAACGCTGGAGCGGGAGCTCGATTACACCTTCGAATCCAGCCATATGGAACGCATGGCGGGCCATTTGCTGAGCGACATGACCGTGTATGTTCCCAAAGTTTACCGTGAGCTGACCACACCGAAAGTCCTCACGGCCGAATTTATCGATGGGATAAAAATCTCCGAAATCAAACAGCTTGAAGCGGCCGGGCTCGATCGTGGCGAAATCACCCGACGGGGCGCCCACATCATGCTGCGGCAAGTATTTGAAATCGGTTTTTTCCATGGCGATCCCCACCCCGGCAATATCTTCGTGCTGCCGGACAACATTATCTGCCTGTTGGATTTCGGAATGGTCGGATCCGTCGACCGCCAGACCCGGGAAGATTTTGTGGAACTGGTGGACGCCGTGGTTCACCGTCATGAGACCCGCACGGCCCAGGTCCTGCTCAAGCTCACGACCTGGGATGAAAAACCGAATATGCGCGCGTTTGAAAAAGATGTCGCCGATTTCATGGGGCGCCACCTGTACCGACCGCTCGAGGAAATCCACTTCGGCCGCCTTCTGCAGCACCTCTTGGAGCTGGCGGCCCAGAACCGCCTGATCATTCCCCCGGACATTTTCCTGATGCTGAAAACGCTGGCGGCCGTCGAAGGCGTGGCCCGCATGCTGGATCCCGAGTTTGACATTTTTGCCACAGCGGCCCCCTTTGTCAAACAGGTCAAGATGGCGCGTTTTCATCCCGGCGACTGACCGATGATTTTATGCGTCTGAGCACCGATCTGCTGGAATTTCTCCAGCAGTTTCCCACCGAGTTGCTGGATATCACCCGCCAGGTCCGGCAGCAGAAGTTTGCCCTGACCATCGAGTTGAAGGGGCTGAAGGCCATGCTGGAAACCCACGACCAGATCAGCAATCGGGTTTCCTTTGCCATCATTATCGCCGGCTCTGATCATCGGCAGTTCGATCATTGTCGTTGCCGCTATCCCGCCGCTCTTCTACGGCATATCCCTGATCGGTATCATCGTATTCATCACGGGCGCCATTATGGGGCTGTGGCTGCTGGTGGCGATTATTAAAAAGGGCCGTCTCTGACCGCCGACAGGCTGCGATTACCTTCCCCTCGGGGGTGTCGGAGGCTATCGCTCCGACAGCCTCCGACACTTGCCCCATCACTTCCAACAAATTTGTTCAAAATAGTTGCTTTTGGTTACAATATTGTTATAAGGAGTGCCGTCTATGCGATCCGGCGTTGCGACGACCCTGCGACGATGTCTGATCGCCTATTTTAAGGAGGCGTGTGCCCCATGAAAAAAATTGAAGAAGCCTCGTTTTTCTACGAAATCAGCGAAACCCTGAACGAGCACCTCGAGCTGAAAAAATCGCTCTACAAAGTGCTCGATATTTTGTCCAGTTCCCTTGATATGGCGCGTGGCACCATCACGCTTCTGGACCCGGTGCGCAACGAAATCCGCATCGAGGTGGCCCACGGCATTACCCAGCGTGCCATGCAACGCGTCAGATACAAGCTGGGGGAAGGGATCACCGGCGGTGTCATTCAATCCGGCAAACCCGTTTCCATCCCTAAAATCAGCGAGGAGCCCAAATTTCTCAACCGCACGGTATCCCGCCGCACCAAGCAGGATCTTGACCTGTCCTTTATCTGCGTACCGATTAAAAAGGGCCGTCAGATCATTGGGGCGCTGAGCGTGGACAAGCCCTATGAAGCATCCTACTCCCTGCAGAAAGCCGAAAAGCTTTTGGCCGTGGTCGCCACGATGGTGGCCCGCCAGGTGATCAACCTGGAAACGATTCGGCTGGAAAAACAGGCCCTGAGGGAAGAAAATCGAAGACTTCTGCAGGAACTGGAAAACAAATACCGCATCACCAATATTGTCGGCAACAGTAACAAAATGCGGGAAGTCTTCCAGATGGTCTCCCAGGTGTCCAAAAGCAATGCCACCGTCCTGGTTCGCGGCGAGAGCGGCACCGGCAAAGAATTGGTGGCCAATTCGGTGCATTACAACAGCCATCGGGCCCAGCAGCCGTTCATCAAAATCAACTGCGCCGCGATCCCTGCCAATTTGATCGAAAGCGAACTCTTCGGTCACGAAAAGGGCGCCTTTACCGGTGCCATCCACCAGAAGCTGGGGAAGTTTGAACTGGCCAACCGGGGCACGCTCTTCCTCGATGAAATCGGATCCATCGGGCTGGATGTGCAGGTCAACTTGCTGCGGGTCCTGCAAGAACGCGAATTCGAACGCGTCGGCGGTCAGCGAACCATCAAGGTGGACGTGCGCATCATTGCCGCCACCAACAAAAACCTGGAGCAGGCTGTGGAGAACGGCAGCTTCGGCGGCGACCTCTACTACCGCCTCAACGTGTTCCCTATTTACATACCGCCCCTGCGGGAGCGCAAAACCGATATCCTGCTGCTGGCCGATTACTTCCTGGAAAAATACGCCAAGGAAAACAACAAGGATATCCGCCGCTTTTCCACGCCGGCCATCGACATGCTGATGGCCTACCACTGGCCCGGAAACGTGCGCGAACTGGAAAATTGCATCGAGCGGGCCGTCCTGCTCTGCCAGGAAGGGGTGATTCACAGTTATCACCTTCCGCCGACCCTGCAGACCGGTATTGAGTCCAATACCATGCCGGCCCTGTCGCTGGAAGAGGCGGTGGCCAATCTCGAGCGGGAAATGCTGATCGATGCCCTTAAAAACGCGCGCGGCAACATTACCCAGGCGGCCACGATCTTGAAAACCACCGTGCGCAAGTTTGCCTACAAGGCCCAGAAATACGGCGTCAGCTACAAACACTATCGCTGAACCAACCGGCCGGAGATCCTGATTATAAAGGGATAACGGCCTTCCGCCGCAAGAGGACCCATTCGGTTATGACTTTCGTTCAAGCATTGCTGCTCGGCATCGTTCAGGGGTTGACAGAATTTCTGCCTATCAGCAGTTCCGGGCACCTCGTTCTCGTGCAACACCTTTTCGGATTGCACGAAGCGGAACTGTCTTTCGATGTCAGCGTGCACGTCGGCACTCTGGCGGCCGTCATTCTTTATTTCCGCCGAGATATCCTGGATATTCTTGGGGGACTGATGCGTGCCTTCCGGGGAATGCTTACAAATCGCGCCACCAGCGACGCCGATCGTCCACAGGTCCGTCTGGCCGGTCTTATTCTGCTGGGCTCCGTCCCCACGGCCGCCATCGGGCTGGCACTGCACAGCGTCGCCGAACGCCTGTTCGCGTCACCCTTGATTGTCGGCGCCATGCTGCTCCTGACCGGTGGGATTCTTTTCGCTACCCGGCCTGGTCGCCATCCCCGCACGGACGCCGGACGCACGCTCGAAGGACTTACCATAAAAGACGCCCTGGTGATCGGCGTCACCCAAGGACTCGCCGTCATGCCGGGCATTTCCCGCTCCGGATCCACCATCGCGGTGGGCATTTTGACCGGCATTCGCCATGAAACCGCCGCCCGTTTCTCGTTTCTGCTCTCTATTCCAGCGGTCGCCGGCGCAGCCCTGTTGGTGCTGAAAGACGCCCTTCAGCAGGGGGATATTCATCTGCCATCCTGTCTGATAGGTGGCCTTGCCGCCATGCTGGTCGGCTACGCCGCCCTGGCATTGCTGGTGTTTCTGGTTCAGAAAGGTCGCCTTTACCTGTTTGCCCCGTATTGCTGGATCATCGGGTGCGTCGCCCTTGCCACCAGCCTTTAACGGCCGCCCGAGAAGACCCACCCGACGGTATCCCTCACTTCGCGAACGGGTTGTGCCCAATCCGGTCAGGTGATATGAACCGGGCCAAACAGGGTACCCGGACATGAATTCCCAGGAAATCAAAACCTTCTGCATCCTATTTTTTGCGGTCCTGACGGCCCTTACCGGTGTCGGTATTGTCGTGCCGCTGCTGCCCGTCTACGCCCGCGATATCGGGGCCAGCGGGTTTTATATCGGTATGATTTTCGGTATTTTCTCCATCGCCCGGACCGCATTTATTCCCTATTTCGGACGTTCCTCCGATCTTCGGGGACGTAAACCGTTTATCGTGGTCGGCCTGCTGGGATATGCCGCCGTGGCGGTCGCCTTTTGTTACACCACCAACGTCACGGTGCTCATCAGTATCCGATTTATCCAGGGAATTTTTTCCGCCATGATGATGCCGGTCCTCCAGGCCTATGTGGGCGACATCACTCCGGACGGACGGGAAGGCCTGACCATGGGCATTTTCAATCTGGCGACCTTTGTCGGATTGGGAATGGGCCCCCTTCTGGGCGGAGTGATCAGCGACCACTGGAGCTTGCAGGCCGCCTTCGCCAGCATGGGCGCTCTGGCCTTGATCGGGTTTTTGCTCAGTGCGCTGGGGCTTCCTCCCACAAAGCGTGAAAAGGCTTTTCGCCACTACACCGCCCCCGTGGGCTGGCGACATCTCCTGCGCGAACGGGAAATCCTCGGCTTATTCACATTTCGCATGGCCTATACCACCTGTATCGGCGTGCTCTGGGGGTTTCTGCCCATTTTCGCGGATCAGTCGCTGCACCTCAGCCGATCAGCCATCGGCGCCCTTATCATGACCGGCGTCATGGTCAGCGGTGTCATCCATGTCCCCATGGGCTACCTGTCCGATCACGTTCATAAACCCCTTATGGTGGCCGCCGGAGGCATTCTCGCCGGCATCGGTGTCCTTACCTTCATTTGGGGCCAGACCTTCGCCGGCATGCTGCTGAGCAGCGGGCTGTTCGGGCTGGGCGGCGGCATTGCCATGCCGGCCCTGATGGGAATGGCGGTCAGCAAAGGTGCCCGCACAGGGGCCATGGGCTCCGTCATGGCCCTGCTAACCCTCGGACACAGCCTGGGAATGATGACGGGCGCCCTCATGGCAGGGCTGTTAATGGACCAGCTGCAGCTAAAATGGGCCTTTCCTTTTGGCGCTGCCGTCATGTTGATCGGCGTCGTTGGGTTCTGGTTTTTATCCGGCGGAACAAATGTGTTGCCCAAGCCCCTTGATCACCCGGCAACCCCTCGCAGCTGAACCAGACCCCGAGGATGCCAACAGCGCTCAGAATCATTTGACATTTTTAGAATTTGCTTTACATTAACGCCACATTTTAAAGATTACGACACCGGTAGGCACCCTCTTGGGTTCCCGTCAAACGAAGCGGCCCTGCTTAGGGCTTTTTGCGGGTACTGGTGGTCGGCGGTACTCATCATATAACCTTGTCAAACCCACAGGGTATTGACACATCAGCGGATCTATTCATGAGCAACAAAAGGGATTACTACGAAGTCCTCAATGCCGACCGCAATGCCAGTCAGACGGATCTTAAAAAAGCGTATCGCAAGCTGGCCCTCCAATATCATCCCGACCGCAACCCCGGAGATACGGCTGCCGAAGAAAAATTCAAGGAAGCGTCCGAAGCCTATGGCGTGTTGTCCGACCCCAAGAAACGCGAGCTTTACGACCGCTTCGGACATCAAGGGTTAGAGGGCTCCGGTTTCTCCGGCTTCTCCGGTTTCGAGGATATCTTTTCCAGCTTTGGCGACATATTCGAGGACTTTTTCGGCCTGGGATCCGGACGCGGTTCCCGGAGCCGGCATCAGCGTGGGGCCGACCTGCGTTATGATCTCTCGCTGAGCTTTCTGGAAGCGGCCTTCGGGGTGGAAAAAGCGCTGCCCCTGGAAAAAATGGACACATGCCAGTTGTGCCAGGGCAACGGCTGTGAAGCCGGTACCCATCCGGAAACCTGCCATTTCTGTCGGGGCAGCGGTCAAATGGCCCGCAGCCAGGGGTTTTTTACAGTGCGTACCACTTGCCCCCACTGCCGCGGAACCGGGCAGATGATCACCAAACCCTGCCATGAATGCAGCGGAACAGGGCAGATCAAAACCCGTAAAACCGTATCGGTTAAAATCCCCGCCGGTGTCGATACCGGCTCCCGCCTGCGGCTTACCAACGAAGGTGAAGCGGGTCATCAGGGCGGTCCCCCGGGAGATCTCTACGTGTTCATCCACGTCGAAACACACGACTTTTTTGAACGCGACAACGCCGATGTGATCTGCCGGGTGCCCCTTTCCTTTGTTCAGGCGGCCCTGGGCGATACCATCAAAGTGCCTACCCTGGACGGGGAAAAGAAACTGCGCATCCCCAAAGGAACGCAGTACGGCGACGTTTTCCGGTTCAACGGCGAAGGCATTCCCTCCCTGCGCACCGGGCGCCGGGGCGACCAGATCATCCAGGTCGTCATTAAAACGCCCACCGGCTTGAACAAAAAACAGGAGTCCCTCTTGAAGGAATTCGCCTCGCTGGAGTCCGGCAAAATTTCCAAACGGATTAAGAATATTCTGCGGGGAGAGTCGGTCGGTACCTGACCCGTTGGCCCTGTTAAAGTTTGGTTGCTCGGCGGCCCGGCCGCCCGTAAGGATGAATCATGTTTGAGTTACGTGTTGTCACCCGCTTTGCCGCGGCGCACCGATTGACCATGGTCGGCACAAAATGTGAAAACCTGCACGGTCACAACTGGAAAATCGAAGTCTATGTAAAAGGACAATCCATCGATGCAGGTGGGGTTCTTGTAGATTTCGGCGTGATCAAGCATCACGTTCGGGCGTTGATGGAAACGCTGGACCACAAGTTTCTCAACGAGCTGGACTTCTTTCAGGACGGCACCCCGCCGTCGTCGGAAAACATTGCCAAGTATCTGGCCGACAGCCTGGCCGCCCGCATGGATCTTCCGGGGATCAGCGTCTCCCGGGTGACCGCCTGGGAATCGGAAGACGCCTCCGCCACCTATATCCCATCCTGATCGATACCGAGGCGGTTTCGCTACCGGCGGGCAACCGCCCTATGCCCGGTTTTCTCCATGGGCCAACAGCGCGTCACGCGTAATAATGGCCGTCACATCCGCCACGTGCTCACGGATATTCTCCAACCCGCCCTCCTGTCGATCGACAAGTATCACGGCTTTCACCACCTTAAGGCCCTCTTCACGAGCGCGTTCGATGGCTTTGATGGTCGACCCCCCGGTGGTGGCCACGTCATCAATAATGGCCACGGGTTCCCCGGGATGAACATCCCCTTCCACCCAGCGAATGATGCCATGGTCCTTGCGGGTCTTGCGAATGGAGAAGGCCTGGATCGGTTGCCGGTTGAGCTCCGAGGCAAAGGCCGTGGCCACGGCAATCGGATCGGCACCGAAGGTCAAACCGCCCACCCCCCGGACACCCAGATCTTTGATGACCTCAAAAACCAGATGGCCGGTCAGAAACATGCCGCGCGGGCTCAGAATGGTGGGTTTGCAGTTGACATAAAACCGGCTGAGGCGCCCCGATACCAGTTTGAACGTCGGCTCCGGGCTGTACTGAAAGGACTTTTCACACAACAGCGCAATGAGTTCTTCTTTGTAGGTCATTCCCGCCATCCCATCGAATCTGAAAGAGCTGTGCCGCGTCGCAGAAGACGACAACCGTCTCTTTTATGGTTAACCGGTTGATTTTGAAACGCAATTTAGATATAGAAAAGCCTCCACTAGTTTGGAAGAAGCCTGTTTAATGGGTTATAGTGGAGGCTTGAGCAAGGAAAACCGGAAACGGCACTCCCTGAACTCGAGGCCAGACTTACCAGCTAATCAAAGCCGGGTCAATCGCTAAGCCGAAAGGATGGCATGCTAGCAGAAGAAGGTAAAGCCGCTTTGATCCGGCTCTTTCACGTGCACCGCCATTTTCACGCCACCCGCGCGCTGACGGACATTACGCTGGATTTTTACCGCAACGAATTTCTATTCGTGACCGGGCCCAGCGGTGCCGGCAAGACCACCCTGCTCAAACTGCTTTACCGGGGGGAGATCGCCTCCCAGGGTCAGATCCTGGTGGACGGCATGAATCTGGCCCGGATCCCGCGCAAACAAATCCATCTCCTGCGCCGCAAGTTCGGAATTATTTTCCAGGACTACAAACTGATCCCCACCCGTACGGTCTACGACAATGTCGCCCTGGTGCTGGAAGCGGCCGGTCGCAAGCCCAGCTATATCCGCAAAAAAGTACAAAGCGTGCTGCGCACCGTGGGCATGGACAAACGGCAGGACACCCTGCCCCCCAACCTTTCCGGGGGCGAACAGCAACGGGTCGCTGTCGCCCGGGCCGTGGTCGGCGATCCCACCATCATCCTCGCCGATGAACCCACCGGCAGTCTTGATGCGGAGTCGGCCGGCTTGATCATGAACCTGCTGAAAGCCATCCACACCCGGGGCGCCACGGTGGTCGTGGCCACCCACGACCGGGAGCTCATCCGCAGTATTCCCGGCCGCATCATCTACCTCCAGGAGGGGCACCTCACCAGCGCCCCGACGGTTTAAGCGCCGCGAGACCTTGCCAATGCTGAAACTCCATCTGAAACGTGCCCTGCAGGACATCCGCAGCAACCGCATGTTGAGCCTGGTGACCATCAGTACCTTCGCCTTCTCGATCCTCATCGTCAGCGCGGCCATGCTATTTTTTATCAATATGGGTGATATCATCGACGGCTGGCGCCAGGGCATCCGCGTCATGGCCTACCTCCAGGATGGTCTGACGGCCACCGATCGGAGCACCCTCAAAATCCGGATGGAAAACCTCTACGGTGTGCAGCAGGTGGATTTCATCCCCAAGGATGAGGCCCTCGCACGCCTGCGCACCCAGATGGGCCGCCAAACCTCGATCCTGGACAATCTGGACAGCAACCCCCTGCCGGATGCCTTTGAAATTCAGATGATCGCCGCCTCCCAGTCATGGGACAAAGTGGAACAGCTGGCAACGGCCCTGGACGAGCTGGAAGGTGTCAGCGAAGTCGAATACGGCCAGCGCTGGATCAAACGCATCATCAACATCTTCAATCTGTTCCAACTGACCGGCTCCATCATGGGCGCTTTGTTTTTCATGGCCGCCATATTCATCGTCGGTAATACCGTCCGACTGGTGCTCTATTCCCGTCGGGAAGAGGTTCAAATCATGCGCCTGGTGGGAGCCACGGAGCGCTTTATTCTGGCACCGTTTTACTTTCAAAGCCTGATCCAGGCAGCCCTGGGCGGCATCATCGGCCTTGTGGCCCTGTATATCATGTATATGTTGATCCAGTCCCGCATCGCGACAGATACAGCGACGGCCTTTTTGGAACTCCGTTTTCTGTCACCGGCGCTGCTGCTGAGCATCGTTGGATGCGGTATGCTTGTTGGATGGTTGGGATGCCACCTGTCGGTCAAACAATACGTCCGGGTCTGATTGCCGGTCTTTGTCTCCTCGTAGCCGGATGGATCTCGGTCAGCATGGCACTGGAGACCGGGCCGCGTGAGGTCGTGGTGCAGGTCGACCGTCTCAATCTGCGTTCCCAGCCGGGCACGGCCGGCGCTCCCTTGCGCCAGCTAGACAAGGGCAGCCGCCTGACGATTCTGGAAAGCGGGCCCGAATGGCTCAAAGTCCGCTATCTGGACACCATCGGCTATGTCCGCAACCGGGACCGCTATCTGGACACCTCGCCGGCCCTGGATCAGGCCCGGGAAGAGCGGGCCTCCGTTGACAAGGCGTTGGCGTCCCATCGGGAAGCCCTGTCCGATATCGAAGGGCATGAAAGCGAACTGATAGACCGATTGGATGCCCTGAATCGCAACATCCAGAACACCCGCAAAAACGTCGCCGGACTGCGCCGGACAATCAAAACCATCGAGAAACGCATCGCCGACGCCGAAATCGAACGACAGGATGTGGAAAAACGCATCAAGGCGCAAGAGCTCCATGTGGCCAGCCGCCTGGTTGCGCTTTACAAGCTCAATTGGCTGGGCAACCTGAATGTCATGGCCTCGGCCGATTCCATCAACGGGATGGTGCAGCGCAAAGCCGCCCTGGAGCGTATCCTGTCCATCGACAACGGAGAACGGGAACAACTTTTGCAGGACTACGAGCGCTGGTCATTTCTGCAGATCGACCTTGAAAACAGCCGCAAAGAAGAGCTGGCCCTGGAAGCCCAGTATGAAGAACGCATTCAGGGGCTGGATCGTGAAAGAGCGGTCCGGGCCGCTTTGTTGAAGGATGTGCACAGCCAGAAGCGCCTGGAAACAGCCGCGATTGCGTCCCTGCAGACGGCGGCCGGCAAACTCGACAATATCATTTCTTCGTTGATGCGCGGTGCGGCCGGGAGACCAGAACCCCCGCCGCCGGGATCGATAGGGTCGTTAAAAGGGTTGCTAGATGCGCCGGTAAAGGGTAAAATTGCTAATTTTTTCGGACCGTTTAAAAATACACGCTACGATGTGATGAATTTTCGCAGCGGCATCGATATCAAGTCCGAGAGAGGCGAGCCGGTTCAAGCCGTGTTCGCCGGTAAAGTCCTTTTTGCCGATTGGTTCAAGGGCTACGGTAATATGCTGATCATCGACCACGGGCACAGCTACTGCACGCTCTACGCCCATATGGAAGAGCTTTTCAAACAAAAGGGCGACATGGTCGAAAGCGGTGAGGTGATTGCCACCGTGGGCGACTCCGGAACATTATCCGGCCCCGGGTTGTATTTTGAAGTAAGACACCATGGGAAACCCGAAGATCCGCAGCAGTGGCTCAAAGAATAATGACAAGTGTCCTCCCCGCACAAAACGGTCTTGCGCAAAAAGGCTTTGGCGGAATGGATATGAATTAAGGAGATCGAAATGACAGTCAAACGCAAAGGCAGCATCAAGCTCTGGGTGGTTCTGGCCGCCGCCGTCGTCTTCTGGACGGTGGGCACCGGCTTCTTGAAAGATCTCTCCGCCAGCAGCGACGAAACTTACAAGGGTTTGAAGCTTTTCACGGACGTCCTCGAAATCGTCAATGAAAAATATGTGGACGAGGTCGATACGGGCGCGCTGATCGAAAAAGCCATCCAGGGCATGGTGCACAGCCTGGACCCGCACTCCAGCCTCCTGGCACCGGAGGCCTACGAGGACTTGCGCATCGACACCAAAGGTAATTTTACCGGCATCGGCATTCACATTACCCTGCGCAACGGCTTTGTCACCGTTATCTCCCCCATCGAGGGCACACCGGCCTTCAAGGCCGGCATCCAGGCCCAGGATCGCATCATCAAGGTGGACGACACACCGGTGGAAGACCTGCGGCAGGCCGTCAACATGATGCGCGGCCCCAAAGGCACCCCGGTCAAGGTGACCGTGCTGCGCAAGGGCGCGCCCGAACCCCTTGACGTTTGACCTGGTCCGGGACGTCATCCCGGTGAAAAGCATCAAAGCCCAATCGCTCAAACCGGGCTACGGTTATATCTGGATCACGAATTTCACGGGCAACACGACCGAAGATTTCCTGGACGCGCTTGAAAAACTCGAAAGTGAAAACGCCCCCATGAAGGGGTTGGTGCTGGATCTGAGAAACAACGGCGGCGGACTTCTGGAGGAATCCCTGCGTATCTCTGATATCTTTATCGACGACGGTATCATTCTGTCCATCAAGGGACGCGGCGAAGGCAACGCCAAAGAATTCCCGGCTAAAGCCGATTCGGTCAAGCGCGATTATCCTATCGTCATGCTGATCAACGGCGGCAGTGCCAGTGCATCTGAAATCGTCGCCGGCGCGCTGCAGGATCACAAGCGCGCCCTCATTCTGGGTACGACCTCCTTTGGCAAAGGTTCGGTGCAGACCGTCGAATCTTTGCGGGATGGCTACGGCCTTAAGCTGACCATCGCGCGCTACTACACCCCCAGCGGGCGGTCGATCCAGGCCAAAGGCATCGAGCCGGATATTGTCGTACCGTTCAAGCCCCTGGAGGAAGTTGACGCGACCAATAGCGAAGACGGCTTCGTCAAGGAAAGCGACCTCAAAAATCACCTGGAAGGACGGCCCGAATCAAAAGCAACACCCGACGCCGAAAAAAAAGAGGCTGCCCCCCCGTGAACGGTGCCGAATCCCGCGTCAACCCGCTGGAGATGGATAATCTAGAACGGGACAACCAAATCATGCGGGCCTTGGATATTCTGATATCCTACGACCTGTTCAAACACCTGGGTTCCTGACCACCTCCCTCGACCGGTGACGATCAGCCGATCCTGGCGACGCGTATCTTACCCGTCTGCCGGGATCTGGCGGGTCGCCTCGGGAGCCGTTTGATTCATGGCAGGACGGTGGCCATCCGGCCCTTCCAGCCGATTGATCAGCCGCCGGCAATCACATAGAGACCAGCCCATATGAGCGCCGCCAAAAAAAAGAAGACCAAAACAGCGCCCAAAAAGCGCCGCACAGCCAAGCCGCAGACCATCCCACGCGGAACCGGTATCAAAATCGCGATCGCCCTGGCGCTCCTGGTCGGAATCGTCGTTGGGTCCGGTCTTATGCTGCAGCGCTACCTGCCGCCGGCGCCCGACACACCCCCCGCCGTCGACCGGTCCCAGGCACCCGTGGCGGATAAAAAACGCCCGCCCCCTCCCAAACCCCGGAAGGCGGCAACCCCATCCAAAAAAGCAAAGCCGCCCGTTTATGAAATTTACCCTACAAGCGAGAGCGTCGATCGTCCCCGGACGCCGATTCGGCCCGATGGTCCGGTGACCGGCCTGCCCCGGGTGGCCATCATCATCGATGACATCGGCTATGATCGCGGGCTGGCCCGCAAATTCATGGCCTTCGACGTCCCCTTGACCTTTTCGGTATTACCCGACAGCCCCTTCGGAGACATCCTCGTCAAAGAAATCAGGGCCCATGGCCTCGAGCTGATGCTCCATCAGCCCATGGAACCCCGGGAATATCCGACCGTCAATCCCGGCCCCGGCGCCCTGCTGTCCGCCATGACGGCCGACGAGCTGATCGCCCAGTTGGAACGCAATCTCGACCTCCTTCCGGGCGTGCGCGGCGTCAACAACCATATGGGGTCCCAGCTCACCACCGAATCCAGCCGCATGTATCAGGTTTTTTCGGTCATCAAAAAACGCGGCCTCTATTTCGTCGACAGCCGCTCTACGGCCGACACCATCTGCCGCCCGTCGGCCCAGATGTTTCAGGTGCCGTTTGCCGAGCGGGACATCTTCCTGGATCACTTTCAGGAGGCAAAGTTTATTCGCAAACAGTTTCGCCTTCTCGCCAAAGAAGCCCAAAAACACGGTCAGGCCATTGCCATTGCGCATCCCCACAGCCTGACCATCAGGATTTTCAAAGAAATGCTGCCCGAACTCCAGAAGCAGGTGCAACTGGTCCCCGCTTCGGAAATTGTCCACCTCATCGGCTGATGCCCGGCCGGGCAGTGCCGGGCATAGAGAACAGGAAGCCATATGGATCTCCACGGTGGTAAGGTTGTGGCCCGCTTTCTGGCCGAGCGCCAGGTGGCATTTCTGTTTACCCTGTGCGGCGGGCACATCTCGCCGATCCTGGTCGCGGCCAAAGCGGCGGGTATCCGCATTGTCGACATGCGTCACGAAGTCAACACGGTATTCGCCGCCGATGCCGTTTCCCGCCTGACGGGCCGGCCCGGGGTCGCGGCCGTTACGGCCGGACCCGGCGTCACCAATACCGTTACGGCGCTGAAGAATGCCGCCATGGCCCAGTCTTCGGTGATCCTCATCGGCGGGGCGGCGCCCACGGTGCTGAAGGGCCGCGGCGCGCTGCAGGACATCGACCAGATGAGCCTGCTGCGACCGGTCGTCAAACAGGCCTTCACCATCAAACGCAACTGCGATATCCTGCCGGTGTTGGAATCCGCTTTTCAAACCGCGACCTCCGGCGTTCCCGGCCCGGTGTTCGTGGAATGTCCGATCGACCTCCTCTACCCGGAAAGTCTGGTGCGCGAATGGTACGGCGGCCAACCGCATGCCACCCCGGCCCGCACCCTGCGCGAACGTCTGCTCAAGGCCTACCTGAGCCGCCATGTGGATCGCATGTTCGCCTGCAGTTTTGAAACCATGGAAGCCGGCCCCTGGTCTCCATCGGAAACAACCGTCGACGCTGCGCTCGTCACGAAAGCGGCGGATATTCTTCGGCAAAGCCACCAGCCCGTTGCCATTGTGGGCAGCCAGGCCGTGCAGCAGCCGTCGCGGGCGCCCGATCTGGCCCGGGCGCTGGCACAGATCGGGATACCGCTTTACCTCACCGGCATGGCCCGGGGCCTCATGGGCCGCGACCATGCTCTGGCCATGCGCCACCAGCGCCGCAAAGCCCTCAAGGCCGCCGACACCGTGCTCATCGCCGGCATGCCCTGCGACTTCCGTCTGGACTACGGGCGGTCCATTGCCCGCCGGGCCACGGTGATCGGCGTCAATCGCAGTCGTCGCGACCTGAAGCTGAACCGGACCCCACAACTGGCGGTGGCCGCCGATCCCGGACGATTTCTGGAAACCCTGGCTGAAGAAGGTTCTTTCCCACAGGAACGGTGGACACCCTGGCTGGACACCCTGCGTGAACGTGAAAAGGCGCGCGAAGCCGTCATTCAGACCCAGGCCGCCGAAACGGTGGAGGGTATCAATCCGCTCCATTTTCTGAAAACCCTGGATGACTTTCTGGACGACCGGGCGCTGCTGGTCGCTGATGGTGGGGATTTTGTGGCATCCGCCGCCTACACCCTGCGGCCCCGGGGGCCGCTGTCCTGGCTCGACCCGGGGGTCTTCGGCACCCTGGGGGTGGGGGCCGGGTTTGCGGCCGGGGCCAAACTCTGCCGGCCCGATGCGGAAGTCTGGCTGATTTACGGCGACGGATCGGCCGGCTACACCCTGGCCGAATTTGACACCCTGGTCCGTCACGAACTGCCGGTCATCGCCGTGGTGGGCAATGACGCCGGCTGGTCCCAGATCGCCCGGGACCAGGTCACCTACCTGCAAGACGACGTCGCAACGGTGCTGAAACCAACGGCTTATGACCGGGTGGTGGAGGGGCTGGGGGCCAAGGGGATCTGCATCAAGCGGCCGGAGGAGATCGCACCGGCCCTCGAGGAAGCCCGCCGCACGGCAGCCGGCGGCCGCCCTGTGTTAATCAACGTTCACATCGGCCGCACCCGTTTCCGCGACGGCTCCATTTCCATGTAATCGCTGGACTTCGATGGGATCACACTAGCGGTGCATGGGGTCCGTGATGCCCCCGTCCTCCAACGTCAGGTGATGCGATCGCCAGACATTGTTTTCTTCGGCATATTCCGCCACATTTTTTTCCGTAAGGAGCGTAAAGGCCTCGATGTCTTCCTGGGCCTTGGCGTGCTCTCCTAAGCGGGTATAGACGGCCGACCGGCTGTAGTAGGCGGCCCCGTATTCCGGATCCCGTGCGATGGCCTGGGAAAAATCGTCCAGGGCCTCCCGGGAGTGTCCCTGCCGGTCGTGGACCAGGCCGCGCAGATGAAACGGTTTGGCCGACCGGGCATCGATTTCAATCGCCCGGTCGAAATCGTCGCGCGCCTCCTGGAGTTTCATCAATTGGAGATAGGCCGCCCCCCGGCTCACGAGTGCCAGACGGTGTTTCGGATCCTTGCCGAGCACACGGGAAAACGATGCCGTGCTGTCTTCGTATTGGTTGTTTAAAAAGGCGTGCATACCTGCCGAGAAGTCGTCCTGGGAATGATCTTTCCGAGCCATGATTCACCTCGCATATGGGATACGCCTGATGGTCAGGCGGTTGTTGATTCAGACAACACATGGTTGCCAATCCATCCTTCGATGATTTGTCCGGAACATAGGGGCCGAGGAGGGGAAGTCAAGCGACTGCCGTCAGCCCCAGCGCGGTCAGGAAACACCGCTCCATTTCCTCCCGCAGGGATTTCACCCGGACCAGAGCGGTGGCGATTTGCGCCATCCCGCCGGGAACATCCAGCGCAAGGGCCTGGCGCTGGGTCGGACAGACATACCAGGTGCAGATCCAGGGCCGTGACAAGCGCGGCAGGGTGCAACCATGCCGCGCCAGATAACGGCAGGGCTCGTGCAGATTCCGGCGCAGTTGGTGCGGAGGCAGGCTTTCTCGATGCAGATGAATGAAAAGCAGGTCCTGAAAATCCAGCCAGACTTTGGCGTGACGGCAGCAGGGGGCCGGGCAGGCGCCACACGTGGTGGCCGCCAGCTGGTCAAATCGATCCGCCAGGAGATCGAGTTGATGGGCCAGTCGCGCGGCGCTCCGCCGCGCTGCGGCCATGCGGTCGGCCCCTTGCAACAGGCTGTAACGCAGGGCCTCCCGGGCTTCGTTCCAGAGGGCCTCCGTAGGCCAGGGCACCCCGGCCTCAACACCCTCCAGCGGTCCTCCATGCCCTGCCGCTGTCACCTGCCGGTGCCGCATGTCAGCTTCCCCTCCGAACCCGGGAAATGGGCACGGGCTGCACCCAGCGGTTGGTTTCCCCGTCGTAAAACCACTTGTCCGGAAAGCCGCGCCGACGTGTGAAGGATGGATTTTCGGCCCAATCCATGAGCGTTTCGTAGGCCTTCTGGAGACGGCGAAAGGCGTCCGGTTTGCCGCCGCGATCCGGATGGTGACGCTTGGCCTGCTGCCGATAGGCTTTTTTGACCACTTTGTCCAAGTCCCTGGAATCCAGGTCCTGGCGATCGATTTTCAATTGAATCAAAAAGTTGTCTTTGATCACGGCCCGGCGTTCTTCCACGGGCATGACCGTGCGGATGTCCGCCGCACCCTGCCGGGCATGGCGCAGGAGATGCTGGGAGGCGCGGTATTTCTTGTGGGTGCGGCGACGCTCGGCCCACCAGTCGCTGCCCAGCACATTGGCCATCTGGCTGAAATCATCGGCCGGGGCGACGCCGGGGCGACGCGCAAAAAGAAAACTGAAAATTTCTTGCATACCGTAGGGCAGGATATCCAGCACGATGACCCGGTCATCGAAATAGAACGTCGCATAGCGTGTCTGCAGCGCCCGCAGCAAACCGGTCCGCACCTGCAGTTTGTAGCGCAGGCGTTGCCGGCATTCCACGGAGCAATATTTGCGCCGTCCCATGTTCACCCGCGTCCCGCAGGACAGGCAGGCCTTGCCTTCCGGCTTACGGGCCAAGGGGTTGGTTACGCTGGCAGATGTCACGGTTTGGTAGCCTCTCGGTGGTGGATTAGACCGGCGCCAGGAACGCGCTGTGGCCGCCGCGCTGACAATAACAGCAAATGTCCCGCCCGCAGGTTTTTTTTCGCCCGGCGATGGTTATCATTGTCACTGGCCCGGCACCGGGGCGAAACCGCCCCGGGACAACGCGGATGATTTTCACCCACGCGGATTCTCCTCCAGGAAGCGACACACACGACCATGTTAAAAATGAATGATCCTGTCATAGAAATCAAGGGGGCCCGCCAGCACAATCTCAAAAACCTCGACCTGGGCATCCCCCTGCACCGGTTTACCGTGGTCACGGGTGTCAGTGGCTCGGGTAAATCCTCCCTGGCCCTGGACACGCTCTATGCCGAGGGCCAGCGGCGCTACGTGGAAACGTTTTCACCCTACGCCCGGCAATTCATGGACCGCATGGACCGCCCCCGGGTGGAGGAGATCACCGGGATCCCCCCGGCCATCGCCATCGACCGCAAGGACCCCGTGCGCACCTCCCGCTCCACCGTGGGCACCATGACGGAAGTCACCGATTACGTCAAAATTCTGTATGCCCGCATGGGTGTCCTGCACTGTGCGTCCTGCGGGCAACCCGTGATTCCGGAAACGCCCCAGGTCATTTGGGAACGCCTGCAGGAACTGCCGCAAGACAGCCGGCTGGTGCTGACGTTTCACTTTGATGCCGAGCGGTTCGTGGAGCCCGACCCCGAAAACGGATTGCGCGACCCCGGACAGGTGCGGCAAACGCTTCGCCGCCTTGGTTTTGACCGCATTTACATCCAGGGCCGGACGGAAGACATCGCGGCCTGGGATCCCGAAGGGGCCCAACACGACCCGGAAATCGTGGCCGACCGTGTCGTACTAAACCCTGCTCGGCGGCAGCGGATCCTGGATTCGCTGGAAATGGCCGCCCGTTTCGGCAACGGGCGCCTCACCGTGCACACGGATACCGGCCGGTTTGATTTCAGTGCGACACGGCACTGTGCCCGTTGCAACCAGTCCTACGCAGACCCCCTGCCCAACCTTTTTTCCTTCAACAGCCCCATCGGGGCCTGCGACACCTGCCGCGGCTTCGGGCGCGTGATCGACATCGATCTGGATCTCATCATCCCCGACCCGGGGCGCTCCCTGGCCGACGGGGCTGTCAAACCCTGGGGCGGCACCGAAGCCGGCGGCAACCACCGCATGGAATTTGACGACCTGATGGATTTCTGCCGCCAGGCCGGCATCCCCACCGACGTTCCTTTCCGCAAACTGAAAAAGCATCAGCAGCGGGCCATCATCGACGGTAAAGACGACTACTACGGCATTCGGGGATTTTTTCAGTGGTTGGAAACCAAGACCTACAAGATGCCGGTGCGCGTGTTTCTCTCCCGCTACCGAAGCTATGACGTGTGCCCGGAATGCAGCGGCACGCGCTTCCAGGCCGCAACCCTGCTGTATCGCCTTCACGCGCGCGACATCGCCGCCGTCTACGCCATGAACATCGACACGGCCATGAACTTTTTCGAAGCCATGCAAGAGGGAATCGACAACGAGGCCGATCGCCTGGTATGGAGCGAGGTCTGCAATCGGCTGCGCTACCTCCAGGACGTGGGGCTGGGCTACCTGACCCTGGATCGCCAGTCGCGCACCCTGTCCGGCGGAGAGGTTCAGCGCGTGGCGCTGGCCTCGGCCCTGGGCTCTTCCCTGGTCAACACCCTTTATGTCCTGGACGAACCCAGCATCGGTCTGCATCCCCGGGATAATCACCGCCTGATCCGCATTTTGAAGAGCCTGTGCAAACTGGGCAACACCGTGGTGGTGGTGGAGCACGACCCCGACATCATTCGGGCCAGCGACTACCTCCTGGATCTCGGGCCCCGGGCGGGCGAAAAGGGTGGCGAAATCCAGTATTTCGGTCCCACTGCCGGGGTCAACGGGTCGCTGACCGGAGAATATCTGCGGGGCCAGCGCACCATCCCGGTCCCCGGAAAACGGCGGACAACCGACAAACAAAACCACTTGCGCATCAAGGGGGCGGCCGAACACAACCTTCAGGGCATTGACGTGGATATCCCCCTGGGGGTTTTGGTCTGCCTGACCGGTGTGTCCGGATCGGGAAAATCAACCCTGGCCGAAGACATTCTCTATCGCACGCTCAAAAAGGACCTCGGCGATCCCCAGGGCAAACCCGGCCGTCACCAGGGACTCAGCGGCGCCGGGCCGATCGCGGATGTGGTGCTGGTCGACCAGCGACCCATCGGCCGCACGCCCCGCGCCAATGCCCTGACCTACACCAAGGCCATGGACCCCATCCGGCGCCTGCTGGCCGACACCCCCGACGCCCGGGATAAGGGCTTCGGCCCGGGGCACTTTTCTTTCAACGTGGACGGCGGCCGCTGTCCCACCTGCAAGGGCGACGGATTCGAAAAAATCGAAATGCAGTTTCTTTCGGATGTCTACGTGGCCTGCCCCCAGTGCAACGGCCTGCGTTTCACGACGGATATTCTGGCTGTTCGTTACCGGGACCGCAACGTGGACGAGATCCTGCAGATGACGGTGGACCAGGCCCTGGAATTCTTTGCCGACCGCCGCAAGATCCTGGCCACCCTGTCGCCCCTGACCGAGGTGGGGCTGGGCTACCTGCGTCTGGGCCAGCCCCTGAATACCCTGTCCGGCGGAGAGGCCCAGCGCCTCAAGCTGTCCCGTTATCTGGCCCCCGGCCGGACCCGGGAGGATGGCCGCAGCCGGCTGCTCATCTTTGACGAACCCACCACCGGCCTGCATTTCGAGGATATCCGTATCCTGCTGCAAGCCCTGCAAACCCTGGTGGATCAAGGCCATAGCGTGCTCGTGATCGAACACCACCTGGACGTCATCAAGGCCGCCGACTGGATTATCGATCTTGGGCCGGAAGGGGGCGAGCAGGGCGGCCGGGTGGTCGTCGCCGGGTCACCCGAAACCGTCGCCCGCACCAGGGGCTCACACACGGGCCGCTATCTGAAAGACGCCCTGGCACCTAAAAAGACCCTGCCTGCCAGGCCGACCCGGTCCCGTGTGAAAGAATCCCGCGCGGCCTATGACACCGGACGCCCCGCGGAGGCCATCCGCATTCGGGGCGCCCGGGAGCACAATCTGCGCAACGTCAACGTCGAAATTCCTCACAAGCAGCTGGTGGTGCTGACCGGGGTGTCCGGATCGGGCAAATCGACCCTGGCCTTCGACATCCTGTTTGCCGAAGGCCAGCGCCGCTATCTCGAAAGCCTGGCCCCCTATGTGCGCCAGTACATGAAAATCCTGGAGCGACCCGACGTGGATCTCGTCACCGGCCTGGCGCCCACGGTGGCCATCGAGCAGCGCATCAGCCACGCCAGCCGTCGTTCCACGGTGGCCACCCTGACGGAAATCTACCACTTTTTGCGCCTGCTCTTCAGCAAGCTGGGCGTGCCGCACTGCACCGGCTGCGACCGGCCCCTCACGGCCCAGTCGCCGCAAGACATCCTGCAGCAGATGAAGGCCCGTTATCCCAAGGGTGCCGGCTGGATCCTGGCCCCCAAGATCGCCGGCCGCAAGGGATTCCACAAGGATGTCTTCAAGCTGGCGTTGAAGAAAGGCATCAAGCGCGCCCGGGTAGACGGCGCGCTGGTGACCATCACCCCGGACATGGCCCTCAGCCGCTACCACGAGCATACCATCGATCTGGTGATCGGCAGCCTGTCTGCCGTGGATCGTGAAGGGCTGGTCCATCGGGCCCTCAAGGAAGGGGATGGCAGCCTGATCGTCATCAAGGGCCAACGCGAGGAAATTTTCAGCCGCCACGGGATCTGCCCCGCCTGCGGCATTGGCGTGGAAAAACCGGATCCGCGTCTGTTCTCCTTCAACAGCAAGCAGGGCGCCTGTCCCCGCTGCGGCGGATTGGGCGTCGAGGGCCATGAAGACGACGACCGCCCCGGAAAGATCTGCCCCGCCTGCCACGGCACGCGCCTGCGCCCCGAAGCCCTGGCGGTGCGCATCCGGAAACAGTCCATCGGAGAACTGGTGCAGCAGCCTGCCCAGCGCCTGGAAAAGGTGCTCGCCCAATGGCGTTTTCCAGCCCACCAAAACGCCGTGGCCGAACCGGTGATGCGTGAAATTCTTTCCCGCCTGCGGCTGCTCAACCACCTGGGCCTGGGCTATCTGGCCCTGGGCCGCAGCGGCGAAACCCTCTCCGGCGGCGAGGCCCAGCGGGTGCGCCTGGCGGCCCAGTTGGGCTCCAACCTGACCGGCGTCACCTACGTGCTGGATGAGCCTACCATCGGGCTGCACCCGAAAGACAACGGCATCCTGGTCAAAGCCCTCCAGGACCTGCGGGACCGGGGCAACACCATCGTGGTGGTGGAACACGACGAGGAAACCATCCGGGCGGCGGACACCATTATTGACCTGGGCCCCGGAGCCGGCGCCCAGGGCGGCCGCATCGTGGCCCAGGGCACCCTCGAAGATCTCCGGCAAGCCACGGAATCCGTTACCGGCGCCTTTATCGGTGCGGCCCCGCACGGCAGCGGGTCCCGCCGGCGGCCTTACCGCAAGCAACCCCAGATTAAGGTCCACGGGGCCGGCGCCAACAATCTCAAGCGGGTTCGTGTCGATTTCCCCCTGGAATGCCTGATCGGCGTCACCGGTGTTTCCGGATCGGGCAAATCCTCCCTGCTCAAGGAAGTGCTCTATAAAAATCTGGCCAACAAACTCCACGATCGCGATGATCCGGCCGGCGCCTGTCGCCGCATCACCGGCTGGGAGCAGATCGACCGGGTGCTGGAGGTGGATCACAGCCCCATCGGACGCACCCCCCGCTCGGTGCCGGCTTCCTACGTGGGCTTTCTCTCCGATATCCGGCAGCTCTTTGCCCGAACGCCCGAAGCCCGCTCCCGTGGGTACGCACCGGGGCGGTTTTCATTCAACCTCAGCGGCGGACGCTGTGAAGCCTGCCAGGGCCAGGGGCACCCCAAGGTGGCCATGAGCTTTCTGCCCGACGTCTACGTGCGCTGCGACATCTGCCGGGGGGCGCGCTTCAACCCTGAAACCCTGGCGGTCACCTACCGCGGCAAAACCATCGGCGATGTGCTGGACATGACCTTTGGCGAAGCCCTGCAGTTTTTTGCGGCCATCCCCAGCATTCGCACGGCCATCCAGTTTGTCTGCGACATCGGGCTGGGCTACCTGGCGCTGGGGCAACCCAGCCCGACCCTCTCCGGGGGCGAGGCCCAGCGTATCAAGCTGGCCCGCCAGCTGGCCAAACCCGGTCGGGGGCGCACCTTCTTCATCCTGGACGAACCCACCACCGGCCTGCATCTGGCCGACGTGACCCGGCTGCTGGACGTGCTCCAGAGCCTGGTGGACCAGGGCCACACCGTGGCCGTGATCGAGCACAACCTGGAATTCATCCGGGCCGCGGATTACCTCATCGACCTGGGACCGGACGGCGGGGATCAGGGCGGCCGCATCGTCGCCAAGGGCTCGCCGGAGGAATGGCAGCGCAAGGGTGTCACCACGCACACCGCCCGGGCCCTGCGGCGGATGCTGGATGCCAAGCCGGCCGACAAGGGCGCATAAGCCGATAGACGCGTGATGCCGTCTTCCCTGAGGATGCTAGGCGGATAATTGATGGCCGTTGATCAACGATCAACTGGGGGGGGACCTGGTGTCTGCCAAAACATAAGACGATGGGTCTTCCAGGCGCCGAGACCTGATCCCTTCGACCCTCTTCATTTCGGAAGGACAATCTAACGTAAATAATCACTGGCGATAGGAATGAGCGTCCGGTGCATCCGCTTGATGTTGGGATTTTATTTCTTCGGGATCATAATCGGGATCGGTATCGAAATCGATTTCCTCAAATCCATAGACCGCAGGGTCTTCCTTCACACAATACCCAGGCGACATAACCGATTGAAAGGCGGTAGACATCAAGTTTTTCGTGTCCAAGTGTCATTTTATTTTCTTTCGATGGCGATCCCGATTTCGATTATCCCAACACCATTCTTAATCAGTTGATTTGGTATGGGATCGCGCTTCGAGACATTTCGATTGCGATTTCGATCCTGATAGCGATTTGGATTTAGATTTCGACATGTTCGATTGACAATGCCCTGAAGCGGGTGTATTGTGCACCATCTTTTACCGCTGTTCCTGGAAAACAACGACATCATCGTAAAGCCCCGGAATGCTCCGGGGCTTTTTTTATTAGAGGCCATCTCAAAATTTTTAGTTGGCTTTTACGAGAACAGCGACAACCAAAGGAATACATTTTTGAAAGATTTTAGCACATTTGACCTTCACCCCAAGGTAGCCGCAGGCGTCAGCGCGGCCGGCTACAGCACCCCGACCCCCATTCAGATCCAGGCCATTCCGACGGTCCTCGCAGGCCGCGACGTCATGGGCCTGGCCCAGACCGGCACCGGCAAGACGGCCGCTTTTGTGCTGCCGATCCTGAATCGCCTGATCAACGGCCAACGTGGCGTTTTACGCGCCCTGATCGTGGCCCCGACCCGCGAACTGGCCGAGCAGATCCATGACGCGATCGGCGTCCTGGGCCGCAAGACCGGCCTGCGCAGTGCCACCGCCTACGGCGGGGTCAACATCAATCCCCAGATCAGTCGTTTCAAGCGCGGGGTCGACATCCTGGTGGCCTGCCCCGGTCGCCTGCTCGACCATATCGGACGCAAAACAGTCAGCCTGTCGCGATTGGAAGTCCTCGTCCTGGACGAGGCCGACCAGATGTTCGACATGGGTTTTTTGCCGGACATTCGGCGCATCATCGCCAAGACGCCCCGCGAGCGCCAGACGCTCCTGTTTTCGGCCACCATGCCCAGCGAGATTGCGCATCTGGCCCAGGAAACGCTCACGCAGCCCGTGACCGTCAAGGTAGGCCGCACCGCCCCGGCCGCGACGGTCAGCCACGCGCTTTTTCCGGTGGCCCAGCACCTCAAGACCGCCATGCTGATGGAACTGCTGCGTCACACCGATACCGAATCCGTGCTGGTCTTCACCCGCACCAAACATCGTGCCAAACGCCTGGGGGAACAGCTGGGCAAGGCCGGCTACCGTTCGACCTGCCTGCAGGGCAACCTGTCTCAGAACCGACGCAAAGCGGCCCTGGACGGCTTCCGGGACGGCACCTACCAGATCCTGGTGGCCACCGACATTGCGGCCCGCGGCATCGACGTCACCCAGATATCGCATGTCATCAACTATGACATCCCGAACACGCCCGATGCCTATATCCACCGCATCGGCCGGACCGGCCGGGCGGCCCGCACCGGTGACGCCTTTACCCTGGCGGCCGAGGAAGATCGCAGCATGGTGCGCAGCATCGAACGCGTCCTGGGGGCCCCGCTGGAGCGACGCCATATAGATGATTTCAATTACCAGGCACCCGCCCCTAGCCGTGACACGGAATTTTCACGCCCCCAACGACCGGCCAACCGCAATCGCCGCCCCGCCGGTGCCGCTAAAGTCCAGAAAGCCCGGCCCACATGGCAGCGCCGCAAACCGGCCAACGCTTCGACGGCCAACCGCCGTTCGAACCAGCGCACACGGCCGGCCATGGCCGCCAGCGCCTGACAAACCCAATTGGTTTTAAAATAAACGCATCAAGGGCGGTCTTCGGACCGCCCTTTTTATGCTGTGCTGGCGCTTTTACACGCTTTTAACGGTTTGGGGGTTTCTTCCCTTTGACCCGCGCCGAGCATCGGCGATTGAGCGGGAAAAAGCGCGCGGACTGTCTGAGCCCCGCTAACCAGCGGGGGCGAGTTTCCGCGTGCTCCGGCCGCATCAACCGGTCGATGCAGCAAGCATCATGGCGTCAGACAAGGCGCCAACTGAAGCGAGGCGCGGACAATTCGCCAGATCGTGAGCACCGAGCTGAGGTCAGCAACGCCGTACGGCGGCATTAGGGGCCGCTTCATCGGCCGGTTGGACGACGCGCAGGGTAACCCGAAGGGCCGCGGGACACGGGCGTCTTCTTTGGTTCCTTTTCTGCGACGCGGAAGAAAGTAACGAGGAAAAGGTAGACTGTTCGTTCGCAAATTAAAGGAGGGAAGGGCGCGCCTGTGGCGCTGCCCCATCGGCGCCCTCTTAAAACCGGCCATCACCCAAACCACCCCCCAGCCGACAATCACCGGAGCCGCACCAATACCCACAAACATGGTCTGGTTGCCCGTCCAGGGTTGCAGCCACAAGGCTATGGCTGCCAGCCAGATCACCGAAGCCAGGATGGCCAGGCGCCAGCGGCCGGACATTTTTTTCAGCAGGGGTTGCGAGGGGACCTTGCGCACCGGGGAGGCCGGCCGGGACACCATGCGGGGAAGGAAAAACAGCACCACGACGATCAGCAGTATCAGCAGTATTTCGGTCAGTCCCGACAATCGGATCTCCTGTTAAACAGCGATTTGGTGTGTGCGGGGGAAAACTGACCGAACTTATCCCGAGGCTGTTAAATACGCAACCCTCGGGATCATCGTTTTAAACGCTCGCGGCGCCAAGGGTCATTGCCAGAGCCACCCATTCTTCCCGCGCGACGGCTTCGACGAGCTGAAACCCCAGCGTCCGGGCCTTCGCGACCACCTCGTCCTGCTGACTCTCGAGAATGCCCGAGCAGATGAAACGGCCCTCGGGGGCCAGCACGCCACGTGACATCCGGCAGCAGGCCGAGGATCACGGGGGCCAGGATGTTGGCCACCACCACATCGTAGTGCCCCGTGACCCCTCCCACCAGATCACCCGCCCAGGCCCGGCAACGGTCGGCCGGCATGGCGTTGAGCAAAAGATTCTGTTGGGCCACATTCACCGCAACGGGGTCATTGTCGATCCCGTGCACCTCGGCCGCGCCCAGGAGTGACGCCGCCACCAATAGGATGCCGGAGCCCGTGCCGACATCCAGCAGCCGATCGTCCGGTCGCAGGTGCTTTTCCAGCAGTTGCATGCTCAGGGAGGTGGTGGGGTGGGTGCCTGTCCCGAACGCCATGCCCGGATCGATCTCCAGCACCAGTTCATCTCCGGTGGGGTGGTAGTCCCGCCAGGTGGGCTTGACCACGATGCGCGCGGAAACCTTTTCCGGCCAGAAAAATGCTTTCCAGGACTCGGCCCAGTCCTCT
The DNA here is from genome assembly GCA_963850465.1 of uncultured delta proteobacterium. Lineage (GTDB taxonomy): Bacteria > Desulfobacterota > Desulfobacteria > Desulfobacterales > UBA5852 > JABZFP01. The sequence goes on from CAWKLN010000020.1 coordinate 134,122, forward strand.
TCGTCAAGCGAACGATAAAAGACACGCTGCCGCATGGTCAGCTGCCGGGTCAACGCCTTCAGCGCCCTCTCGAACCGCTGGCGCTGGTCCTGGTCGAAAGTCGCGGCCGGAAAATAGCCGCTCACGGCATTCACAGACGGGCGCACGTCATCCTCGACGAGCACATCCGCCCCGGGAGGCACCTCCATGGACGGGTCGTCCACCACGACGCCCTTGACGCCGAAGCTGAAAAACACATCGGCGATCAGTTCTTCGGCCGCGACGGTCGTATCCGCATCGAAATCGACCTTGGCTTCGATCCATTCCATTTGGCAGACTTTCTGTGAGTACTCAATCACACACGGCACCTTGCCCCTCCTGGCGGCGTTCTCGCCTCATCGTCCGTCCTCGACGTAGCACGGCTACGCCTGCGGCGCCCGATGGGCTGCGGCCTTGCCAGGAAACGCAATCTACCGCCTGTGATTGAGCACAGACGGTTTAAGGATCAATTCTGAAAATATCAGGGGTGTACATCCCCACAATACCCGGCGCTGATCTAAAAATATCGACCCGCGCACTCATTTCAAAGCCGGATTAAAATACCCATGTTTCAATTCCGGAAACCGTTTCCGGATCTTCTTCAGCAGCGTCTTCACGCCCATGGGTCGGCTGTGCGCGGCCACCGCGTCCATCACCGCGTAATAGTCCAAGGGATCGTAATTCAAGTTGCGCCACTGGATCAGGTGGATGGGGCGTTCGCTCAGGAAGGCGGCCAGGGCCTCGAATTCCTCCGGGGTGTCCGTAAATCCCGGCATGTTGAGATAATTCAGGGCCACGTGGCCTCCGCGGTCAAGGGCGTTATCGATACTATGCATGATATCGGCAAAGGTATAGCCCCGAGGACGAAAATAGGCATTGTAGCAAGCCTCACGAAGGCTGTTGATGCTCACCCGCATGCTGTCCAGCCCCGCATCGAACAGGGCCGCCACCGTGTCCGGCAGGCTGGCGTTGGTATTCAAGTTGATGGTGCCCCGGTCGGTCTGCCGACGGATCAGGCGGATCGCCGGCGCGATGGATTTGGCCGCCAGCAGGGGATCGCCCTCGCAGCCCTGGCCGAAGCTCACCACGCCCTCCGGCACCCGTGCGAAGTGCGCCAGGGCCACTTCGGCGATCTCTTCCGGCTCCGGCATGAAAGCGATGCGGTCCTGGCTGCAGGGAATGGGGGAATCCTTCTGGAGCGACAGGCATCCCAGGCAGCGGGCGTTGCACTCGGGTGAGGTGGGCAGGGGGGCTTCGCAGCGGCCGATGAAGAAGTTCTTGGCCGCCGGGCAGCCGTACTGCAGGGCACATTTTTCCAGGTGTTGCCGCAGCCGGTTGGCCGGCATCTCTTTTTGAAACAGCCGCACCCCGCCCTGGACCTTGTCCATGGGCATCAACCGCAGGTCCTGGCGCCGCTCCTTGTCCACCTGCTGCACGGCCGTGTAAAAACGGTCTGCATGCCAACCCACCGCCCCGTAAGAAAACAGCGGAAGAAACGCCGCCGTTTCAGTTTCCTCGTAGGCGCACAGCTGGGTAATCACGTAACCCGGCGAATTGAAGGCCGCCAGAGGAAAGACCGGCTCGCCGGGAACGAAGGGGTTTTCCATCACCGTCACCAGCTCACCGCTTGCCAGGTCGTAGACCACCGGCCGTCGGTCCGGCAGGAACATGAACTCGCTGCCGTGGGGCATTTTACGCGTCGTGCGCGTGGTGAGCGGTGCCAGGACGGGGCCGTCCATGCCCACGGCAGCATAGCCCTCCAGATCGATGATCTCCCCGTCGACATTGGCCACGAGCGCCGTCAGATACGGTTCGTGTGCCCGAGCGGGTTTACGGTGCGTGGTGCGGTGTTTTGTCATGGGAAAAGCCGTTTCCTCCGAATCATGAAAATAGATCCCTGTGTCCGTGTAAGTAATTGAAACACCTCGAATTCTCAATAAAAAACTTGCCCGCGGGGGACTTTTCGCATGATCCGCAGCGGAACGCCTGTCATCCCGTCCGTTTACATCCCGAAAAAAGCCGCGTGGTTGGAAGTGAAAAAAGGCGGGTCGTTGTTGAGGATCGTCCGGATGGGGGCCGGGTTCTTGAATTCCCGGGACAGGAAGCGCCGCACCTGGTCCCGCTGCCAGCCGTCAGGGTGCACGAACTCCCGGTACAGGGAAAGATCCCCCTCGTAAAACGGGACCGTCTGGAGGGCGGCGGCTTCGTCGCTGTAGGCGGGCAGGTTGAAGATTGCCAGGTTGAGAAAGTCGATCGCATCCGTGTGGTCCAGGGTGAAGTCAAGGGTTTTGCGGGCCCGTTCCAGGGTCTCGGCCGGGGTGCCGAAAAGAAGATAAACGTAGGTGGCAATGCCGGCCTGTTTCAGGGACTTCAGCGCTGCGGACACGGTGGCGAGCGCAACGCCCTTGGAAAGCGCGTCCAGCACGGTCTGATCCCCGGACTCCACCCCCAGCTTGAGCATGACGCAGCCCGAGGTCTTGAGTCCGTTGACAAATTCCGGATCGGCAAGGTGCGGCGTAATCCGGACAAAGCCGTACCAGGGAACCCCCGGCGGGTTTGCAATCAGGTACGTCATCAATTTGGGGGACAGGGCATTGTCCAGAAAATGGATGAGGCGCGGGGCAAATCGCGGGACCATGGACCGCAGTTCAGCCCCTACTACGGAAGGGGCCATGGGCAGGTAGGTGCTGTTTTCCGATTTTTCCGGACAGAACGCGCATTTGCGCCAGTAGCAGCCTTGGGATGTGCTGTAGGGCAACACCCGCCCGGGCGCCAGATACTGATCCCAGGCAAATGACGTAAAATCGTATCCCGAACCGGATGCCGCTGCAGGCCTTTCCCCGCCGCACAAGTCCAGCAGAATATGTTCGCCCGGACCGGAAACGAGCTCGTCCACCAGGCCCTGGAACGGATTCTTGAATTCTGGAATGTGCATCCACGAGGTCACCAGCCCGCCGCCGCATATGATTCGGGTAGTGGGAAATCGCTTTTTGATGAACCCGATCATGGCAAACGCACACAGGGCCTGGCTCATGAAATTGATCGACAGACCGACGAGGGCCGGTTCCCGCTCGGCAAAGAGGGCCGCAAGCTTGGCGGAAAAGGTCGGGAAAAACGGGTTGGTTTCAAAGGTTTCGGTCGCCCGCACCAGATCACGGCTGCGGACCGGAGACAGCACGGGCGACCCGAAATTGGATAGCGAAATCGTATCGCCGGAAGCCCGGCCCGCCATGTGGAGCGCCCGGTTCAGGTCCATCACGGCCCGTTTGTAGCGGTCCCGGTTGCGATAAAGTTCAGGCGCGCGCAGGGCCTCCTGATTGATAGCCCGATGCTTCAAGGCCCGCCGCGACCACGTGTCCTCGGCTTCCACGGGATATCGCAACAGGTCCAGGATACCGTCCAGGCTGGCATCGTACACCCGGCAGTCGACACCGCCGGCCCGCAAGACGCCTGCCAGACGGGCGATACCCGCTGGCGGCTCGCACGGCTTGGCCACCGGCGGGTGAATGAGCAGGATCGATTGTTTATCTGACAAAGCGTATTTCCAGAAACGTTTGTATGGTTAACTCATCCCGATGGCGATCGTATCAGAATTTAACCGGAAAAAATAATGTCGCCTGTCATTTAACGGGTGACCCAACCCGCCCCTTCCATGCGACCGCTGTGCCGCTGATAGGAAAGCGCCGACGGCAGGATATATAGCAGATGTTGACAGGCGGTCCCATATCTGCCACTGATGAGTTGCGTGCATAATCCGGCTGGACCAGTGCAGTGTTAACGGAATCCCATGTGCATGCTGTAAATCTTCCCCAAAAAAATACTGTTTTCTGTTCGGCCGACCCAAAACAGGTGCTTTTGACATCCCTGCCGAAAAGGAACAGAACGCCAAAACGCAATTATGATTCGTCATGAACGGCAATTAGATCGTTTGCGATTGGTGTCAGGCATCTCATAGCTTACTCAAAAAGGACACGATCAGCATCAGATGCTTTACCACGGGATCAATTATATTTGCAGGTCTCCGATAATTATCTAATCGCAACGATTGCATTCCGATGGTTAGCAAAACCAATATACGCTGCCCACAGCTCAACGCACCTCGAAATACATCGGCTCCGCTGCAGCTGTTGGCTGTTTGGAATAACCGGCCATGGAAGAGGGCTGCCCCAAACAAAGATAAGCTTCTTGATGAACAGCGCATGATGGGCCATCGGCCCGATGAAAAGAAACACTACAAAGGAGGCCGAATGAAACCTTATATAGAACAAAAAGTGAGTGGGGGAGCGACCATTTCAGCGAAGGATCTGGAGGACCTTATCAAGTTGAACCTGGGGAACAAATTGGTCAAGGAATGGCGCCTGTATGCGGCCGATAGCGATTATTACCTGCCGAGTTATGCCGTTGCTGACACTATCATACGCCAGAGCAGGATGAAGGAGCTGGCCAGCCCGTCGGGTAATAAATTGCGCGGGCAATCTTTTGACTGCGATGATTTTTCTCTGCTCCTGAAGGCCCGGTTTGCCTATGCGGCCTACCGCGAACCACAAAAATATCAGAACCGACCGTATTGCTTCGGCATCGTGTGGGGGCTGCTGCCTTTTCCCTTCCCGCATTCCATGAACTGGTTGGTCACGGATGCGAAGGAATTCTACTTTGTCGAACCCCAGAGGCAGGAAATCATTCCTCTAAATCAATGTCAGCATTATCGGTATATCAATTTTATCATGGTCTAGCTTTATGTCTTCATATGTGCCGAGCGCGGCTAAAAAGCTTCCAATGCTATGCAAAATGCGCTTTTGAAGACAGGGGGGCCAGAACGAGTTAGACTTGATTATATTTAGTACCCTTTGGTCTAAGAAGGAGAGACAGCAGATCCCTTCTTGCAAAACGACCCGTAAAAAATTGGCGTATAAGGCGCAAAGGGTCTTCTTTACCCCCATACATCCTGCTCGCCAGATGCGTGCAATCCCTGATATGCCGCCCCAAATAATGCGACATCAGGCGGCCTTTATAATGTCGAAATGAAAAATCCTCATTTTGAAAAGCCTGAATCAGGGCCTTTGCGGCAATTTCACCATATGACAATGCCATGTGGATCCCCCCGCCAAAGGCCGGCTCGATGCCGGCAGCATCACCTACCAGAATAACATTAGGCTGTGATATCGGCACGTCATGAGAAAACCACCGGATGGGATGACTGGACCAGGCGTCAGGCGTTATATTAATATTACGAGCACGTAATTCCCGGCTAAAAAGCCTTTTCATGTCCACCGGCGATCGGCCAGGAGAAATCCGGAAATTGCCAATGCCGTGGTTCATGAATGGTTTTCCGTATTGCAGGCAAGGAAAGTGCCACGTGTAACCCTGAAGCCCTTCCCCTATAGTTGATAAATCAATGGTCATCTTTTTCTGGGCAAATTCCAGATCATATTTGTGGTTTACCTGCGATGAAATCTGAATTGTCGGTGCCAGACAGGACCGATGGGGTCGCATCATCGAACGGCGTACCTTACTGAGCGCCCCATCCGCACCGACAATGGCCTTGACAAGATAATTGCCCCGACTGGTCCGCACCGCCAGCCTGTCGCCTTCACGTTTGATGTCGATGAAGTGCTCGTTCTCATGAAAAACCATGCCGCGATTGACGGCATTTCGGGCAAGTGCCATGTCAAAATCCGAACGCTGAATCATTCTGAACGGATTGGGACTTTGGTAAATCCATTTTTGGTCACGATATCGGAATTCAACCTCTGAAATGGGCAAGGAAGGAAAATTCAGATCGATATCCAAGTGCTCTAATACCGATTCACTCCAGCCCCCGACACCCCCGGCACACAATTTAAAACGCGGGAATTCCGCTTTTTCGATTAAAACTGTCTTATCGGCCAAAACCGGAGCATATTTTTTCAAATGCAGCCAGGTTGATGTGCCGGCCGGACCGGCCCCGACAATCAATACATCAAATTCACTATTCTGTTCCACACCACTGCCTTTAACGAAAACAGCATGTCTTCTACCTTATGCCGGTGTTCGACACAGGGGAAAAGACTTATATTTTCATGCCGCTGGAGTGCCGCATCAAACCATTCATACTCGCCGAAAAAACACATTAGTATGCGGGGGGAATTCGTCCCTCTCCGATACCGAAATCCGTTTTGGCTTGGTGGAGTTTCTCACAATCCTCATTTGACACATCATAGGCCCTACCGTCAAAAAATATCCACAACTCCTTTGCTGACTCACATCTAAGAAAACCGTCATAAAGATCAGAACTATCCTTGGCATCTATAATAAAGTCGATAAAGTTTTTACTAGGGGACATCTTGATCTCCTTTCGGTTTAAATGATTGGTTTAATTCATTATCGCTTCTTGAAAAAATCATGTTGATACCAAATTCAAAACGGCTTTGCAGAAATGGCTATCTTCCTGTCCTGTCGTAGGCACGTCTACCGGCCGGATAAGGCCTCTGTCTTGGCAAAGGTCAACATATCTGCATGTATGACAAACCTGCTGATTTTTGGAAACTGCCTGTTGGTAGCGATCCGACGAACGAATTCTATTAATCGAACCGGGACGATATCGGCCTAAAAAAGTATTACTTGTATGAGCCAAATTGAAGCTAAGATCAGCCATTATCATCAGGTTACCGTAACATTGCAATGGCTTCGATTCAGGAGTCCAAGGAATATTTACAATTCTGGAAACCACATTAATCAACGGATCGTTCAATAATACCGTTGGCCGGTCAATCAAGTTTAATAGGGATACTGTGCGTACCAGGCCCAAATAATCAACGGGTCTAAGAAATTCCTTCTCTAAAAAAGTATTGCCGTATGCCGGTTTTACCAAGCGGTTAAGGGACAGATACTTGATCCCGGGAAACCAGTAAAAAAGCTTGTCTGCATATTTTGGGAGGACAGGTAAAACGCTTTTAGAGGCAAGCGTAAAGATAACGACATCCAACTCTGCCTCCAGAGCATTTTTCAGGCCTTTTACCGCTTTCCAGTAAGATCCACGCCCTCTGAAACGATCATGGAGTAGCTCACTCCCTTCCAGGCTGATGGTGATGGTAAGCTCAGGGTATTTTGCCAATGTTTGGCACGTTCTCCTGTTCTAGAAGAAAGCCATTCGAATTTAAAAGAATGCTCGCATAGCCGGCATCGAGAGCACAATCGAGAGCTTTAAATATGTCACCGTATAAGAGGGGTTCGCCGCCCGTTATATGCAAATGGCGGTACCCTGCATCTGCCCCCTCATAAATAATGCTCGCTATAATATCATAGTCAATTTCATTATGATTGTTCTCACCGGCAGCGGCAAAACAATGGATGCACGAACTATTGCACCGTTTGGTCACTTCAATACTTAAGCGTGCATCCGCAGCACCTGGGGCCACGATATCTTCAGGATCTAAGTTCATAAAAAGATGCGTTTTTTAAGGGTATTGCTAATGAATATCGTTCATTGGCAAAACTTAGGATATTAATCGTTTCAGCAATGGTGGCTGCCTGCTCGAGTTCATGGCAAATTCTGCATATGACCTGATCAATAATTTTTAACTCAAGGATAGCTTTGAGTATCAACCCGGTATTCTTTTGCGTCTCGCGAATGATACCACTATTGCCCTCCCAATATTGTTTTATGCTTTCAGACAAACAGATATAGATTGACGATTTTGCGCCCGTTGCCATATCCTCGACAATGTCCTGCAAATCATCCAGCAACCGCCAGGCCGTTCCAAAGACTCCGAAAAGGGTCTCCACCGCTTTGAGCAGTCGGTCATCGACTGTCATCTTTCTGGTCATCAGAATTGGAGCAATATACCCCATACCCATCTGCTGTTTAAATAGTAAACAGGATCTGTCCAGCGAATTTCGTCTTACAGAATTTTCAATGCTGGCATAGTAAAGGATCAATATACTTATTGATGGTTTGTAAATCGCTGTTCTTTTCCTTCGCCAGATCAGCAATCGAACGGTTCATAACCATCCATAATTGGCTTCGAAGTAACAGTGTCACATGGGATATCTGCATGTCGCCGTCGATCAAATAATCATCCATCAGGTGAAGGAGCATTGCGGCCGCGTGAACCGTATAATAGTTTTGCATTTCCTCTTCAGAAAAGAACGCATCACCCGCAAATGACACCGAGAGCCAATATAGGATGGACCAAGCTGGTGGATAAAATCCACTAAAAAAATCCATATCCCTTTTTAGGGGAAGCCGCAGATGATTGGTCAATACTATCATCGCGGCGGTTTGAACTGATTGTGGCAAAGATTTGATGACGCGAAGAATTCCATTGTTCAATAGGCCATAAAACGATTTTTCTTCCCTTGATAAGATAATTTTCCCGAAATCAATTGATGAACAGAATTTTGTAATGGATGATTCGGCATTTTTCATCTACGGAACTCGATTCCCCTGCATATTCCATTCATTCTATAAGGACCAATCTATCTGTGTCACTTTCTGAGTCGCCATAATTTTTCCAGATCCCACTTGAGGTTCAACTCTTCGAAAACGGCTTGCGCTCTATCAAGATAGTCCGATGCACTCTGGCCATTTAGCTTGGTGATAGATCCATCGTATTGCATTAGCAGTTTTCCGATGTGGTAGTAAGTACGCGATAGTTCGAGCTTTGCGCCAAGCCGCTCCCCTTCTCGAGCTGCTTTTTTAAGCCATTTGAAAGCTTTACCCGGTTTTCTAATCAGCGAAAAATACACGGCCATCATTCTATACGCTTCGGTTCGGTGCTGCGCGGCCTTCTTGGTGATCTTTATAAGCCGCCTGCATGCTACCGCGGTCTTCATCCTTAACTCCATCACACCTGTCCGATTCCCATGTATCTCATGCTCTTCTAATTGATAGAGAAAAAACTCAACTTGGCTAAGAGAATAAATAGATAGCTGTATCGGAGTAACTCTGGAAGTTGATTTTATCTCATCGGCAATCTGGAGGCTTTTGGCAGCATTGGCCATTTCTTTTCGCAATGTAAAAATCCGGGTCTGGCAAGAATAGAAATGCAGTAACGTTATGGTAAATTTTTTCTTTTTTGCAAACTCGATCGCGTGGTCACTTTCACGGAAAGCCAATTTCAGTTCCCTGCACTCTATCAACAGCTTTATTCTCAGCATGTAGTTCAGAAGGATTGAAAAGTCATTTTCATAAACATCCGCTATTTTTGACAATTCATTCAAAATGGTTCGAGCGTTATCCAAGTTTCCCATATAAATGCTTGGGCAACCGTGCCAGTACAAATGCTGGGAAGCAGCGTAGATCTCGCCGTCCTTCAAGTTTTTCTTTACCAAATCTATATCGACATCACCGATGCTTTTCCACTCCCCTGTGAGGTAATTATGAATGGTCTTCATGAAATCGTAGATAATGTAAATTTTATACTGATCTATTTGAATGTATGGTTCTGCAGAAGCGAGAATTCTTCGGCTCAACCGGAAAGAAAGACCGGTGAAGGAGAAGAGGGAACTAGAGCCCACAAAGATTGTTAGCCCCAGGCTAAAATTTTTCAGGTCAAACCGGGTGATCTCTTTACAAATAAAGACGGACTCGATGAAAAACCTTTTGGGGTTGATAATACTGAGTGCTTTGCTTTTTTTATAGAAAAAATCCAGGTTTTTAATGTCATCAGGCTGAGCCAATTTTCTGAACTTCATGGCGGGGAAATATAGGGCCGTCAGAAAATGCAAATAAGCAAATAACAGCTTAAACATCTGCGCAATCGTGTCTTTCGGCATGGGACCCCAGTAGTACGCTATCGCTCTGTCAAAATATTCTATCGCTTTCTCATACTGGCCCCGATTGTAAAGCGCTATGGCGATATTATTTTCTAGCAAGGCGACTTTATCCCTATCTGCAGCATCGCCCGAATTTTTACGATAGAGCCTTAAAGCCTCCAGATAGTAGTGCAGAGCCTCGCTCGAAGCGGACGTTTTAAGTGCTGCCTCGCCGGCTTTTATCAAAGTTTCCTCGGCCTTTTTCAAATTCTCAGCCCGACTGTAATGGTATGCCAACATTCCGTAGAAAGCATGCAGCTTTTCGGCAAATACCCGCTCAATCGTGTCCGCCACTTTTAGATGCAAGTCCTTGCGTTTTTCCGGCAAGATCGAAGCATAGGCCGCCTCTTGGGCCAGGGCATGGCTGAAAAGATACTCCAGCTCCTCCATTCTGCGCCGCTCTTGGATGAGCTGGGTTTCCTTCAGAAAAGAAAGCCGTTCATCCAGATTTCTGACAGTGGTGGCCACTTCCGAAAGTATCCGATAAAAAAAACTGCGGCCGATCACCGCGGCCACCTTCAACAAATCGCGCGTTTCTTCCTCTAGGCGGTCTATGCGTGCCATCAGCACATCATTGATCGTTTCCGGGATGGTCACATGGCTGAATTGGGAGGTTACCTCAAATTTGCCACCTCGGATGACGACGGCGCCCTGATCGATAAACGAGCGCACGACTTCTTCGATAAAGTAAGGATTACCACCCGCACGCCGAACGATCTGCTCGACAACGGCATGGTGAATCTCCTTGAGATTGAGCATATTGGCGATGAGTGTTTCACTTTTACGATCGTCCAGGGGTTCCAGTTCGAGATTAACTTGATACAGGGCGGGGGTAGCCTTGAGCGTTTCCATAATCTGTTGACCCGTTTGGGAGTATCCGGGTCGGAATAAGTTGATAAAAAGGATTCGCTCCTTCTCGGTCAGGCGAAAGAGAGATTCGAGAAGTTCGATCGAGCTCTTGTCGGACCAATGCAGATCGTCGATGACGATAATCAGGGGCGACGACTTGCTAAGCTGTGTGAATAGCTCCCGCATGCTCTTGCGAATCAGTTTTTCAAGGGCTTCGCCCTCAATACCCCGCAACCGGTCACGGGATTGAACCGGCAGGTTCAACCCCATGAGCGTGGCCACGAACGGAAGAACCTCCCCGGCCGCATCCCACAATAGTCTGCGGAATGCCGTTTCCAGCTTGGTGAAGGCCTCCGTCATGTCGTCATCGACCCCAATTCGGGCCCATTGCTTCAGCAGGTCGACCATGGGGTGAAAGCTCAGGTTGCGTCCCATCGAAACCGCCCGCCCCTCAAGAAGCATTAATCGCTGGACAACCTCCCGACCCTTCAACTCTTCTAAAAGCCGCGACTTGCCGATGCCAGCTTCACCGATGATATTGACGATCGAGCCTTCCCCGTTGATCAGCTTCATCACCTGCAATTCCAGCTTGTCCAGCTTGTTCTTCCTGCCCACCATCTCAGAGAAAATCATCCGCTCGGCGCCCAGGCGCGGCCGGTGGATATGCCTGTGGCCAGGAAGCACCTTGTAGACCTGGATGCTTTCGTCCTTGCCCTTGACCCCCTTTTTTCCAAGGCTCTCGAACTCGAACATCCCCTGAGCCTGCTTGTATACCTCCTGCGTTACAAAGGTTGTTCCCGGATCGGCCAGATGCTCCATGCGCGACGCCAGGTTGACCGTATCCCCCACCGCTTTGAACTCCACCCGCAGATCGCTACCCAGCGATCCCACCACCACCGGCCCGGAGTGGATTCCGATCCGCATGCGGATGGGGCCCAGTTCTTTCTTCTTGTTGTTGAAAAGGGCGATCTCCCGGTGAATGGCGCGCGCAGCCCACAAGGCCCGCTGGGAGGCTTCTTCCAAAGCGATGGGGGCGCCGAACAACGCCATGATGCCATCGCCTGTCATTTCGTTGATGGTACCCTCGCAGTCATGGACCTGCCGGATCAGGATTTCGTAGACCTGTCCCATGACCGTGTAGGCCGCTTCGGCCCCGAGACGTGCCACCAGAGGGGTGAACCCTTCCATATCGCAGAACATCACCGTGACGTGTCTGTGCTCGCCTTCGATACGGTCCCGCTGGTTGAGGATTTTTTGGGTAAGACCCTGGGGCAGATAACGCTGGAGCCTGGCAAGTTTTTCATCAAACGCGGGGGAGGCGAGATCGTTAATGCCAGAGGGCCCCCAGAAAGGTGCCACACTGGTTGCAGAACTTGGCACCCTCCATATTTTCATAACGACACGTTGAACATTGCATTCCGGTATCCTCCGAAAGGATCAGATGCATGTCTATCAGGGGATCGCACTGCCAATTTTACCAAGGATAGGGGCGAAGAAAGGGTCTATTTCCGCTAAGAGTAGGGAATGTTAGCCAATATAGCGAAAGGATGTCAAGCTTCTAATTGGCGCCATTGATCCTTTCCCGGTTGGTCTTGATTTCCAATCATGAATACGCCGCCGATACCTGATCTGTTTTATTCCATAAAAAGTGCGAAAAAATAGTCTCGCCTTAAGAGATCCGTCAGGAAAAACCACTCCGGTTGATAGGATCGGCACAGCCACGGCTTGCCGAGACAGCGGGGCTGGTTTATAAGGACTTTGCATGCGTTTCCTGTCCTTTTTGAAAAACCAAAGATCAGACGACCGGAGGCCCTGGATGTACGACGCGATCCTGATCTCGCCGCACTATGATTACGACCGCGTCGGGCAACCGGTCCCGGCCCTTAACGCCACCGACGTTCAGGATCTGTCGATGATCATACCCCTGGGCATCGTCCATGTGGCCCAGTATCTTCACGATTGCGGCCTAAAAGTTCACGTGGTGCATCTCCCGCAAGAGCTCTATACCCTGCAGCGGCTTGGTCTGGCCGTTGATCAACTGGAAAGCCCGATCAAGGCGATTTTAGAGAAATACCCTGCCCGGGTGTGCGGCCTGCAAGCCCATTTTTACTTATACAGCGGCGGCGCCGTCCACGTTGCCGGGGTCTATAAAAGCCTCTTCCCCGAGAGCACCATCTTGGTCGGCGGTTACATGGCCACGGCCTGCTGGAAAGAATTTCTGACGACCGCGCCTGCTATCGATGGTGTTGTTCTGGGCGAGGGTGAGCGAACTTTCTGCCGCGTCATTGAAGCGTCGGAACGCCCCGGCAACGGCGCCCTGCGAGCCATCGAGGGCCTGGCCTGCCGTGCCGCCAATGGTGACTTCGTCTACAATCCGCCGCGGGTCGAATCTTTACTGAGACTGGATGCGATGCCGATTATCGACCCGGCGGCACCGCCCTTCAAGAATCTCCTTTGGCCCCCACGAAGCTTCATGAACATTTCCCGCGGGCTTTGCCCCGAGCAATGTGCCTATTGTGTCGCCAACAACCACGCCATCAACCCGCGCCCGTTCCGTACCATGGCGATCGACCGGATTCTGAAACAACTGACCGTTTATCAGAAAGCAGGCATCCGCGGGATCTTTCTCGGTGAAAACCACTTTCTGAACCTATCCTTCATGACAGAGCTGATCGAGCAAATCATCCAGGAAAATTTCGATTTGTATTTCGAGCTGGAAACCCATCCGGTTGTATTCGCCGACAGCCGCCTGCTCGCTAAAATGCTCACAGCCGGGTTTATGCGCTACACCATGGGCTGCGAGAGTGGATCGAACCACCTCTTGAAGCGTTTGGGACGCCGCTCGAATGCCCGCCAGATCATGAACAGCGTCGAACAGATTGCCGACGCCGGTGGACTGGTCATAACATCCTGGATCTGCAACCTTCCAGGGGAAACCGAAACGGAATTTCAGGAAACCCGTGCCATGCTGCGTCGGGTGGTGGACGCCGGCGGGTTTATCTATTGGATCGAAAACCTGCATGTCCTGCCCGGAAGCCCCTTGCACCAGAACCCGGATAAATGGGATATAGAATTGTTATTGCAGAACCTGGCGGACTGGTTTCGGTGGTCGTTGCGCTCCAAGACATATGTGGATCTCGAGGACGCTAACCGGTCTCCTCTGGATTACCTGACCCATTTGAACCGGAACAGCGATCCTCACGAAATGATCAACCGCTTCTTTGCCCAGCGCCAGTTGGCCCGAATGCTGGTGCCAGCCATGCAACAAAATCTGGAAAAGCGGGCCGCCTCTTTGCCGTTGGACCTTGCCCAGGCCGAACGGCAACGGCTTGACTGGTATGAAACACGTGGCTGGAAACTCTGGCTGTTCTAAACCAAAGGGGTTCCTGCGATAGCCTTCCGGTGCAGCGATCCGTCATGCCCCCGTCGGCAGGTCGACTGTTTTATCCCTCACAAACCGAACCCGTGAAAGGAGGTCATCATGGCTGGCCTGAAAACCCTTAACGCCCGTGGTCTACCGGAAGCTTTCGACCTCCTCCAGCACGGCGAGAAACCCATCATTCGGCGATCGTTTAAAGACAATACCCTCCGGTTGTCCTACATCTTTCCCGGCTATCGTCTGTCGCATGCACCCGGGAAGAAAAAGAGGACATGCGCACCCGCGACGCCTACCACAACGAGATCGGTATGCCGGCGCCGGCTTTCTTTCGGAAAGCGGCAAACCCCTTCTGCCTTCCTTCGGGCGGTTTGTCCAGATTCCACCAGGCTATCATTACGTCATGCAGATCAAAAAGGGGGCTTATCGCCAACGCAAAAACATCCGGATCAAACCGGACCAGGAGAATGTCACCGACCAGCATGACTGGGTATTCGAATTCGACGATCAGCCTACCGGGAAGACAAATTCTATCCCTCAACGAAGGATATTGTGGACGTCCAGGGGCCGATATATATGGATGGCTACCGGGTCCTTTGCATCCACGTCCGGCCCTTTGAGTTTAACCCCGTCAAAGAATTACTACGCTGCTACAGCAACATTGACGTGTCGATTACATTCAGAAAGAACATCGCGCACGGACCGGGAAGAACCCGTCAACGGCGAAGTACCCCTGTCGGTTTATCAAGACGGCACCCCCAATCTGGAGGGCTTCGGCAACTTTATCTTCAACCCCGAACGCAAGTTTTTTGACCAAAAGGGCCTCTTGATGCCCAAGCTCGACACACCGGCCTCGCGGCCTCCCATCCCGGAATTGATGATTATTTACGGGGAACCGTTTAAAGAACCTGCCCGAAAACTGCAGGCTTGGAAACAGAAGCTGGGTCTCGA
>CAWKLN010000021.1:0-21866 GCA_963850465.1 uncultured delta proteobacterium
GAATTTTAGAAAGGGCGCACCATGAAAAAATACTCCAATGAAACCATCGTCGGTATCTTTGTGGTTCTGGGTTTAGCGGCCATTGGTTTCATGGCCGTACGGATCGGCAATATCTCCATTGCCGGCGACAACACCTACTCCCTGTATGCCCCTTTCAGTACGGTAAGCGGCCTGCGGGTCGGCAATTCGATCGAGATGATGGGAATGGAAATCGGGCGCGTGGCCGGCTTCAGAATGGACCAGGAAAGGCAGCAGGCCATCGCCGAACTTCGCATCAACAAAGAGGTCGAAATCTATGACGATGCGATCGCATCCATCAAAACGGCCGGTCTGATCGGTGACAAGTATGTTGAAATCGACCCCGGCGGGGGGGGTGACCGGCTTAACAACGGCGAAACCATCATCGAAACCGAATCGCCGGTGGACATCATGGAGCTGGTCAGCAAATACGCTTTTGGAGATGTCGAAAAATAACACGCCGGAATCCATTGCGTCGCTCGTATCCGGCAGAACCATTGCAACACAGGCAGCTTTGGCGCACGTAAGTATTTCATAAAAGAGGGGGGAAGCATTCTATGAAATTTTTACGGATAATCAGTATGGCTATCTTCCTGATGACCATGTGTTGGTTAGACGCCGGCCTGGAGTGCTCCGACCCTTCCCTTGCCAGAATTTCTGATCAATCCCCTGGACAACGATGTGATCTATCTCGCGCAGCAGAAAAGCATCGTGATGATAAGGTCGAAAAGGATCAAAAGAAGGAAGAGGACCTATGGGAAGACGAGGATGCGTTTTCCGAGGACGATGAGGAAGAACTGACCATCGCTGACCCGCTTTATTACTTCAACAAGGGTATCTGGCATTTCAACGATTTTGTCTTCCTGTATATCGGCGAACCCGCCGCCCGTGGCTATAATAAAATTTTCCCGGAAACGGTCCGGGGCGGGGTATCCGCAATTTCTTCTCCAACCTGGTACACCCCAGTGCGTCTGGTCAGCTGTTTGCTGCAGGCCAAATGGGAGAGGCCGGTACCGAAGCCGGACGGTTTCTGATCAACAGACGTTTGGCATCTTGGGGTTTGCGGATGTGGCCAAGGAAGAGGAGTGGACGGGCTGGAAAGTGGCCGATGAAGATGTGGGCAGGTCTTCGGGCCTGGGGCATCGGGCATGGCTTCTATCTGGTATTGCCGCTCGTGGGTCCCTCGTCGGCGCGGGATGGGGTGGGCAGTCGGCAACAGTTTCTGGACCCCATTACTGTATCGATATCAAATCTGGGAATATTGCCGCCATAGGGGCTACCGGGAGTTCAACAACTACTGCCCCCAATGCCGGCGAGTATACAAAATTCAGGGAAATGTCATTCGACCCCTATACCGCCATGCGCAATGCCTACATCCAGTTCGCGCACGGCAGGTGGCCGAATAGAACCATTTTATTCGGTCAGCATGCGCTGCCCCTCTTCGAGGGTCTCCACCAGAGGGAAAATAGATGCAAAACCGCTGATGTCCAATATATGACGAATATTGGCGTTGGGGGCACACATAACGAAGCGTCCTTCGGTGCGCTTGATCTGTTTGGAGGTTGCCAGCAGGACCCGCAACCCTGCGCTACTGATGTATTCCAGGGACGCCAAGTTGTACAGATAAAGGCCTTTTCCCGAGATAGCCTTCATCATGGCGGATTCGGCATCATCGGACGAGACGGCGTCCAGACGTCCCTCGAATATAAAGCAAACAATGCCATTCTCTTCGATAGTTTCAATTTTCATCGATCTTCCTTACCCCCTGAGTAATTCCATCGAACGGCGGTACCCAGCCAATTCATCTCGACGTCGGTTTTCAAACGTTTGATTCGGGAATTTTCAATAAACTCCTCCTGCCACCGTGGTGCCTCAGGCCTTACATCGGCAATGTGGGCCAGCCCAATTTGTGCAAAACTTGAGTACTGTATCGAAACGCTTAAGAATAATCAATCCCTGTATCCGTGGGAAACCCGCTTCCGAACAGCCACGGCATCCCCTGAGAATCGACCTGCCGTTTTCCCAGGTCAATTGACAAAACCCTGAACGATATTACCTATTCTTATTTGAACATGCTGTGCGCTTTGCGCCCACGGTATGTAAAATCGAACTATCGAAAACATGAAAGAGAGGAGGCTGAAGATGGCCTATACCTGTAAACGATGCGGCGCCGTGGCAAAAGATCCGGGTCACCTTTGCAACCCCTGTGGCGATCGCCAGAAATGTTCGTTCTGCGGCGAATCGGAAACGAACCAGGCCCACATGTGCAAAAGCAAGCTGACCGCCATGAAATTTGTCTGCGACGGCTGTGGTCGCGTTGCCATGGAAAGTGAGCATCTCTGCAAACCTTCATCCATCGGTTGACGTCCTGACCGTTTGGTCAAACCGCCCTCCAAGAGAAACTCCCGGCCGGCAGAACAAGACCGTACCACGATTCCAGCATAGGGGCGCATCGGTTGGCACCGTGCGATGCGCCGCCGGCTGGCTGTCGATCGAGGCTGTTGCCGGGGGAATCGGCACTTGACAGCGCCACGACATACTTCTAAACTATTTCAATTCATTAAGTTGGATTTATGCATTGATCGCATCCGGTTTCGTGATGAAACGGTCGAAACGATTCCGATCTTTCCACGCCAAACGCTGTACACCATCGCCCATCGATTCTCGGCCATACCGGTTGACGGCTGCCAACCAGCCGCCAAAGGAGGACAACCTTGATGCGAATCGTCCTTTCCCTGATAGGCATTCTATTTCTCCTGGGAGGCGGAACCGCGCGGGCCGATGAACCGTTTGATGCGTCCGCACGCATGGTACAAATCGAATCGCGCGCGGGCATTCAAAACAGAATTATCATCTACCGACCGGACCACCCCATCGCCACGGTCATTCTTTTCCCGGACGGCAACGGTCGATTTGACATTACGCATGTGTTCAACGATCCCTATCTGGCCCGTTCGGCCGATGTCCCTCTGGAAATAATCGAACATCTGCTGCGTAATGGAACCATGGTCGTCCTGATGGATGCTCCGGCCGATCACCGGTCCATGCTGGGGGTGAACGGCTGGCACGGTCCGACCATATTTCGGCTCAGCCGCGACCACGCCCGCGATGTCGGTGCCATCGTCGATTATCTCAAGCGGCAGGACCCGCTTCCCATTTATTTGACCGGTATCCGTATGGGTGGTTTCTCGGCGGCCACGGCGGCCATCCATCTCCAGCAGGAATTGGCCGGTTTGGTCCTCGTTGGCGGTATTACCCAGTGCCCTGAAGAAAAAACCCTCCTGCAACTCTGCCCGGAGGGGTTGATGGGCATGCCGCTGCATGAGATCACCGTTCCGACACTGATTCTGTCGGGCGGGAACACCTTCCCGGAGCCCATGCTGGCAAACGCATTGAGCCATTCCCCCTCAGTTCGGTTCCAGACCTATCCGGAGTTTGCTGCTTTTGAATCCTGGGAGGGACGGGATGCCGGCTACGACCGCCATACCCGGTGTGTCGAATGCGCAGGTCGG
This sequence comes from uncultured delta proteobacterium, assembly GCA_963850465.1. GTDB lineage: Bacteria > Desulfobacterota > Desulfobacteria > Desulfobacterales > UBA5852 > JABZFP01. The sequence continues at coordinate 3,531 of CAWKLN010000021.1, forward strand.
CCGCGAAATGGCCGACTTCATTCGGTGGAATGAAATTACCAATCCCGCCTTGATTTATAAAAATCTGCCAGAGGAAATGGCATCGATCGAGGTCTATCTGGTGGGGTGCTACTATTAGGTCCCGCACGGGGGACAAGCGGGTCCTCTAAAGACACAAACGCTATCGGCGTGTGCGGGCAACGCGTGATCACCAAACAAACGCCCTATGTTCTCTACTCCCGTCGAAGACCGTCATCAAACAAATACCCTACCGAACGAACGCTTTTAAAAAATTCCGGTTTCTTGGGATTTTCCTCAAAGTACTTGCGAAACCGAACGATAAAATTATCGACCGTGCGCGTCGTCATTTCTCCGGTGTAGCCCCATCCGATCTCTAATATTTTACTGCGCGACAAGGGTTTCCCGCGGTGTTTGATAAAGAGCTTGAGCAATTTGAGCTCCTGTTCGGTCAGGTGGACGACCCCTCCCTGACAGTGGGCATTCCCTGTGTCGAATTCGACCTTGTTCGGTCCAAAGGTATAAGTACTTTCGGTGAAAGCCATATTGTCGTGCTCCCGTACCGTTTTCAGTACGGCCCCATGACGCTCTTTTTATCAGGCGTTCCACGCGCAGTTGAAACTCCTCCAAGTTAAACGGTTTGGCCAGATAGTCGTCAACGCCGTGCGCCAGACCCCGGACGCGGTCGTCGGGGCCGGCCTTGGCGGAAAGGATGAGAATCGGAAGCTTTTCATCTTCCAGGCGAATGCTCTGCAAAACCGAAAAGCCATCGATCCCAGGCAGCATGATGTCAAGAACGATCAGGTCCGGCCGCCAGGTCTTCCACTGCTGCAGGGCCGACACGCCATCCGTGGCGATCGTGACATCGTAACCCAACAGGGAGAGATTCAAGCGGATGCCTTCGGCAATATGTTTTTCATCCTCGACGACCAGAATACGGCTTTTCGAATCAGATTGTGAGTTCATCATTTTTTATTCCAATAGAGATGTTGTTTTGCGTATAGGTAAAATCAGTGTAAACACAGACCCCCCCGCATCCGTGCGGCTTTCCGCTTCCACGCGCCCTTTATGAAGGCGGGCAATATTCTGCACCAGGTTCAACCCCAGCCCGCTGCCTTTGGCCAGGGTCCGTTCCGGTAATCCCGTCTGGTAAAACCGGCGAAAAATTTTGCGCGCCTCCCCTTTGCCGATACCAATGCCGTTGTCCTCAAAGCATAGGCGAAGATTACGCCGATCGGCATGGAAGCGAATATCGATCCGTGGCCGATCGGACGTGTTGTATTTGACGGCGTTGGTCAGAAGGTTCATCACCAGCATTTCAAACAACGGTCGGTCCACGGGATGATGCCATGCTGCCTCCGTCGGCGGATGGACCTGGATATCGCATCCCTCGAAAAGCGGTGCATGAATCTCCAGAAAATCTTGGATGGACCGGACGAGGTCCGTAATCCGGAAATCCGCCTGGTAGCTTTTGCTTTCTAGCCGGGCCAGGTTCAGAATGCGATTGATGTTGTCCGCCAGACGGCCCACATCCGACAGCATATAGTGAATATACTTCTCCTGGTCCTCGCGGGCCAGATCGTACTTGAGAAACGTCTCCAGAAAAAGCTTCAGGGACGTCACCGGTGTTTTGAGCTCATGGGTAAAATTGTTAATAAAATTGTGCTGCAGCCGAAAGAGCTGAAGTGTTTTCTGGTTATAGACGAAAATCGTGAAGATGCCCATGAGGATGATGCCCACCAGGATAGACAGCACCAACACCACCACCCAGGTCTGGGGGGCCAGCACCTGATCGGGCTCCAGATTGAGTTTGCGGACCATGGCTTTGAGGCCCGTGCTGACCTCTACATACCAATAGATGTATAAAAACAGGGAGAGAACCAGGGCCACGGTCGAAAGCACAAAAATCGATATGGGATGAACAAGCCAGGATCCACTTCTCATAACAGGCACCATGTTAGAGTGTTTGCGTCCGCCAAGTCAACGGTCCGGGCGCATGTGCGTTCGGGCCCCCTGCCGTATGTAAAACTTTTGTAAAACCAGGCCCGCCACTACCCGGCTTCAATTTTATCGATTAATGCTTATCATATTTCGCATGGGTCTTACCATGCCGTACTGAATGAAATGCCAACCCCTTACACAAGGAGCGCTGCCCAAACCCATGCTGGATCTGATTCCAGGCCCGATTCGGGGCCTTGTCGCACTGGTCGGTTACACACTGAACACGCTGTTCTGGTGCGCACTGCTCTTTTGTGTGGCCCTCCTTAAGGCTATGGTGCCTCTGAAGAGCTGGCGTCGGCAGTGCAACCGAATCCTGAACCTGATCGCCTCCCGTTGGATTGCCACCAACAATCTGAACCTGCGGGTGATGAACCATATCCACTGGGATGTTCGTGGCCTCGAGACCCTGCGGCCCGGCAGCTGGTATCTGGTCCTGTCCAATCATCAATCATGGGTCGACATCCTTGTACTGCAGCGCATTTTCCATCGCCGCATTCCCTTTCTGAAATTCTTCATCAAACAAGAACTCATCTGGATGCCCGTCCTGGGACTGGCCTGGTGGGCATTGGACTTTCCCTTTGTCAAACGCTATTCCCGTACCGTGCTGGAACGCAAACCGCACCTCAAGGGCAAAGATCTGGAAATCACTCGCAAGGCGTGCCACAAATTTCGCGACATCCCCGTCTCTATCATGAATTTTACGGAAGGCACGCGATTCACCCGGGCCAAGCACCGCCGGCAGAAATCTCCCTATACCCATTTGCTGCGGCCGCGTTCCGGAGGCATCGCCTTTGTCCTAAACGCCATGGGAGAACAGATGACCAGTATTCTGGATGTCACCATTGTCTATCCTCAGGGCGCGGTGTCCTTCTGGGATATGCTTTGCGGGCGTTTGCAGGAGGTCGTCGTAAGAGTGCGTGAAATCCCTGTCACGGAAAAACTGCAGGGAGACTACTTCAACGATGACACCTATCGGACCTGGTTCCAGGAATGGCTGAACCGGCTGTGGCTTGAAAAAGACGCGCGCATAACCGCCATTCAGGCCAAAACCCGAAACAAAGATCGCAAGGCCTCGGACACGTTTCAGCAGGCCGCCTGAACCGCACGCCCGAGGCAAGCTCCCATTGGGACGCCTGACTTCTGCCAACTATGATGACGACCCCCGCTCCTTATCGCATCGGCATCGATCTGGGCGGCACCAAAACCGAAGTGGTGCTGCTCGACCCCGAAGGCCACCCGCAGCTGCGCGAGCGCGCGCCAACGCCACGCCGCAGCGCCAACGAATACGAAGCTATTCTCAAAAACACGGTTCGGATGGCAGAACATGCCCTGACCCAAATCCCCGGTCATGACAGCACCATCGGCATCTGCATTCCCGGCATCATCGATGCCGGGACCGGTCGTGTGATCAATGCCAACATCACCAGCCTGATCGAACACCCATTTCAGCAGGACATCACCCGGCAGCTAGGACGTGCCGTGGCCATGGAAAACGACGCCGACTGCTTTACCCTGGCGGAAAGCCTTCAGGGCGCCGGCAAAGGCTTCGCCATGGTCTTCGGCATTATTCTGGGCACCGGCGTGGGCGGTGGCCTGTGCTTCAACGGGCAAATTTACCGAGGACGGCACGGCATTGCCGGCGAGTGGGGCCACATGGCGGTGACCCCTGACGGGCAGCCCTGTTTCTGCGGTAACCGGGGTTGTGTGGAAACCCTTATCAGCGGCACCGGGCTGGCCGCCGCATATCAAAGGGCTCACGGCCGGCCGCTACCCGCTGAAGCCATTGTTGCCGGGGCCCGCAAAGGGAATCGGGACTGTCACATGATTTTTCAGCGCTTTCTGGATGCCTTCGGCCGTTGTGTGGGCGGTATCATCTCCCTGCTCGACCCCGATGCCATCATTTTGGGGGGCGGCCTGTCCAACATTGACGAACTTTACGCTGAAGGAGCCGCCATGGCCCGACGCTATGCGTTTCACCCGGACCCGCAGACCCCTATTCTGAAAAACAAGCTGGGGGATTCGGCCGGCGTCTATGGCGCCGCCTGGATCGGACGCTGAGGACGCGCCCCTGCGTTCAGTCCGATGTGCGCTTGACCACCACAAGGGTGATGTCATCTTCGGTGCGCACCCCACGGGTGTGCACTTCCAGTGCTTGGAAAACCGCCTCGAGGATGTCGTCCGCACTTTCGTGGTGATGCCGTCGCAGAAGGTTTTTGAACCTTTCCTTACCGAACATGACACCCTGCCGATTGCGCGCCTCCCAGATCCCGTCGGTGCCAACGGCCAGCAGCTGATCCGTCTTGAAACCGCAGCAGGTGCTCACCGGATAGGCCGCCTGGCAGTCCACACCCAATGCCAGACCCGGGCCCATGAGTTCTGTGAAGCGATCCTGTGACGGGTCGTAAAGCAGTGCCGGGTCGTGGCCGGCCCGCACCCACTCCAAGCAGTCGGTTTCCAGATCCGCCGTGAGTAAAAGCAGGGTCATGAAGGCGCCGGTCTCGAAAACGTCTTCCGTCAGGTGCCGGTTCAAGGCGCCCACGATGTCGGTCAATCCCCCGGGCTGGGTCGCACGCATGCGCAGAAAGGCCCGGGCCGTGGTCATCAGCAGGGCGGCCCCCACACCGTGGCCGGCGATGTCCCCCACCACCAAGCTGAGGCTATGCGCCGGCACCCCTTGGCGCCAGATGAAATCGAAGTAATCGCCGCCGATTTCATCGCAGGAGCGGTTGCGGCCGGCCACGTCCAGGCCCTGCACAGCAGGGGCGCGGCGCGGCAGGAGGCTTTTCTGGACTTCGCTGGCCAGGGCCATTGCTCTTTTATGGTCGGTCATATCGGTGATAAAGGCCATGTGACCGATCACCCGTCCACTGTCATCCCGCAAAGCGCTGCCGTGGGCCAGCACCGGAACGCGGCGTCCGTCCTTGGCCAGCAAAACGCCCTCGGTGCGCAAGTAATCGCGATCGAGCAGCACCTCGCGGTGGGCCAGCATGATGTTGCGAAATTCCTCCGCTGCAAACGCCAGCGGCGTCTGTCCCAAGGCCTCCTCCCGGGTGTAGCCCAACAGTCGCAGAAGGGCGGCATTGACGTCCACGATGCACAGGTCGACGTCCATCAACATGAAACCTTCACCGGCGGTCTCCACGATACGGCGGAACTTCTCTTCGCTCTTGCGCAGGGCGTCTTCGGCCTGCCTGCGGCGGGTGATGTCGATAATGATCCCCTGGTGATAGCGCTGGCCGTCCCGGGGATCGATCTCCACCGAGGTTTGGTCCTCGACCCAGCGCACCCGTCCGTCCCGAGTGACGATGCGGTAGCTCTGGGTGAAGGCGTCCAGCTTGCGTTCGGCGTATTCCTGGATCTCCCGGACGACACGTTCGAGGTCGTCCGGATGGATGATGTCCTTGAAGTGCACCCGGCCGCTTTTGAGTTCCTCGGGGGTGTAGCCGATCTTGGCGATATTGGGCGAGGCATAGACCAGACGGGGCGGATCCTCCCCCACCAGACGACGGAACAGGAAAGCCGGGCTGTGGCTCAGAATGACCTGGGCCATATGCATCTCTTCGTGCCCCTGCTGGCACGCGTCCACGGCCTGGCGCAAGCGGGCATTTTCGGCCTCCAACTCCCGGAGCCGCGTTGCGGCAGCATCCGGTCTTTCCGGTCCGGTCGCGGCGTTATCGGACGCCGCTGCCGGAATGATCGGTTTTCGTGCGTCGTGCTCGTTCATGGCGGTGGTCTTCCTGGGTCCGGGGTTCGGGTGACACAACCGGCGCTAACCAACAATAAACGGGTCCATGCCCCAGATCAAGCGGCGCGTAAATCGGCATCAAGGCGTCGCCGGGCGAAACTGGGCGATCTGCCGGGAGACCGCCACCAGCCGACCCGCGGCATCCCACAGCTCGCCGTCCTCCTCCAGCAGGCCGCAGCTGATGAAGCGCGTGCGGAACAGGCCCTTGAGCCATTCATCCTGCGGGTTGCCGCGGATACTGACCGAAAACTCGATGGTCGGCACCCAGGCCACCATGCCCTGACTGGCCAGTACGGGCGGCGGAAAGGCATCGGCCGCCAACAACAGGGCCGGCACGTCGAAAGGCCGGGGCTGCCGGAACCGGATCCAGCCGCGATGTTCCGATCGTTCGGCCAGCCCCGTCCCGGTCATCCACCCCGCACAGGCGGGGTCGATCCGCACCGCCATGGGTTTGAAAAGCGTGTAACCCGGCATTTCCGGTATCTCGAAACAGCGCTCCCGCGGGGCGATCTGCGGTGGACCGGTTTCATAACGCTCGATGGGGCAGCTGTCGTTGGCTTGGGCGAAGGTTCCCAGGGCGCGGATCTTCTCTTCCCCGTCCTGGAAAAGATGTGCTTGCAGGCGGCTGAACTGGGTCGAAGCGGTTATCGGCACCACCCGAATTTCCGCTTCTCCGGGGCAACAGCGAGCGATGAAGTTGGCCGTGACGATAGGGGTGTCCTTCTTGTCGCTGCAGTGTCCCATGGCCCGGGCCATAAGGGCCATGAGGTAGCCCCCGTTGGGGATTTGGTTGACCGACCAGTCGGCGGATATCTTTGCGGCGAACCGACCGCCCTCCAAAGGGGTCAATGTGGTGTCTTGATCGAATACGTGCATGGGGTCTCCGGCGGCGCGGGGCAATCGTCGCGGCTGCGTGTGTTGTCGTGCGCTTCATGGTTGCCAGTAGGGACGGGCCCGGGCGGCGGTCTCTTCCGGAGCGCTGAAGGTGGCCATGTCGCCCAGCATGGTTTCGAAGCTGGTGTGATCGCTGCGCACCCAGGCGGCGTAGTTCGAGCGCACCATCATCACCGCCCGCAGCTCCAGGCAACTGTCGTCCTGTTCCACCGCAAGCAGCCCCAAGTTGTAGCCATTGCGGCAGAGGCTGCGATAGAAGCGCTGGGCGTTAAGCACACCCCGCGCCAGATCTTCCCATGCCGTATCGTCCAGCGTCAGCAAAGACTTTCGGCCCGGCAGGATGCCCCATATTTCATAAAAACCCTCCGGCGCATACGCCGCCAACCATTCCCATTCCCCGGTGCGGCCGATCATGCGCGTGCCGTCGCCCTTCTCGTGCCCCAAGACATCGGATAGGAGACCGCGCCCGGTGGCCTCCTTGTAGTCCCGGGTGCGCCGGTCCATGAAGCGGTGGTGGTTGGGGGCCACCCGGTCAGCATGCACCTGGAGATGAGGATGCAGCAGAGAACCACCGGCCGAGGGCAGATGATTCTGGGCAATGCCCATGTAAACGACGGCGGGATCGGTCTGCCGGATGCGATTCAGGTACGCAGCGCAGTTGAGCAAGCAATTCGTATAGGACATCTGGGTTGCTGAGCCAATTTCCACGAAATGACGGTCATCGAAAAGGCTGACCGCGGAGTAGGCGGCATAGGGATACAAGTTGGGAAAAAGGATTGATCGGCCCTGCACCATGCGGCCGGCTGCGTGGAAAGCCCTTGTAAAGCGGGGCGTCAACTGTTCCAGCTGGGGAAGGCAGAAAGGGCATCGGTCGGTCCGTTCGGCATCGGGAGGCGGCTCGGGCAACTGCCGGGCGCCGGCCTCCTTTTCGGCCGATCGGCTGAAGGTAATGCGGCAGCTCCGGCCGGTGACGGGACTGGACCTAATTTCAATGGGCCTGTCCGTCTCCACACCGTCCGGCGTTACGATACGCGCCGTGAGGCGCTCTCTGCGAAAAGACAGTCCTTCGGAAAAATCCACCGCGCGCTCCCTTTTGGGCGGGTTGGCACGATTGACCATCACCGTGCCCGACAACCTGGATTGGTCATCAGGGAACCATCAAATACTTCCGGGCCAGGTCTGTATAGGCCTTAACCTGCGCCGCCTGCCAGTCCGCATCGTGTCCCAGCTCAACAGCCATGACTTCGGCCACGCGCGGCGCCATCTCGATGCTGGCCCGGGCGTCCAGCAGCAGAGACCGGGTGCGTCGTGATAGAAAGTCTTCCACCGTGCGCGCCATTTCATGTCTTACGGCCCAGACCACCTCGCCCACCGTCGGTGTCAGTCGTGCGTGCAGCCGTTCGGCACACACCGGATCGTTGCGGTTGATCGCGCGAATCGCAATGGCATCCGAGCCGTAAACCGCCAGGTCGCCGAACTGTCGGGCATTGCGATGATAGCCGTGGATATTGAGATCCTGGGTGGCACACGGTCGCTCGTCGAGCTGTGCCACGACTGCGGCCTGGTCCACGGTATCTTCCGCCATCTTACGGTAGGTGGTCCACTTGCCACCGGTGATGGTGACCAGGCCCGAGCCGGAAATATGGATGGTGTGATCGCGGCTGATGGCCGCCGTGCTGTCGTCGTTGCCCATGCTCACCAACGGGCGCAGGCCGGCAAACATGCTCAGGACATCCGCCGGCGTCGGGTCTTTCGTCAAATACTGGGCCGCATGGGTCAGAAGAAAATCGAGTTCTTCTTTCAGCGGCAGCGGCTCCAAAGGTGTTTCCTTGACCGGCGTGTCGGTGGTTCCGACAATCACCCGGTCATGCCAGGGCGTTGCAAAAAGAACACGGCCGTCCTGGGTGTGCGGCACCATGATCGCACCTTTACCCGGCAGGAAAGACCGGTCCAGCACGATGTGCACCCCCTGGCTGGGGGTGATCATGGGCGGCGCTTCGGGTATATCCATGCGACGAATCTGGTCGGCAAAGACGCCGGTCGCGTTGATGACCGCCCGGGCCTTGATCTCGTATTCGTGCCCGCTTTCGCGGTCGACCGCCACCACGCCCCGCGTAAAATCACCGGATTTGGTCAGACCCGTCACCGCCACATAATTCAACACGGTGGCCCCCTGGTCCACCGCCGTCTGGGCCATGTTAACCGCCAGGCGCGCGTCGTCGAACTGTCCGTCGTAGTAGATGACGCCGCCCCGCAGTCCCTTGGTTTCGATGGTGGGGATGTAATACAGGGTCTTCTCCAATGAAATGTTTTTGGAGGGACCGAAGCCGTGTTTGCCTGCCAGAAGGTCATACAGACGCAGCCCGACCCCGTAAAAAGGACCTTCCCACCAGTCGTAGTTGGGCACCACAAACGCCAGGTTGTGCACCAGATGCGGTGCGTTGCGGCGCAGCAGTCCACGTTCTTTCAGTGCTTCCAGCACAAGCGAGACGTTGCCCTGCTGAAGATAGCGCACCCCGCCGTGGACCAGTTTGGTGCTGCGGCTGGAAGTCCCCTGGGCAAAATCACTTTGCTCCAGCAGCAAGGTGGCATAACCGCGTGAAGCGGCATCGATGGCCACCCCGAGGCCGGTCGCACCGCCCCCGATAATAATGAGATCCCATTGATGGCGCTCGGATTCGATCCGGCGCAACATGTCGTCGCGGTTCATCTGATTGTCATCCTTTTGTGTCGGGCTGCGAAGCGTTGGTACCCATGCCGGCAGTCTCCGCAGACGGTTTGGTCATCACCGCGAGAGTGACGGTGGCTTTGGCCACTAATTTGGCGCTGCCCGGATCGCCATCGAATACTTCCGACTCGGCCACGATCAGACGGCGTCCCGGTTTTAAGACGGTGCCGATGCAGTGCAGGCGCGCGCCCCGCGCCGCCCGCAACAGGTTGATTTTGAATTCCGCGGTCAGCACATAGCCACCGGCCGCAATCAAAGACGCCCCGGCCGTGCCGGAGGTGTGGTCGGCCATGGTGGCCAGCACCCCTGCATGCACCACGCCATCCTGCTGGAGATGGCGCGTAGTCAACGGCAGCAGCGTCTCGCAGCGTCCTGGTGAAATTGTTACCAGTTCCAGCCCCAGGTCACGAATAAACGGCGCCGTGTCAAACAGGCGACGGATTTCATCCATATAGGCCGAATTGCGCGTTTCCATCATGGCGATTTCCGAAACAATACCTTGGCTATTCAAAAACGATATTCATTTTTCACCGGAGACGATAGCAAATTGTTCCGCCAGGTCTGCCATCAGGACAAATCGGATGCCTGGCCGTCGGGCTTTTCCTCCGCCAGTTTTTCCCACACGGGCCGTTCCAGAAACGAACCGGCCACGTTGGCCTCCATTTCCTTGAACATTTTCATGGGCACGGCCAAGGTCATGAGGTTGTCGCCCAACTGCTGCCGGATATAAGTACGGGCGGAGATGTCGGTCAACCCCACCACGGCCCGCGGCACGTCCGATTCCGCCTCACGATAGGGGTAGATGCCGATGGTCTGGCATCCGGCGGCATAGGGGATGATCACGTTTTCGTTGGTTTCCCGGCCGTAGTTGGCCAGAATCACCAGGGCGGAAAGCTGATCCGGGTCGGCAAAGAAAATCACCACCTGACCGGCGGCATCCTGATCGATATCGGCGAGCGGTTTGAAAACAACGTACGGCGCAGGGATGTCGGTGATCGGCAGCCCCCGGATGAAACGCTTGACCTGTTCGGGAGACTTCATGTAGCGCTCGCCGTGCATGAAATGATCGAAGGAATCCTCGGTCATGTGCGGTTTGACCTTTTCCGCCAACTGTTGCCCCGTTTCCCACTGATCGTTGCCGACGGAGAGAAAATGGCAGAAGCAGTCTTCACCGCCCGGGAACTGTTTGTAGACATCCCCAAACCCGAGCCCCACCCCGCCGCCGAAACAGCCAAAGGTCTTGCGTCCGCAGACCGCCGTGCCGCCCCGGGCGGCCCGGGCCACCATCCACATGACGCATCCCCATTTGCCCTCCTTGAACTCGGCGGCTTTTTCCGGCCGGGTTTCCGACCAGGTCAATGCCACCGGTGCATAACGCAACTTCAGTTTATGTGCGATTTGGCTTTCCATTGTTCCTCCTGTGGGTGCGCACACCTCGCGGGCATCGCGATCGAGCCTGTGTCCCTCAGAAATATCGCCATGCGGATGTGATCGGGCGCGTTCTTGTGAAACGATAGTATATTTGACACAGCGGGTAAAGCACAACCAGCCCGACCAACCAGAACAACAGCATGCGCGCCGGAGAAACGCCGGCCGGCACCAGCCAGCCCATGAGGCCATAAAGGTATAGGTGAAGCACGTAAAAGAAAAGCGGGGTCCGCCCGAAAACGGATATTACCCGGAATAACCGTACCCGTTCAACCGATTTCAGGGAAAGTGCCGATAACAGCAGGCCATTGACACCCATGGTCATGCAGAGAAACGCCAGACTCGGCGGATACTTGGTCACGTTGAGGAAGCCGATCCATCCCGGGGTCGGGGGGTGGAAATTGCCGGCCCCCCCCAGGCTGCGGATCAGGAAAAAGAGCATCAGCAAAAGCCCGCCTGTCAGGCCGATCCACCGGAAAGGCCCCCTGTCGCGCCCGGAATCCTCCAACCACCGGCCGAACAGAACCCCCAGACCGGCAATCCCCAGCCAGGGAAGCACCGGGTAAAACACCACGACCTGCCCGGTGCGCCCCGGAATCATCAACAAGCGCAGCCCTTCGGGATAAAGCCGCGGGGATGCTTCCGGGCCCGGCGTCACCCACTGGATGAACAAAATGGCGCCCAGGGCCAATGCCAGATGGAAGCGTCCGTGCCATCGCAGCGTAGGGGCCAGCACCATCATCACACCTCCCAGGGCAAACAGCACCCCGAAGTATACGGCAAACCCCTCTCCGCCACCCGGCAGGGGCCCACCGCGCGAAACGAAACTGCCGGGCACCCCGTGCACAAAAGCCAGCCCCCAGGCCGGATTTTCCACCAGCAACTGCAGGCCGATCAACAGGGCCCCGCGTACCAGGAAAAAGCGTGTCAGACGTCCCTGTGACCAGCCGTCACGCAAACGCGCGCTTGCCATCAGCGCCATGCCGGCGCCCATCAGGAAGAAAAACCCGGGCGCGCAAATATGGCTCGCCAGTCGCAGGAGAAAAGGCAGGGCCGACGCATAATCCGGCAGGGCTGTTCCCCAGAACTCGCGTGAATGCATCCGGGCAATAAAGAAGGACGCATGGTCCAGGGCCATCAGGGTCATGATAATGCCGCGCAGGGTATCCAGGTTGGCCAGACGTAAAGAAGATCGTCCCGCGCTCTGGTGTGAGCCGCTAAAATCTGGAGCAAAAGTTTCCGGCATGATCATGTATTGGCAGAACAGGGGTTTAGAAAGGTCGTTAGCGCATGGCATGCCAAACGGCCTCAAATTGAATATATCACAGGCTTCACGCTATTACGGACCCTGAGACCGCTCGGCGCAGGGTATAAAAGACATATCCGTAAGCATCGGCGTATTTCCGAAACAATGCCATCTCCGCCAGTTCCATATCGGCCGCGGCCTGGGCCGCCGGATGGGCATGGTGTTTTTTTCTGAAGGTGGGCAGTTTGGCGGCAATCGGGTTGTAATAATTCGCCCACCAGTCTGACGCCGGCAGAGTAAAATGGCCGTTCGGCCGATAACCGCAGGCTTCGATCACCGCCAGATTGGCGTCGACGGTCTGCATGGCCGGATAGCCCTTGGCCCAGAAAGAGCGCGCCGCTTCCGGCGGATCTTCCGTCAACCAGCTGAGCTCGGTCACCGCGAGATACCCACCAGGCTTTAGCAGCTTGCACCACTGCCGCAGGCCCTGCTCAAACCCCATGATGTAAATCGCGCCTTCGGACCAGATCAGGTCGAAACGTTCAGGCCCGAAGTCCAATGCCGTCATATCCCCCTTCACAGCGCGAACGCGCGTTTCAAGACCCCGGGCATCGATATGCGTCCTCAAGGCCTCGAGATAAGGCGGATGGTTGTCCACGGCCGTGATAGCGCCCCCGGTCAGGCGCGCAAGATCCATGGTCTGCATGCCCGGACCGCATCCGACATCCAGTATGCACGGTCGGGGCGGCAATTCGGTCAGCAATTGAAAGGCCCGTGTGGTGGAAGCCCGACTGCCCGGCCCCTCCCGCGGATTGCCGGAATGAATTTCCATGAAAAACGGCATCAGATCCTGTTCATCCATGGTGCCGTATCCTCAGATGACCGTTCAGGAGGGGGTATCCGTCGGTGGCCTCCGGTCGCGATAAATGCCCGGACTGGAATCGGGAATAGGCATTGCCCCGACCGTATGGGTGAAGAAAGCGTCCGGTCCGGCCCAACCCACAACGGCATAGGCGTAACCCCGGGCCGCCATATCCTGCAAGGTCGTCACGACCAAGTGCCGGCCGACGCCCCGACGCTGGTAACGTTCGGCCAGTCCGATCGGCCCCAGCATGCCCCGGGCCGTGGCGTCATAGACGCAGAAGCCCGCCATACTCTGGTTTGCCTGGGCAATAAAACAGGCAATCGGCTGGCGGTCGAACGCCACCGCACACTCATCCGCCCACCCCTGCGAGAAAACCCGTGACACCCATGTCACGACCTGATGTTTCTCTGGTTCACGGGCCCGACGAACCGTTATCCCTATGGGCAATGGCGATGCGTCGGGGGGCAGATCATAAAGTTTGACAAGCATGTCGGTCATGGTCGGCACCCTGATGATTCTGGCGGCATACGCGGGCCCGAATGTCGAACGGCGACATCAGTGGAACTGCTCTGCATTAAACGCCTGCGAGGCGCGCGCCATATAATCTTCCATGGAATCGAACATGAAATATTGTTGTACCGTATCCCAGGCCAGTGCCGTGTGAACACCAGCGACCCAGTCGTTGGCCGATGCGCCTTCGGCAAATTCGCCAATGATAAATGGCCGACCACCCTGGATTTCAAATACGGCATGCTGAAGCAGCACGCCGTCATCGGGCGGACGCCCCATGAGATAGACAAGGACAATTTTATCTGAAAAATCAGGGAACTGCATCATCGAACCCATAAGCACTCCCGGGTAAATTAAATCCAAAGGATAAACCACTGTAGCGGAAAAAACAGCGCCCGCAAAGGTCAAATTAATTCCGGCGCATTGCAATCCCGCGCCTCATCTATGCCCGGCTTCCCGGCAACGTCCAGTGGTTCATTTATTAAAGACGGCCTCAATTTTGCCGGAATCGGCCCAGATGCTATCCGTGTCCGCATACAGGTCCTGCATGCGCTGCTCAATGAAGCGTCTTTTCTGTTCGAACGCCTCACCATCGAGTTCCGCCGAAACGCCGATGGCTTCACCGAACCGGATAATCACCCGTGTAAACGGTTTGGGCACCATAAACCGGTCCCAACTGTTGAAAACCCATTTTTTCTGGGCCGAGGTGATCGTGGGGACAATCGGCTTGCCGGCCACCTGGGCAATCCGCAGCAAACCCGCCTTCACATTTCCGAAGGGACCTGTAGGACCATCGACGATGTGCCCTATTTTATATCCCGCGCACGCCAGGTCCTTGAGCTTTCTCAACGCCGCGACACCGCCCCGTGTTGACGAACCCCGCACCGGACACCACCCGAGGATATCGACGACCCTGGCAACCATTTCGCCGTCACGACTCTGGCTGATCATGATAGCAATCGGCTTGCGGCTGGAGAAAAAAGTAATTCCCGGGAAAAACCGTTGGTGCCAGGAGGCATAAATAAGGCTTTTATGCTCATCGAGAACATTCTTTTCATTTTCCGGATCATAGAGTTTGATCCGGTAGGTTGCGGCAAGCGCTTTGACCAGCAGTAATCCACCATAAGGAATCAGATAGCGATAGATGAAAAATAACAGCGACCGTTTCATGACGTCACTCCACGGGGCGCATTAGAAACAAGGGGTCCACCGCAGGCGGCCAGTTCTTCCTGCATGATCAAAAGCTTTTCAATTTCCTTGGACAACTGGGAACACCAGTCAATCGAATCAAGCCAGTATTGCCTTAGTTCGGCAAAGTGATCATCGAGGTCTTTCGCCTGCCGGGCCTGGCCGGCAGCGGCGCAAAGCGTCCGAAGACGGACGAGGGTTGCATCCTCAATACTACCGGGTTGCGGAAAAGCCTCTTCCAGCCTGGCAACCAGAGCACGCAATTCATGGCGAAGACTTTCCACGATATCCCTCTCCCGCATTGATCAGGCGGGCTCCCGATTGCGATAATAATTGCATTACTTCAAATTTTTCAACAACCCCTCGAGGCCCGCGAAAGGACGAAATCCTGAAGACGTTTCACCGGCATCGTCGGGCCGGGCGTCACCATAGGCATCGGCCGTTTGATAGCGCGCGTGTTCATTATCATGGCAGTAGATGCACAGCAATTCCCAGTTACTGCCATCCGGGGGGTTGTTATCATGGTTGTGGTCCTTGTGATGAACCGTAAGCTCGCGCAGTTTTTTCCCTTTGAATTCCCGGCCGCAGCGGGCACAAATCCAGGGGTAGAGCTTAAGCGCCTGTTCGCGGTAGGTCTGTTCACGCTGTTCACGATCCCGCCGCGCTTCGGCGACCAGTTGATCCCTGCGTTCACGACCGGAAGGTGTATTGTCTGACGACATGACGGTCCTCCTGTGTTGCCATGAAATGGTGAACCCAACGCGTGCGATTATATCACACCACACCGCATTTAATGAACGTTTTCTGATTCGCATCAACATCAGGATGGTGATCGACAAGCCTTCTCTTGTGGCAATCCCATGCCTTCTCTCAGACATACAACAAAAAAGGCGGAGTGGTAAACCCACTCCGCCTCTATCGAACTATATGCAAACACCCGCTAGTTTATGGCATCCTTCAACGCTTTACCGGGAACAAACTTCGGGACCTTACGCGCTGCGATCTGAATCTCTTGACCGGTCTGCGGATTGCGGCCTTTACGGGCCTCCCGCTTATTGACTTTAAAACTTCCGAAACCGACAATCTGAACCGCTTCGTTTTTTTTCAACGTTTTTTTGATGGTATCAAAAACACAATCCACTGCTTCCTGAGCTTCCTTTTTAGTAGAAAGCACTTCTGCCACCGCATTGACCAAATCACCTTTATTCATTTCAAATCTCCTTTTCTTCCATTATTCCCTTTAAGGGGTTATGTTGCCAAAAACTGAGCCACTGAAAATTTCTTCCGATGCGTTCATTGCGAGATTCGCCTGCGGGTAAGAATCGGCTTCCAGAAGCCGCATGGTATAGGGTGTTTACCTATCCATGTCAAGAAGTATCCCGCCAAACGGGCAGGAAGATCTTGCAGAACGACCGAAGCAAGTAAATTATCTTTTTTAATACATTCGGCTGCGCGATATGATACAGAAGAGAAAAAGAGACCAAATGGCAGCCGAATCCCGGCAATGAGGACATAACCACGCGTAAGTTTTAGGAAATTTCAAGCAACTGCTTAGAATAGTAAAATCGGAACACCAACAGGCCTGAGAGCGCCTGCATAGTCGGTTACCAGGCCTGTTTTGATTCTATTAAAATGTTTTAGGGTCGTGGGTGCCAGCCCCATGAAAATCATCAGCGGCTATCCATCCCGGCCATTTATACGCGACCCTGCCAAACTCTTCTTGTCCGTCTCCCGCCAATTGTCATCCGCCATCCAATCCTTTATGGGTTGATGCGCTCCGATTGCATGGACACACGCCAAATGACATCGGGTTCATTCATAACGACGTCGACCGACCCAGCCGGCCCACAGACGGTCTCGCGCACGCGACCGCAATCGTTGCGAACAATCTCTTCGTGCATGACGTGACTCAGCGGCGAGGTCCAGCAAATGCACATCGCGATACTTAAGGTTCGCCACCGCGTGTGACAAATGCCTGCCCCTCCACCGACTTGACAAGCCCGACAAATGCTTCCGCGACAGCGCTGGTTGCCAAAATGCAAAGAGAAAATGCCGCCAACAGTATTAAGAGGGGTGCTAACTTCATGGTGCCCTCCTGCGTAGAAGGATTTATTCCCCCTGGGTATTTTGAGCCTATCATAAAAACCATCCAAGTGCCCAGGGCGATATGCGAACAGGGTCGTTCATGCCCACCGATAAGGCCTGACGGCCCTGCGGTTTCATCGTTTTGGACCCCACCATGAAATCCCCGATCAGGTTCGCATTTCAGGGCCTCCGGTGTCAATTGGAAACTCCGGGACCAGGTTTACATGGGTTAACGGATTCCACGGGGAGGATCGTTTTCACATAGGCGACCAACCGCGGGACTCACGATGGCGGAGGAAAGCTTATCTGGCGTATCGTTGGGCAGAATGGTGATCGGAAAAACCACCCTTCTTTAATGCGGTCAGGATATTCAGCACTTCCGGGAAACAATCCAACGACAGATTCGGAATAAAAGAATGATCGAATCCTTCATTGAATGTGGTAATGCAGGCTTCAATAGCAAAAATATTTCGTTATCGTTTGCAGGGCAAAAATGGGACACATCGGCTGATATTACAGAAAAAGTATCCCGAGACTTAGCAAAAGCGCCCGACAAAGTCAAAAGTGCATCGTTAGACACCGAACCATACCATCGCCAGAAACATTGTCCGTCCTTGACAAATCACGGCAGCCGGAATTGTTCCCGCAACCGTCTGGAAAGATCGCGCACACGACCGAAGGCGCGATCGACCGTTTGTGCCCCGTCCGGATTTACCAGGCAGCAGGTGGCCGGTGAAAGAAGACTGCGGGACAGCATGAAATCCCTATCAATACCCTTGCGCGTCAGGACCTGCCAGAGCCCGACCAGGCGGTTTTCCAGTGAATCGATATTCTCTTGCCCGAACGGTTCGAAGTTGGTCGGCACCATGCCCCAGACCAGCCTTCCGCCACGCTCCAGGAAACGTTTAATGCCGCTGGCGTAATTGGAAAAGATTTCTCCGTTGGTGAAGACGTCCAGCGAAAGCACTTCCATGTCGAGGTCGAGTAAAAAGTCCCAATCCGGATTGCCGCAGAGATGAACGCCACGGGGCCGATCGACCATGGAAAAGAAATAGTCCATATCTTTCTTGGCCGCGAGCGCATCATAGCCCGACAGGGCGCTGAAGAGAAACTGCAAGCCCGGTTCATCGACAAACATGAAGGCGTTGGGGTTGAGCACCTTCATCCGCTGCAACTGCACGTTGATACGGCGCGCCATGAATTCGAACAAAAAGGGGCGGACCGAATCATCGAAAAGGATGGGACGGCGATTCTGATCCAAAACATTGAGTCCGAAGCTGATCGGCCCCTCCAACTGTCCACGGATCGCCGGGCGGTCCGCCAGGTCCATGGCCAGGAATCGATGATAAACGGCTGAATAGGTGTGGCTGATGTCGAAATAGGCGGGGTCTTCAAAATGTGCCAGGGTCTCTTCAAACTCCGCGATAAATTTGTCCAATGAGAATGCCAGCGTCTGTTCACGCATGTTCAGCACAATGCCGGGGAAATGCTCCGAAGCCTGCACGTACATGTCTTCGTAATAATTGAGCCGGGGCAGCTGGGGCCAGAAGGGGATATCCAGAGACAGGGCCGCATCCAGGGCCTGGCCAACGTCCCGGTGGGGCATGACGGCCATGGCCGTTGTCAGCAGGTTTCCCGGAATCGGCATC
>CAWKLN010000022.1:0-113825 GCA_963850465.1 uncultured delta proteobacterium
GCGCTGAATGCCACGACGACAAAAACCGGCAGCACCAGGAACCATGCCTTGTTGTCCGCCCATTTTTCCATGGGGTCCTCCCTTTATCTGACCAGCCGTTCATCGGCAAACAGTTTGGTTCGCAGCGGCGGAAATTTCAGCCAGGCCCGCTTTTCCGGTACGGGGTGTCCCTCGGGCACGCGGGCGCGTATGGTGTGGCCATTAAGGGCGGCGCTCAGAATTTTAAAGCTGCCCTGGTCTTCCACCGCATTGATCGTTACCGGCACCCCATCATCGACAGGCGTAGCGTGCACTTCAATATGCATGGGACGAATACCCAGCTCCAGCGCTCCTTTCGCCGCCGCTCCGAGCGCGGCCGTTTCCTCTGCCAGGGCAATGGTGATGCCATCGACCCGGGCCTTTTGGCCCTCGAGGGTGCAGGGTAGAAAATTCATGCCGGGGCTCCCGATAAAATAACCGACGAATTTGTGCCGTGGATTTTCGAAAAGGTCTTCCGGCGTGCCGATCTGAACGATTTCACCCTCGTACATGAGGATCACCTGATCCGCGAAGGTCAGCGCTTCCACCTGGTCGTGGGTGACATAGATCAGCGTTAGTTTCAGCTGTTCGTGGATTTCCTTGAGTTTCCGTCGGAGCTGCCATTTCAGGTGGGGATCGATGACGGTAAGCGGTTCATCGAAGAGCACGGCCGCCACATCGCTTCGCACCAAGCCGCGCCCAAGGGATATTTTCTGCTTGGCATCGGCAGTCAGACCCGCCGCCTTCCTATTCAGGTCCTGGGTCAGGTCGAGAATTTCGGCCACCTCCTTCACCCGCCGGATGGTGTCCGCTCGGTTGAAACCCCGGTTTTTCAGGGGAAAGGCCAGATTATCGAACACGCTCATGGTGTCGTAAAGTACCGGGAATTGAAATACCTGGGCGATGTTGCGCTTCTCCGGTGGCAAGGCGGTCACGTCGGTGCCGTCGTAAAGCACCCGCCCACGGCTGGGTTGCAGCAACCCGGAGATCACGTTGAGCAGGGTGGTCTTGCCGCAGCCCGACGGTCCCAGCAAGGCATAGGCCCCGCCGTCCTCCCACAGGGTATTGATCTCCTTGAGGGCGTAATCCGATGGTTCCCGTGGATTCGGGTAGTATGAGTGGGCAATCTGATCGAATTCGATGCGCGCCATGCCATTCTCCTGGCTATCGCTGTTCGGCAACCCCGGCGGCCGGGGGCGCCGCCACCAGCCGGCCGGCCGTGTCGTATACAAAAAGGTGCTTGGGGTTCAGGAACACGGAAATCGGAGTGCCTATGGCAAAGGGGTGCACCCCCTCCTGCTGCACCACGAAGGCGCTTTTCCCGTGATGGACGTACACAAAGGTTTCCGAACCATTGATTTCGGCCAACTCCACTTTACCGGGAATGGCGACGTCCCCCTCCTCCTGGCTGGAAAGCCACAGGTGGTTGGATCGGAAGGCAAACCGATACACGCCGTCGGCCAGGCCGGCCAGGTGGCCGTTCAGCGGGATCGGGATATTGTCACCCATGGCCGCCCCGCCATCGGCGACCGTGCTCTCCAGGGCATTGATGGGCGGGTCGCTGAAAACCTCTGCCGCTCTCAGGGTTTCAGGCCGCTGATAGATTGCGGTGGTGACCCCGGTCTGCAGAACCCGCCCCTCGTCGAGAACCACAACGTTCCCACCCAGCATCAGGGTTTCCGATGGCTCGGTGGTGGTATACACAACGATGGCAGAGCGTTTGCGGAAAATCTCCTGGAGTTCCACCCGCAGTTCTTCCCTCAGTTTGTAGTCCAGATTGACCAGGGGCTCGTCCAGCAAGAGCAGCTTGGCATCCTTGACCAACGCCCGGGCAATGGCCGTGCGCTGCTGCTGGCCCCCGGAGAGCTCGGCCGGCAACCGATCCAGCAGATCTTCGAGATGCAGAATCTCGGCGGTTTCGCGGACCCGTCGATCCATATCACGCTTTTTCAGCCCACTGCGGCGCAAGGGTGAGGCGATGTTGTCGTATACGGTAAGGGATGGGTAGTTGATGAACTGCTGGTACACCATGGCAATGCCGCGTTTGCGGACCGAAACACCGGTGACATCCACACCATCCACCAGCACCTGCCCGCGGGTGGGGCGGTCCAGGCCGGCCATGATGCGTAACAGGGAGGTTTTTCCGGCCAGCGTGCGGCCCAGAAACACATTGCGGGATCCCGTTTCAAATTCGAGATTGATCCCTTTCAGATGGGTTTCACCGTCGACGATTTTATCGACATTTTTAAGCACCAGGCCCATACAGTCCCCCCTGTTGGCCTTTGATCGCTTCCGTCTTCCAACTCAGTATCGACAAGTGCAGGATGCACAAATGATGGGTATGATTTAGGATTTTTATCGGATTAGCACAGCCTCTGTTTTTTCGCAAGTGAAAACACGCTTTCGTTTTCCTTCGATTATCCACCCCCGGCCCTCGGATCCAGAGCCGGCTGGGCCACATGCAGTTCGACATCTCCCGCATTCATGGCTTCAATCAGTGATTCGGTCGGTTGCCGGTCAGTAAACAGGGCGTCGATTTCGTTGATACTACCTAGCCGGACCATGGCATTACGCCCGAATTTGGTATGATCGGCCGCCAGGAAAACCTTGCGCGAATTGTCGATGATGGCCCGGGCGGCGCGGACTTCACGATAATCAAAATCGAGCAGCGTGCCGTCCACATCGATGCCGCTGATACCAATGATGCCGAAATCCACCCGGAACTGCTGGATAAAATCAATGGTCAGCGGCCCAACGATCCCGCCGTCCCGGGGACGGACCAGGCCGCCGGCCACGATGATCTCAAAGTTGTCATTGCCCGCCAGAATCGAGGCCACATTAAGGCTGTTGGTGATGACCCGCAGCCGTTCGTGGCCGCATAACAATTTGGCAATCTCCTCGGTGGTGGTGCCGATATTGATGAAAAGGGACGCGTGATCCGGTATGCACGCAACCACCATGCGCGCGATCTGCTCCTTCTCCTTGAGACACAGCACCTTGCGTTGGGTGTAGGCGACGTTCTCGGTGCTGGGGGGCAGACCCGCACCACCGTGGTAGCGATGAATGACGCCCTCCCGGCTCAGGAGATTGATATCGCGCCGGATGGTCTGGGGGGTGACGTCGAATTGCGCCGCCAGGTGTTCGATGGTGATAAATCCTTTGGCCCGCACCAGGTGCTGGATTTTGGCATGCCGTTCCCGCACCGGACCGATTTTGCCGTTCAACGGGGCACTTTCCTTACCATGCCATTTGGCGGCGGGCGCCTTGTCGGTATTCTTGGGGGTTCGGGCCATCGCGCTAACACTTTCCGGGCATGGTGTTGATCCAAATTGTTTTCGGTATAGAAAATTTATTGTCCAAATTGTAATAAAAAGAAAATATCCGTGACAAAACGGAGTGCTTCTGTTAGCTATAGCATGGCTAAATGGGGAATGTGCACCTGAAATACGTGCCTGGAATGCCGTAACATGGCCTTTTTATTTTCGCAAGAGAAAAACAGCGCCCAATAAATACGCCAACCTGAAAAGATATGATCAACCCGAACCATAGATAGAGGGCTGCGTTGAATACCCAGGTACTCATTATCGGCGGCGGCGTTACCGGAACCGGCCTGGCCCGGGATCTGGCCCTGCGCGGGATTGACTGCGTGCTGATTGAAAAACAGGACATCAATGCCGGCGCCTCGGGCGGCAACCACGGCCTGCTGCACAGCGGCGCCCGCTACATCGCGTCCGATCCGGCCGCCGCCGCCGAATGCCGACGTGAAAATCTGCTGCTGAAACGACTGGCACCCCACTGCATCGAGGACACCGGTGGGCTGTTCGTGGCCGTGGCGGGTGACGACGAAACCTACATCGCCGATTTCCCCGCCATGTGTCGCGCCAGCGGTATCCCACCCACTCCTGGATCCAGCCGAAGCCCGCGAGATGGAACCCGCCCTTTCGGATCAAATCATCGCCGCCTATGCCGTGGAAGACGCCGCCATCGATCCCTTCAAGCTGTCCCTGGACAACATGGCCCAGGCGCGGCACCATGGCTGCCAGTTGCTGCGCTTTTCGCAGGTGACCGGTTTTGAAACCCGCGCCGGGCGAATCCAATCGGTTCAGTTGCGCAACACGCTGACGGGCCGTGAAACACGTGTCCGGCCCGATGTCGTCGTCAATGCGGCCGGGGCGTGGGCCGGCCAGGTGGCGGCGCTGGCGGGCATCGATATCCGCATCCGCTATTCCAAAGGCAGCCTGCTGGTCACGCACATCCGCCTGAGCCGGCGGGTCATCAATCGCCTGCGCCGGGCCACCGACGGCGACATCCTGGTGCCCGGCGGTACGGTGTCCATTTTGGGGACGACTTCCGAGCGGTGCGCGTCACCGGATGTGATTTATCCGGAAATTCGATGAGATCGACCATATCATCGATGAAGGGGCGGCCATGGTCCCCGCCCTCGCCACCACCCGCTATATTCGCGCCTACTGCGGCGTACGGCCGCTGATCGGAAGTGACGACGAAGAGGATGACCGCGATGTCAGCCGCGGTTTTGCCCTGATCGACCATGCCAGCGAGGACCCCGGCCTGGAAAATTTTATCACCATCACAGGCGGCAAGCTCACCACCTTTCGCCTGATGGCCGAACAGACCGCCGATCGGGTGTGCCTCCGGCTGGGGTCTTGCCAACCCTGCCGGACGCATCTCGCCCCGCTACCGCAAACCGTCGATGCCCACTGGACCGAACCGGGATTGACTCCCAGCCTGTGGATCCGCAACAACGACCCTCACGATATGCTGCTGTGTGAATGCGAAATGGTTCCGCAAAGCATTGTCGATCAGATCGTGGCGTCGATTCGGAAACAAAGCGGCGACCCCAGCCTCAACGCCATCGGACTGCGCAGCCGCATCGGCAAAGGGCCCTGTCAGGGAACCTTCTGCAGCCAGCGGCTGGCCGCCTATCTTTATGACATCGGCGAATTAGAAGGCGATCAGGGCCTTCTTGAACTCCGGTCTTTTCTGGAAAAACGCTGGCGCGGACAGCAGCCCTTGTTATGGGATATCTCGCTGGCCCAGGCGGAGCTCCTGGAAGCCATGCACAGCGGCCTGTTCGGTCTGGAACAGGTCGCTCGCGCACAACGATAAGGTTACCGATGATGACAACGCATGGGTGAAAACGACATGATGCCCGCTGGCCCTGAAATAAAATGCGATTTGCTGGTCATCGGCACCGGCATGGCCGGTATGGCGGCCGCCCTTTTTGCCGCCCGGCGGGGGATCGATACCGTCCAGGTGGGCATGACCGGGGAAATGAATTTTGCAAGCGGCCTGCTGGACCTGCTGGGTGTGCATCCGGTGGTCACGGGTCAGACCTGGACCAACCCCTGGAACGGCATCACACAGTTGATTAAGGACCAGCCCCATCACCCCTATGCGCGCATCGGTCTAGACGCCATCCGGGCCGGCATGGAAGAATTGGTCGGATTCCTGAACAATGCGGCGTTGCCCTATCATTGCCATCCCGAACAAAATGCCCGGGTCATTACACCGGTGGGGACGCTCAAAACCACCTACGCGCTACCGGCCAGCATGGCCGGGGCCGACCTGGCCATTGCCAACCGTCTCCCCTGTCTGCTGGTGGACTTTCCGGGTCTCAAGGGTTTCAGCGCCCGCCAGATCAAGGCCGCCCTTCAAGACCACTGGCCCGCTTTGGATACGGTGCACCTGCCCTTCCCCGGCCTGAACGGCGAACTGCAAACCGAACGCATGGCACGCAAACTGGAAACCGGGGCGGCCCGGGAGCAACTGGCGCATTCGATTCGCACGCATCTCGGCGATGCCCGGGCCGTGGGTCTGCCGGCCGTCTTGGGGATTGCCCGCACCCGGCAGGTATTTAGCGACATTCAGCAGGCCGTCGGTGTCCCGATTTTCGAAATACCCACCATGCCGCCGGCCATCACGGGATTGCGCCTGCGGGAATGCTTCGAACGGCAGCTGCCCAAAATGGGAGTGCGGGCCCGCTATCAACAAAAAGTCCTCTTCAAGCCACGCCTTGCCGGTCATGACTTTATCGCGCCGGTGGGGGGAGAAACGCCTGAAGTTCACGTGCGGGCGCGGGCCGTTATTCTGGCCAGTGGCCGATTTTTCGGACAGGGATTGCATGCCGACCGGCACGCCATCCGGGAAACCATCTTCAACCTGCCGGTCCACCAGCCGACCGACCGCACCCAATGGCACCACAAAGATCTCTTTCATGACGCGGGGCATCCCATCCATCACGCCGGGCTGGCCATCGACGACCTTCTGCGACCCAGTGATGAAAAGGGCCGCTGTCTTTATCCGAACCTGTTTGCCGCCGGTTCCATTCTGGCGCATCAGGACTGGATTCGACAAAAATGCGGTAGCGGCCTGGCCATCGCCAGTGCCTATGCCGCCGTACGCGCCAGTCAGACCATATTGGGACAGGGCCGGCAGACAACCATGACATGAGGCTGGCACCCATGAACCGGCGCCCGGCGCTTGGACGTTTAATACAAAGGAAGCTTTCGTGCTGATGTCGAACCTGGCCTATATTGCTTTGGGGATCTGCCTGGCGGGCCTTTTGTGGCGCATCCGCCGCTGGTTCCTGATCGACATCGACCCGGCTAACGATGACCCGTCGACCGGCCGTCGACTGGCCGCCACCGGTCGCGCTCTCCTGGGCGCATTGTTCAGCCCCGGGTTGTTTAACCTGATGCGCGTTTTCCTGTGGGAAGTCGTATTGCAGGGGCACCTTTTCCGCCAGGACAGGCTGCGCTGGGCCATGCATGTGGCGCTGTGCTACGGGTTTTTACTGCTGGTGGTTCTGCATGCGCTGGATGATTGGACGGCCCCGGTTCTTTTTGCCGACTATGCCCCGACACGCAATCCCTTTCGCTGGCTGCGCAATCTTCTGGCCGCTCTGGTGCTGACCGGCGTCCTGGGGACCGTGATCCGGCATCGAATGCAAACCACTTTGGGACGCATCCGATCACACGCCGATCGTCTGGTCCTGCTGTTGTTGGCAGTCATCATCGTCAGCGGCATTCTGCTGGAAAGTTCCCAGATCCTATCCCCCGCCATTTTCACCGAAATGGTGGAAGAGTATATGGGTAACGATGATCCTGAGGAAGTGGCCGCCCTGCAACAATACTGGGTGGCCGAAATGGGTGCCGCACTAGCGTCATCCCCTTCCGGTGACATTATTTACGACGGGGAAACCGGACAAATGGCCCACGAGGGCTACTGCGCGTCCTGCCATTCACGGCCGCAAGCCGCGTTTCTATCCTATCCGGTTTCGCGTTTGTTGAAACCCGCCGCGGGGCTGATGGACACCCTGCGTGTCGATATCTGGCTGTGGACCCTTCATTATCTGGCCAGCTGTCTGGCGTTAGCCTGCCTGCCGTTCAGCAAGTTTTTTCATCTGCTGGCCACACCGGTCAACCTGCTGGCCCGGACCGCAGGGCCCGTTGCGGCGCGGCCACCCGCCCTGCGCCCCGCCCTGCGGGCCCTGGGATTGGATGCCTGCACCCATTGTGGTGTGTGCAATGTGCACTGTTCCGTGGCACCCATTTACCGCGTGATACCGAATGCCACCATCTTGCCCTCCGAAAAACTCCAGGGGCTGAAACGACAGGTGCCCACCGGAGCGGCGGCGGAGATGGCCATGCTGATGGAAGGCAGTTTTATCTGCACCCTGTGCGGCCGATGCACCCAATGGTGCCCGTCCGGAATCGATTTGCAGGATCTGTGGCAGGCGTCCCGCCGGGGTCTGGTCCACAAGGGGTTTTCTCCGTTTTATGAGCGGGCCGCCTCCCTGTCGGGATCGACAGCCCTTGCCCCCCGATCGACCCTTTCCGGCGCCCCACCGGCGTCGCTGGGTTTGACGAACCGGCCGGAAACCTTCTGGGACTGTATCCAGTGCACCACCTGCACCAGCGTCTGTCCCGTGGTGGCGGCCAGTGACGACCCGCAGCGGGATCTCGATCTGACCCCCCAGCAGATCATGAACCTGATGCGCCTGCAACTTAAAGACGAGGCCTTTAGCTGCCGTATGCTGTGGGATTGCGTAACGTGCTACCAATGCCAGGAGCACTGCCCCCAGAATGTCAAAGTGGCCGACGTGCTCTATGAGCTGCGCAACGAGGCCTGTCGACGGGGTCTGTCTCCGGCACAGGCAACCGTTACCGATGTGTAAAAAATCGAAAGGGCCGGTCCACGGAAAATAACATGGCGCCAACGACCTACCTATATTTCCCGGGCTGCAAGATCACCCCCTTCCTGCCCCAATACGATACGGCGACACGGGCCGTGCTGCGCGCCTTCGGTATCCGCCTGGACAACACCGAGCTGAACTGCTGTGGCTATCCGGTGCGCCATCAAAATATTGCGGCCTCCGTCCTGGCGGCCGCCCGCAACCTGGCGATTGCCGACCGGGAGGGCTTAGCGCTGCTGACACCCTGCCAGTGCTGTTTTGGAAATCTAAAGCAGGCCGCCTACTGGCTGGGCGCAAATGCCGCGCTGCGCCGTTTCGTGAACGATCAACTGGACGCCGAGGGGCTCCACTGGCACCAGCACATTCCCGTACGCCACCTGCTTTCGGTTCTGGCCGAGGATATCGGCATCGAGGCCATCCGGGCTCGGGTGATCCATCCCCTGCAGGGGGTTTCCGTTGCGGCCCATTACGGCTGCCACGCCCTCCGCCCAGGTCACGTGGTGCAATTGGACAATCCCCTGGCCCCCACGATTTTCGAAAATCTTATTGCCGCGATCGGGGCAACACCGCTGGATTGGCCCCTGCGGCTGGAATGCTGCGGTCATCCCGTGTGGGACAAAAACCCGAAGCTGTCCCTGAAACTGATGGCCCGCAAGCTGGAAGATGCCCGCGCGGCCGGAGCCCAGGTTCTGGCCACGGCCTGCACCTACTGCCAGATTCAGTTCGAAACAGTGCGTGCCGCCCATCCTGTGGAAGACGACGCGCCCCTCCCGGCGCGGCTTTACCCCCAGCTTCTGGGGCAGGCCCTGGGGCTGCCGCCGGACGCCCTGGGTCTGGCAAGCGACGATGGACTTTAAAGGGTGGCACCGCTGATCCTGCCGGCGGTGCCCGCGGGAGCCGGCGCTTGCTTTTTCCCCGGTGATGTGCACCAATGAAACCCCATGCTTACACGCTGATAAGTCCATAGATATATAGCATTGTTGAACATTTTAAACTTCCGCAGAAAGGAGGGCCGCCATGGGCAACTATATCGGCGCGGTTGACCTGGGGACCACGAGCAATCGCTTTATCATCTTTGATCGGCAGGGACGCATCGTCGGCCTGGATCAGAAGGAACATGAACAGATCTTTCCCAAACCCGGCTGGGTCGAACACGACCCCATGGAAATCTGGCAAAACACCCAGGCGGTCATACGGGGGGCGCTCGGGAAAAGCGGTATCCAGGGCAGCCAACTGGCCGCCATCGGCATCACCAACCAGCGTGAAACCACCGTTGTCTGGGACAAACGCACCGGACGTCCCTACACCAACGCCATCGTATGGCAGTGCACACGCACCGATAAGATCTGCAACGACCTCATGGCGCAGGGGGGGCAGGACCGGTTCCGGGAACAGACCGGGCTGCCCATCGCCACCTATTTCTCGGGGCCTAAACTCAAATGGATCCTGGACAACGTGCCGGAAGCCCGAACCGCGGCTGAAAAGGGCGAGGCCCTTTTCGGCACCATCGAAACCTGGATGATCTGGTGGTTGACCGGCGGCCCGAACCGCGGCGCGCACGTCACCGATGTCACCAACGCCAGCCGCACCCTGATGATGAACCTGAAAACACTGGCCTGGGAACGCCGACATTCTGCAGACCCTGGGCGTTCCCCCGCAAATGCTGCCGCGCATCGTACCGTCCGTGGACCGGGACACCTGGGGACATACGCTTCAGAGCGGTCCCTTGAAAGCCACCGTGCCCGTCTGCGGCGCCCTGGGCGATCAGCAGGCGGCGCTGGTGGGCCAGACCTGCTTTAAGGTCGGGGAGGCCAAAAACACCTACGGCACCGGATGTTTCCTGTTGCTCAACACCGGCAATACGCCGGTGGCATCCCAACACGGCTTGCTGACGACACTGGGCTATCAGGTCCGCGGCGAGAAACCCGTTTACTGCCTGGAGGGATCGATTGCCATTGCCGGCGCCCTGGTGCAGTGGTTTCGCGACAACCTGAACCTGATCGATCAGGCTTCGGAGATCGAACGACTGGCCCTGTCGGTGGAAGACAACGGCGGTGCCTATATCGTGCCGGCCTTTTCAGGACTTTTCGCCCCCTATTGGCGCTCGGATGCCCGTGGGGCGATCGTGGGCCTGACACGCTTTGTCAACAAGGGGCACCTGGCCCGCGCCGTCCTGGAAGCCAACGCCTTCCAGACCCGCGACATCGTGGAGGCCATGAACAAGGATTCAGGGGTCGATCTGACCCGTCTCAAAGTGGACGGCGGCATGGTGGGCAACAACTTGTTGATGCAGTTCCAGGCGGATATTCTCGATGTTCCCGTCATCCGCCCCACGATAACGGAAACCACGGCCCTGGGCGCGGCCTATGCGGCTGGCCTGGCCGTGGGCTACTGGACCGGCCAAGACGACCTGCGCAAAAACTGGTCCGTGGATCAGACCTGGGAACCCGGCATGGCGGCTGAAGAGCGCGAAACAGCTTACCGGCGCTGGAAGAAAGCCGTGGAGCGCACCTTCGACTGGGTTTAGCGATCGGCACGTCAAACAAAAAAGCGCCGCAGCGGTCAACCGGCTGCGGCGCTATCAGATAACCTGGTAAACATCCGGCGCTAGTCGGGCGAGCCCTCCGATTTCAGTTTAAAATCACCTATCTTATAAAGGATAAATTTGAGCCAGCGCATTCCGAAATTAAGCAATTCGATTTCATCGTTCTTGATTTTCTCCTGGGTCGCCGCATCAATGTCATAGCGTGAAAGAAACGAACTGCTGAAGACAAACTCCCGGAACTTGTCGATGTTGTAACTGGCCAGAAAAAACATCTGCTTGCTCTGTTCCGTCAACTTGATATTGGCCGGGAAAGAGCGCTTGCGCACCACCAGGTCGGTCCACTCGGCGTTGATCTCGTCGTGGCGGTCCACGCCCTGGTCCTTGCGCCACTCTGCCACGGTCCACTCCTGATTTTCCTCGAACCCCCGGCAGTGGGCCTCATCCACGAAGAAATAGAACCCCTCATCGTCCGCCCCCTCTTTGTGGGTCAGGGAGGCCACACCCAGCGGGTAGTAGCGGCAGGTCGTGGGACGATCGTGGTAAACGAGACAGCCGTCCTCCCGCACGAAAGGGCAGGACTTTTGCTCGTCGTCCAGCAGCTTCATCGTAACCACCGGCAAATCCGTTTTTTCCATGATATGGGGTTCGGTATAGATGGCCAGAAACTCTTCGGACGACAAGGCCAGTCTGTTTTTCAGCAGGATAAGGTCGTAGGGTGTCAGAACGATATTGATTCCCCGGCAGCATTGGGTAAAACAGGGCACGCCGGGATGGCATTTGAATTTAAAGCGATTCTTGAGGCCCACCCGCATCGGGGTGATTTGAGCTATGTTGTCCTGGTCCGTCATAATGTCTGATTAACCTCCACCGCGTCGTGGTTGTGCTTGTTATAATTTATAGTATTCATTCGCAAGGGGTCGCAAAGCATCCCCTCAATAGCGGAGTTGCCGGGGGAAGTCAAACCTGCCCCGCGTGTTTGGACCCGCCGTTACAAAGCATATGTGCGTACCCGGCATAACTTAATGCTTGATTTAAGCTCTCAACATGTTATGAATTTTCTTTTTAGGATGAAATAAGCGGCTAGTATCCTTTGGAATTTGGGAACATGCGGGCGTGGCACACCTATCAGCCGGGACGATGCTTCCTGGGTCGTTTAACCGGCGATGAGGACCTGATCCAGGCCGTCACCACGCTGGGGGTGGAGGAACAGATCGCCACGGCCAGCGTGACGATAACCGGTCGCGTCACACGGTTGACCGTAGGCACCTTTGACCCTCGTCAGCAGGTTTACGTCACCCGCACGGAACAGCGCCCCATGGAGATCGTTGCCTGCCGGGGCCTGCTCTCCACGGCGGGATCCCGACCGTTTTTCCATGCCCATATCGTACTGGCGGACGAAAACACCATCATCGGCGGTCGCTTGTTTCCCGACACAATCGCCGCCGAAGCCGAATGCATTGTCGAGGAGCTCTGCGGTCCTCCCACGGTTCGTCGCCATGACGACCGCACCGGGCAGCTGGCCCTGGCATTTGACCAAACCGCACCGGATAGCGCGCGGATCGTCATCCGGACCACCATATTAGACCATTCAAGGAGGCCGTTATGGATATCACCATCACCCAAGCCGAATCTTTCAACGCCAAACCGGACGCCGACCGTCTGGGATTCGGCACGCTTTTTACGGATCACATGTTCAATATGGATTATGATCCGGATCGGGGCTGGCACCATCCCCGGATCGAGCCCTATGGCCCGATCGCGATGGATCCCTCCACGATGGTCCTCCATTACGGTCAAGGCGTTTTCGAGGGGCTTAAAGCCTACCGGACCGCCAAGGGCAATATTCAGCTGTTTCGCCCCCAGGAGAACTTCAAGCGGTTGAACAAATCCTGTCGCATGCTGTGTATCCCCGCGTTTGATGAAAGCTTCATGCTGAAAGCCTTGAAAAAACTACTGCAGCTGGAAAAAGACTGGGTCCCGAACGCGCCCGAGACCTCCCTCTATATCCGACCAACCATTGTCGCCATGGATCCATTTCTAGGCGTGCGGGCCTCCCACACCTACCGCTTTTTCATTATTCTATCGCCGGTGGGGGCCTATTACCCGGAAGGCTTCAACCCGGTTAAAATCCAGGTCACCCGGGAGCATGTCCGCGCCGTGCGGGGTGGGGTGGGCGAAGCCAAAACGCTGGGCAATTACGCCGCCAGCCTGCTGGCCGGCGACAAAGCCCACCAGGCCGGCTATACCCAGGTGCTCTGGCTGGATGGGGTCGAGTTGAAATACGTGGAAGAAGTGGGCTCCATGAACATTTTCTTCGTGATCGGCGACGAATTGATCACACCCGCCCTCAATGGCAGCATCCTGCCCGGTATTACCCGGGATTCGGTGCTGGCGCTGGGCCGCAAATGGGGTCTCACGGTCTCCGAGCGCAGGATCAGCATCGACGAGGTGGTGAGCGCCCACGAAACCGGCCAGCTGAAGGAAATCTTCGGGTCGGGAACGGCCGCCGTCATATCACCGGTCGGGGAGTTGAACTACGACGGCCGCACCCTCCCGGTGGGCGGCGGCAACGTTGGGCCCCTGTCGCAAAAACTCTACCAGGCCATCACGGAAATCCAATACGGTGCTGTAGACGACCCCATGGGGTGGGTCGAGCCCGTGTAAAATAGCCCCCGCAAGCACGGTAACATTGGGTAAAAATAAGGATTGGCGCAGCAGGATGACGGACATGGACCAGCACCGCAATGACCATCTCGACCTTTTTGAGGAAAAAATGGCGGCCGCCGGGCTAGCTCCCATGGTGATCGACACCTTCGGCGCTTATTATCGGCAGGTGGTTGAAGGCGCTACCGGCATCATACCGGACGACACCATCCGCCCCCCCCGGGAAGATGAGGTGGTCACGGCGGAATCGCTTGCGGCGTATGCCGACACCGGGCGTGCCGCCCTTGAGCACGCGGTCCGGATTACCCTCAACGGCGGCCTGGGCACCAGCATGGGCCTGACCGGGCCCAAATCCCTGCTCACCGTCAAGGATCAAAAATCATTTTTGGAGGTCATTGTCGGGCAGTCGGCGCGGTTGCGCCACAAACAGGTCTTCATGAACAGCTTCAGCACCCAGGCGTCGACCGAGGAGGCCCTGGGGGCGATCAGGCCGGCCGACCCGCCGCTCATGTTCGTCCAGAATCGATTTCCGAAAATCCTGCAGGACACCCTGACACCGGCAGTCCTGGCCGACCAATCCCGATCTGGAATGGAACCCGCCCGGGCATGGCGATATCTATACGGCCATAACCACCGCCGGCATCCTTGATCGCCTGTTGGACGAGGGCATCTTGTATGCCCTGCTCTGCAACTCGGATAATCTCGGTGCCACCATGGACGAGCGCATCCTCGGATACTTTGCCCACAACGATCTGCCCTTTCTGATGGAAGTGGCCCGGCGCACGCCCACCGACGCCAAAGGGGGGCATCTGGCCGTGAATGACAACGGATGAGCTGCTCCTGCGGGAGTCCGCCCAGTTTCCTGACGAGAGCCAGGGACGGGACATTGACATCTATTGTTTTTTCAACACCAACAACCTGTGGGTGAATCTTGCCGCCCTGAAATTACTGATTGCCGAAAACAAAGCCCTGCGGCTGCCTCTCATTCTGAATGCTAAAACGCTCGATCCCCGAGATGCCGACAGCCCGGCCGTTTACCAGGTGGAGTCCGCCATGGGTGCGGCCATCGCCCTTTTTGAAGGCGCCCGGGCGGTCCAGGTCCCGCGGACCCGTTTTTTCCCGGTCAAAACCTGCGATGACCTGCTGGCCGTTCGTTCGGATGCGTTTCGCCTGAGCGCGAATCTGGTTCTGGAACCCAATCCGGACATGACACCACCCGGGCCCCGGATCGAACTGGATCCCCGGTTCTACAGTAAAATCGACATGTTCGACGCCCGTTTCCCCCAGGGCGTCCCCGGGCTGGCGCAATGTACCCATCTCCGGTTGAAGGGCGATATCCTTTTCGAAGGCGGTGTTACGATCATCGGTGATATCACCATCACCAACAACAATTCGCGACAGGCCGTCGTAAAAGCCAACACCATCGTCGACCAGGACTTGCAACTTTAGATTGCGGACCTAGGTTTCCCCTGCCATCCCAGCGACCCGATTGACCCGGTGCTCGATCTGATCCCCTCGATCCGTTGTGCGCGGTGGGAAATCGCCCATGCTGGCAGCCGCCTTTGTTTAAGAGACGTCTTGAATTCGCTCGATAAGGTAATGACCATGTCATCCAAAACCCGCACGAAACAAAAAAATATCGGTTTCATCGCCACACGCTTCTCGGGAACGGACGGCGTTTCCCTGGAGGCCGCCAAGTGGGCGGAAGTGCTCAGCGAGGCCGGACACCACTGCTTCTGGTTTGCAGGAGAGCTGGATAAAGCGGCGGAGGTCAGTGAACTGGTGCCCGAAGCGCATTTCCAGACCGACCGCAATCAGGAAATCATGCGGGCCGTCTTCGGCCATAAAGCCCGCCCCTCGGCCATCACGGACGCTATCCATGATTTGCGCTATTTCCTGCGGGGCCGTCTGCACGAATTTATTAGGCGTTTCGAGCTGGACATGTTGATCGTCCAAAATGCATTGACGATCCCCCTGCAGATACCGCTCGGCCTGGCCCTGTCCGAGGTGATCGCCGAGACCTTGATCCCCACCATCGCCCATCACCACGATTTTTACTGGGAACGGGTGCGTTTCTCTGTAAATGCCGTCGGTGACTACCTGCGCATGGCGTTCCCGCCCCGGCTGAACAATATTGAACACGTCGTTATCAATTCCACGGCCCAGGAAGAACTGGCCCACCGCAAAGGGTTGTCCTCGATCATTATTCCCAACGTGCTTGATTTCGCGCACCCGCCGAATGCGCATGTGCCGCACAGCAGTGTCCTGCGCGACAACCTCGGTTTGAGCGGCGACGATATCATGATTCTGCAGCCCACCCGCGTGGTTCAGCGCAAGGGCATCGAACATGCTATTGAACTGGTCAAAGAGCTGCGCGACCCGCGTTGCAAACTCGTCATATCCCATGCGGCCGGTGATGAAGGCTTCGACTATGTCGAATGGTTGAAAGAAGACGCCCGCAAGATGGGGGTAGATCTGCGCTTTCTGGAATCCCCTGAAATATCATCGGACGCGCCGGTGCATGACGTTTTCCGGCACCTCTCCCTCTGGGATATATATCCCCATGCCGACTTTATTACCTATCCCAGTTTATATGAGGGGTTTGGCAATGCCTTCCTGGAGGCGATCTATTTTAAGAAGCCCCTGCTGATCAACCGCTATGCCATATTTGTCAAAGACATCGAACCTCAAGGTTTCGACCTGGTGGTCATGGACGGCTATCTCACCGGCCGCAATGTGGAAGCGGTGCGGGAAATCCTGAATTCACCGGCCCGGCGGGAGCAGATGGTGACCCACAACTACCAGGTCGCGGCCCGCCACTATTCTTATGGCATTCTGCGCGAACGAATAAGCAGCCTGATGCTGAACATCTTTGGAATGGAAAGTTAGCATGCCAGATCAGCGCCCCTCACCCGACGTTGTTTTCACGTATTCCAGGATGAACGCCCGATGAAGGTCACCCTCCAACAGCTCCCGTCCCCCAACCAGCGGCTTTTATTGAGCCGGGGCGATACGGTGACCTTTACCCTGCAACTCTCCCGGCCACTGGAAGGGCAGGCCTGGCTGCGATCGAATGTCGGCCACGTTGCAACGACGCGGGAGGAGATTATTCGCCAGGCCGAGCAGGACGAAACCCCGTTGGGTCGGGATTGGTACGATCGGCCCATGTCTTCGGTGGACAATACCGTCTTTCGCATCGTCTTGCCGCTTCAACAAGTTGGCCATTTTGAAGCCAAATGCTATTTCATGGAGGCGGGCCGCCAGACACCGCTGTGGCCGCAGGGCGAAAATACCGTCATCAATGTGGAGCCCGCCACCAGCTGCGGTGCCAATATTATCTATAACGCCTTCGTGCGGCAGTTCGGCCCCAACAAGGACGGCCGCCTCGGCCCGCAGTGGACCAGCGACGCCATTTCGGAGCTCGACCGCCGGCAGTTCACCGTCATCCCCCCCTCGGGGACCTTCCGTGATCTGATGGAACACCTTGATTTTATCATCGGAGATTTAGGCTGCACCATCCTTCAGCTGTTGCCGATTCATCCGACCCCTACCACCTACGCCCGCATGGGACGTTTCGGCAGCCCCTATGCCGCCCTGAGCTTCCTGGACGTCGATCCCGCCCTGGCTCAATTTGATCCGGCCGCCACCCCTCTGGAGCAGTTCGGGGAACTGGTGGATGCCATCCACGCCCGCGGGGCCCGTATTTTTCTGGATATCGCCATCAACCACACCGGCTGGGCCGCACGAATGCACGGGATGCACCCGGAATGGCTGGCCCGGGACGACGGGGGGCGCATCGAGGTGCCCGGCGCCTGGGGCGTCCAGTGGGAAGATCTGACCCGCCTGGATTATTCGCACCGTGCCTTGTGGCATTTCATGGCGGAGATGTTTCTCACCTGGTGCCGCCGCGGGGTGGACGGCTTTCGCTGTGATGCCGGCTACATGATTCCGCAGCCGGCCTGGCGCTACATGGTGGCCAAAGTGCGCCAACAGTTCCCCGATACCATCTTTTTCCTGGAAGGGTTGGGAGGTAAAATTTCGGTCACTCGCGACCTTCTGAATCGGGCTAATTTCAACTGGGCCTATTCTGAGCTCTTCCAAAACTATGACCGCGGCCAAATGGAAGCCTACCTGCCGCAAGCCTTCGACATATCGACCACCGACGGACTGACGGTGCACTACGCGGAAACCCACGATAATCTCCGCCTGGCGGCACGATCCCATCGCTGGGCCGCTATGCGGACCGCGCTCTGCGCGCTTTTTGCGCCCCAGGGGGCGTTTGGCTTCGCCAACGGGGTCGAATGGTTTGCCACCGAAAAAATCAACGTTCACGAATCGCCATCCTTGAACTGGGGGGCCGAGCCCAACCAGGTGGCCGCCATCCGCCGGATGACCGACCTGCTCAAGCACCACCGCTGTTTCCATGACCGGACCCGACTGCAACTGATCCAGGCCGACGGGGGCAATGTCGCCGTATTGCTGCGCCACCATGTCCCGACCGATCAGCGTCTGTTGGTGGTCGCCAACCTGGACGATCAGGCCCCTGCCACGGCCAGCTGGCCGTCAACAGCCGCCGGACCGGCGCCAGCGCAATTTACGGACCTGCTGAGCGATCGCTCAATAGCCCTGGCCGCCCGTGATGGCGTTACGCGTTGCGAGCTGCAGGCGGGCGAAGTGCTTTGTCTGGCGCCGTCCGAAGCGCACTTTCAGTGGCCCGAACCCAGCGACCGTCCCCTTGTGGCCGTTGGGCCACGCGTCGAACACCAGCGCCGGCGGGCCAAAGTGCTGGATCTGGTGGCGTACTGGAACGGAGACCGTTGCGATCATCTCGATATCGACGCCCTGGCAGACACACTGGCAAAGGACCCCATGACCCTCTGCCGCCGCCTGCGACCGCCCGCCAGTGAGCCCGGCGTAACACACTGGCAATGGCCCCACGACCTCAAACGACGGGTCATGCTGCCCCCCGGGCATGTATTGCTGGTGTCGGCACCCCACCCCTTTCGCACCCATATCGTCCGTGCTAACGACGTGATCGGCGCGGAACAGTCGCTGGTCACCCGCAGCGGTCATCATGTCGTGCTTTTTGCGCCAAACAAGGTCGCGCCGTCAGCGGGGTTGGTGATGCTGGAACTCTTTCTTTATGCCCCCGGAGCGACCGAGCGATCCAGCACGGAATTGCAGATTCTCGGGCCGCCGGATGACGTACGGGTACGCACCCGGTGGCAGCGCCGGGACATGCCGGATACGCCCCTGGTGTGGCTGGGCACCAACGGCCGCGGAGCCATGACGCATACCCCCATTCGATGGGGCACCCTGCACAGTCGCTACGACGCCCTGCTGGCTGCCAATCTGAACGCCGACGTTCCGGAAGACCGCTGGGTCATGCTGGCCCGCATGCGCGCCTGGGTGGTGTTCCAGGGATACTCACAGGAAATCCGCAACGACTGTTTGGAATCGTTTCATTACGACGACGAGGCCCGTGCCGCGTGGCGTTTTCACATCCCCACCGGGCAGGGACAGTCTATCCACCTGAGCATTGCGATGCGCATGCGGGCGGCATCCAATACGGTTCAGGTCACGTTCGTCCGGGCGCCCGCGGACCATTTGCCCGATGGCCTGCCGGATGACCAACCGATCAGCCTGATCGTGCGCCCCGACATTGAAGACCGGAATTTTCACACGACCACCAAAGCCTTTCTGGGCCCGGAAAGCCACTACCCGGAGTCAGTGACGCCCATGCCCGGCGGTTTCGCCTTCCGGCCGGACCCGCGGCGCCACCTGCGCTTGACGGCGTCACGGGGCGATTTCATCCATGAGCCGGAATGGGCCTATATGGTGCACCGCCCGCTGGAAGCGGAAAGAGGCCTGGAAGCGGATTCGGATCTCTTCAGTCCGGGCTATTTCACGGCCCCGCTGGCTGGGGGCCAACAGCAGGTTTTCACCGCCCGGGTACTTACCGAGGTGGACGCGCCAGCCGACGCGCCCAACGGACCTCAAGCAACCGTGGAAGTCATCGATACGCCGACCGAATATATAATACCCGAGCTGGCCCTCCGGCAGGCCATGTCCCAGTTCATCGTCAAAAGAGGGGCTTTTGCCACGGTCATCGCCGGTTATCCCTGGTTCCTGGACTGGGGACGGGATACGCTGATTTTTTGCCGTGGCATGATCGCCGCCGGCATGACGGATATGGTGGTGGACATTATTCGCCAGTTCGCCGCCTTCGAACAGGGCGGCACCCTGCCGAACATGATCCGCGGCAATGATGCCGGTAACCGGGACACTTCCGACGCCCCTTTATGGCTCTTTGTGGTCTGCCGGGACCTGATCGAACAGGGGCATACCGAGATTCTGGAGATGACCTGCGGGGAACGTCCTCTTCGGGAGGTCCTTTCCGACATGGGCGCCGCCCTGTGCCGGGGAACACCCAACGGCATCGCCATGGATCCGGAATCCGCCCTGCTCTTCAGCCCGTCCCACTTTACCTGGATGGATACGAATCATCCGGCCGGCACGCCACGGGAAGGCTATCCCATTGAAATCCAGGCCCTGTGGTTTGCCGCCCTGGATTTCCTGGCGGAAATCGGAGGTTCGCAGAAAACCACGCGCTGGCGGCAGTTGGCCGATCAGGTTGCGGCGTCCATCAATCATCTATACTTTATTGATGATCTGGGGTATCTCTCAGACTGCCTGCACGGTCCGCCCGGGCGCCCGGCATCGGCCTGCCAGGCCGATGATGCCTTGCGCCCCAATCAGCTGTTCGCCGTCACATTAGGTGCCATCAACGACCCGGTTCACGCCGAGCAGATCGTTCACGCCTGTGAATCATTGATCGTACCGGGCGGCATTCGCAGTCTGGCGGATCGACCCGTGCAGTTCCCCTTGGCTGTTCAGCACCAGGGACGTCTCTTGAACGATCCCCACAATCCCTATCAGGGGCATTACCAGGGAGACGAAGATACCCGGCGCAAGCCCGCCTACCATAACGGCACGGCCTGGACATGGGTTTTCCCTTCTTTTTGCGAAGCGCGGGCCATGGTATACGGTGATAGCGGCCGCGAGACATCGCGCGCCCTCCTGGCCACGGCCCTGGACCATATGAATAGCGGCTGCCTGGGCCATATACCGGAAGTCCTGGATGGCGACAGCCCTCATCACCCGCGCGGCTGCGATGCCCAGGCTTGGTCCGTGAGTGAGGTCTACCGGGTATGGCAGATGCTAAACCAACACTAACCCGCAGACGATATAGCCCTCGCGGGCCGAAAGCTTCAGCGCCTTTTTGAACCGCTATTGACACCCGCGCGCCCTGAGGGCGCGACCATAACCATTTGGAGGCCGGCACATGCGAAATATTCAAACTTTCCAGGTTTTCCCTTTTCTACC
The DNA here is from genome assembly GCA_963850465.1 of uncultured delta proteobacterium. GTDB lineage: Bacteria > Desulfobacterota > Desulfobacteria > Desulfobacterales > UBA5852 > JABZFP01. The sequence continues at coordinate 20,829 of CAWKLN010000022.1, forward strand.
GGAGCCCCTGGCGTTTCTAGAAACGCTGACCCGCAACCTGTGGTGGTGCTGGCAGCGGGATGCGTTCGAGCTGTTTCGTCGTATCCACCCCGGTCTTTGGTATCAATGCCAGGGAAATCCCATCTTTTTTTCACCCGCATTCCCCAGGCACGCCTGGAAGAACTGGCCAGTGATAAAGGGTTCCTCGCCCATATGGCCCGGGTCCGTGACCATTTCGAATCCCAGGTCATGACCCCGCGCGCCGAAGACACGCCGTATGCCTCCGACGCCACGATTGCCTATTTTTCGATGGAATTCGGCATGCACGAAAGTGTGCCGCTGTATTCAGGCGGTCTGGGTATCCTGGCCGGCGACCACCTCAAGGCGGCCTCCGATCTCAAGCTGCCGCTGGTGGGTATCGGCCTCTTTTATAGACAGGGATACTTCCGGCAATTCCTGAACGACGAGGGGTGGCAGCAGGAGGCCTACCCTGAAACCGATATTTACATGCTGCCCATTGAACGCGCCCGCACCCCCGAGGGCCGAGAGGTGATGGTCACGGTCGACGGGCCCGACGGCCCCATCCATGCCATGGTCTGGGAAATTCATGTGGGCTGCATTCCGCTTTATCTATTGGATACCAATGTGCGCGAAAACCCCCCGGCCTCGAGGGACATTACCGCCCGGCTGTATTCCGGCGGCAGCCCGCGCCGCCTGACCCAGGAGCTTGTGCTGGGCATCGGCGGTATGCGGGCGCTAGCGGCACTCCAGCGAACCCACCAGGTCGTTCATATGAACGAGGGACACTCCGCCTTTGCCAGCCTGGAGCGCCTCAGCCAACTCATGGCCGCCGGTAATATGGATTTGAAGACCGCTATGGAAGTGCTGCCGCGCACCACGGTTTTTACCACCCACACGCCGGTGGCGGCCGGCCACGACGATTTCCCGGTGGATATGGTGGCTCCCTGTTTAAAACCGTTTGAAGAAAAACTCGGCACCAGCATCAAGTCCATCATCAGCTGGGGCCAGCCCCAGGGCAGCTCTCCCGACACTCCGCTTTCCATGTTTATCCTTGGCAAGCGCATGTCGGCCCATTGCAACGGTGTCAGTGAACTCCACGGAGCTGTCGCCCGCCGGATGTGGCATCATCTCTGGCCCGGGATTCCGGAAGATGAGGTGCCCATTACCCATGTGACCAACGGTGTCCATATTCCGACCTGGACGTCTTCGGAAACCAGCCTGTTGTTCGAGCGCTATATCGGCCCGGACTGGCACATGGCCGTCGGGCGCACCGATAACGGCAACCGGCTGGAAGAGATGTATGATGAGGAGCTCTGGCATGCACATGAAACCAACCGTGCCCGTCTCATCCGGGCCTGCCGACGTCGCATGGCCGATCAATACGGCCGGCGCAACGCGCCCATCACAACCATGAAAGCGGTGGAATCCGTTCTGGACCAGGATGTGTTGACCATCGCATTTGCGCGACGCTTTGCCACCTACAAACGGGCCAATCTGTTGCTGCAGGATCCGGAACGCCTGGAGGCCCTGATCAACTCGAAGGATTTTCCGGTACAGTTCATCTTCGCCGGCAAGGCCCACCCCCAGGACAACGAAGGTAAGGAACTCATCCGTAAACTGGTGGAGTTCGGCCGACGCCCCAACCTGCGGCATCGCTTTGTCTTCATCGAAGACTACGATATGCAGATCGCACGACGGCTCGTCCAGGGGGCCGATGTCTGGCTGAATACGCCCCGGCGACCATTTGAGGCCTGCGGCACCTCCGGAATGAAAGCGGCCATCAACGGTGTCCTCAACGTCAGCATTCTCGACGGATGGTGGTGCGAAGGCTACAGTGATAACTGCGGCTGGCGCATCGGTAACGGAGAGGAATTTGAAGATGCCGACTATCAGGATCGGATCGAAGGCCAAGCCCTGTATAATGTTCTCGAAAACGAGGTGATTCCCTGCTTTTACGACCGTGAGAGCGGCGGGTTGCCTTTGGGCTGGCTCAAAAAAATGAAAGCCTCCATGAACATGGCGATGCAGGATTTCAGCGCCCAGCGTATGGTCCGTCAGTACAGCGAGCGTTTTTATCAAACCGCGGCAGGCCAATATGACGACCTGCTGGCCGACCAGGCCCGGAAGGCCGTAGAGATGAGCCACATCAATTCCCGCCTCGTAAAGCTCTGGAAAAATGTGATCGTCGATTTTCCGGTGCCGCAAACCGAGGGGCCGATGCGGGTCGGCGACCAGCTTCAGATCTCCGTGCTCGTTAATCTCGGTGAAATCAAGCCCGCCGAAGTCGAGGTGGAACTTTGTTACGGTCCGCCCAAGACCGTGGACCGTCTGGAGGTCACCTACCGTGAAACCATGACCGTGGAGGAAGAACTCAGCGATAACCGATATCTCTACAGCTGCACACTGCCCTGCGAAGCCCCCGGGCGCTTCGGGTTTACAGCCCGGGTCACGCCCAAGGGCGATATCTGGATTCGCTACACGCCGGGACTGATCTCATGGGCCTGATGGCCACACCCAGGGTAAATCACCGGACCCGTGCACGACGGCATTACAGGGCGATGGCCTTTCGTTCCGGAGGGATGGTCGCAACGCGAGGGAGACATCCATGCAAACGTCTTTAAGCAACCCCACCGTATTGGTGGTGACACCCGAAGTCACGTACCTTCCTGAAGGCATGGGTAACATGTCCAACCACCTTACGGCCAAAGCGGGCGGATTGGCCGATGTTTCCGCCGCGCTGATCAGCGCGCTGTTCGATCAGGGCGCCGATGTCCATGTGGCCCTGCCGGACTACCGCGAAATTTTTGCGGCCCACACGGCGCCTGTACTCAAAAATGAATTCCGGCGCATTCGCGACAAAATGCCGGACGAACGGATCCACCTCGCCGAAGACCGCGCTTTTTTTTATAAAACCACCGTCTATTCCAATTATGGAATGGATAACATCAAAATCGCGCTGGCTTTTCAGCGCGAAATCATCAACAACATCATGCCGCGGGTCAAACCGGACCTGATCCACTGCAATGACTGGATGACCGGCCTCATTCCGGCGGCCGCACGCGAGATGGGGATTCCCTGCCTGTTCACCATTCACAATATTCACACGGTCAAGACCCGGCTAGCTTACATCGAAGACCGCGGGATCGATGCCGCCTATTTCTGGCATCACCTATATTACGAGGGTATGGCTGTGGAGTACGAGGAAACGCGGGAGGTCAATCCGGTCGACTTGCTGGTCAGCGGTGTCTTTGCCGCCCATTTTGTGAATACGGTCAGTCCGACGTTTCTCCATGAAATTGTCGAGGGCCGCCATGGTTTCGTGGAAGCCCCCCTCAAGCAGGAGCTGACCAACAAATTCCTTGCGGGGTGTGCCACCGGCATTCTCAATGCACCCGATCCCTCCTATCACCCCGAAACGGATGAGGCGCTGGTGCAGACCTATTCCGCCTCGAATCATGCCAAAGGCAAAAAGCAAAACAAACACCACCTGCAACGCAGTCTCGGGCTGGTGCAAGACGATCGGGCACCGATCTTTTTCTGGCCCCATCGCCTGGATCCGATTCAGAAAGGCTGCCAGCTTCTGGCTGAAATCCTATACGCGGTCGTGTCCAAATACTGGGATCGTCATCTGCAGATCGTCTTTGTGGCCAATGGGGAGTATAAGAACGTCTTCCACAACATCGTGGCCTTCCACGATCTGTACGACCGGGTGGCGATTTGCGGATTTGACGAACAGCTGGCCCGGGTGGCCTATGGCGGGGCCGATTTCATTCTGATGCCCTCGCGCTTCGAGCCCTGCGGTCTGCCCCAGATGATCGCCCCTCTCTATGGCTGTCTGCCCGTGGCGCACAATACCGGCGGCATTCACGACACCGTGACCCATCTTTCGCCGGAAACCAATTCCGGCAACGGGTTTCTTTTCGATGTCTATGACAGCCAGGGGCTTTTCTGGGCGATGGACCAGGCCATGCTCTTCCACGGATCACCCGCGCAGACGCGCCGGAAACAGATCCAACGCATCATGCAGGAGAGTGCGGAAACCTTCAACCATGATGTGACCGCCCGCCAGTATATAAAATTGTATGAAAAAATGCTGGAACGCCCCCTGATCGCAGCGCATCCCCATCGACGGGAAGACCCGCCGGCCCGGCGCGGCCATTGAAAATGACTTAGAGAGGTTCGCCCCATGGCATCCGAACATCAGCCCGACACCCCCCCATGGCTGGAACGACTGTTGTCGAAAGACCCCTGGCTAACCCCTTATCGCGAATCCCTGGTGAGACGCCGGCAGGCTTTAGACGACCTCCGCCGCCAGCTGATCGGTCCGAGTCAGTCGCTGGCCGACACCGCTTGCGATCATCTGTATTACGGCCTGCACAGGGACCCCGAGGGATGGGTCTTCCGGGAGTGGGCTCCCAACGCACAAGCCGTTTATCTGGTGGGAACGTTCAATGCATGGACCGAGGAACCATCTTATGCGCTGCAACGCGTGACGGGACGTGACGGCGCTTGGGAAATCCGGCTGCCCCATGACCACATCGCGCATGGCAACCTGTTTCGATTACGCCTGCACTGGCCGGGCGGCAGCGGCGACCGCCTGCCGGCCTATGCCGGCCGGGTGGTCCAGGATCAGCACTCGCTGATATTCAATGCCCAGGTGTGGGAACCGCCGGAGCCCTATCTCTGGATCAACGAAGCCCCGCCGCCCCAGGACCCCATCCTCATCTATGAAACCCACGTGGGAATGGCCCAGGAAAAAGAGGGCCTCGGGACCTATCGCGAGTTCGCCGACCACCTGTTACCGCGCATCCAACGTTCCGGATACAACACCATCCAGTTGATGGCTGTGCAGGAACACCCCTATTATGGCTCTTTTGGTTACCAGGTCTCTAATTTTTTCGCGTCTTCTTCGCGTTTCGGCACGCCGGAGGATCTCAAATACCTGGTGGATAGCGCCCACGGTGCCGGTCTGCGCGTGGTCATGGATCTGGTGCATTCCCATGGCGTTTCCAACGAGGTGGAAGGCCTTAGCCGATTTGACGGGACGCTCTACCAGTACTTTCACGACGGGCCGCGTGGTCGCCACCAGGCCTGGGATTCGCGCTGTTTCGACTACGCCAAAATCGACGTGCTGCGTTTTCTGCTGTCCAACTGCCGCTTCTGGTTGGAAGAATATCGCTTTGACGGCTTCCGTTTCGACGGTATTACCAGCATGCTCTATCTCGACCACGGTCTGGGCAAAGCCTTCACGTCTTACGATGATTATTTCGGCGGCAACGTGGATGAAGATGCCATAGCCTATCTGACGCTGGCCAATACGCTGGTTCACACGATCGATCCGCAGGCCGTCACGATTGCCGAAGATATCAGCGGTCTGCCCGGTCTGGCGCTGCCGCAGGATCAGGGTGGGATTGGTTTCGATTACCGCTTTGCCATGGGGATTCCCGACAACTGGATCCGGTTAACCAAAGACGTGGCCGATGAAGACTGGCAGCCCGGTCAAATCTGGCACGAACTGACCAATCGGCGCCCCCATGAGAAATCCATCAGCTACGCCGAATCTCACGATCAGGCGCTGGTGGGGGACAAGACCCTCATCTTCCGCCTGGCCGATGCCGCCATGTATCATCACATGCACCGGGACGATCCGGACCCGGCCATGGACCGCGCCGTGGCCCTGCACAAAATGATCCGGCTGATCACCCTGGCCACGGCTGGCCACGGTTACCTGACCTTTATGGGCAACGAATTCGGCCACCCCGAGTGGATCGATTTTCCCCGGGAGGGCAACCACTGGTCTTATCACTTCGCCCGACGCCAGTGGCACCTGGCGGATCACCCCGATTTGAAATACGGCCAACTGGCCACCTTTGACCGGGCCATGCTCGACCTGGTCAAGACCTATTCCGTTTTCAAAGACCCCTGGGCACGCCTGGTCTATGAGCACAAAGACGATCAGATCCTGATATTTGCGCGCGGCGACCTTCTGTTCGTCTTCGGATTTCATCCAACACAATCCTTCTCGGATTACGGCTTCCGTGCGGCCCCCGGAAAATACCGGCTGGTGTTCGATAGCGACGAACCGCACTTTGGGGGCCACGGCCGCCTGCAACCTGGCCAGGCACACCTCACCCTGCCTGATGAAGCGGCTTCCGTAACTTCGCCGGGAAGGTTACAGCTCTACATTCCCAGCCGGACGGCCCAGGTTCTGCTGAAGGTGGATTGATACTTAAAATGCCCGCGGGGACTCAGGTGCTGTTCTTGTAATGGCGGTAAAAGCGCATGACCTTTTCAACGTAACGCTCGGTCTCGGGGATCGGCGGGATGCGCTGGTAGCGATCGACCACCGTGGGACCGGCATTGTAGGCGGAAAGCGTCAGGGCCAGCTTGCCGTTGTAGCGATCGTAAAGCTTGCGGAAATACCGGGTGCCCCCCATGATGTTCTGGCGAGGATCAAACGGGTCCTTGATATTCAAGGCCGGATAGTTTTGCGGCATGATCTGCATAAGGCCCCGGGCGCCTTTTTTGGACACCGCCTGGGGATTGAAACTGGATTCGGCCTGGATGATGGCTTTGAGCAGGGAAAAATCGACGCCATGACGGTGCGCGGCTTCCTTAATGATGCGGTCGTATTTATTGATATTGGCCGAGGAATTGAAGCGGGGTTTCGGGCTGCGAATGTAAATGCGGTATTCCGGTGATGATGGCGTATTGGTGAAATGCATGACCCCGTCGGCATCCCGATACATGTAGATATCGGCTGAAACCGGCACGCCGGCAATCAGCAACAGGATCACCAGTGCCCATAACCCGACCCGAATGTTCTTTTTTGCTTCCTCTGTCATAAGCCCACATCAGACCCAAAGTTTGACCGAATACCCGTTTATTATATTTTTTTTCTCAATAAACTCAAGCCCCCTGTCCGCATTGACGGCGTGCAAAGGATCCTACCGTGGGTATCGGCGGTTTGCGCCGGCGACTTGAATGGTTTTGACGGGCTTGCGCGAGCAGTTACGACTACAGCTGAGGCTGAAAAAGATGTTCCCGCATCCCGGGTGTGGATCGTGCGCGGTCCTGCCGCCCGGCCGGTCGGGGAAAAGCACTTTACGAGGGATCCAGCAGGGTGGCCGCAGCGGCGGCTTCCTGCCAGGCCTTGGTTTTCAGACACGCCCGATATTGCTTGAGGATAAATCGGATAGGGAAAATGGGATTCGCCAGATAGGGAACCGCATTTGCGCAAAATTCATCCCTGAGGATGGTAAGGAGGCCGTCTTTTTCGTCATCGGGAACGAAAACGCGCTCCCTGCGGCTCAGGAAAACAACACGGGAACCCAGTGTCTCCCGAACCCTTTCCAGCGACAGGCCTTCCACCCCTTCCGACGGAAAACAGGCTTCATCGACAGGAATATCGAGCTGCGCCTCCATGACAACAATCCAGCGATCAGCGCCTTGACGGCGAGAGGCATCATACAGATTGAGTGTCGTGCCGTTGCTCAGTTGACGGGTTTCCAGCAGGTTGTCATTCATTGTGGGTTCTCCGTGGGACGTTTGGCGCATGGGAGGCCGGTGGAAGGCGCCGCAACGGTCTATTTATTTGGGGGCGGGCAAGGCCGATCATGAATCAACTGATGGGCAACATATAATCCGCCAGGCGACTGGAGGTTTTGCGCAGATTGTTGCTGAGCAGGATGGCAACACCTTTCAACAGCTTGATGCCGATATTGGCATGACGCGTCAGAACCAGGTCAAAGGCCGCCTGGGATAGAATAAACAGCTTGGCATTATCACGCGCCTTGATGGTCGCAGAACGCGGCAGGTTTTCGATCACCGACATCTCACCAATGGATTGCCCTTTGCGAAGGGTGGTAATCACGATTTCCTGATCCGCGGCGATCGGCTGCTTGATGACATCCAGGGTCCCGTGGGCGATAAAACACATAAAGTTTCCGCGGTCGGCTTCCTGAAAAAGGATTTCGCCCTGCTGCAACTCGATCACGTTCATATGTTTCGCCACCAGCTTGACTTCTTCGGCATTCATTCGGCTGAAAAGCGGGATGTCCATAAAAAAATCGATGATGGCTTTTGACAGATTGGGGTCCATAATCTAAAACGCCTAGCGGAGTGTTGTGCAATGACTCAAAGACGATAATTTTTCTTTATTATCAAACTTTTGAATGTAAATGAAGCTTTTCTTGCTCTTGGAACCATAAAGGAGGCCCACCATGACCAACGCGCCCCCCACGCGCGAGGACGCCTGGAATCTACTGACAACCTATAACCAGAGTGAAAGCCTGCGTAAACACGCCCTGGCGGTTGAAGGCGTCATGCGCCACTTTGCCCGCAAATACGGAGAAGACGAAGCCGTATGGGGCGTCATCGGACTGATCCACGACCTGGATTATGAACAGTTTCCAGATCAGCACTGCATTAAAACCGAGGCGATTCTGCGCGAAAACAGCTGGCCGGAAGACTATATCCGAGCCGTCGTCAGCCACGGCTACGGCATTTGCTCGGATGTTGAGCCTCGCTCCACCATGGAAAAGGTTCTTTTTGCCGTGGATGAACTGACCGGCCTGGTAGCCACCACGGCTCTGGTGCGCCCTTCTAAGAGCGTTATGGATCTGAAGCCCAAGTCTGTGAAAAAAAAATGGAAGGATAAACGCTTTGCCGCCGGCGTGGACCGGTCCATCATTGAAAAGGGGGCGGCCATGCTGGGGGTGGAACTGACAGAATTGATCAATGATACCATTGCGGGCATGCAGGCAGTGGCCGAAGCGATCGGGCTCAAGGGCCAGGCCGCCTAAAGTTTCCGCCCATGAAACGTGAGATCTTCGATTGATCAATGGCAGAAGTGATTAAGAATGGTCCGTCATGCCCCGAAGCACGCCGGTGCCTTCACTAAAGGTGGCGAAATGCGAGCGTTCATACGACGGATTGGCGCTTCGGCGGGAATTGTCCCGGGCAAAAAAAACCGCCCTCTGCAAAACAGAGGGCGGTGGCAAGATCAGGCGACTTCTTCAAAATCGGCATCGACCACATCTTCCTTTTGGGGACTTGCAGATGACGGCCCATTGGTGCCAGAGGGTCCGCCCGCGGCATCCTGGTTATAGGCCATCGTGCCGATCTGCTGGGCAATGCGTTTAAGATCCTCGCTCAGACGACGAATTTCACTCACATCTTCACCCTGCATGGCGGTTTTCAGCGCCTGGACCGCATTCTGGGCCTGGGACCGGGAGGCCGCATCCAGCCGGCTTTCCAATTCCTGTATCGTTTTCTCGGTGGTATACACCAGCGCATCGGCTTCGTTGCGGGCCTCTACCAAGCCTTTTTTACGTCGATCCGCGTCCGCGTTCAGTTCCGCTTCGCGCACCAGGCGCTCGATGTCCGCCTTATCCAGGCCGCTGGAGGCCGTGATCTGGATGGACTGTTCCTTGCCGGTCGCCTTGTCTGTGGCCGCAACATTCACAATCCCGTTGGCATCGATGTCGAAGGTGACCTCGATCTGCGGCATGCCGCGAGGGGCCGGTGCAATCCCGGTCAGCTCGAAGCGACCGAGGGTTTTATTGTCGGCGGCCATTTCCCGCTCACCCTGCAGAACATGGACGGTCACCGCCGGCTGGTTGTCTTCCGCCGTTGAAAACACCTTGCTCTGGCGCGCCGGGATAGTCGTGTTGCGCTCGATCAGGCGCGTCATCACGCCGCCCAGGGTTTCAATACCCAGGGACAAAGGGGTGACATCCAGCAGGAGCACATCCTTGATGTCGCCCTTCAAGACGGCCCCCTGGATGGCGGCCCCCATGGCCACCACTTCGTCCGGATTGACGCTTTTACCGGGTTCGCGGCCGAAAATGGCCTTCACCTTGGCATGCACGGCCGGCATGCGGGTCATGCCCCCCACCATGACCACATCGTTGATATCAGCCGCTTTCAGCCCGGCATCCTGCAAGGCCTGACGACAGGGCCCTTCCAGTTTGGCCAGCAGATCGGCCACCAGAGCTTCCAGTTTGGCCCGCGAAACCTTGATGTTCATGTGCTTGGGGCCGCTGCCATCCGCCGTTATAAACGGCAGGTTGATCTCCGTCTCCATCGCGGTGGAAAGTTCCATTTTGGCTTTTTCGGCCGCCTCTTTGAGGCGCTGGAGCGCCATTTTATCGGATCGAACGTCGATGCCCTGTTCTTTGCGGAAGGTGTCCGCCAGATAGTCGATCAGGCGCAGGTCAAAATCCTCACCGCCCAGGTGGGTGTCGCCGTTGGTGGCTTTGACTTCGAAAACACCGTCCCCGATTTCCAGAATAGAGATGTCGAAGGTTCCGCCGCCAAGATCGAAAACAGCGATTTTCTGATCCTTTTTCCCTTCCAGACCATAGGCCAGCGACGCCGCCGTGGGCTCGTTGATGATGCGCAGCACGTTCAGGCCGGCAATCTTACCCGCGTCCTTGGTCGCCTGACGCTGGCTGTCGTCAAAATAGGCCGGCACCGTGATCACCGCGTCGGTCACTTTCTCTCCGAGATAATCCTCGGCCGCCTTGCGGATAGCCCCCAGAATAAAAGAGGATATCTCCGCCGGACTGTAAGCCTTGCCTTTGAGGCGGAGACGCACATCGCCATTTTCGGCGGCTTCGATCCGATACGGCAGCACCGGGATATCCTGCTGCACCTCGGGCGCATCGAATTTGCGACCGATCAGTCGTTTGACGCCGAACACCGTGTTTTCCGGATTGGTAATGGCCTGCCGTTTGGCGATTTGACCCACCAGTCGTTCACCCCCGTCATTGACGGCGACGATCGATGGTGTGGTACGCCCGCCTTCCGTATTCGTGATCACCTGCGCTTCCTTGTTTTCCAGGATCGCCACACATGAATTGGTGGTTCCCAGATCAATTCCGATAACTTTTCCCATGACTGCCTCCTATAAATGATCTTGTTTTGTATATTACTATTAAATATTAATGTTAATAGTAATGATAAATGCGCTGTCGTCAAGGAGCGGGGGACTAAAAATATAAAAGCCCCCGGTGCGCGTTGTCCCGGAGGCTGAGAAAATCGTGAGAGGGGTTTTGGCCCGAAGCGTTTATCCCGCCTTGCGTCGCTGATTTTTGGCCCACACCGCCGCACTGATACCCGCGACACAGCCTTCCCCGACGGCTTTGGCCATCTGCCAAGGCATCCCGCAGATGTCGCCGGCGGCAAAAATGCCGGGCACGCTGGTCTCCTGCTGTTTGCTGGTCCGGATGTATTTCATCTCGTCGTCCAACTGAATCCCAAGTTTGAGCGCCAGTTCCAGTACACCTTTGGCACCCTGTTCGATGAAAACGCCTTCCACCGGGAGTTGGGTACCATCGGCTAAACGAACCCCTTCGACCGCCGCGTTGCCGTAGATCTCTTTTATGCGACTATTTTCATGGACGATCACCGGCGACGCCCGCAGTTCCTTGTGCAGGGTTTCGGCGACCGCCACGCGCTCACAAACCAGATGAACCGCCCGGGCGGTCTTCACCAATGTCAGCGCCCCGTCCACGGCCGCACTTTCGTTTCCGACGACACAGACATCGACCCCGCGGAAAAAGAGTCCGTCACAGTCCACACAGTAGCTGACACCCTTGCCCAAAAAGGTTTTTTCGCCCGGAACACCAAGTTGGTTGCGTTTGGAACCCGTCGCCAGGATCAGACTATAGGCATCGATAACGGCCCCCCCTTCCGTGCGGATACGAAAACGCGAACCCTCCGGATCGATGGCGATGACATTCTCTTCCAGAATTTCCGCGCCAAAACGCCGGACCTGTTCCAGACCGCGCTGCAGCAGTTCCTCCCCGGAAATATTAAACAAACTGAAATAATTTTCGATATGGGCGGTAAAAAGACTGCTTTTTTCAATGCTGCCCATGAGCAGTACGGACATTTTGCGCCGTGCCGCATGGACCGCGGCCTGCAGACCGGCCGGCCCTAATCCCAGTATCACCACATCGCGTTCGGATGGGTTCATCGTATTGCCCTCCCTTGCTCGTTGACGTCCTGTCCATAACCTGCAGATTATAATAGGGATGAAATCCGTCGACGCTACCCCGTCCGACGGTTCAATCTCGTTGGACATTTCAGAATAAATGGATTAGGTTTCCATCAGATAAAAACCCCCGGCCGGCGGGCTGTTGCCGGCCCCAATGCCCAACGGGATACCAGGACAGGACGCCATGACAAAAGATGCACTTGCAGGTCGACGGGTCGGATTTATCGGTGCCGGTAATATGGCCGAAGCCATTATTCGGGGATTGCTGGAGAGCCGGACGGTGGCACCCGACCACATCACGGCATCCGACGTGATGCCTGAGCGGCGCCAATTCATGCAGACCACCTACCATATCAAAACCACGGGCGACAATGCCGAACTCGTTGCGGGGTCGGACATCCTGGTGCTGGCGGTCAAACCGCAAGTCGTCAAACAAGTGTTGCACAACATCGGCCCCCACACCAACGATACCAAACTGGTCATATCGATCGTCGCGGGCCTGACGGTGGCGACTATGGCGACGGCCCTGGGTCCCGGCACCCGTATTGTGCGTACCGTGCCCAACACCCCGGTTTTCGTCGGCGAGGGCATGGTCGCCCTGGCCTCCGACGGACCGGCCCGGGACGAAGACTATGTTGTCACAACAGCGATTTTCAGCCCCGTTGCCCGTATCGTATCCATCGAAGAAAAACTGATGGATGCCGCTTTGGGGGTCTCGGGCTCCGGCCCGGCCTATGGTTTTCTGATGATCGAAGCGCTGTCGGACGGAGGGGTCAAAATGGGATTACCCCGCCAGATCGCCCTTGAATTGGCGGCCCAGACCCTTCTTGGTGCCGCTAAAATGTGCCTCGAATCCGGGCGCCACCCCGGCCAGTTGAAGGATATGGTCACATCGCCGGGGGGCACGACCATCGCCGCGCTGCATAAAATGGAGGCCGCGGGGGTACGGTCCGCCCTAATCGATGCTGTGGAGGCCGCCACACGCCGTTCCCAAGAACTCGGACGCAAAGAATGATCTGCATTCCTCCTTGGGATCGCCTGGTGTATAACCGGAAACAACGATAAGGAGATATCATCGTGGATCGATTTTTAAAAATTATCATTCATTCCATGGTAATCGCCATCGGCATACCGGCGGTCGGGTTTTCCAATTTCTGGGACTGGGAAATTTTGCGCGGAATGTTCCTGCCGGCGGTCGCCACCGTCTTCCTGATCTATCTGATATTGTTCATCCTGCTCGGTGGATACCGGGTATTTCTATCTTCTTCGTCATCGTATCCGCCGCGCTAACAACACTTGGCGTCAACCATTTTTAAAAGGTGATAACCATGCCGGACCGCATCATTCTGGAAATTTTTTCGGACTACATCTGACCCTGGTGCTACTTCATTACCGGGCGTATTGAAAAACTGCAGCAGGAATTTGATATCGACGTGCGCTGGACGGCATTCCCGCTTCACCCGGAAACGCCGCCGGACGGACGAACGCTGGAAGAGCTCTTCGCCGGCCGGCCGATCAACATACCGGAAATGCTGGCCCATCTCAGAAAAACCGCCCTTCACTTAGGCCTGCCCTTTGGGGACCGGCAGATGACCTTCAACAGCCGCCGGGCCCAGGAGATGGGAAAGTGGGCCGAGCACTGCGGCCGGGGGGATGCCTTTCACAAGGCGGTCTTTACCGCCTACTTTGCTGACGGTCTAAACCTCGCGACCATGGCGGTGCTGATGGATATCGCCCAATCCGTCGATCTCGATCCCCAGGATGCGCGCACCGTTATCGAACAAGGGCAATACAAGGAAGCGGTCGACCGGGATTGGCAACGCTCGCGGCGCATGGGGATTACCGCCGTGCCAACCTTTGTCATGAACCAGCGGCACCTGGTCGGGGCTCCGACCTACCCGGATCTGGCCAGATTCATCCAGACATAGGTCTAACAAAACGATCTATTTTAGAATAGTTTAAGCTGCACCTGCTGCACCTTGCGCGTTACAGACACGCGCGGGGCCTGGAATTTTAAAAGTTGCCGATCGATGTCGCCTACGAAAGGGGAAAGCCCCCGGGTTTCCCGCCGCCCGTAAATGCGCCGTTTGCGCGACCAGGTTAAATAAAGCTGCTCCCGCGCGCGCGTCAGGGCCACGTAAAACAATCGCCGCTCTTCATCCAGGTCCGCAAGCGCCTGCCTGTCCCGGCGCATAGGGATCAGCCCATCCTCACACCCCACCACAAACACCACCGGAAACTCCAATCCTTTGGCGGCATGCATGGTGGTAAGGGTCACTTTTTCCACGCGGGGCTGCACCATATCCGCATCGGTTTGTAGGGAAACCGCGTTGATGAAGCGCTCCGGATCCCCCAGACAACGTCGGGCCTGCCTCACCAGGTCGGCGACCCAATCTTTTTCCCAGGCGGCGGCCCCCCCTTCGATACGGTCCGCCCAATGTTCGGATATGGAAAGAATCTGTTCTTCAAGCGTGAGCAGCCTCAATTCAGCGACCCGTTTTTGCAGGTTCTGCAGCGCTTCGCCCAGCCGACGACGTTTGGGGGAAGTGATGCTCTGGAAAACGGCGGGATCAGCCTGATCCAGCGCCTGACGCAGGGTCTGCCCACGGGCGTCCATCTCGTCCAAAAAAGCCATGACCATCTCTTTATCCAGCCGGGGATTCATAACGCTGGCGATACTGTTGAAATCATGTGCGCTAGCCGTTCCTGTGGTGATACGCATCAACGCCAGCAGGGCGGCCACAAGGGGTTGGGTGTAGGTCTTGCGGCGGTTGGCGATTTGGTAGGGAATCCCGGCCTGGTCGAATATTGCCGAAAAAACATCCGCCTGGGACGAGGTCCGGTAAAGCACGGCAAAATCGGCAAAACTGTAGTCGTGCAGAGAGGATGAATCGACCTTGCCGGTGTCAATGGCCAAAAACCCCGCACCTCCCACCGCCTTTTCGATGATCTGTCCCACCGCCACCGCTTCGGCCTTATCCGAAGGCATTTCAACCACCGCCACATGGGGCACACCGGTAATGCGCGAAAAAAGCCGGGAACCCAGAACCCCAAGACCGGTTGCCGGTCCGCCACGATGGCGAATCACCTGCCATGAAGCCTCCAGAATGGTTTCGGTGGAACGGTAGTTGCGGGTGAGATGAATCACCCGGGCGCCAGGATAATCTTCAATAAAACGGTTGAAATAAGCGACGTCCGAACCTCTAAAACCATAGATGGCCTGATCCGGATCACCGATGACGCAAAGATTACCCGTAGCCGGCACGAGGGCACGGATCAGGCGGTATTGACCGTAATTTAAATCCTGATATTCATCCACGAAAACATAACGAAATCGCTTCCGGCAAGTGCTCCGAAAATCGTCGTCGCTTTCCAGGCGTCGGACCACACGGAAAATCAGATCCTCGAAATCCAGCAGATGCTGATCCTCCAGCAGCTTCTGGTAGGCCGTGTAGGCACGCGCAAACGCGCTGGTGGCGGTATCCGCCACGACCGACTCAAAATAGGCGTGAGGGCCTTGCAATTGCTGCTTGGCATCGACCATCCGGGCCAAAAATTCACGGGGTTTCAGAGGCACGGCAATACCGTTGGATGCCAATTGACGGACGATGCGCTGCAAAAGAAACAGCCGTTCTTCTTCGTCAATGATACGAAAGGGGGTTTCGGGCGCTTCTTCCCGGAGCAGTGCCCAGCAGAGGGCATGAAAGGTCGCGGTCAACGGCAGCGGCGAATGATCATCCATTAACAGTTCCAAACGTGATCGCATTTCGCCGGCCGCTTTTTCAGTAAACGTCAGCGCCAGCATCTCCCCGGCCGAAACCTCTCGCTCTAGCATCAAATGAGCCATACGATAGGTCACGGTGCGGGTTTTTCCGGTCCCCGGACCGGCTACGATCAACAGCGGACCGTCACCGTGGGCGATGGCCTGCTGCTGGTCGCGGTTATCCCATGTCTTCCGGGGAATCGGTGCGTTGTTTGATGGCGGATTGTCCGAGAGGTGCTCCTCCATACCAACGTTTCCACCGACAGTATGGGGGATAAGCCCGGCGGCAGGCCCATCGCCCTCCGCTGGGCCTGCCGTGACACCTGGAAACAGCTGGCGTTGCCCAAGAAGGGCGCGCTTTTCAGCATCGCTGAAAATCTGAATACAGCCATAGGCGCCGTCGTATCCGGCATTGATTTCCAGTTCACCAGAGCGCATGCGGCGAATCGCTTCGCCCAGCAAGGGAATGCCGATGCAATCAATCTGTTCCGGCGGCACTTCCCGCAGGATATGAAGCTCATTGCCAAGGGATTCCAAGGCCAGCGAATACGCCCGCCCCACCGTCTTGGTGGCCGTTCCCACCTGAAGCAACTCCGCAAGGATTTCCGGCAGGGGAACGAGACTTTCAAATGGAGGCTGCCCCGTCGGGATGGTTTCCGCTGTTCGGTCTGCCAGGACCTGGACCCGGTTTAATACCCCCACGGTCAACGAACGGCCACAAACCGGACAGATTCCGTTCAATGCCCGCGTTTCAGCGGGTGTCAGGCGCACGTCACATTTACGATGCCCGTCCAGATGGTACTTTCCCTCCTCGGGATAAAATTCGATCGTTCCACCGAATTGTCCCGCCCGAGGCTCTTCCAATGCCGCTCGCATGGCACTAAAACCCGGCGCGCAGTTAAAAATATTGGCTTCGCGCGCCAGTTTAGCGGCTGAATGGGCATCGGAGTTGGATATGAGGGTGAGATGATCCAGGCTGGAAACCAGACGATTCATGGCCGGATCGGAAGAAAGCCCTGTTTCGGCGGCAAAGATATGTCCGGACAAGTCTTCGAAACACTCTTCCAGGCTGTCAAAACCTGATTTGGAACCCAGCAGGGAAAACCAGGGCGTCCAGATATGGGCCGGCACCAGAAAAGATCGTTCATCCACCTCCAGGAGAATTTCAAGCAGGTCCCGTGCATCCAGACCGAGAATGGGACGGCCGTCCGAACGGATGTTGCCGATGGCATCGAGGCGCTGGATGAACCGCTCGGCGGCTTCCAGGGACGGCAAAAAAACAAGATTATGATTTTTACGGGTTTTGCCGTTTTTTTTATAAATATTGCTGATTTCCGATACCAGGATGAAACGGACCTCCGCGCGGCAGCGGGACGGTACCCGCTTATTACAGGCCGACCCGAGCGTGTCGTTCAGGCGCAAAAGGCCGTCTCCGGTCGGTACTAGTTTTGCCTTGATTTCAGCGAACCAGCCGGGGTGGGTGGCATCTCCCGTCCCCACCACGGCAACCCCCTTATGTTGAGCGGCAATATGGAGATGCTCCAGATCAAGGGTTTTGGATGTCGCCCGCGAAAAACGGGAGTGAATATGAAAATCAGCCAAAAAGGTCATAGGGATGACTTTCCGATCAGCACAGCAGTCCTTGCGACATGGTTGCGAAGAATGTAATTGACCCTTGCCCCGAACACCAGGCCGGATCATTCAAAAACCTTGTAAATTTTAGCTAATCAGGCTATATACATCTACTTTTGATAAATCATTATACAAGATGTTGTATTTTATCTTAAACAACGTCTTATAATAAATAGATCTGGAATTAAATGGGACTCTTATCACCTACCGTATCGATCACCCAATATCGGGTTGAAGGTCAACTGCCGTCTCCCGTCAACGAGCATGTGACCGCCGCGCTTAAAAAAAATACGATTAATGAAATTGACAACGATGCCAGTGAACAGGCGATCGGCTGGACATCTTTTGATGCCCCTTACCAGCCTGATTTCGAAGGGTCCCGTTTTGTCATTGATACCGTCTGGCTTTTTTCCCTGCGGATCGATAAAAAAAGTATACCGACCAAGGTAATGAAGAAACACTATAGTATGGAAGTCACCCAACGATTGGTCGAATCTGGGCGCGACTATCTTTCGAAAACGGAAAAAAAACAACTTAAAGATCATGTTGTCACGGTTCTTAACACACGCATTCCGGCTACCCCTAATATATACGATATCGTTTGGAACTACGAAAAGGGGTGGCTGTGGTTTTTTTCCAATTTAAAATCAGCCAACGAAGAGCTGGAAACCCTTTTTACCCGATCCTTTAAATTGAGCCTGATCCGCATGTTTCCTTACACGGCCGGGTTGAATGCCGGCTTGAGCGGGCCGGATAAAGACTGTCTGGATCAATTGAAACCAACCCTTTTTATGGATTAAGCGATGCTGGATATTGCTGTCGCATACCGTCGATACCAATTTATCGGGGACGAGTTTCTGACCTGGCTTTGGTATATCATTGAAAACGAGCCCCAGGGTCTTAGCCGAATCGACAAAGAGTTGGCTTCACTGGAAATCGGCAACCGTATGGTGCTGGCGAACCACCATCATAAAGACAGTGGTGAAACCGTCACCATCAAAGGTGAGGAAGCCAACATGGACGAAGGCCTGCTGGCGCTGAAAAAAGGCGCCATGGTGGCTGAAGTCAACCTTGTTTATCGATCCGGCGATCATGAATGGCGATTTAACCTAAAGGGTGAAAGCCTTAATTTTTCAAGCCTTAAAGTGCCTGAAACGGGTAAAGTTGAAGGCAAGGAGGATGTAGAAGGGGCGGTGATCGAAAAGGTTTTTCTTTGTGAAAAAATCGTCAACCTCATCAACGACCTTTTCCGGCATTTTATTAAACTGAGGGTGTCCAACGAATGGTCTGCTAAAATCGTTCCCGCCATCCGAAAATGGATCGCCCCCTCATAAGTTGTTCATAGAGGGTTTAAACCTTGTCGATAACGATCGACCTTATGAACACCCTTTGAAAGGTTGTTAACAACACCGCTTTTTTAAGCCGTTTATCGACACGTTTTAAACAATGATATTATTAAAAAAATAAATAAAAATAAAATAGTTACGAATAAATTAGACATATCCACAATCCATTTTATCCTTTATTCTCTAATTATGTATAAAGGAAAGGATCTATGAAACTTACGATTAAAAAGGCGGACATTCAGGATGTGCTGGCAAAGGTTCAGGGATTGGCAGGGCGCAAGACCAATCTGGCCATAACGACGAATGTGCTGATTCGGTCAGAGGGATCGGAGATCAGTATATCAGCAACCGATCTCGAAACCGGTTTTGAAGGCCATTACCCGGCGGCCATTGAAAAGCCCGGCAGTATTGCCATCAATGCTAAAAAATTATTTGAGATCATCAAAGAATTCCCTACCGATGAGATTTCTCTCAACGAAACGGAAAACCAGTGGATCGAAATCAGCAATAAAAATGTTGAATTCCACATCATGGGCATGAATCCGGAAGAATTTCCGGACAACCCGGCCATTGAAGACGCTGAGCTTTTCGAGGTGGATTCCGGGGTGTTGGGAAAAATGATCGATAAAACGATCTTCGTGTCTGGTGCCGGTGATGACCGGCGGGCCCATATTACCGGGGCATTGATGGAAATTCTGCACGAGGAAAATCCTCCCTTGTTCAGACTTGTCGCAACGGACGGCAGTCGTCTGACCAAGGTGGATTATCCCTTCGAAGAGGGCACCTCACTGCCACAAATTCCAACGACGATCATCCCCAAAAAGGGATTGAGTGAGATTGGTAAATTTCTCGAACCGGGCGGCAATGTTAAGCTCGGCATCATAAACAATAATTTTATTGTCAAAAAAGCCAATGAAATTATTATTGTAAGGCTTCTGGAAGGCGATTTTCCAAAATATCAGGACATCATCGTCAAACCAGAAAATGCTTTTGCAATAAAACTTCCCAAAACCGCCTTTCTTAAAACACTGCGACGGATGTCCATCCTGTCCTCTGAAAATTATAAGGGTGTTATTTTTAAATATGACAAGGATCGTCTCGAAATCAGAGCAAATAACCCGGAACTTGGGGAATCCAAGGAAGATCTATCGATAGCGTTTTCCGGGGATGTGATTGAAGGAGCATTCAACCCGCGCTATTTTATCGAGACCCTTGGCGTTATTGAAGAAGATACAGTGGCTATCCATATTGTGGATGGTGAGCGCCCCTGTCTGCTGGAGGGGGATAAAGATAAATCTTTTCTTAGTATTATCATGCCGATGAGAATATGAATACACACGTAAAGCAAACATACAACGAAGATAATATTAAAATCCTGGAGGGGCTGGAAGCGGTTCGCAAACGGCCTTCCATGTATATCGGGAATATCGACGTGGCGGGGTTGCATCACCTGGTCTATGAGGTGGTGGATAACAGCATTGACGAAGCCATGGCCGGACACTGTTCCCTTATCAATGTGATTATCCACACGGATAACAGTGTCAGTGTGGAAGACAATGGACGCGGGATACCGGTCGGCATTCACAAAACCGAACACATTCCGGCTCTCGAAGTCGTCATGACCCACCTGCACGCCGGTGGCAAGTTTGATGATCATTCTTACAAGGTTTCCGGCGGGTTACACGGTGTAGGGGTTTCGGTGGTCAATGCCCTGTCGGAAACACTGGAAGTCGAAATCTATTCCGACGGACAAATCTATTTTCAGACCTATGCCCGGGGCGCAAAAACGACCGAATTGAAAGTTGTGGGAACCACCGACAAGTGCGGCACCAAGGTCTATTTTAAACCGGATACGGAAATTTTCACAACGACCGAGTACAGTTACGACATTCTGGTCAAGCGTCTGCGCGAACTGGCTTTTCTCAACAAAGGCGTGCGCATCACGATCGAAGATGAACGCGATGATCAGAAAGATGAATTTTTTTATGAAGGGGGCCTGGTTCAGTTTGTCGAATATCTAAACCGCCGCAACAGCGCCATTCATGAAGCCATCTTTATCGAAGGCACCCGCAGTGATGTTCAGATGGAAGTGGCCATCCAGTACAACGACAGCTTTACAGAAAAACTATTCTCATTTGCCAATAACATCAATACGATCGAAGGCGGATTCCATCTAATCGGATTCAAGTCGGCCCTGACGCGGACCATTAACCAGTATGCGACCAACGGTAATCTTCCCAAAAACCTGCAGGCCAAGATCACCGGGGATGATGTGCGTGAAGGGTTGACGGCTGTCATCAGCGTCAGAATTAAAGCGCCCCAGTTCGAAGGACAGACCAAGACCAAACTGGGCAACAGTGAAGTCAAGGGATTGGTAGAATCCCTGGTCAACGATAAACTGGGCGCATTTTTCGAAGAAAACCCCGCCGTAGCGCGCAAAATTATCGCCAAAGGGGTCGATGCGGCCCGGGCCAGGGATGCAGCGAAACGGGCCCGCGACCTGGCGCGCAGTAAAGGCGCCTTGGTCGATGCCACCCTGCCCGGCAAACTGGCTGACTGCCAGTCGCGTGATCCCAATGAGCGCGAACTTTTTCTGGTGGAAGGGGATTCTGCCGGTGGGTCGGCCAAGCAGGGACGCGACCGTAAATTTCAGGCCATTCTTCCCCTGAAGGGTAAAATTCTGAATGTGGAGAAAGCGCGTCTCGATAAGATTATCCGCAGTGAGGAAATTAAAAATATCATCACCGCGTTGGGCACCGGTGTCGGCACGGATGAATACGATATCCAAAAAATCCGTTACAAAAAGGTCATCATCATGACCGATGCGGATGTGGACGGATCGCATATCCGGACCCTGCTGCTGACCTTTTTCTACCGCCAGATGAAAGAAATCATCGAGCAGGGGTATCTCTATATTGCCCAGCCACCCTTGTTCAAGGTGGGCAAAGGCAAAAAGGCGATTTACCTGAAAGACGAGAGCGAATTTAATGACTACGTGGTTCGTCGTCTCTGTGAAATAATGACCGTCCAGTATGATCCCGATAAAAAAACAATCGAAGGGCACGATCTCTATCTGATGATCGGCAATCTCGCAGAATTCTACGCGGTCCTGGAACGTATGGAAAAGAAAATGATTAGTGCCGAGCTTGTGGAGGCGCTGTTGCGGTTCGGGGTGAGCGACAAGACTGTTCTGCAGGATAAAAATACAACCGGCGAACTGCAGCAATATCTCAGGGACAAGGGGTTTGTACTGGAAGAACCTCTCTGGGATGACGAAAAGGGAATGTTTGAGTTTACGGTCACTGCCATGGAAATTGACAGCGCGAGCCTTGAGGCGGGGTCGGACATCATCGAACGGGCCTTTATACCGGTGCGCATCGGGCGTGGCTTGATCCACTCCAAGGACTACCAGCAATGCCTGGTATTGGTTAAAAACTTATCTCCCTATGACCAGCCGCCGTTCGATATCTTTGACAAAGACAATAAGACGGTTCGCAGTCAGGTGAGCGACAAGCAGGAACTGTTGAATTATCTTCTTGAAGAAGGTAAAAAAGGGCTTTCGATCCAGCGTTACAAAGGCCTGGGTGAAATGAACCCCGATCAGTTATGGGATACCACCATGGATCCCACCAACCGCCATCTGCTGCAAGTCAATATCGAAGATGTCCTGGATACCGATGAAATATTCACGATTCTCATGGGGGAGGAAGTGGAGCCCCGGCGGGAATTCATTCAGAACAATGCACTGGAAGTGACCATGTTGGATATATAGGTTTTTTGAACCAGACGACCACTCAAGCACTTCAAATTCGGCCGGCCGGGACTTCTTTGTAAACCCACCTATCTTTGATCAACTCGGCCCGGGGAGGTGTGATGTACATACACCGTGTTACAGCAAGAGATCTTCCGGACCTTTGGTTTCAGGCCGTCCATGATATTTTAGATCATGGACGACGGTTTACCATCGACCGGGGCTCCTACGCCGGTCAAACTCGTCTGGAATACGATTATTTTACCGGACTCATCAATTATCCCGGGACCCAACCGTTAATTCCGGACATCCCGCCGTCCTGTGGTATTCCCAATCCCGTGGAGCACGATTATATTTATGGCGGTGCAGGGTATGAGCGGTCCTATATCGAGTACCTCATGACGCCTCACAAGGAAACGGGAGAATCGTATACCTACGGCGAACGCTTAACGCGGGCACCCATCAGCGGCGACAAGCTGGCCTGGTGGGAAGCGGGTAACGCAGAAATCATTGATAAGCGCGCGGTGGACGGTAAGGCGGTATTCGAGGAAGACGGCCGTCTTTTTTTGAATCAGATCGAATGGATTATCGATACATACAAAAAATTCGGCGCCCGTAACAACCAGATGGTGCTTCAGGTGGCCCATCCATCCGATCTGACCTTAGCAGATCCACCCTGCCTGCGATCTATCGATACCCGTATTCAAGAGGATACCCTGCATTTTTTCGTCTATTTTCGCAGTTGGGACCTCTGGGGCGGGCTTCCGGCCAACCTGGCCGGCATTCAGAATCTTAAGGAGTATATGGCGGCTGAAATCGGGGTGCAGGACGGTAAAATGATCGTGGAGAGCAAGGGACTGCACCTCTACGGCTATGCGGAAGACCTGGCCAAGCTGCGTTGTCTGCGGGACTAATTGGAATCTGACCAGTGTCATGCGCTCGATTAGAGTTGTGTGAACACCTGTTTAAGGCCCTCCCGGCATCATGTCGGCGAGGGCCATTTTTATGCGATGTCGACGTTAAAAGTCGATGGCGCCCGGAGTGCGGGGGAACGGGATGACATCTCGAATATTGCTGATGCCGGTGATCAGCATCAACAGGCGCTCGAACCCCAATCCGAAACCGCTGTGGGGTACTGTTCCGAATTGACGGGATTCCAGATACCACCAGTAGGCTTCGCTTTCCATTTTCATCTCAGCCATCCGGGCTTCAATCATGGCAAGGCGTTCTTCACGCTGGCTGCCGCCGATAATTTCACCGATACTGGGCACCAGAACGTCCATAGCGGCAACGGTTTCCCGATCCTCGTTCACCCGCATGTAAAACGGTTTGATGGATTTGGGATAGTCATAAATAATGACGGGCTTTTTGATATACTGTTCGGTCAGGTAGCGTTCGTGCTCGGTCTGCAGATCGCAGCCGAAACCGACCGGATAATTGAAGGACTGACCGGTTTTTTCCAGGATGGCCACCGCTTCGCGGTAGGGCAGGCGTTCGAAATCCGAAGTGACAATATTTTCAAGGGTTGTCATGAGGGTTTTGTCCACAAAGCGGGCAAAAAGCGCCAGGTCGTCCGGACATTGATCCATGACAAAGCGGATCAGGGTTTTAATCAGATCCTCTCCCAGTTCCATGTTGCCCTCGAGATCGCAGAACGCCATCTCCGGCTCGATCATCCAGAACTCGGCAGCATGGCGGCGGGTGTTGGAGTTTTCGGCGCGGAAGGTGGGGCCGAAGGTATAGACATCGCCCAGGGAGAGCGCAAACATTTCCGCCGAGAGCTGCCCTGAAACCGTAAGGTTGGCTTCCGTTCCAAAAAAATCCTGCGAATAATCGGCCATTTTATTTTTTATCGGTACATCGGCCAGGTTCAGTGTGGTCACCCGAAACATTTCACCGGCGCCTTCGCAATCGGAACCGGTCAAAATCGGTGCATGAACATAGCGGAATCCGCGCTCTCGAAAATAGTGGTGCACCGCGTAAGCCAACTCGGAGCGGATCCGAAAGGCCGCACCGTATTTATTGGTCCGGGGGCGCAAGTGGGCAATGGTCCGCAAGAATTCGTCCGTATGGCGTTTTTTCTGAAGGGGATAGGTTTCCGGTGCCGCACTGATGATCTCCACGTCGGTGGCATGGATTTCCCACTTTTGCCCGCCGCCCTTGGAGGGTGCCAGGGCACCTTGAACAGCGACGGCCGATCCGGTGGTGAGTTTGCGGATATCATCATAATTTACGAGCGAGTCGTCGGCGATCACCTGGATATTTTTCAAGGCGGACCCGTCGTTGACTTCGATGAAGGAAAATGATTTGGAATCCCGCCGGGTGCGCACCCAGCCCTTGATGAGAACGGCATCGAGACCGCTTTCCTGGTCGAGCAATACATTGATCTTGGTTCGTTGCATGTGATTTTCCCCTATGATTTCGAATCATTCCTTTAATATTTCAGGGAGCCGTCAGTCATAATATGCGTCTAGCGGCGGACTGGTATTGTAATATAGTAGCGCTGGGATTCGCGCTGCAGTAGAAAAACCATGGATTCCTGCTCGCGATATTTAATGACGGCTTTATAGAAATCGATCGGTTCCCGAACGAGGAATTCATTGACCTGCCGAATCACATCGCCGGGGCGCACGCCGGTGCGGGCCAGAAACCCCCCTTTTTGAACCGCGGCCACCACCACGCCTGTCGTTGATTGCGGATTGATCTTCAATCCCAAAAGTGTATAGGCAAGCTGCGGCGCTTTGGTTATTGGAAATGCGCGGGCTTCAAGGCTGATATCACGTTTCTTGCCCTGGGCCCAAATAGCTTATGGCCAATCGGTCTTTGACACCGTAGTTTCGCAGACGGGCCTGATAATCCTGGATCGAAACAACTTTACGTCCGTCGATGGCAAGAATGACATCACCCTCGCGCAGGCCGGCTTCCTGTGCCGGACTGTCCGGATCGACACCGGAGATCAGAACACCCTGTTTCTTAGGAATGTTATAATAGTTCGTAAGACTGCTATCCAGGTCTTGCACCCAAAGTCCAATCCAGGCGTCGATCACTTCACCGTGGGCAATCAAATCATCGATGATGCGTCTGGCTTTATTGATGGGTATCGCAAATCCGATCCCCTGAGCACCAGCGTAGATGGCGGTGTTAATCCCGATCAGTTCGCCATTGATATTCAATAGGGGGCCGCCGCTGTTGCCGGGGTTGATGGAGGCGTCGGTCTGAATGAAATCGTGAAAGACGCGGTCCTTGGTGCGAAAGCTCCGGTTAGCGGCGCTGATAACCCCGGTGGTGACCGTATTGGAAAAGCCGAAAGGGTTGCCGATGGCTATCACGGTTTCCCCGATCAGAAGATCGCGGCTGTTTCCCATGGCAATGGACGGCAGGGGATCATTTGAATTGATGTGCAGAACAGCGAGGTCGGAATCGGGATCCACACCCACGATTTCAGCCTCGTATTCCCGTTCATCGTTTAAGGTGATATTGACGGTACCGGTTTTTTCCACCACATGGGCGTTGGTCAGAATATAGCCTCGTTGTCCGTCGATGATAACACCGGATCCCAAACTGGTGCGTTTATATTGCCGGCCGAAGCCGGGATCAAAAAAATCTTTGAAAAATTCATCGAAAAGCGGGTTGGAAAACTCCGAAAAGGGGCTTATCCGTTTGCGGATTTCATATTCCAAGCTTATGTTCACAACGGCCGGACTGACCTTTTGAACGGCGTCGACGATGGCGTTGCGGCGGGGATAAGGTTGCCCCTGCCCCACGGCCGGAAACAGTAGCATCGACACCGCCAGTCCTGACAAAAAAAGCGCTATCGCTTGTTTATACTTGATTTGTTTGGCAATATTTGTCATGTGAGCCCTCACCCGATTGTCCCCAGGCGGCACAGCTCCGGCGGCCGATTTGACAAGCCCCGGTACCGTTGCGCTGAGGGACGATTTAGATTCGATCGAGAAAACAGGAAAAGCACTAACTAACATGAGGTCAACACACATTCAAGATATCCTCCCTCTGGTGGAGGCACCCAGTCGTTATCTGGGTAGTGAAGTCAATACCATTCGCAAGGATCACCGTCAGGTCAAATTGAAATTCGCGCTGGCATTTCCTGACCTGTACGAGATCGGAACTTCCCATTTCGGTCTCCAGATTCTCTATCACATTCTCAATCAGCGTCCGGATGTGCTGGCCGAGCGGGTTTTTACACCGGCACCGGATATGCAGACCTATCTCCGGCGCTTCGACATACCGCTTTCATCCCTGGAGTCCGGATCCCCGTTAGACCAATTCGATATTCTCGGATTCAGTCTGTTGTACGAACTGAATTACACGAACGTCCTGGCCATGCTGGATCTTGCGGGGCTTCCTTTTAAAAGTAAGGATCGTGATCGTCACCACCCGATCATTATCGCGGGTGGTCCCTGTACCTGCAACCCGGAACCGGTCGCTGATTTTTTCGATGCACTCGTTATCGGCGACGGAGAAGAAGTCGTCCTTCAGATGGCCGATGCCTGGCTGGACTGGCAACAGCAGGACGGTCGATCCCGGAGGGCGCTGCTGGACAGCTGGTCCCGGTTGCCGGGCGTGTATGTGCCCTCTTTGTTTAACGTGCGGTATAGTGTCGGCGGTGAGCCACAAATAAAGGCGCTGAGCGACACCCGGGCGCGCGTCGAGAGGGTCCTCCTGAAAAATCTGGACGAGGCCGATTTTCCTTCCGCACCGATCGTTCCCTACGGCCGCCCAATTCACGACCGATTACGACTGGAGCTGGCCCGCGGCTGCACGCGCGGGTGTCGTTTTTGCCAGGCCGGAATGATTTATCGCCCGGTACGCGAACGGTCCCCCGAGACGGTGATGCGCCACTGCGAGCAGGCGCTGAAGACCACCGGCTACGATGACATATCCCTGCTTTCGCTCAGCACGGGGGATTACAGTTGTATCACCTCCTTGATGGAACAGATGATCCAGCGGTATGCTTGTGATCATGTTGCGCTGTCCCTGCCTTCCCTGCGGGCTGGCACATTGACCCCCGCCTTGATGCAAAGCATCAAGACCGTACGCAAGACAGGATTTACGATTGCTCCTGAAGCCGGCAGTCAACGACTGAGAGATGTCATTAATAAAAATATCACCGATCAGGATATTCACCAAACCGTGCAGGATGCTTTTGGCCTGGGATGGAAAGTGATCAAGCTGTATTTCATGATCGGGCTGCCGACCGAATCTCGTGAAGACTTGGAAGCACTGGTGCAACTCGTGCGGGAGTTGAGCCTTATCAAGGGGCACGGTGGTAAAAAAGGCAGTATCAATGTGAGTGTGGCAACCCTGATACCCAAACCCCATACGCCCTTCCAGTGGGCCCCCCAGATCAGCGTGGCGGAGGGATGGGAAAAGATACAGTGGCTTAAGCAGCAGCTGCGCTCTCCCCGTATTCAGCTAAAGTGGCAGAACCCGGAAGTAAGCTATATCGAAGGCCTAATGGCCCGGGGTGATCGGCGCATGGCCGACCTGATCGTTCACGCCTACCGCAAGGGTTGCCGGCTCGATGGGTGGAGCGACCATTTCCGGTTTGATCTCTGGGAAGAAAGCATTCGGGATCTCAACGTGGACGCCTACACCTACGTCCACCGGGCACGCATGTCGGAAGAGGTTTTCCCGTGGGACCATATCGATATGAAAGTCAAACGATCCTATCTCTGGGACGAGTGGCAGAATGCCCTCCAGGGAGGGATGACCGCAGACTGCCGTGATGGCGCCTGTCAAAATTGCGGTGTCTGTGATTTTACATCTATCCAGCCGCGGGTTTTCCCTGATGATCGGGATACCCCCCGGTCTGCAGACAAGGTTGGGCCTGCGCCCAAAGGCTTTCGGCAACTCCAGCTTACCTTTGCCAAAACCGGCCGAGGGCGGTTTTGGGGACACCTTGAAATGGTGAATATTTTTATACGGGCGTTGCGCCGGGCCGGTATCACCGTCCAATTCAGCGAGGGGTTTCACCCGAAACCGAAAATAGCGTTCAACGACGCCCTGCCCATTGGCCTTGAGAGTCTTTGTGAAACCATGCTGCTGACGGTTTCGGACAGGATCATGCGGGACGATCTGGTGGCAGGACTCAATGCCGAACTCCCCGATGGTCTAAATGTCACAGACTGTATGCCCTATCGCAAGGAAGATAAGAACACCGACAGGGCTGTGGTCTATCGTATCACCCTTAACGGCGGCACCTTCGAACCAGAAGCGATAAAGCGCTTTAAGATTGCCGATGATGTCATTTTTGAACGCACCAACCGCAAAGGAAAGTTGAAAAAGATTGATCTGAAGGCTATGATACAACACATTCATTGCGTGACGCCCGACACCTTGGAACTTGTCGTTCACCATCGTACGGATGCGCTTCTCAGGCCCGATGTTATTCTACAGAAGGTTTTTGCGCTGCCGTCCGAGGCTGTCCGCCAAGCCAGGGTGATTAAACTCGGGTATCGCCTGCACAAATCCGGCGACCCGTCAACAACCGTTTAGATACCAGTAAAAACACCACCATGTTTAAAGAAATCGTCATCAATGTTACCGAACGCGAAACACGGGTAGCGCTCCTGGAGGACGGCACCATTGTTGAGGTGTTTATCGAGAGGGGAAATTTTGTTGATATTTCGGGCAATATTTATAAAGGCCGTGTGCAACGTGTCCTGCCGGGTATCCAGGCCGCTTTTATCGACATCGGGCTGAGCCAGGCCGCCTTTATCTATGTGGATGATGTTATCCGAAATGGATTCAGCGACATAGAACGCGAATTGGCTCAGATCCCTTCCGATGATAACACGGAGGAATATATTTTAGAGACGTTCCGTTCGTCTGAACGGGAATGCCCTATTGAAGAATTGTTGGTGGAGGGACAAGAGATACTGGTCCACGTCGCCAAAGCCCCCATGGGTACGAAAGGCCCCCGGGTGACTTCCTATATCTCCCTGCCCGGCCGCTATCTGGTTTTGATGCCTTTTTCAAACCATATCGGCGTTTCACGGCGCATTGAAGATGAAGACGAACGGGTGCGACTGAAGACGATGGTCAGCGAAATGCGGGATAACGAATACGGCTATATCGTGCGCACCGCTGGCGAGGGTCTTGACGCCGCCCGGATGCTTCACGAAAAACAATTTCTTGTTAATCTGTGGGAAAATATCTGTCGGAAGTCTAATACCGCATCCACCCCGAGCCTTGTGCACCAGGAGTTATCTTTGAGTTTAAGGGCGGTGCGTGATCTGCTGGTGCATGAAGCCGATCGCCTTGTGATCGATTCCAAGCATGAATGTGACACGATCCGCACCTTTTTAGACGCCTTTATGCCCAATCTAAAGGGCCGGGTCGAGCTCTACAGTGGTCAAGAACCCATTTTTGACGCTTACAACCTGGAAGGAGACATCTCTAGGGCACTCAAGAGAAAAGTATGGCTAAAATCAGGTGGATATATCATCATTGAACACACTGAGGCGCTGGTTGCCATCGATGTCAACACCGGTCGTTATGTGGGTAAGCATAATCTGGAAGAAACGATCCTTAAAACCAACCTGGAAGCCGTCAAAGAAATCGCCTATCAGATTCGTTTGCGTGATATTGGTGGATTAATCATTATTGACTTTATCGATATGCAGAAGAAATCTAGCCAGGAAAAGGTATATAGCGCGCTCAAGGACGCCCTTATAAAAGACCGCAGCAAAACCCACGTCCTGCCGATTTCAGATATGGGTCTGATTGAAATGACGCGCAAACGCAACAAAGAACCGCTGACGCGAATCATGTGCGAACCTTGCGTTTACTGTGAGGGTGAAGGTCATATGATATCCCGCCAATCCATCTGCTATAACGTCTATCGGGAAATTATGCGAGCAAGCCATGACATCGTGGGAGAACGGCTGGCGGTAAAAGTTAACGAGGAAGTTGCCGAGCTGCTGCATGGGGAAGAGCGGGAGCTGATTACCGCGCTCGAGAGCCTTCTATCGCGACAGATTGTCATCTATCCCAATCCGCAGTTTCACATAGAAGAAATTGAGATCATCGAACTTCTGAAGGATTGAGTCCTTCCGCTATAAAGTGGGGAAATAAAACAAATTGTTGACAACAATCATATGATATGGTTTTTTGTTACGGTTATGGATTTAAGATCGCCGGAATAGGTATTCCGGCTTGTTTTTTTTATTGGCGATACCTGTTGAAGGTATGCAAAAGGAAAAAAGGTTATATCGATGAAAAGAACATATCAGCCCAGTCGAATCAAGCGTGCCCGAACCCACGGCTTTCGAAAACGGATGTCCACCAAAGGGAGGACGGGCTGTTATCGGTCGTCGTCGTGCCAGGGGACGCAAACGATTGGCCGTTAAATATTGATGAGCGGTTTATCGTAAGGAAGTGACGCGGACGCGGCAGTATCGATTGGCCGGCACGGGTTTTCATGATGATGGACGAAAGCAGAATTCTTGCGACGCGGCTATCAAAAAAAGGACCGAATACTTAAACGCCCCGAGTATTTGCATCTGGCCGAAAACGGACGGCGACTGTTCAGCCGACATTTCATCATCGTCTATGCACGAAGTGAGCATTTGGTCCCCCGACTGGGTGTAACCGTTACGAAAAAGATCGGACACGCGGTTACCCGAAACCGAATAAAGAGGGTGTGCCGCGAATATTTTCGAACCCATCGAAACCAATTAGCAGCTGCTTTTGATATGCACGTTATCGCGCGAAGTGGATCTGCGCAAGCGGCCAATGATGAATTAAGCAAAAGCCTTGAAAAGCTTTTCTCCCAACTTGAATGAGGGCATGCAGGGGCAGGGCCTTGTCGTCCGGATCGTCCTTATGATGATCAGGGTGTACCAGTTACTAATATCCCCGCTGCTTGGCCCTCGGTGCCGGTTCTATCCGACCTGCTCGCATTATGCTGCCGAAGCCATCTCAAAGCACGGATTCCTCAAGGGTGCGCTCCTCAGTTCTAGAAGGCTTTTAAAATGCCATCCGTTCCACCGGGGCGGCGTCGATCCTGTCCCATGAATACCGCTTTTAACGGGATGGAACAATTTGGAGTGCACAAACAGTATGTTTGGAGTTACGTGTCATGTTGAGTGGTGGCGAGATTAAACGGAAAGCGGAAATTTGATTTTAAGCCTTGAGCGACCGAGACGATTGCATTAACCGTCCTGGGGAAAACCCGGCGGTTGTGAAAGACACAGGAGATTGAATTATAATGGAACAAATGCGTTTACTGTTGGCCATCGTCTTGTCATTTCTTGTTTTTGTCGTGTGGCAATGGCTGGTGGTTGAGCCTGAAATGGCGCAGCAGGTGCAAGAACCAACCACTCTGGCGGAGAGCGCTTCACAACCAGAAGATGCATCCGATAAGGCTAAACCCATAGAGGAAACCCCGTCCGTCCTACCCGAAGACAAGATGCGCGGACGTGGTTGCGGTACCGACCAGGGAGGGACGGAAAGCGCGAACAATTCAAGTGAAAACCCCCCTTTATACCGTCACTCTCAGCGAAAAAGGGGCTGTCCTTGACGATCTTATCCTGAATCATTACCACGAAACTGTTGGCAAGGATGGCCAGCTTAAGGAAATGATTCAAGACCGGGCCCGTCAAATCAATCTCCAAACCGGGTTTGACGGGAACAGCGTCGCCGGCATGGAAGACGCTGTTTTCGAGCTCAGCACGCAAGAAGAAATTGTGGTTGTTGATGGGGAAAAGCAAACCCTTGATTTTCAGTGGGTTAACAGCAAAGGGGTGCGCGTAAAAAAACAATTCGTATTCTTGCCGGACAGCTACTTGATCGAGCTCAATATTACCATTGCCAATCATTCTCCGGTTGCG
This sequence comes from uncultured delta proteobacterium, assembly GCA_963850465.1. Lineage (GTDB taxonomy): Bacteria > Desulfobacterota > Desulfobacteria > Desulfobacterales > UBA5852 > JABZFP01. Next base: position 53,179 of record CAWKLN010000022.1, read on the forward strand.
ATCGCCGACAAACCTGTGGTGAAGATTGCTCAGGTTATCGGCGATCCGGAAAGCCGCATCACTTTCGAAGGACCGATGGGGTTGGTTGATGACCAACTAGAAGAAATTAAAGTCAAAAATATCAGCGATAAGCCTGAAATTGATGGAAATTTTCGCTGGATAGGGATAACGGATCGCTATTTTATGACCGTTCTAATACCCGAGAAAGCCATCAGTGCGACAATGAAGATGGAACAAATCGACGAAGATTTGATCATCTCGCAGTTGATCCTACCGGAAACGGGAATTGCCCCGGGGGAGACCAAAGTCTTTCCCTTCAAAGCCTTTATCGGCCCCAAGGATACCGAGACGCTTGCCAGGGCCAATTATGAATTGGGTAAAGCGGTTAATTTCGGAATGTTTGATATTCTGGCCAAGCCGTCTCTCTGGATCATGAACCAGATCTATAAGGTCATCCCGAATTATGGCATCGCAATTATCATCCTGACGCTCCTAACAAAGATCATCTTGTTCCCGTTGGGCAATAAAAGTTACAAATCCATGAATGACATGAAGCGCATGCAACCGCTTATGATGGAGATTCGGGAAAAGTACAAAGATGATAAAAAGAAAATGAACGAAGAAACCATGGCGCTTTACCGTACCTATAAGATCAATCCGATGGGCGGTTGCTTGCCAATGGTTGTACAACTACCTGTATTTTTTGCACTTTACCGCATGTTGTACCAGGCGATTGAATTGCGCCACGCACCATTTTTCGGATGGATCAATGACCTGTCTGCCCCCGACCGTCTTTTTGAGTTCGGGTTCAGCGTTCCATTCATGGAACCGCCTTTCGGCATCCCGGTTCTGACCATCGTTATGGGTGCCACCATGTTTCTGCAACAAAAGATGTCCCCCCCGCCGGGGGATCCGACACAGGCCAAACTGATGATGTTCATGCCTCTGATTTTTACGGTCATCTTTATAAATTTCTCAGCCGGGCTAGTATTGTACTGGTTGATCAACAATGTTTTTTCAATCGCCCAACAGTATTACATTCAAAAGAAATATGCATAAGCCGGAGGTCTTTTATGACGGCTGAACTGGAATTTACGGGAAGAAATATTCAAAAAGCAGTCCAACTCGCCGCCAAGACGTTTGGAATTCATGATAAAGATGTAAAATATGAAATCATTTCCCATGGGTCTACGGGCATATTCGGGTTGGCGGGCATCAAGAAAGCGCGTATTAAAGTGCGCCGGGACCCGAAAACGCAAATCCTTGCCGATGAAGTGCCATTAACAACAGACCATGATGTTGCGCTGAAGGAATCGGGGAAAAGCCCCGAGGCAATGATAGCGCTGGAAGAGGGACAAAAGCTCGGAGAGGCTGTTTTGCGGAGGATCGTTGATGCGCTCTCCCCTGAATCAACCATTAAGATTGAAAAGAACGCACAGGCGATTAGGTTTCATATCGAGGGCGGACAATCAGGTATTTTGATCGGAAAACGAGGCCAAACCCTGGAAGCCATCCAGCTCATAGTAGATAAAGCAGTGCACAGACTCAATGGGAATAAGGTTCGGCCTCAAGTTGACGTTGAGGGTTATCTTGCCAAGAAAAAAATGGGCCTTGTCCGTACGGCCGAGAGACTGGCTCAGAAGGTGGCGGCCAAGGGAAGCCCTACCAGCATCGGGTATCTCAATGCCCAGGACCGCCGCATCGTACATATCGCTTTAAAGAAAGACCCGAAAATCCGCACACAAAGTGTTGGTGAAGGCCCTATCCGAAAATTAATGATATACCCCCGACGTAAACCAGGGACCAAATTTTAACTTTGCGGCACAAAATAAATTTATTCGCTTTATACCGGAGGCCGCTATCAGTAGCGGCTTTTCTGGTTAGAAGGGCGATCTGAAGATCCATGGACAGAGATACCATCGCCGCTATAGCCACCCCCTTGGGTACCGGAGGGATATCTATCATTAAAATCTCCGGTCCCGATGCCGTGGCCTCCGTGGTTCCTATATTCAGACCACGCAATCCACAGCGGACGCTCACTGAATTACCCAGCCAAACAATGGTATATGGACACATCCACGATCTAAGCAGTGGTGATCTTGTGGACGAAGTTCTGCTAACCGTTCTAAGGGCACCGCGGAGTTTCACGGGTGAAGATGTCGTGGAAATCAATTGTCATGGCGGTCGGCAAGTGACCACGGCCATCCTTGACATGCTTTTGCAATCCGGGCTGCGACTCGCAGATCCTGGAGAATTCACACGACGCGCTTTTTTAAACGGGCGTATCGACCTGACGCAGGTTGAAGGCACCATTGATTTAATACAAGCACGTACCCGGCGAGCCGCGCGATTGGGTAGTCAAATGATTGCTCATGGCGTTGGCGCTGAAATTAGTCGCCTGAGGGAAATTGTTAGAGAAATGAGGGCGTTGATAGAGGCCGCGATCGATTTCGGTGACGAAATCGAAACCGCCTTGCCACTGGATTCCATAAGGGGCAAAATCGCCGGTCAGCTTTTCCCCGCCGTGCGAGATCTGGTTAGCAATTATCATGGCGGTCGACTTCTCAGAGACGGTCTGCGCGTCGTACTGGCCGGTAAGCCCAATGTCGGAAAATCCAGCCTTATGAACCAGTTGCTTGAGCAGGATCGCGTCATTGTCACCGATGTTCCTGGCACAACGCGGGATACGATCGAAGAAGGTATCGAGATCGACGGCATTCCGATAATAATATGCGATACGGCCGGGTTAGCGATTAGTGAAGACCCGATTGAACGTATAGGACAAAAACGGGCCCAGGAAGCCATCGGGAAAGCCGATCTTATCCTATTTATGATTGACGGAAGCCAACCGCTTGATGACAGTGATCGCGATCTCTTGCATTTTCTTGGGGAACGGCCCTACATTGTTCTGCGAAACAAGATCGATATGGTTTCCGATAAAAGGCAACGAACAATCCTTGACGAAACGCCCGCCGAAGGATACCTGGATATTTCCGCTTTAGATGGACAGGGTCTAAATCAATTGAAAAAGCGGCTTTTAGCCGCGGCCGGTGTCGATCAACGAGCGGAGGCGGAGGCTTGTCTTCCCAATCTTAGACAGAAAATGCTGTTGAACAAGGCCTTGGCCGTGCTATCAGGAACAATCGATCAAAGCCAGGCGATAGAGGATTTTGAAACGCTGGCGATAGATCTGAGGGACTGTGAACATTCTTTTAACCAGATCCTAGGAGATGACGTGGAGCCGGATGTGCTGGACGAAATTTTCAATCGTTTCTGTATCGGCAAATAATGTTTCACGTGAAACATTGCATCCCCCGATGAGGGGTTCCCAAAAGGAGTGGGCGATGGATTTTGCACCCTATTTTATGAAATATGAAGCCCTGTCACAAGCGGCGGATCAGGTATTTGAGCGCGTTAAAGCGCAATTCCCAGATTGTGTGCAGTGTAAGGAAGAGTGCGCAGATTGTTGCCATGCGCTTTTTGATCTGACGCTCATCGAAGCGCTTTACATGAATGAAAAGTTCCAAGCTAAATTTACCGGCGAAGCGCGCGAGGCGATGCTGGAGAAAGCCAACCGGGCCGATCGTAGCATTCATAAATTGAAGCGGGCCGCCTATCATGATCTACAGGCGGGAAAATCCGAGGACGAAATTTTGGTTGCGCTTGGCGATGAACGGGTGCGCTGCCCCTTGTTGAACGGACGTGATATGTGTGAATTGTACGATCACCGACCCATCACATGTCGTCTTTATGGCATTCCCACATCGATCGGGGGCAAAGGGCGCACGTGCACTCTCTCTAAGTTTGAAGGGGGTAAACCATACCCGACCGCTGATATCGACAAAATTCATGGCCGCCTCCAGGAGATATCGGCTGAACTTTTACGGGATATAAAATCAGCCAACATCAAACTCGCCGATATTTTAATGCCCCTGTCGATGGCGTTGATGACCGTGTTTGATGAGTCATTCATGGGGATTGGCGAAAATTCTTCCGAAAAGGAGTCTTCCTGAAATGAGCGTATCGCGCGAGGAAGCCGAGGAACGGAAGCGAGCCATCTATGACAGCCTTGCGGCACGCAACCGCCGTTATATCGATCGCATCGGGTATGAGCGATGGGATCCTTTTGAAGAGCCGAAAGATCCCATTGAAATTCGACGCGATCCTACCAAGCGGACCAGTCAGCAGTTGACCCGGGAATTTCTGCAGTCGTGTCCCATGGAAGGTTACAGCAATAGCTATGGCCGTGGCGTTTTGGACATGTGTATGGGGATTATCAACAAGGACGAACGCTATATTGGTATGCTCGATTTCGCCAAATGGTATAATGAACTGCTGCAGCGTGAAGGGAAGCAAAAGGATTGAGCCCGGCGGGGCGGAACAGGGTGCGCACCGGCGCGCTCCCCTCGCTTGCATATATCCAGAATGCGGTTCATCAACAGGCTATCGATTCCCGGCGCCATTTGACATTTTCTGATCTGGAGCGCCAGGTCGCTCACCGTGAAGATTGTCCGCGTTCCCTGGTGCGTCCGGCGATCCGCGGGCTGATTGAGCAGGGCATTCTTGAATACACCTATATGTTCGGGCAGTCTTATCTTGTGATGTCGTTCCGGCATCCGGTCGATGTCAGCCCCCTGTTTACCATTATACCGCCGGGTTATACCGGGGGAATCGCGTCCCAGCGACATCGAATCGCCATCGCACCCGGCGTTTCTTTTGGCAGTGGCCGCCATCCAACAACGCGTCTAGCCCTGCGAGCGCTTGAGAAGGGATGGCTTTACATTATGTCGAGAGGTCTACCGTCCATTCAATCGGTGATTGATATCGGCACGGGATCTGGCATTCTGGCGATTGCGGCAGCCTGTTTGGGAGCGGAAACGATAGTGGCGCTGGATGTGGATGCCTGTGCCCGGTCGGAAGCACGCATGAATATCGACTTGAATCCCCAGGCGGTGGCCGCTGTGGCCGTATCCGATACACCGCTAGCATCGATAGAAAAGCGGTTTGATCTTGTCCTGGCCAATCTTCGTCTGCCAACCCTGATCCATCTTTCAGCCTGGATCCCATCGCATTTACGGCGTGGTGGTTGCGTGGTGGTCAGCGGATTGAGAGAAGAAGAATGGGATCGCCTGCATGCCTGCTATGCGCGCCAGGGGTTTCATTCCCTGTGGCAGGGCAATATGGTGGGGTGGTCAGCGGGTATATTCTGCCCGATAGACGCTTCCCCCAAGGTATGAACAACACACCGGCAGCAAAGTCCCCATTGTGCCTGTGGGGCGCTTAAATCATCAAAATTCAATTTTGGATAAAACACTACATATGGTATGTGCAAGAGTGTGAAGATCGAATATGTAGCGTTTTGCGCGTTCGGTTTTGCAGCCCTTACCAATCAAGGCTTTGCGGGGCTAAAATGGGGAGGAGAAGACGTTTGCGAAGAAACGGGCAGCCCAAAAAGGGTTTAGCACCCCCTGGGCCGCCCAATTAAGTAATGGTCAGCGTTTGGGTTGGAACACCAACTTGCCGCCGAGCCATCCGGCAACCCCGGCGAAACCCAGCATGACGATATGCAGCAGAAGGTAGAAAAAGCCGGGATCGCGTGCCGATTCGGGGTAAAAGGCGCCCCACACGAAGAGAATGAAAGACAGCACGAACACAATACCGCCGCAGATAATTTTCCATTTAAAAAGGTCGGTCATATTCCCACCGAATTTATATTGCCAGTGCAAATACCCGGTGAATAAAACCGCGGGCATGGACAGGAATATAAATCCCATATTGTACACACTCGCCTGACCGATTGTGGACCAGTCAAACAAAGCAGCCAACAGCACCATCGCCACGGTAACGGGTACGACCCCGTTGGGTATATGAACGGCAATCGGATGCGCGTGATTATCGATCGCGATATCAATCCAGCGTCGGTAGCGATCCAAAAAAGCGCCCGCCACCGGCGCTTGCGGCGAGGGGGTATCAACCGCCGGTGATGGTTCTTGGACGACGTCGTTCCCTGTTGTAACAAGTTCTTCCAACAACACAAATTTTGAACGGTCGGCACCGCAGACCGGGCAGGTTTCGGGTGGTTCAGCGCCCGTATGGATATATCCGCATATGATGCACTGCCAACGTTGATCGTTGCCTCCGGTGGACTCCGCCGCCGCCGAGATTTCCTGGCTGGTGGCGGAAGGGGAATTCGTAGAGGCAAACTGAGCGCTTTCGGCACCGCAAACCGGGCACGCCTCGGGAGCTTCAGCCCCGGTGTAAATATATCCGCACACCGCACACTGCCAGCGCGGGGCTTCGGTCGTCGCGGCGTCTTTTTTAGGGGGAGACGGGCGGCTGTCGTCGCCGCCGTCGATCAATGTGAATTTGCTTCGGTCGGCGCCGCAGACCGGGCATTGCGCGGGCGCTTCTTCGCCTTCGTGAATATAGCCGCAAACTTCACAGCGCCACTTTGCCATCGTGCCTCCTTCACAGAAAAGAGAATCAACCAATAAGATTAAACGACCACAGCACGCCGGCAGCAATGGCGGAACCGATTACGCCAGATGAATTGCATGCCATGGCATGCATTAGCAGATAGTTGGAGGGGTCTTCATGCTGTCCCATCAGGTGAACTTCCCGGGCCGATCCGGGCACGGCCGAAACCCCGGCGGCGCCAAGCAGGGGATTGATTTTGTGGCGCAAAAAGAGGTTCATGATCTTGCCGAAAATAAGGCCAGAGGCCGTCGCCAGGGAAAAGGCTAAGGCGCCAAGCCCGAAGATCATCAACGATCGAGGGGTGAGGAAAACATCCGCCTGGGTACTCATGCCGACGCAGAAGCCTAGAAAAATGGTGGCCGTGTCGATGACAGCATTGCGTGCGGTCTGGGCCAATCGTTCAACGACGCCACACTCCTTCATCAGGTTGCCGAAAAACAGCATACCAAGTAAAGGCAACGCGGTCGGGGCCAGCAGGCAGCACAGCAGTACCCCAAGCACGGGAAAGACCAGCCTCTCCGTACGCGAGACCTCCCGCAGGTCTTCCATTTTGATGAGCCGTTCCTTGCGGGTGGTCAAGAGCCGCATGATGGGCGGCTGAATAACCGGAATCAGCGCCATATAGGAATAGGCCGCGATGGCGATGGGACCGATCAGGTGCGGGGCCAGCTTGGCCGTCAGAAAGATTGAGGTGGGGCCGTCAGCACCGCCGATGATGGCGATGGAAGCGGCTTCCTTGGGATCGAATCCCAGAAAGAGGGCGCCTAGCAGGGTAAAGAAGACCCCCATCTGGGCGGCAGCGCCCAACAGCATCAATTTAGGCTGGGCCAGTAGCGAAGAAAAATCCGTCATGGCGCCCAGGCCTAAAAAAACGATCGAGGGATAGACACCGGTGGTAACGCCAAAGTAGAGGTAGTGAAAAACACTGTTGTCTTCGTAGATGCCAATACCAAAACCTTTAAAAAACGGTACGTTACCCACTATTATGCCGAATGCGATGGGCACTAGCAGCAAGGGCTCGTATTTTTTGGCAATCCCCAGGTAAAGAAAGACACAACCCACGATTATCATGAGAAAATATCTAAAATCCTGGGCGATGAAATAATAACCGGTGTTGGTAAGAAACGAAAAGAGCAGGTCAAACATGGCCACCTTCTTTCAGGATCAATTCCTGTTTATAATTGATTCCAACTGAACTTTCCATCGCCCTGGGGCATTAGGATACCGGCCTCCCGCAGGCATTTAATGGTAATGTGCGGATGGGGAAGATCGAACTGGGCGGCACGTTGGTAGAGGTCTTTGAGCTCAAAGGAAGTCGCTAACTGGTCAACAATGGGCTTATAAAGGGCCGCGGTCTGGCGGATGTCTGCCGGGCATTGACTCGGTATGGCCAAGGTAAGCCCACCCACCGTCGTCTCGGTACCTGCGGCGGCCGTTGGTTCCGGCGTAGTCTTTTGGGATCGATTTTCCCAAAAGTCGACCAGTTTGTGGATCTGGGAAATCGCAACGGCAAGGATGACCAGGCCGGTCATCACGATTGAAATCCCAAGCATCGCTTGCGAGAAGCCGTTGTTGATGAAAATGTTATCCAAACCCATTTGTAAACCCTCCTGGGATGGTGAAAGACAAATCCCCGCCGATAGCGGCCAGCAAATAACGTGGATACCGCGGCAGGATATGGTAACGCGCTCGGTCGCAGGGTTGTCAGCAAGCAACCAAGTTCATTATATTTGGTTGGACAAAAGGGATCTTAATTCATATGTCGGGGAAAATGTCAATAAAAGATTGAATGGCATTAAGTCCCGAAACGTTGCGCTGGATGCGGGTCGGGGTAGGCGCAAAATCGCACAATCACCGCCCTAATCCGTCACGCCAGCCATCATTAAACCGATGCGTTCGATCTTCGATTGGTTATCTGCGTCAAAAGAATCGACAATACGACCGTTGAACATCACGGCCAACCGATCGGAAAGAGAAAGGGCTTCGGCCAGATCGCCGGTGATCAGTAAGATGCCTGCCCGTTCTCTTGCTTTGAGCAGGATCTGCCAAACATCTTCGGTGGCGGCGATATCCAGACCCTGGGTGGGCTGTTCGGCCACGATTAAACGGGGACGACGGAAGAATTCACGCGCCAGCACGATTTTCTGAAGATTGCCCCCGGAAAGCTGACGTGCCTGGGCCCTGGGATCGGGGGGCTGGATAGCGAAGTTTTGGATCAGTTCCCGAAGCCGTTTCTCGGCCTTGCGCCGCTGCAGCCAGGGACCCCGGCAGAATCCCTGGCGCGTCGTCAATAAAAAATTTTCCGTCAGGGTCAAATTTCGACAAGTAGCCAGTCCCTGCCGGTCTTCCGGTATATAGGAAAGGTTGCCGTCCCAGCGTCGTTGGCGATAAAAGTGCGACCATTTCTTGCCCATCAACTTGACACGCCCCGTGGCCGGCGCGCGCAAGCCGCAGATGGTCTCGACCAGCGGTTTCTGCCCGTTGCCGGCCACACCGACGAGTCCCAGAATTTCACCCTGGCGCACGGTCAGGTGGACATCTTTGAGCGGGGCATCGTTCAGTGCACTGACCCGCAAAACGGTCTGTCGCGCTTCCTGCGGCTGGCGGTTCACCTGCAGAATGACCTCGCGGCCCACCATCAGGCGGGCCAGGTCGCTTTTGGTATGGATGGCATCGGCGGGCATGTCCGCCACGACTTCCCCTTTGCGGAGGACGGCGATTTCATCCGACAAGGCCATCACTTCGTCGAGTTTGTGGCTGATGAAAACAATGGCTTTGCCCTGCCGGGCCATGCGCCGCAAGGCTTCGAATAGCTGGTTGGCTTCCTGAGGGGTCAGAACGGCTGTGGGCTCGTCAAAGATCAGCACACGGTTGCGACGAAAAAGCAGTTTGAGGATTTCGACGCGTTGCTTTTCACCCATGGAAAGCGTTGCAACCCGGGCGGCAGGGTCGATATCGAGCCGCACATCGCGGGCCAGATCGGCGACTTGGCGTTCCATGTCCGCGGCGTGCAAAAGCACGCCGCCGGCGTGGCCTAGAAAAATATTTTCGGCCACGGTCATGGCTTCCACCAGCATAAAATGCTGGTAGACCATGCCGATGCCCTCACTGATGGCATCCCGGGCCGAGGAGAAAAGACATGGGCGACCCTCGATAAGAATCCGGCCGCCGTCCGGGCGCAGTCGTCCGGCCAGCATTCCCATGAGTGTGCTTTTGCCGGCCCCGTTTTCGCCCAGCAAAGATTTGATCTTGCCGGCGTGGATATCCAAGGGTAATATCCCGGTTGGCGTAGAAGGGGCCGAAGGCTTTGCTGAGCCCCTCCAAACGAATGAGCGGGTGGTCCGTGGTCACGCGCGCTCCTGCGTCTGCCCGATAATAGGTTGGACAAACTGTGATTCAGAATCCCAGGGGAACAGAATCCAGGTGTCCTGGCTGACTTCGGTCACGAAAGTATCCACCAGCGGTCGTCCGGCGGGTTTGGCGTATATGGTTGCAAAATGAGCCTTGGGCAGCATTTTGCGCACGACTTCGGCGGTGCGGCCGGTATCCACGAGATCATCGATAATCAGCCAGCCGCTGCCGTCATGATCAATGGATTTCAGAACCTCGACATCCCCTTTCTGGTCTTTCCAGGCGTAGCTGGAAACACAGACCGTATCCACCAGACGGACGTCGAGCTCCCGGGCAATAATCGCAGCGGGAACCAGGCCGCCCCGGGTGATGGCGACAATGCCCTGATAGAAGTCGTGATCCAACAGACGCCAGGCGAGCGCTTTGGCATCGCGATGAAGCTGATCCCATGAAATCGGGTAAGTTTTGCGGTATTGGGCCGAGGTCATGATTACACTCCTGCTAGTCGTTAGGTTCCATATTGACACCCAGAGCCGCCGGAGCGTCGGCTTGCCGGCTTTTCCAGGAAGAAAAAACGAGTACGACCACGGTAAGAAGATAGGGCAGCATTAAAAGTAGAGAGGAGGGCAAGTGTGTTCCCACGGCCTGCAGTCGCAGCTGAAAGGCCATGACGCCGCCGAAGAGATAGGCGCCCAGCAAAGCGCGCTCCGGACGCCAGAAGGCAAAAATCACGAGGGCGACCGCTATCCAGCCGCGGCCGGCGGAAAGACCGTTGGTCCACAGGTGGGTGTAGGCTAAGGAGAGATACGCGCCACCGAAGCCGGCCAGACAGCCGCCGCCCAAAATTCCGATCCAGCGATAGCGCAAAACGCTGATACCGGCCGCGGCGGCCGCTTCCGGATGTTCGCCTACGGCGCGCAGATTGAGCCCCCAGCGACATTTATCCAGAAAAAACCAGAGCAACGGCACCAGCAGGATCGCCACATAGACGAGGACATCCTGTCGAAAAAGAACCGGACCAAGGACAGGCAGGCGATGGAGCAGGGGCAGGGCCAGTTTATCGAACCCGGGGGCGGTTTGACCGATGAGCGGGGTGCCAAGATAGTTCGCCAGCCCCAACCCGAAAATCGTCAAGGCCAGGCCGGAGACCACCTGGTTGCCGAGAAACCACAGGCATACGATAGCGTGGATGGCCCCGATGGCCGCGCCGGTGAACCCTGCCGCAAGGAAGGCCAGCATGGGCTGGCCTGTCGCCTGGGCCGTGACGAAGCCCGCCAACGCCCCGGTAATCATCATGCCCTCCACGCCAAGGTTCAAAACACCGGATTTTTCGGTCAGAATCTCACCCAGGGTGGCGTATAGAATCGGGGTGCCGGACTGGATGGCCGCGGCCAGCAGGGGAATGATCAGCTCGGTATTCATGACGGCCTCCGGAGGCGAAACCCGAATTCATTGAAATAACTGCCGGCCAGGACGGTCAGAAGTATCAACCCTTCCATGATACCGCCGAATGCGGCCGGAACCTGCATTTCGAGCTGTAAATTCTCCACCCCGACACGCAGGGCCGCCAGCAGAAACGAGGCAATCCCGATGGTCAGCGGGTTCAACCGGGCCAGCCAGGCGACCACGATCGCGGTATAGCCGTAACCCACCATGATACTGGGCTGCAGGCGGTTGATCGTGGCGGAGGCCTCGATGAATCCGGCCCATCCGGCCAGGGCGCCACTGAAGATCATGACGAAACAGACCAGTTTCTCGTAAGGTAGGCCGGCATAGCGTGTGGCATTCAGGTTTTCCCCCGCAACTTTCAACTCGAACCCCATACGCGTAAACTGAAAGAAAACCCACATCACCAGCCCACTAACCAGGCATAGAACGATGCCCCAGTTGAGTTCGGTGGTGCCGATCTTCGGCACAATGGCACTCGCCGAAAATGTCCGGGTCATGGGAAACCCGAAGCTGCTCGGGTCCTTCCAGCGGCCGTAGACCAGATAGTCGAGGAAGAAAATGGCGATGTAGTTGAGCATGAGGGTGACAATGATTTCATTGGCCCGCATACGCAGTTTCAGGAGGGCCGGGATCAGTCCCCACAGGCCACCGCCCAGGAAGGCCATCGAGGCCATCAATGGTAAAAGGATATACCGGGGTTGATCGGGAAAGGTCAGCGCGGCCCAGGTGGCGCCGATGGCCCCCAGCGCGAATTGGCCCTCGGCCCCGATATTCCAGATCTGCAGGCGGAAGGCAATGGCCACCCCCAGAGAGCACAGGAAAATAGGGATGGCTTTGATCAGGCAGTCTTCGATGGACCAGCGCGACCCCAGCGCGCCCTGGAAAAGCAGTTCGATGCCTTCAAGGGCCGGTTTGCCCTGGAGTTTGAGCATCAGTGCACTGACGCCCAGTGATAGCGCTACGGCGGCCAAAAAAATAAGACAGGAGCTCCACGGGCGCGGCTCCTGTCTTTTATAAGCGCTGAGATTAAACATGGTTTACAGGCAAGTGCCGTAGGCCGATGCGCGGGGCACCGGCCGTTCGATCTATTCCGTCGTGCCGATGACGCCCTGGATGAAATAGTCCATCCCGAGCAGTTCGCCGTCTTCGGCGGTCTTGCCGGCGGGGATACGCACCGTTCCCGCCTGATCCTTAACCGGTCCCATGAAAACTTGCATCTGGCCGGATTTAATGGCCTCTTTTGTGGCCATCACGGTCTTCTGAATGTCCGCAGGGACCATCGCGCTCATGGGGCTCAGGTCCACAATGCCGTGTTCCATGCCGTACCAGTAGGGCTTGGCCTCGAATGAACCGTTGCGGACCGCGTCCACCACCTCTTTGTAAAATGGGCCCCAGTTCCAGACGGGGGCGCACAGATGGGATTTGGGAGCGAACGCTGACATGTCGGAGTTGTATCCGATGGAATACACACCTTTTTCCTGGGCGGCTTCCTGGGGGCCGGGGGAATCCTGATGCTGGGCGATAACGTCCGCGCCCACATCCAGCAGACTTTTGGCGGCTTCCTTTTCCGTGGCCGGGTCATACCAGGTTTTGGTCCAGACCACCCGCACCTGCACCTCGGGGTTGACGGCCTGGGCACCCAGGGTGAACGCATTGATGCCCCGGATGACTTCCGGGATAGGGAAGGCCGCCACATAGCCCAGCGTGTTGGATTTGGTCATGGCGCCAGCCACCATGCCGGACAGGTAGCGGGCCTGGTACATCCGCCCAAAGTAATTGCCCATGTTGGCGGCGGTTTTGAATCCGCTGCAGTGCATGAAGGTGGTGTTCGGAAACTTCTCGGCCACTTTCAGCATGGGGTCCATATAACCGAAGCTGGTGGCAAAGATCAGGTCATAGTTCTTGCGGGCCATGTTGAGCATGACGCGCTCGGAGTCGGGCCCCTCGGGTACGGATTCCACATAGGATGTGGTGACCCCGTCCATCTTGTCGATGAAAAGGCGTCCCTGGTCATGGGCATAGGACCAACCGGCATCCCCAATGGGCGATACGTAAACAAATCCCACCTGAAAGTCCTTGGCCATCGCTGGCGCCGCACTCAAAATCATCACCAGACAACACAGAACCATTACGATTCTTCGGCTCATAGCGTTCCTCCTAAAAGGTTTTAATTTGTAAAAGAATCCACTGGCTATAGCTTGCTTTAAGGTGTTTAGCAATAGAATTTGGGGCGGTATAAGGCGCATAGCCGGCTGCTATTTGTTTTCATTCATGAAGCCCTGAATATACGTTTCCCATTCCATCGGCAACAGGTTCTTCTTGCGGTTGTTGCAATCCTTGCAGGCCGGCACGAGGTTGCCCTTGGTGCTGTGGCCCCCACGGGCCAGTGGCACGACATGGTCCATGGTCAGCTCCCGGGCCGGGGTGGGACGACCGCAGTAATGGCATACGCCTTTGGCACAGCGCCGCTTCCACCACTCGGTCTGGCGCAGCTCACGCGCTTTGCGCCGTTCACGGTTTAAGGCGGCCTCATCAATAGATACGTCGTAAGGATCCATCATGCGGGTGGCTCTCCTCCCGGGGGCTGAGAGGCGGGATCGCCATTTTGCAGCCAGAGGTTGATGGCCTGAAGTAACCGTCGGTAGTAGGCCTTCGTCCCCCCGAGGCCGCGGCGCCCGAAAAAGTAATTGATTTCAAGAAAAAGCGGTGTCCGGGGATCGGCCACCGACGGATCACTGCTGAAGAGAAAGTCGAAACCGGCCAGGTTGATGCCGGTCTTGTGGCAGAAGGCGGTTGTGGCAGATTCGGCCGCCGTGATCAAGGGCTGATCGCTGTCCAGGTCAATCGCCCCCCCTTTGGCCAGGCTGGCCACAGCGGTTGTATTGGAAGGCATGACACGCCAATAGGAAAAAATCTGGGGGCCGGTGACCACCACCCGCAGTGAACGGGCGCGGGCGGGAACCCATTGTTGAATAATAAAACCGCGCTGACCGGTGGTTTCAAAGGCCTGCAGGCGCCTGAGCACGGCGGCCAGATCACGATCATGCATTACCGGGAAGACGCCGTCGCCCTCTCCGCCCCAGTCCAGTTTGACCACGGCCGGTGGGGGGACGGGGGCGGTCCCGGCGGGATGTCGCCGGAAGAAGGTGGTGGTATCGGCGTAACGGAAGCTCAGCGGATGGGGCACCCCGACCTGCGCAAAAAGCCGGCTTTGTCCGAGTTTGCCCGGATGCGCGAACCGCGCATGATAGTTAGGAAAGACCCTAGCACAATAACGGGTGGCCGCATGATAGAGTGAGGCCCGGCAACCCTGAGGCAGGATCACGGCGGTGGCGCGTCGAATGGCCGCCAGATCCTCGGGATCCGGATCTCTCCCGGCGCACAGACGATTTTGATCGCCTTCGAAAATGGGGTTGAACGATAGAATCATGGCCGTGGCTAATAACCAAATTTACGTAGCGCGCGTGTATCCCGTGTCCAGTTTTTCTGAACCCGGACGAACAGTTCCAGATAAACTTTGATGCCGAGCAACTTCTCGATGTCTTCGCGAGCAGCCTGGCCGATCTCTTTCAGTTTTTTACCTCCCCGGCCAATAACCATGCCCTTTTGTGAATCCCGTTCGACATGAATGGTGGCGGTGATGCGCACCATTTTCCCCTGCCGGGTTTCCTTGAAGACGTCGACCGTTACTGCGGTGGCATAAGGGATTTCCTCACCGGTGAGGCGGAAGACCTTTTCCCGAATCATTTCGGCGACGATAAAGCGCTCCGCACTGTCTGTGAGCATGTCGTCGGCATAAAAGGGCGGTCCTTCGGGCAGCATGGCTTCCAGCACCAGCAGCAGGTCTTCCACCTGGGTGCCGTGGAGGGCCGAGATCGGCACGATTTGTTTGAACGCATGCCGCTTTGACCATCGATCCAGGGTTTCGATCAATTGCTCCGGCGTTAGCCGGTCCATTTTATTGACGGCCAGTACGACCGGTTTGCCTGTTTCGTCCAGCCGGCCAAGCAGAAAATTCTCCGCCTGAGGGTCTGGCCGCAGAGGGTCGGCAATCAGCAGGATGAGATCCACATCCCCCAGGGCGGACAGGGCGATATCGACAATACGAACGTTCAACGGTTGCTGCGCCTGGTGCACCCCCGGCGTATCGATGAAAACGAGTTGCGCTGCCGGGCGGTGAACAATACCCAGGATGCGGTTGCGCGTTGTCTGGGGCTTGCGGGAGGTGATGGAAATTTTTTCACCGAGCATGCGGTTCAACAGCGTGGACTTGCCGGCGTTAGGCGCACCCACCAGGGCCACGAAGCCGGAATGGAAGCCATCAAATTCCTTGGGGTTTTTAGAGGTCATAAGGGGATCTTAATCATGGCATCGAGGGCCCGCCACAAGGGCTCCAGACCCTGGCCGCTTTTTGCCGAAAACAGCAGCAGTTCTTCACGCGCGCATGCGAATTGTTCGGCTATCAGGCGCAGCGAGCCATCCTGTTTGTTGCGCGAGAGTTTGTCCGCCTTGGTCACCACGATCCGGTAGGAACGCCGATGAGCCTCCAGCCAATGGATCAGATCGTGTTCTTCCTGCCGGGGCACGCGACGAATGTCCACCAGCAGCACGACGCCCATCAGCGTCGTGCGGGACGCCAGATAGGTTTCGACCATGGGGCCCCACTGTTTTTTAACCGCCACCGGGACGCGTGCGTAGCCATATCCCGGCAGGTCCACGAAAGACAGGTTGTCGTTGATCAGGAAAAAATTGATCAGTTGGGTGCGGCCGGGCGTATTGCTGGTTTTCACCAGCCGTTTGCGGTTGACGATTTTGTTGATCAGCGAGGATTTACCGACGTTGGATCGCCCGGCAAACGCGATTTCCGGGTATTCCGGCGGCGGATATTGCTGGGGTTTGACGGCACTGGTGACGAATTCAGCGGTTTTAACGATCATGGCGAGTCTGTGGGCCGTCTTGGCGACGGCACGATCCCTTTCCGCAACCTTGTCTGATGAGTTTCTGCCAGGGCGTTCCGAAAGCTAACCTTGGTCCTTCAGATAGCGTTCCAGACGGTCCATGCCCGCCGCGATGTTTTCCAGCGAATTGGCATAAGAGAAGCGGAGATAGCCTTCCGCATTGGGGCCGAAGTCGATACCGGGGGTGACACCCACCCGTGCTTTCTCGAGAATGTCGAATGCCAGACGGTAGGAGTCCTTGGTAATATGCCGTGCATTGGCAAAGACATAAAAGGCCCCCGTGGGCTCCACCGTGATGCCGAAGCCCATCTCGCGCAGGCGACGGATCATAAACATCCGGCGTTCATTGTAAATCGTCTTCATGCGCGCCGTGTCGTCATCGGCTTGGGTCAGGGCTGCGACACCCGCCTTTTGCACCATGGTACTGGTCGAAATAAAGAAGTTTTGTACCATTTTTTGAATCGGCCGGATAAATTCCGGCGGCGCGATCAGGTAGCCGAGACGGAAACCCGTCATGGCAAAAAGTTTGGAAAAGCCGTTCAGGACAAACGCCTGATCGGTATATTCCAAAATGCTATGCTCTTGTCCCTCATACACCAGACCATGGTAGATTTCATCGGAAACGACATAGGGCGCCAGTTGGCTGATGGCCTGCATGCGCTCGGCCGAAAGAAGATTCCCGGTGGGGTTGGAGGGTGAGTTGATGAAAATGGCCCGGGTACGGTCGGTAATTTTGGTCGCAATTGCGTCCGGCCGGTACTGGAAGCCGTCTTCCTCGTATACGGGGACTGTTACCACCCGGCCCTGAACAAATTTGATGAAGTTTGGATAGCAGGCGTAGTGCGGGTCGGAGATAATGACCTCGTCGCCCGGCTCCAACAGAGCGGCAAACAGCAGCATCATGGCGGGAGACGTGCCGGGCGTAATGATGATGCTCGCGGGATCCACCGTGACCTTGTAGGTCCGTTGATAATAGTCACGGATGGCGTCGCGCAGTTCGGGCAGACCCAGACTGTGGCAGTAATGGGTGTGCCCTTCGGCCATTGCTCGGCAGAGGGCATCCTTGATGCACTGCGGGGTCTCGAAATCCGGCTCGCCAACTTCGAGATGCACGACGTCGAGGCCGCCTTTTTCCATCTCGCAGGCCCGCTCCAGAACATCCATCACGATGAAAGAGCTGATTTCTTCGGTGCGTTTGGCAACCATGGACGAACCTTTTCTGCGCTTCGCGGTCAGAGCGGCGGCATTTTCGTATCGGACTTTGACGATACGTCTATACCACTTTGTTCAGTGGGTATTCAATAATGCCTTCCGCACCGTTTTTCAAAAGTTCTGGGATCAGGTCCCGCACGGTATTGGAATCCACTACGGTTTCCACCGAAAACCAGGTGGACTGGTAGAGCGAGGCCACCGTCGGCGCGTTCAGGCTGGGCAGCAGGGCAACGACGGTATCCAGCCGGTCCTGCGGCACGTTCATTTTCAACCCCACCAGCTTGTCACCCAGCAGGGCGCCCTTCAGCAGCAGGGCGATCTGCTCGATTTTTTCTCTTTTAAAGGGGTTCTTCCAGGCTGTGTGATTGGCAATGAGCCGGGTGTTGGTTTGCATGAGTTCGTGGATGATGCGCAAGCCGTGGGCTTTGATGGTGCTTTCCGTTTCGGTAACCTCAACGATGGCGTCGGCCAGTTTGGAAACCACCTTAGCCTCGGTGGCACCCCAGGAAAATTCGATATCGACATCGATGTGGCGTTCCTGAAAATAGCGCCGGGTAAAGGCCACCAGTTCGGTGGAAATCTTCTTCCCCTGGAGGTCTTCCAGAGTTTTAATGTCGGAATCATAGGGCACCGCGAGCACCCAGCGGGCCGGCCGGGCGCTGACCTTCGAGTAGACCAGATCGCTGACCACATGAATATCCGAAGCGTTTTCGGCGATCCAGTCTTTACCAGTCAACCCGGCGTCCAGGGTGCCGTTTTCGACGTAGCGTGACATTTCTTGCGCGCGGCAGATGGCGCAATCAATCTGGCTGTCGTTAATTTCAGGGAAATAACTCCGACCGTTGACGTTGATTTTCCAACCGGAGCGTTTGAACAGGGCGATGGTGGCGTCCTGCAGGCTACCCTTGGGAATGCCCAGTTTAAGTATATCCATCATTCTATTTATAAACCTCCTTGGGATCAAAGACGGGTTCACCCACAATGTGAACACCATCATTATCAATTTTACGGTAAAAACAGCTTCGATATCCGGTGTGACAGGCGGCGCCCCCGACTTGATCCACCCGCACCAGAATCGCATCCTGGTCGCAGTCAAAATAAACGTCTTTGACGATTTGCAGGTGGCCCGAGGTTTTTCCTTTGACCCACAGTTCGTTGCGGCTCCGGCTGTAAAAGGTGGCATGTCCGGTGTTCAGCGTTGCCTGAAACGCTTCGGCATTCATATAGGCCAGCATCAAGACGTCGCCGCTGGCATCATCCTGTACGATGGCCGGGATAAGCCCTCCCATTTTAACAAAATCCAATTCAAGCATGGTTTCCCCTTTACACAGCGCTGCACGGACTCCGAGCGAGAGCGACGAAAATCATGTAACCCACAGATAGGACGCGCACACAGAAAACGAATATTCTAACGATATCCAATCTCTAAGTCAATTCTTTTCCGATAGGGCATGCTTGCTTTATAAAAGGTCTTCTGGTAAATTCATTTTTTTTGTTGGGGCCACATGACCCCTCGCACGATATCTGATCGTATGTTTGCCAGAAACGTTTGCGCAGCAGGAACCGTATATCATGACCGAGGAAAACAAGCACACGCGTGTTATTGAAAAACGGGCACGCCAAACCTCCGGCGGCAGGGGCCGTCGTCTTCTGCTCTGGTTGTCCGGGATTGTTTTGGTTGCCGGTGTTGCCGGCGCTCTTGGCCTCATGGGGGTTTTTTTCTATCTGGTCGAAGATCTTCCCAAAATCTCTTCTCTGGCAGATTATCGACCCGCCACGGTCACCACGGTATATGCCGACGATGAACAAAAAATCGCAGAATTCTACAAAGAGCGCCGGCTTGTCATGCCTCTGGAAGAAATACCGCCCATGCTGGTGGAGGCCTTCATCGCCGCTGAAGATTCGCGGTTTTATGAGCACAGCGGCATTGATTTAAAAAGTATCTTGAGGGCATTTTTCAAGAACCTGGAAGCCGGTACCATCGTGCAGGGTGGCAGCACCATTACCCAGCAGGTCACCAAGTCGTTTTTTCTGACACCGGAAAGAAGCTACGAACGCAAGCTTAAAGAAGCGGTGCTGGCGTACCGCATCAGCGAGACGTTTTCCAAAACAGAAGTTCTTTTTCTGTATTTGAACCAGATTTATCTCGGACACGGGGCCTATGGTGTCCAGGCGGCGGCACAAAATTATTTTGACAAGCCTGTTCAGGAACTGACCCTGTCGGAGTGTGCGATTTTGGCGGGGCTCCCCCAGGCGCCCAGCCGTTATTCCCCCCACCGTTTTCCAGAACGCGCCCGACAGCGGCAGTTGTATGTTCTCAGCCGGATGGCGGAGGAAGGGTACATCACGGCGCAGCAGGCGGAAGACGCACGCAACGAAACGTGGAGTATCAAGCCGCGACGGAACTGGTACGTTGAACAGGCGCCGTTTTACACGGAGCACGTCCGACGCTATGTGGAACAGAAATACGGTGAAGAGGCGCTCTATCAGGAAGGTCTCAACATCTATACGGCGGTCAACGTGGCGATGCAGACCGCGGCCCGGGAAGAGATCCAAAAGGGTTTGCGGGAGCTGGATAAACGTCAGGGGTACCGTGGCCCTCTTGATAACATCGCTCCTGAGGAACGCGACGCCTTTTTAGCAACGCTATCACAGACACAGGCCGAAAGCCTGGTTTCCGACGCCATCGTCGAGGGGCTCGTGACGGCGGTCGATGATAAAAACAGTCGTGTGACGGTAAATCTGGGTGCGGCCACCGGCGTCCTCCTGCTGGACGAAATGACCTGGGCCCGCAAACCGGATCCGGAAATCATCTATTGGTCGGCCAAGGTCGGACGACCGAGTCAAGTGCTTGCGGCGGGTGACGTTATCGAGGTGCGCCTGAAAGAAAAGATCGGCGGCGATGGCGGCTGGTGGCTGGCGCTGGAACAGACGCCCAAGGCCCAGTCCGCCCTGTTGAGCATCGAGGCGGCCACCGGTTTAGTGAAGGCCATGGTGGGTGGCCGTGATTTTCAGGACAGCCAGTTTAATCGGGCTATCCAGTCCCGCCGGCAGCCGGGCTCGGCCTTCAAACCCATCATTTATGCCGCGGCCATCGACTACGGCTATACGCCGGCCACCGTCATTCTGGACGCCCCTATCGTTTTCGAGGACACGGAGCGGGACTTCACCTGGAAACCCAAAAACTACGCGGAAAAGTTCTATGGGCCCACCCTCCTGCGCCAGGCCCTGGCCAAATCCCGCAATGTGGTCACGGTCAAGATCTTAAAAGATATCGGTATCGATTATGCGATTGACTACGCCCGCAAAGTCGGCATCCATTCTCACCTGAACCGCGATTTATCGATAGCGCTCGGTTCTTCGGGAGTCTCCCTCCTGGAAATCGTCAACACCTACTCGGTTTTTGCCAATCAGGGGTATCGGATCGATCCGATTTTCATTACCCGCATCACGGACCGTGACGGCCGTGTGCTGGAGGAGAATCGACCTGAGCGGGAAAAAGTGATCGAAGAGACCACAGCCTTTATGGTGAACAGCCTTTTGGAAAGCGTCGTCAAAAGCGGCACCGGTCAGCGGGTACGTGCCTTGAACCGTCCGGTGGCCGGCAAGACCGGTACCACCAACAACCTCTATGATGCCTGGTTCGTCGGTTATACACCGGATTTGATCACCGGCGTTTGGGTGGGGTTTGATGAGGAAGGCTCATTAGGGCGCGGGGAGACCGGCTCCCGGGCGGCCAGCCCGATCTGGCTGGGATTCATGCAGCGGGCTATGGCCGATAGACCCATTAAGGTTTTTGAGGTCCCCGATGGTATTGTTTTCAGCCGGATCGATGCGGAAACCGGTCTGCTGCCGATTCCCGAATCCAAGGAAACCATTTTCGAATGCTTCAAGGAAGGCACGGTACCCACCGAATACACCAAACCGCCCGACGCGATTGCCGATCAAGAGGATTTCTTCAAAGGGGGCATGTAACGAAAAGGTCCATAGTATACCCGCGACGGTGATTCCCACCGACAGGCCGCTATCTGCCGCTGTTCCGGGAACGCTCCGACCACAGACACATGCCAAAAAGGCCGTTGCACCATAACGAGGAGCAGCGGCCTTTTTTTGGGGCGAGATCCGTGGGGGTCGCAAAGACCCTGAGGATCAGGCGGAGTCGTCTTTAGGCAAGCGAACCGACAATACGGGAATTTTCGATCGTCGCAGTACCCGGCTGGTGGTACTGCCCATCATGGTGTCCATGAGAGCGCCCCGGCCATGGGTCCCCATGACGATCAGATCGCAGCGTTTTTCTTCCGCGGTGGCGAGGATCTGGGCCACCGGATTGCCGCGCTGGATGACCGTTTCGTCCATGGCGGCCTCGTGATCGTTGGAACCGGGTCGCAGGTTCTGGCAGAAACGATCCAATACCTCATGGATCATCGCATTGTCGCGCTTCTTGCCAATCAAAACATCGCGGGCCTCATCCACATTGCGTTTCTTGATGTCTTCCCACTGGTCGGCCCCGATGTACCCGACCACGTGCGCATCGACGAAATCGGGGGTTTCATCGATGACATGCAGAATGATAATCTGGGCGCAGTAGGTGTTGGCCAGGCTTACGGCGTAGGCCATGGCATAGCGCGCATTTTCCGACAGGTCGGTGGCATACAGGATGCGTTTGATTTCTACCGGCGGTAGATCGACGTTCATGGTTTGGATTCCTTCACATTGTAATGAATACTATTTTGCAAGGGAAACGGTTTTCTTACCAAAGCGATCCCGGAGTTGTTTGACCCAGATACCGCTCAAAAGATAGGCATAAATCCAGGTGCCGATGGTGATCAGAACATAGGCCTTGGCAATGTCCATCGCGCTGCCGTTCAGCGAGAAGGCCGGTACGTAGCCAAACAGGAAGGGCCCCAGATAGAGAAACTTGGCGAACTTGAAAGATGCGAAGGCCGTGCGCCACATGTTGGCCTTGGCGATCGTAGCACCCGCAAAGGCCGCGATGCACACCGGCGGTGTGATGTTGGAGTCCTGGGAGAGCCAGTACACGATCATGTGGGCGGCCAGTTCGTTGACGCCCAGATGGGTCAAAGCCGGTACGGCCACAACTGCCGTGATCAGGTAGGCCGCCGTGACCGGTACGCCCATCCCCAGAATGAGGGAGGCCAGCGCGATAAACAAGATCGTCATCGGCAGCGAACCGGCGGCCAGTTCGATCACGATGTCGGCAAAGGTCAGAATGAGACCGCTGTAGGTGAGGACACCGATGATGATCCCGATAACCCCCACCGTGGCGCCGATTTTGAGGCTGTTTTCCGTGCCGTTGCGGGCCGCCTCCACGAAGTGCACCAGCTCGGTTTTGACGTCGGCGCCCTTTTTATGCCGGTAGAGGGCTATCGCCACGGACACGAGCAGGCCCAATACAACGAGGTAGCGGGGGCGAATGACTTTGGCAAGCGAGGTTACCGTTGCGGCGTCGATCACCAGGGCCAGGCCGCTCATCAACCAGCCGCCCAGCATCACCAAGGCCATGATTATGCCGGCAGTGGGATCGATGCGGGTGTCAGGGGTTTTGTGGCTAACGGCCACACAGGTGGCCAGCCCCAGGATGGCGGAATAGGCGGGCGAATAGCCGGTCAGCATGAAGATCGTGATGACGATCAGGGGGGTGGTATAGAGCCATTCCCGTTTCAGGATGGTCGTGGCCTTTTCCCGAAGCGGTTCGCCCACGATATTGTACATCTTGGCTTCCCAGTGCACCATCATGTAGACGCTGTAAAAGTACATGACGGCCGGGAAGATGGCCACCAGCATGATATGCGAGTAATTGAACCCCGTCATCTCGGCCATGATGAAGCCACCCGCGCCCATGATGGGGGGCATGAACATCCCGCCGATGGAGGCCGCCGGTTCGATGCCGCCGGCAATGTGGGGCCTGAACCCGGCCTTTTTCATCATGGGGATGGTGAACGTGCCGGTGGAAACGGTGTTGGCGATAGCGCTGCCGGAAATGGAGCCGAAGAGGCCGCTGGCAATGACGGACACCTTGGCGGGCCCGCCCACTTTGTGACCGACGGCCGCCAGGGGCCAGTCGATAAAGAATTTCTGGGCCCCGCATTTTTCGAGATAGGCCCCGAAGAGGACGAACAGCAGGACGTAGGTGGCCAGCACGTTGGCCATGATGCCGAAGACGCCGTCCGGTTTGTAAAAAATACTCGTGCAAAGACCCGGCAAGGTGTCACCGGCATGGGCGAACATATCGGGCATGTGGGCCCCGTACATTCCATACAGAACGAATGCCGTCCCCAAAATAACAAAGACATTGCCCACCACGCGACGGGCCAGTTCGATGCCGATCAGGACGCCTACGACGGCCATCCACTGATCCACCAGGTTTTCCGCCCCGGTACGATAGTTGATAGCTTCAAAATTGATCATCCAGTAGCTCACCGAAACGACGGAAAGGAGAATCAGAAGGTAATCAACCGCCCGCATAATGGGGCTCTTGGATTGATAGAGCATGAAACACAGAATATAGGTGATAATCACATATATGCCCCGGTGATATTGCAGATTGGCGGGTTCAATCACGGCCGACCATGAGTAAAACAGCACCAGCAATAACGAAAGAGCGTCGAAAATGACTTTTTCGAAAGGCTTTAATTTTTTGTACACGGTGGATTACCTATTCGCAAATGGTGGCAGGGAAACGACGGGCGGCAGATCGCTGCCGCCCGCTGATGACGGTTTATTTTAGGATACCCATTTCTTTCCAGAACTTTTCAGCGCCAGGATGCAACGGGGTTGCCACACCCTTGAGGCCTTTTTCGACGGACATGGCTGCGAACGTCTTTTTCTGCTCGACCATCCACTTCAACCCTTCGGGGGTATAGATGGCTTTCAGGATGCCATAGACCAGATCTTCAGGCGTATTGGTGTTGGCGACCAGGAGCGTGGTGTCGACAAATGAGCCGACATCGCCTTCGACCCCCCGATACTTGCCGTCACTTGTGGGGATCGGTTTGGGCTCGAAGTTTTTGAATTTCTCATAGAATCCGTTTTTTCTGGCATCCGCATCCAGGTCCACCAACGCGATATCGTTCATGGTGGCCGCTTGAATCACAGCGCTGTTGGGGTAGGCGGTGAAAAGCCACAGGGCGTCCACCTGGTTATTGCTGAAGGCGTCGGCGCCGGCACTATAGGAAACCGCGTTGCGCTCGATCTTGTCCCAAATGCCCGCGTGGGTGAAAAACATTTCACAATATGAGAAGGCGCCGGAACCGGCCGGACCGACGGCGACCTTTTTGCCGACCAGATCCATAATGCTGGTGATACCGGAATCCTTACGCACCACGAGTTGGGCCGGGGCTTCATAAAGGTAGTTCACGGCCAGAACGTTTTCATACTTCACGGGATCATTGACCATCAGGCCGTTGCGGCCGGCAAAGACGTGGCCCGAGTAAACCGTGCCGAAGTGGGCTTTGCCTGAGTTTACCGTTCGCAAGTTTTCGGTGGAACCACCGGAAGACTGGACCTTGATATTATAGTCCGTCATCGCTTTTACCGGCTTATAGGTCGCGATAGCCTGACCAACGATCTGGAAAGTCCCGCCGGCCGGGCCGCCGGCAAAAATGATCAGTTTTTTGGCGGCAACATTGCCCGCAAACGTCATTGAAAGAATCAGCATCACGCTGACAGCCAGAACAACGGGGAACAGTTTTTTCTTCATCGGGGGTCTCCTTGAAATAAATAGAGTTAACAGAACCAACGAATGCTGCGATCCTCCCCTCTTACCCGATTCACAGTTTGAGCCGGTCGCTGGTTTGACAGAAGACAGCGGTTTGGTGTCGGACACCAAATCGTGTTCAGTCGCTAGATTCGGGTTAGAGTATGCGCACCCTAACAATCAGAGGGTCAACGGTCAATCAGGGGATCTCGGATATTTTTGTAAGGATTTTTCTTACAAAATCAAGGTGAGAATAGGTGTCATCAGGGTTCAATAAGGCTGTTCTGCATGGCAAACCGGATCAACTCGGCGTTATTGCGCAGATCCAGCTTTTTCAGCAGGCGGGCCCGATAGGTGTCCACCGTTTTGATGCTGAGGCTGTAGGCTTGCGCGATTTCCCGATTGGTGTGCCCCATGGCCAATCGGCGCAGTACCTGCAATTCACGCATGGACAGGGAATCCAACGGGGTTTTGTCCCTGGAACCGCGGGCGATGCGCAGGGCCAGGGCTTCCGTGGCCTCGTCCGTTATATAGCGGTGGCCGCTGCACAGGCGTCGAATCGCGGTCACCAATTGCTCCGGCGCGGATTGCTTGGTCAGGTACCCCATGGCCCCGGCTTCAATGGCGCGTACAATATATTGGGCCTCCTCATGCATGGTCAAGATCAGCACGGGAAGCCCTGGATGGGAGTCCCTTAGGCGACTGACAACTTCCAACCCGTCAATACCGGGCATGGAGATGTCCACCACGGCGACATCGGGCGCTGCGGCTTCTACCTGTGTGATGGCGTCTCGTCCATCGGCGGCCTCAGCTACCACGGCCATATCGCCGCTTTCCTCGACGATGCGTCGCAACCCTGCTCGGACAATGCTGTGATCGTCCGCCAGAAGAACTTTGATCATGCGGTCTCACTTCCGGGGTCCGGCAGAGGGACCTCCAATCGAATTTCAGTTCCCTGTCCCATTGTTGACCGAACCCGCAGGCGGCCCCCCACCAGGTTGGCGCGTTCTTGCATCCCCGCCACGCCCAACCCCTCGGACTCCGCCAGTGCGTCGACATCGAAACCCTGGCCGTCATCCCTCACCCGCAACATCAGAACATTGTTCGCGGCGTTCAGCGCCACCTCGACTTTGGTGGCCCGGGCATGACGTACGACATTGGTCAACGCTTCCTGGGCAATGCGATAGGCGGCGGTGGCCACGGCATCGTTTATGGGCGGGATGGGCTGATGTTCAAAGGCGCAGAGCGTTTCGGAGCGGCGCTCGAGATCGGTCGTGTACCATTCCAGGGCATCCACCAACCCGAGATCGTCCAGAACGCCGGGGCGCAGGCGGATCGCCATGCTCCTCACATCGACGATGTTTTTGTCGATCAGTCGGCACATGTCGCGGGCGCGTTGCGCGGCCTGGGGATCCTGGCGGGCAAGTCGCTGGGACATCCACACCGAATCCATCCGCAGGGCGGTCAATACCTGACCCAGTTCGTCATGCAACTCCCGCGCAATGGCCGCCCGCTCTTTTTCCTGACTGGCCATGATGCTGGCCGAAAGCCGGCGGAGTTGGTCCTGGGCTTTTTTAACGGCCGTGATATCGGTGGAGATTTCACAGACGCCATTGGCCTCGCCGTTTTCGTCGAAAAAAGGAAATTTGACCGAGAGATAATAATGGATCGTGCCATCGCGATGGGGCATTTGTTCATCGAACTGGAAAGAGCGCCTTTCGCGCAGCACCTTCAGGTCGTTTTTCCTGAACTGGCGGGCCACTTCAGCAGGGAAAAGGTCGGTATCCCTCTGGCCGCGGACGTCATCGTTCAAACGGCCGATGATCTGCTCAAAACAGGTGTTGATCAGAATATAGCGCCCTTCACGGTCTTTGATGGAGACCACATCGGGGGTGTAGCGCAGGATGCTGGTGATTTCGCGTGTGCGGTCCTGGACCTGTTTCTCGAGGCCCCGGGTATACCGACTGAGCTCTTCCTGGGCCATCTGCAGCGCGCGTTGGGCACGGTTACGCTCGGTCACATCGATGGAGACGGCCAGGGAACGCACGGGCAGCCCGGCATTGTCCCGTTCCGCCACGGCCGATAGCAGAATGTCAATGACCTCGCTGCCGGCCGTCTGGAACTGGTAGGGAATATCCTTGCAAACCCCGGTACGAAAAAATTCCGGAAAAACAACATCTTCAGCGTATTCTCGCGAGCTTTCCGTGAAAAATTCCGTCAAGGTTTTACCGATGACGTCTTCACGGCGGTAGCCCATCACTTCCAGCCAGTAATCGCTGACGCTCACAATCCGACCGTCGCGAGCGATGGAATGCAGCATGGCCGGCGTGTTGTTGTAAAGAGAGCGGTAGCGCGTTTCGCTTTCCCGGAGCGCGGTTTGAATGGCTTTGCGCTTCAGGATTTCCTGACTGGCTTTCTGGTATAGAAAAAAAACCGACAGCCCGACGAGAACGCTGATGGTAAACACCACCGGGGCCGCCGTCCGTCGCATGGGCTCGGAAACCACTTTGGCAATGGCGTCCAGTGGTCTCAGGTGGATGATATTCCAACCGGGAAAATGGTCAATCTGGGTGCGGTTCATCAGGTAGCGCTGGCCCTCCTGGTCCACCAGGTATTTGTCGTCCCGGAGTTGCATCCCGGTCCAGCGCCAGGGCCCGGTGCCGAATTGCCGGGAATCGTTGATCTGTTCGATTTCTTCCTGGCTGAGATCCCACAGCAGATGGTTGCGCCAATCTTCCCGGGTGGAGATAAAGATCACCCCCACGGGGTTGGTGACCAGGAGAATGTCTTCCGGGCCCAGTCCAAGTTCCTTTTCCACTTGATCGATGGAGGCTTTGATGACCACCACCCCGATCGGTGTTTGGGCGCCTCCGGCATACACCGGACTGCTGCAGTAGGCGCCGCGTTTGCCCGAGGTCGTCCCCAGCGCCAGATAAGATGTCGGCTGGCGATTCATGGCGCCCTTGAAATAGGGTCGGAAGCTAAAGTTGTAACCCACGAAACTGTCCGGGTCCCCGCGGTTGCTGGAAGCAATCGTGAGGCCGTCCTGATCCATTAAATAGCAGACGTCCGCCCCGAGGTTTTCCCGGAAATGATCCAGAATGGCATTGGCATTGGCCATGGTGGATGAATTAGAATGTTGCAACACTTCGATAATAATAGGGATTCCGGCCAGAACGCGCGCTGGTTGAACATTGGCTGAAATCATGGTGGAAAGGTTGATCCTGAGCATCTCGACCCGAATCTCGGCCTGCTGCTCGGCTTCCTGAAATGCCGATTCCTTTAAGGAGTGGTAATAGAGGTACCCGCCAATCGTCGTCGACAGAAACGCTAAAAGGGAAAGGACGAGTAGGATCAGGCGTAATTTCATTAAAGATATCTCCGGCCGCGTTATGGCAATCTATTTTCCACTCCCAGACGGTCTTTGCGCCGTATCTCAGCGGCAAGCGGCCCCATCGCTTGTGCGGCGCAGCCTGCTGCGCTTCTTCGCACCAGCAGGTTTTCCGTGTTTTTAGACCAAAGCCCCGTCTGTGAAAACTGGACGCCCTAACATGTCACGCCTTATTGGGGACGGCAGGTATGGACCTTATCTAGATGCAATAGGGGCCGTCGGATTGTCAACTTCCAAATGGTGGGGCGTGATGCCGGTATCCGCTCGAATCGACAGGTTTTCAATTTTAAATCGGGTTTTCAGGCAGCTGATATTCTCGCGGCCGGCACCGATCATTCGGGAGAGGTGCCGTGGATGGACCCGGATGCCAAGGGCGTGATGCCGGCCGTGATGCTGGACAAGGGCGGCGACGGCCAAGCGATAGAAAACACGACTGTAGACACGTTCCCCAAAGGCGGGATGATAGGGTCCGGCCAGAATGGTGCCGGCGGAGGACAGGGCGTCATCGGCCTGCAACCCCATGCGTATCACCCGGATGCGGGAGGCGGTGAATATGAGGAACAGGCGGCAAACGAGGGCGATGGTCTCTTCCATGGTCGAGGGGACAAACGCGCCGTTGCGAAACCACTCGGCCAGCGGGCTGTGTTCCAGTACCAGGGTCGGGTAGATCCTGACAAAATCAGGCTCCAGTGCGACAATTTTTTCCGCGGTTTGCAACGCCCCCCGGGGGGTGTCGCCCGGCAGACCCGTCATCATCTGAAGACCCAACGCATAGCCTGCCGATTTCACCATGCGGGCGGCGCCGACGGCACAGTTTGCATTATGGCCCCGTCGGGTGCGTGCCAATACGCGGTCATGCATGGACTGCAAACCGAGTTCGATGGTGGTCACCGGGTAATCACGGATGATGGCAAGGGTGTTTTCCGAAATCGTGTCCGGCCGGGTGGAAAAGCGGATGTTTGTCGCATCTCCGCGGGCGACATGGGCGGAGGCGGTCTCCAACAGGTCGCGCACCTGTCGTTCGGGCAAACCGAGAAAATTACCACCGTAAAACGCGATCTGAACCGGCCGGTCCGGGTCGCGCACGAACGATAGGAACCTGCGTATCGACTGCTCGATGGCGGATCGTGAAAGGACAAAGGGTTTCACGCCGGTAATGGCAATCTGGTCGCAGAAAACACATCGGTGCGGGCATCCGGACAAAGGAATAAAAACGGGAATGATGAAGGGGCGAACGTGTTCCCGCCCGCCGGGGACAAGGCCGTTTATGGTGGCGGTGGTCCGGCCGTGATCATGTCGAATGGTGAAGGGTTCATGCATTGCCGGTCAGATGCTTCAGCGCCTCCCGGGCCGCCAGCTGTTCCGCTGCTCGTTTATTGCGGCCGGTGCCGATGGTTTTCAGCCCCGTCAGGGTCATTTCGACCGTGAAGGTCTTGTCGTGGTCGGGCCCGCTTTCGTTCACGACGCGATACAGCGGAACGGATTCGCCCCGATTTTGAGCATATTCCTGCAGCCGGCTTTTATAGTCGGCGATTTCGGCCGGTGTCCCCACCGTTTCGAACGGGAAATCCAAGCGGTTGCCAATGACATCGAACACGGCCTGAAACCCGCCGTCCAGATAGATTGCCGCTAAAACAGCCTCCAGCGCATCGGACAGAAGCGAAGGCTTGTCGTGTCCGCCTGTCAATGCTTCGCCGCGTCCGAGCTGGATGCAGGGCCCCAATTGAAGTGCGCGGGCCACCTGCGCCAGATATGTTTCGTTGACCAGGTGCGCCCGGGTGCGTGACAGATCGCCTTCTGTCATGTCCGGAAATGTTTGCATCAGAACATGGCTGACAACGAGATTAAGGACGGCATCTCCCAGAAACTCGAAGCGTTCGTTGTCCCGGCCTTCGGTCTGGGGATGCTCGTTGACAAATGAGCGGTGGCGAAGGGCTTCTTCCAGCAGATGCGGGTTTTTAAAACGGTAAGCGAGCGATTTTTCCAGCGGCTTATAGCGGGCTTTAGCGGATGTTGTCGGCAAACCAGCATCCTCCTTTATGCCACAGATGGCAAAAGCATTTAAAGTAGCGCGAGAAGTTGTTCATAAATATGAAAAGGCACCTGGAAACTTCCGTCCGCCGATCCCA
This sequence comes from uncultured delta proteobacterium, assembly GCA_963850465.1. Taxonomy (GTDB): domain Bacteria; phylum Desulfobacterota; class Desulfobacteria; order Desulfobacterales; family UBA5852; genus JABZFP01. The sequence goes on from CAWKLN010000022.1 coordinate 83,863, forward strand.
TTTCAACACCCGGCTTTATCGCCCCATGAAAGTCGGTTCCGCCGGTGGTGATAAGACCATGGCACAGGGCCAGTTCATGGAACTGCCGGGTTTGGACTTCGGAATGCTCGGGATAATAGACTTCAAGCCCCTGCAGGCCATAGGATTTCAGTTCGACTATCAGGTCCGCCAGCGACCAGGGGCTTGTCGGCTGAATCAGGGCCGGATGCGCCAATACGGGTATTCCGCCGGCTTGCCGGATGAGCCGGATGGCGCGGCGGCTTTCAATACGGTACTTGTCGACGTAGGCGGGTTTGTCGTTGCCGAGAAAGCGCTGAAAAGCCTCCTCGAAAGAGGCGACGACACCTTTTTGCACGAGAAGTTTGGCGATGTGGGGGCGACCTGTCTGCCGTTTGACATTCGGTGTGTCTAATTCATCCACCGTGATGTCGATACCGAGGGCTTGTAGTTTGGCGATGATTTGAGGGTTGCGGTTCCGCCGGGCATCCTGCAGCGTGTGAAGCTGACGAGCAAGATCCTGATCGTCGTGCCGGAATCCGTAGCCCAGCAGATGGAGACTGCCCTGGCAGGGAAATTGGGAAGGCGGTGCCGCGCTCAGCTCCACGCCGGTCATAAATTGAATGTCTTGGGGATCGCCGTCTTTCAGGATTTGATGAACGCCGTCCACTGAGTCGTGGTCGGTAATGGCGATGGCCGCCAGCCCTATTTTGCGCGCATGGGCGACGATTTCTGCCGGCGTCAGCGTGCCGTCAGAGGCCGTGGAATGAATGTGAAGATCAATGCTCACATGTGGATCATATCCCAAGGGCTTTTTCTTGGGCCTCTTCCTTGGTCTTACAGTCGATGCACTGGGTTGTCACCGGTCGGGCTTTGAGACGCTTGATGGAGATATCCTCCCCACAGGAATCACAGACGCCGAAGGTCTCATCTTCGATGCGATCCAAGGTCTTCTTGATTTTATAAATCAGCTTGTGCTCCCGGTCCCGGATGCGAAGCATGAAGTTGCGTTCGGCTTCGAGAGACGCCCGATCCGTGGGATCCGGGAAATTTTCCTTCTGGGCCGTCATGCCGGAAACGGTGCTGTCTGCCTGACTGAGCAATTCTTCCAATTGTTCGGACAATAAAGTTTTGAAATAATCAAGATCTTTCTTTTTCATAAGGCAGCCCTTATCATCTATAAAATAATCACAGAATAGAAAAAAGAAGCAATTAACACAACCCCTTTGTTCTGTAAAGCATTATCTGATACGGTGTTATGGCACTATACTCATATAATTCGTCTAATAATCCATAGCATTGAAAGCGATCAAGGAGCCCGGAGAGATGGAACAACTTAATCACATTGCGGGGATCGTTGCTCTGAGCATGGGCACCGCCTGGGCCAGCGGGATCAATCTCTATGCGGCCATTCTGACCTTGGGCCTTTTAGGAACGACCGGCCAGATGGCGCTGCCACCGAATTTGCAGATCGTGACCCAACCCATCGTTATCATGGCGGCCGGTGTGATGTTCTGCATCGAATTTTTCGCCGACAAAATTCCCGGGGTGGATACGGGTTGGGATACGATTCACACTTTTATACGTATTCCGGGGGGGGCGCTTCTCGCGGCGGCTGCTGTTGGTGATGTGAATCCGGGTGTCATGCTGGCGGCGGGTATTCTGGGGGGTGGACTGGCCGCCGGGACTCACGCCGCCAAAGCCGGCAGCCGCGTTTTGATCAATACATCACCGGAACCCTTTTCCAACTGGTTGGCATCCATCGGCGAGGATGTGGCGGTCATTGCCGGCGTGTGGGCCGCACTGATCCATCCCTGGATTTTTCTGGCATGTCTGGCGGTCTTTGTCGTGCTGCTGCTCTGGCTGTTGCCCAAATTGTGGCGGGGCATCAAAGCCGTTTTTACCAAAATAGTGTCACTGTTTCGCCGATCGGGCGTAAATGGGTCATCCGCGAAAGCGCTCGAGGATCTAAATGCATCGGATCAGCGCTGAGTCGATCGTCTGCGAAAAATTCGCGTTGCAATCGTATGCATGGTGTATTATTGAGCATATCCGTTGCTGTGGTGCTCCTCGTCTGGCGGGGGGTGAAAAGGGAATACGGTGAAAATCCGTAGCGTTGGACCGGCGCTGTAAGCAGGGACCGACGCCGCACGAGGCCACTGCTCCGGCAGAATCGGAGCGGGAAGGCGCGGCGTTTTGGAACGATCTGCAAGTCAGAAGACCTGCCCGGCAACAAAGGAGGAATGATGGTGTCCGCTGAATTCCGTGTATCGCGCCCGGGCGTGATGTGCGGTTTTTTTTTGCCGCGACGCCCCGCTGGTGCGTTTGATGATTTAACGCGAGTGCATCAGGGAGGTATTGGCATGCAGACACAGCTGGAACTGGCCAAAGCGGGTCAGATTACCCCGCAAATCGAAGCCGTGGCGGTGCAGGAGAACTGGGAACCGGAGATCATCCGTCGCCGGGTCGCTGCGGGTAAAATTGTTATCCCGGCCCATCCCGGCCGGCCGGATCAAATGGTCGTGGGGATCGGGAAAGGCCTGCGTACCAAGGTCAATGCGTCTATCGGCACCTCATCCGACATTGTCGATCTTGATCTGGAAATCCGGAAAGCACGGATTGCGGAAGAGGAAGGCGCGGACACCCTGATGGAGCTTTCCACCGGGGGCGACCTCGACCTTATCCGGCGTGAAGTTCTTGGCCACAGCCGCCTTCCTGTCGGCAATGTTCCCCTTTACCAGGCGTTTTGCGAGGCTGCCCGGCGCTATCGCAACCCCAACCGGCTGGACCCCGAATTTCTTTTCGATCTGATCGAGCAGCAGCTGGAAGACGGCCTTTCCTTCATGGCCATTCATTGCGGCATTAACCGCTACACCATTGAACGGCTTCGCAACCAGGGTTACCGTTACGGTGGGTTGGTGTCCAAGGGAGGGACTTTCATGGTGTCCTGGATGGAATACAATCGACGGGAAAACCCCCTGTATGAGCAATTTGACCGGGTCTGTGCATTGATGAAACGCTATGATGCCGTGCTTTCGCTGGGCAACGGCATCCGGGCCGGCGCTATCCATGACAGCCATGACCGGGCCCAGATGGCGGAAATGATCATCAACTGCGAGCTGGCCGAACGGGGGCGAGCGATGGGATGCCAGACCATGGTCGAAGGCCCGGGCCATGTTCCCCTGGATGAGATCGAAGGCAATATCATGCTGGAAAAACGCATGAGTGGCGAGGCCCCCTATTACGTCCTGGGTCCGCTGCCGGCCGACAGCGGGGCCGGTTATGACCACATCACGGCGGCGATCGGGGCCGCCAACGCGGCCCGCTACGGGGCCGACCTCATCTGTTATATTACGCCTGCGGAACACCTGGCCCTGCCGAACGAAGACGATGTGCGCGAAGGCGTGCGGGTGACCCGGTTGGCGGCACGTATCGGGGATATCGCCAAATACCCGGAACGGCGCGAGACGGAAAAGCAGGTGGCTCTGGCCCGGCGCGACATGCGCTGGGAAGATCACTTCAAGCTTCTCATGTTTCCCGAGCGCGCCCGGGAAATCCGCGCCAGCCGAACACCCGAAAACCAGAAAACCTGCACCATGTGCGGGGATTTCTGCGCGATGGAAAGGGGCGCCGCCCTATTCGAGGCGTCGATCAGCTCTGAAAAACGTGTCGGTTGTCCGCCCGATATGCCCTAAAGAATGGAAAGGAGTTACCATGAAACGCTTACAGAAGGCCCTTGGCCGGATCACGCCGCCGAGTGTCGAATGGCAGGAGAAAGCCCATGAACGGCTGCGGCAGCAGGCACGGCCGGCCGGCAGCCTGGGGGTGCTGGAGGATGTGGGTGCTCGGCTGGCCGGCATTGCGCGGACGCTGGATGTTCGCCTGGCGCATAAAGTGATCGTCACCTGCGCCGGCGATCATGGGGTTTGTGCCGAGGGGGTCAGTCTTTTCCCCTCCGAGGTCACGCCCCAGATGGTCTATAATTTTGTTAACGGCGGGGCATCCATCAACGTCCTGGCCCGTCATGCCGGGGCCGTCGTCAAGGTGGCCGATCTGGGAGTAAATTGGGACTTCGAGCCGGATTTACCGATTTTTCACAAGAAAATCCGAAAAGGCACGGACAATTTGGCCCAGGGTCCGGCCATGACGCGGGAGGCGGCCGTCCAGAGCATTGAAGCGGGAATCGAGATCGTCGCGGAACTTCTCGCGGAAGGGCCAGTGGATCTATTGGGCACGGGTGACATGGGGATCGGCAATACAACGCCCTCGACGGCCATCATCGCGGCTTTTTCAGGCCTGCCGGTGGGTCAGTTGACGGGTCGCGGAACAGGGATTGACGATGTGGGGCTGCAACGCAAAATAGCGGTGATCGAAAAGGGGCTGGCTATCAACCAGCCTGATCCGCGCGATGCGCTGGATGTGCTCGCCAAGGTCGGCGGGTTTGAAATCGGCGGACTGGCCGGGCTGGTGATCGGCGCGGCCGCCAACGGTATTCCGGTGGTCTGCGACGGTTTTATTGCGACGGCCGGTGCGCTGGTGGCCTGCGAGCTGGCACCGACCGCGCGGGACTATCTTTTTACCAGCCATTATTCGGTGGAAGTGGGTCATCGCTACATGCTCAAGCGGCTGGACCGGACCCCGTTGCTGGATCTCAAGTTTCGCCTGGGAGAGGGAACCGGTGCGGCGGCGGCGATGGAGTTGATCGACATGGCCACGCGCATTCTGTCTGATATCAAGACGTTTGAGGAGGTGGCGATTCAGGATGCTCAGGGGTGATGTCGGCCCTCCATCGGGAGGAGGTTTGTTCAGATCCCGACCGATCCAGCAAAATGGCAGGCCGCTTGGTGTCCGTCCCGCACTTCCTGCAGTTCCGGTTCTGTTGCGGCGCAGATGTCCTGGGCATAGCGGCAGCGGGTGTGAAAGCGACAGCCCGGCGGGCGGGTTGATCGGGCTGGGCACATCACCCTTGAGGAGGATGCGTTCGTGCTTCTTGTTTTCGGGGTCGGGCATGGGCGATGCGCTCAGCAGCGCCTGGGTGTAGGGGTGCAGCGGCGTGCCGTAAATGGCATGACTGCTCGGCCACTTCGACGATTTTGCCCAGGTACATGACGGCCACCCGGTCGCTGATGTACTCCACCACGTGCAGGTCGTGGGAAATGAACAGATAGGTCAGGCCGAATTCGTTCTGCAGATCCTTCAGCAGGTTGATCACCTGGGCCTGGATGGAGACGTCCAGGGCCGATACCGCCTCGTCGCAGACGACGAGGCTGGGATTCAGGGCCAGGGCCCGGGCCACGCCGATGCGCTGGCGCTGGCCGCCGGAAAACATGTGCGGGTAGCGGCGCATGTGTTCCTTGCTGCAGGCCCACCACCTCGAGCAGTTCCAGGACGCTGGCTTCCCGTTCCCGCCGGTTTGTCATGCCGTGGATCAAGCAGGGGTTCACCGACGATGTGGGACACGGTTTTGCGGGGGTTGAGGGAAGAAAAGGGGTCCTGGAAAATGATCTGCATCTTCTTGCGCAGGGCCCTGCATTTGTTGGGCATCGTACGTGAGGATATTGTCGCCTTCAAACCAGACTTCGCCGGAGGTGGGTTCTTCCAGACGCATGATGGCCCGGCCGAAGGTGGATTTGCCGCAGCCGGATTCCCCCACCAGGCCCAGGGTTTCCCCTTTTCGGATAGATAAACTGACGTCATCGACCGCTTTGACCGCGGCGATTTCTTTCATGAACACGCCGCCCCGGATGGGATAGTACTTGACCAGATGGCGTGCGTCGAGCAGGGGCTTCGGTTTCAGACATATTTCAGACACCGTGCCATGTGGTTTGGGCCAACCGTGACCATTTCGGGTGCGGTTTGGCGACAGTCATCGAAAACATCCGGACAGCGATCACTGAACAGGCAGCCCTGGGGCAGGTCGAAGAGCGACGGCACCGACCCCCTTGATGGTGCTCAGGCGCCCCTCCGCCGTTTTCTGCCCCAGAACAGGGATCGACTCCAGCAATCCCACCGTATAGGGGTGTTTCGGGGTGGCGAAGAGGGTTTTGACATCGGCATATTCGACCATCTGGCCGGCATACATGACCGCCACATTCTGGGCCATTTCGGCGATGACACCCAGATCGTGGGTGATGAACAGAATGGATGCGCCGGTATCGGCCTTGAGTTTGTTCATCAGATCCAGGATCTGGGCCTGAATGGTGACGTCCAGGGCGGTGGTGGGTTCGTCGGCGATCATCAGCCGGGGATTGCAGGCCAGCGCCATGGCGATCATGACCCGCTGGCGCATGCCGCCGCTCATCTGGTGGGGGTAATCGTCCAGGCGCGTTTCCGGCGCCGGGATGCCCACCAGCCGGAACATCTCCAGCACCCGGCTGCGGGTTTCCTTGCGGGACAGGCTCTGGTGCAGGCGAATCACTTCCCCCACCTGATCCCCCACGGTGAAGACCGGGTTCAGGGATGTCATGGGCTCCTGGAAAATCATGGAGATCCGGTTGCCCCGGATTTTGCGCATCTCGGCTTCCGAAAGCTTGAGCAGGTCCTGGCCGTCGAAGCAGAATGCGCCCGTCCACGATTTTGCCGGGCGGGTCCGGAATCAGCCGGATGATGGAATGGGCCGTGACGCTTTTGCCGCAGCCGGACTCACCCACCAGCCCCAGGGTCTGGCCGGGCTGAATGGCAAGGCTGACATCGTCCACCGCCTTGGCCACACGGCCCCTGACGTAGAAATAGGTTTTAAGGTTTTCAATGCTCAGCAGGGGTTGTGCTTCCATACAAATGCCGTTCTGTAACACGTTGGTGTCGCTGTCTTAATCTCTCAGCCGTGGATCCAGGGCGTCCCGCAGTCCGTCGCCCAGCAGGTTGAACCCCAGCACCGCCAATAGAATGGCGATGCCCGGAAAGGTCATGACCCAGGAGGCCCGCAGAATCAGGGCCCGGCTGCGGGCGATCATGGCGCCCCACTCGGGGGTGGGCGGCTGGGCGCCGAGGCCCAGAAAACTTAGGGCCGCCGCATCCAGGATGGCGGAGGCGATGCTCAGGGTGGTCTGGACGATGAGCGGCCCCAGGCAGTTGGGCAGGATGCCGATAAAAATAATGCGCCAGTCCCGGGCACCGACCGCACGCGCCGCCGTGACGTAGTCCTTTTCGCACTCTTCTAAGACGCTTCCGCGGACGATGCGGGCAAAGCGCGGCACGTAGGTGATGCCGATGGCCATCATGGCGTTTTGCAGGCTGGGGCCGAGAAAGGCCACCACCACGATGGCCAGCAGCATGTAGGGAAAGGCCAGGATCATGTCCATGATGCGCATGATCAGGCTGTCCCAGAACCCCTTGTAATAGCCGGAAATACAGCCCAGAAGGGTACCCAGGGTAAAGGCGATCCCGACGCTGACAATCGCGACCGTCAGAGACACCCGGGCGCCGTAAATGATCCGCGACAAGGTATCCCGCCCCAGTTCGTCCGTTCCCAGAATGTTTTTCCAGGCGCCGGTTGCATGCCAGACCGGCGGCTTGAGCTGGTCGTACAGGGAGGTTTCCACGGGGTCGTGGGGGCTGAGAAACGGCGCGAAAATCGCCATCAGGATAAATCCCGTGACGATGACCAGGCCCGCGACGGCGGTCTTGTTGCGCCAGAGCTGGCTGATCTGATCGAAAAACGGGTGACGATCGTAAGGATTTTTTGGATTGGCCATAAAAACTCTTAAATGCTGTGTTGATTACCCATCCAAGTACGCATCGAAAACGGCATCGCCAGCCAGCGCCGTCTACTGGATGCTGATGCGCGGGTTGATCACGGCATAGAGCACGTCCACACACAGGTTGATGACCACGAACAGGCTGGCAATAAACAGGGTGCCGCCCTGGATCACCATGTAGTCACGCTGCATGACGGCATCGTACATCCACTTGCCGACCCCGGGCCAGGCAAAAATGGTTTCGGTCAGGATCGCCCCGCCCAGCAGCACCCCGAACTGCAGACCAATGGTCGTGACCACCGGAATCATGGCATTGCGCAGGGCGTGTTTGAAAATGACCTGCAACTGGGAAAGCCCTTTGGCCTTGGCGGTTTTGATGTAATCCTGGCGCAGCACATCCAGCATGGCGGAGCGGGTCATGCGGGCCACGATGGCCGTGGGAATGGTGCTCAGGGTTACGGCCGGCATGATGATGTGCCAGACGGCATCTTTGAACGCCGGCCAATTGCGCGTGATGACGGCGTCCAGAATATAAAAATTGGTGATGACCTCGAGATTCGACGCCGATACTGAGACGGCCCGACAGCGGCAGCCAGCCCAGATTGAGGGAGAAGATCAGCATGAAGACCAGTCCCAGCCAGAAAATCGGCATGCTGACGCCGGCCAAAGCCCCGATCATGCTGGCATAGTCGAAAAGCGAGTACTGTTTGGTGGCGGAGATGATCCCTAGAAGCATACCGGCAAAACAGCTGATGCAGAGTGCCACCAGGGACAGTTCGATCGTGGCCGGGAAGCGGTGCTTGATTTCGATCCAGACTTTCTGGCGGGTCCAGATGGTTTCCCCCAGATCCCCCTTGAGCAGGCGTGCGAGAAACAAGCCGTATTGCACGTACAGAGGTTCGTTCAGCCCCAGGTGCTCCCGCATTTGCTCCAAGGATTCTATGGTGGCGCGTTCGCCCAGCAGCAGTTCGGCCGGGTCTCCGGGCGTGGCGTGCAGCATCAGAAACACGATAATGGTGACCCCCAGCAGGGTGGGGATCATGATCATGATGCGTCGAAGGATATAAGCTAGCATGCCGATCCTGATCGAATGATAAAATGTCGCAAAAAAACAGGCGTTCTAATTTACAGAAAACACGGGGGAAGCGTGGATCCCCCTTCCCCCGTGAGGTATTTCATCTTAGATGTTTTGTAAAGATCATCCTTCGATATCGACGTTTTTCAGTCGAACCGATCCGGTGGGATGCAGTTTGAAGTTCTTAACAGTTTTCTGCGCCGGCCAGATCACGGTGGAGTGGGCGATGGCGATGGCCGCGCCTTCATCGAAGAAGATCTGCTGGGCCTTCTGATAGATGGCGTCACGTTGGGCCTGGTCGATGGTCTCGCGGCCCTGCACCATCAGGTCGTGGTATTCATCATTGATCCACTGGGTCCGGATGGCGGTAGAGGCCTTGCCGTCGAACAGTACGGCCAGGAAGTTGTCCGGGTCGCCGTTGTCGCCCGTCCATCCCAGCTGGAACAGATCCATGTCTTCCGGTTGTTCGCGCTGGCGTTTGAGATAGGTGCCCCATTCATAGGTGACCACCTTGGCCGTGATGCCCACTTTGGCCAGGTCGGCCGCCATGGCTTCGCCGATTTTGACCCCGTCGGGGTTGTAGGGACGCGGCACCGGCATGGACCACAGGTTGATCTCCCCTAAACCTTCGCCATTGGGATAGCCGGCTTCGGCCAATAGTGTCTTGGCCAACTCGGGATTGTATTCGTAGCCCGGGATGCTTTGGTTGAACCCCCACATGGTTGGCGGGATGGGGTTTTGGGCGACCTGTCCCATGCCCTGGTAGAGATTGTCCACGATGGCCTGGCGGTTGAGGGCGTGGCCGATGGCCTTGCGCAATTTGACGTTGCTTTTCCAGGGTTCTTTCGTGTGGTTGAAAGAGAGGTAGCCCACGTTCATGCCTGGCTGGGTTGGCAGAATCAAATTGCTGTCCTCTTTGGCCATCGCAATGTCTTGGGGATTGGGAAACTGGCAGATCTGGATGTTGCCGGTTTTGAGTTCCAGAAAGCGAACGGAGTTTTCAGGAATGGAACGGAATATGACTTTGGTCAGATAAGGTCCGGCCGAAGTATCCCAGTAATTTTCATTTTTTACCAATACGATACGATCGTCCTTGACCCAGCTTTCAAACTTGAAAGGACCGGTTCCTACAGGATTACGGATGAATTCCGTGGGGTTCGCGGTAAATGCGGTTGGACTGATGATGTCCGCAAAATCCATGCCCATGTTGGCCAGAAACGGGGCATTGACCATTTTCAGATTGAACACCACGGTGTAATCGTCAGTCGCCTCGATGCTGCCCACGATATCATCCATTTCCATGGAGACCCAATACTCGGGGGGACGCTCCTGAGCCGGGATTTCCCAGCCTTTGCCGAAAAATTTGACCTGCCGATCTTTCATCATACGCCCGATGGAGAATACGACCGTATCGGCATTGAAATCGGTGCCGTCATGGAACTTGACGCCTTTGCGCAGGTGGAAGGTGTAAGTTTTACCGTCCTCGGAAACGTCCCAAGATTCGGCCAAACCGGGTTCCAGGGCCGTCGATTCATCGGCGTATTCGACAAGGGCCTCATAAATATTGTCGCAAATCATGAAGGAGTTGCCGTCGGTTTCATAGGCCGGGTCAAGTCCGACACTGTCGCCACCGCGGCCGAACACGAGAACCTTTTCCGCAGGCGCTTCAGCTTTTTCAACGGCGGGTGCCTGGGGGGCTTCGGCCTTCTCTTCCTCCTTGCCGCCACAACCAGTCAAACCAAAGGCGAGAAGAAGGATCAAGACCCCGACGATGGATAAAACGGAAAGTCTTGCACGGTTTTTCATTTTTCCTCCTTGAGATTATGAGTTAGTAAGGCTAACAGAACGATTCAAATCATGCGGTATTACAAACAATTGATTACTAATTGAGCCAAACGCAAATGTCAAAAAATTTCGAGCCGACAAATCAATATATGTGGGTCGCTTTGGGTCATGGGACGGTGGTTTGGCTTGGTTGTTATTCGGCTATCTCAGGGACGATCGCGGGGGCACCCGTGAGTTCTTAAGTATGCTAAGATAACCATTTGTAATTAATGAAAGATAAGATTTTGACCAAACGCGGCATTGCTCAAGTCAGGAAGCGGATACATTACGGCTGGGGTCTCTTCATTCTCGGAGGTGTCCATCTTATCTTGATCGGGTGTACGCTATCCTCAAGATCTCATATCGTTGATGGCTACGAAACACAACACCGTATTGTATGGCAAGGGACACTGACCGTCAATTTGGGCGATGATATTTTCAGAATGATTTATTTTGGTTATGATCGAAATGGCGATTTAACGCGGTTGACAGAAACGTCGCTTTGCAGGGGCGTCGATTTGCTGGAATATAAGGGCCTGTTACCAAATGGGAAATGGATGTTTCCCCCGGTTATCGTTTTTTCGGATGACAATTTCGATTGTTATGCTGATCGGGTTTTATTTGACTGTAATGCGGATGCGGTTTTTGAAAGGGTTGTCGATATCTCCGACCATTCCGTTCAACTTGAAATGATTGACGATGCTCACCGCTATTTTATCGAAACGGATTGTTTGAAATCTCGTAGGCCTTATTAGTTTCCACGATTGGATTTTGCCCTGGGAATCAGCGCGCGCTCACCTTCTCGGGCAATTATATAAACAGTCGACGCCATGCTTTTTGGCGATAGCGCTGCGATTTGAAAAAGGTTGACTTGAAACTGGGAAAAAGTTTAAGAGGTTCATGCTCTGAGGCGGGGTCATTGTTTGTGAGGCGGCGTGATCTAAAATCTGAGGCTTCCCAGGAGGCGAACTTTTAACCGTGAAAGAGGCACGCACTAATCAATCGGGGAACCGATCCCCCGAATCCCAATCCCTTGTCACCAACCCCAAACGATCCCTTATTCCTTATATACTGACGTTCATCGTCTGCATGCTGACATGGCTCGTGCTTTCCGGCAAGTTTGATCTTTTCCATCTGACCCTGGGGGTCGTATCATGTGCCATCGTGTCGTTCGCCTCCGGAGACATGCTTTTTTCTGCTAAGAACGTGTACCGGGTGCCGGGGCAATGGCTGCGGTTCATTCCCTATGTGCCATGGCTTCTTTACCAGATATTTCGCGCCAACATGCATGTGATGCGGTTGGTATTTCATCCCCGCATGCTGGACCTGATCAACCCCCAGATGGTCAAATTCAACAGCCGTCTGGATGGGACGATGGCACGCTTTGTCTATGCCAATTCCATTACGCTGACCCCCGGAACGATTACCGTTTATGTGTCTCTTTATGGCGCATACACCGTCCACGCCATTGATGATGCCTCGGCGGAAGGCCTGCCGGGTGAGATGGAATCGCGGGTGGCGGCGATTTTCGGCGAGTAAATTATGCACGAGATCTTTCTCTATGCGAGCGTCTTTTTGTGCGGTGTCATGGTGCTGTCGTTGTATCGGGCGGTGTTCGGTCCCACCGTGCTGGACCGCTTGATCGGCGTCAATGCCATTGGCAGCAAAACCACGGTCCTGCTGATCCTGATCGGTCTGCTTTATGATCGCGTTGACATGTTCGTGGATATTGCCCTTGCCTATGCCACCCTGAACTTCATCGCGGTTCTGGCGGCTTCCCGCTATTTCCAGAAAAGGAAGGGGCTCTACGACGAAATGGATGGCAAGTAGCGGTTCTGTCGCAGCGGTTTTGGGGCGGGTTGCCTGACGGGTGCCCGAGGAGAATAGTATGGGGATTTTAAACGGGATTGTTATTTTTCTGCTGGCCAGCGGGCTCTTTTTCTTTTTGGCCGGGGCGGTGGGGATCCTACGCTTCCCGGATTTCTATTCCCGTCTGCACCCGGCCGGCAAACTGGATACCATGGGATTGTTCACCGCGATGATCGCCATGGCACTGTGGGCCGCCCACGAGTGGACCCTTGGAGCGGTTCTAACCGCCCTCAAAATCCTGCTTATCGTCGCTTTTGTGTTTATTACCAGCCCTACGGCAACCCATGCCATCGTCGATGCGGGGGTGCGGGCCGGACTGTTACCCTGGACCAAAGACAGCAGCGAGGACAAACCATGATCTGGCCGGTGGATCTCATTATCATGGTGCTCGTCATGATCTGCGGCATTGGGGCCATCATGGTGCGTGACCTGCTGGGGGCCGCCATTCTGTTCGGCGCCTACAGTTTCATGATGTGCCTGCTCTGGGCCATCATGGGCGCGGTGGATGTGGCATTCACCGAAGCATCGGTGGGTGCCGGGGTCAGTGCCGTATTTTTTGTGGCGGCCGTTTTCCGGACCTCCCGGAGGACCAAAGATTGAGAACGCTTGCGCTGATAACCGTTTTGCTGATGGGCGGGCTGCTCTTTTACGGCACGCCGGATTTCCCGTCTTGGGGCGACCCCCAATCCCCGGCCAGTTTGCATGTGTCCCCCTATTATATCGAGCATGCGGTTGAAGATACGGCCGTGCCCAATATCGTCACCGCCGTACTGGCCGATTACCGGGGCTACGACACCATGTTTGAGACCGCGGTCATCTTTTCGGCCGGGATCGCCTGCCTTTTCCTCCTGCGCGTTTATCGTCACAAATCGGCCCGCACGCGGCTCTACCGCCACAATCTCACCGGTGTGACGCTGCGCATCGCCAAGGGCGGCAAATTACCGGAGGGCTCGGCCGAGTTCGAACGTATCGACTCCCACTGGGTGCCTTACGACATGATCATCAGGGTGACCAGCCGATTGACCGTGCCGTTTGTGCAGTTGTTTGCGCTATACGTGATTGCCCATGGTCACCACAGCCCGGGCGGCGGGTTTCAGGGCGGCGTTATTTTTGGGGCGGCGATCATTCTCTATGCCATATCCAACGATTTGCGCGGCGCATTTCGCCGTCTCTCGGAGAAGGCCGCGCTTCTGGCTAGCGCGGCCGGCGTCTTGCTTTATGTCGGTACCGGGCTGCTCTGCCTGCTTTTGGGCGGCAGTTTTCTCGATTACAGCAAGCTGGCGGGGATTCTCCATGTGGATGCCGTCATGGCGCGGTCGCATGGTATCCTCATTGTGGAAATCGGCGTGGGCTTGGCCGTAATGGCTGTGATGGTCTCGCTCTACTACAATTTGTCGTCCGCCGGCCGGCACGACGAGGGGCTGTAACCCATGGAAAGCCTGCTGACTAATTTTTTGGCCAAATACAACTATTGGGTCTATATCGGCCTGGTCATGATCGGCATGTATGCCATGATCGCCAAGCGCAACCTGGTCAAGAAAATTATCGGCATGAATATTGTGCAGACGGCGGTCATTCTTTTTTACGTATCCATCGGCGCTAAAAAGGGTAAAACCATTCCGATTATCGCCCACGGGCATGAGGATACCGGGCATCATGCGGCGCAGGCCCTGGATTACATCAGCCCGCTGCCCCATGTGCTCATGCTGACGGCGATCGTTGTTTCGGTGGCGACGTTAGGGGTCGCATTGGCGTTAGCCATAAAGGTCTATCGTGATTACGGCACGCTGGAAGAAAATGAAATCGCTTCGCGGATAAATGAGTCATGAGCGTTCACTTTCCCGCACTTGTCGTCGTCATTCCGCTGATAGCGGCTTTTCTGGTCCTGATCGGTGCGCTCCTCAATAAACACCTTGCGTTCCCGTTGGCGGCTTTGGCCCTGTGCGGGTCGATGTTGACCGCCATCGGTCTGCTGGTTCGGGTCATGCAAGTCGGCGTCGTAGAATATCATCTGGCGGGGTGGGCGCCCCCGGTGGGGATTGCTTACCGGGTGGACCACCTGAATGCCCTCGTTCTCGTTGCGGTGGCCGCCGTGGCCTTCATGAATCTGCTGGGCACCCGGCCTCTTGTGGCGGAGACCTTCGGCGATCGCCTGGGTCCGTTTTACACGCTCTATATTTTGATGGTCGCCGGTCTGCTGGGTATCGTGGTGACCGGTGACGCCTTTAATCTCTATGTCCTTCTGGAAATTGCCGCCTTAACGGGTTACGCCCTGGTGGGCATGGGTGAAGGGCGGGCGCCCCTCTCCAGCCTCAATTATATTTTCATGGGTACGGTGGGCGCCAGTTTCTATCTGCTGGGGGTTGGTTACCTATATCTTGTAACCGGCACACTCAACATGGCCGACCTGGCCGTGCGTCTCCCGGCCCTGTATCCTTCTAAAGTCGTCGTTTCCGCGTTTGTTTTGTGTCTGGTCGGTCTTTGTATCAAGATGGGTTTTTTCCCGCTGCATGCCTGGTTGCCCAACGCCTATTCGCACGCGCCGGATCCGGTCAGCAGTCTGGTGGCGCCCCTCATGACCAAAGTCATGGTTTACGTCATGGTGCGGATCATGCTTTTTGTCTTCACCCCGGCCTTTGCTTTCGACCAGATGACGATCAGCGAACCGATGGTGTGGCTGGCCGTCGTCGCCATCGTGGCCGGCTCGTTTCTGGCGCTGTCAACGCGGCGCCTCAAACGCATGCTGACCTACATCGTCGTGGCGGAGGTGGGCTACATGGTCGGGGGGTTCTGGTTGGGCAACCGATTGGGAATCTCCGGCGCGATACTGCATATAGTCAACGATGCGGCGATGACGTTTTGCGTGTTCCTGGCCGCAGCGGCCATTATCAAAAAAATCGGCAGTGACGCCATCGATGACATGCAGGGGCTTTTCAAGAAAATGCCGGTGACGATGGCCGTGTTTGTCGTCGCGGGATTATCCATTATCGGCGTCCCGCCGACCTGTGGTTTTTTTAGTAAATGGTATCTGATTTCCGGTGCCATCGCTGCCGGACAGTATGGATTTATGGCGGCCCTTTTACTGAGCAGCCTGATCAATCTAGTCCTGTTTTTCCGTGTATTTGAGATAGCCTATTTTGAGCCATTCGACGCCCATCATGGAGGGCCCCATGAAGGGCACGGCCTGCTGATATCCAAGGTGCAGGAAGCGCCTTTAGAGATGCTTGCCCCGCTGGTGGTGACGGCTTTGCTGCTGTTTGCGCTGGGGATTTATGCCGGAGATATCGTCAGCCTGATTATTGACCACGCCATTCCGGTGGGGATCGCCTGACCCATGGACACCTTGATTTCAGTTAAACCGCTTATCGCCGTCCTAGTCTCGCTGCTCGTGTTGCCGCTGATTGCCGTCAGTCGCTCCCCCAATATGCGTGAGGGCTGGACCTTTATTGCCGCCGGGGTGAAGTTTGCCATCGTGGCGTCGATGCTGCCGGCCGTTCTGAACGGTATGGAGATCACCTGCTCTATCGTGCAGGTGCTGCCGGGCGTGAGCATTGCCTTCCGGGTCGACGCTTTCGGGCTTCTGTTTGCCCTGGTGGCCTCTTTCCTGTGGATCATCACCTCAATCTATTCCATCGGCTACATGCGCGGGCTGAATGAACACGGGCAGACACGCTATTTTTGTTTTTTCGCGGTCTCCCTCAGCGCTGCCATCGGTGTGGCCTTTTCGGCCAACCTGCTGACCATGTATTTGTTTTACGAGATGCTGTCGCTGGCCACCTATCCTCTGGTCACGCATCACCAGGATGAGGAGGCGCGCACTTCGGGCCGCAAATATCTGCTTTATACCGTGGGGTCCTCAATCGGTCTGGTGCTGCCGGCCATGCTGCTGACCTACCATCTGAGCGGCAACCTGGATTTCAGCCCCCAGGGGGTTCTGGCCGGGACGGCATCCCGCGGGACGGTGACGGTTCTTCTGCTCATGTTCGTTTTCGGGTTTGCCAAGGCGGCCATCATGCCGTTCCATTCCTGGCTACCGGCGGCGATGGTGGCACCGACACCGGTCAGCGCGCTTCTGCATGCCGTGGCTGTGGTGAAAGTCGGGGTGTTCAGTATTTTCCGTACCATAACCGGCATTTTCGGCACCGATTTGCTTACTTCCCTGGATCTGGGATTATGGGTGACCACGATCGCCTCCGTCACCATTCTAACCGGATCCCTCATCGCGCTTTCTCAGGATAACTTGAAGCGCCGCCTGGCCTTTTCCACGATTGCGCAATTGTCCTACATCGTTTTAGGGGCCGGCCTGCTGTCCTCCAAAGGGCTGACGGGCGGGATGATTCACATTGCCATGCATGCCTTTGGTAAAATCACCTTGTTTTTTTGTGCGGGCGCCATCTTTGTGGCCACGGGCAAGAAAAACATCAGCGAGATGACAGGCCTTGGGCGCCGGATGCCGATCACCATGGGGGCCTTCTTCATAGGCGCTTTGAGTGTTATCGGCCTGCCGCCCACCGGCGGCTTTCTGAGCAAATGGTATCTGGCCCTCGGCAGCCTGGATGCCGGCCAGTGGCCTGTTTTAGTGGTTTTGCTGACCAGTTCGCTGTTGAATGCGTTCTATTTTCTGCCGATCGTCTTCAAGGCGTTTTTTAATGCGGCGGATCCGGAACCCAACCCCTCCCCGGGCATGGCCGAAGCACCGATCTGGTGCGTGGTGCCCCCGGTGATTGCGGCGGCGGGTTCCGTTGCTTTGTTTTTTTATCCGAATGTGTTGCTGAACCTCGCCCGGCTGGCGATTGGATAACGGAGATCTGGCAGGATGAACCAGAAGAAAGAATTTGATTATTTCGATCGGCCCGAAGTGATCCGCAAACTGTGGATCCTGCTTTACATCGTCTGCGGGTTAACGGTTTTAGGGGAATTGTTTGCCCACCGGCATCCCCATTTTGGTTTTGACGGTTTCTTCGGCTTCAATGCGGTTATGGGGTTTGTATCCTGTGCGGTGCTGATTTTATTCTCCAAGCTGGTAGCACTCTTTCTTAAAGCGCGCGAGAATTACTATGACGACTGAATTTCCGCCAGCGGCACTATTCATCATCGCGGCCCTTATGGTGCCATTCTTCAAGGGGCGGGCGCGAAGCTGGTTGGTCATCCTTATTCCGGCGTGTGCTTTCCTTTTGATTACCAGTCTTACGCCGGGATCGAGCTGGAAGGTGCCTTTTTTAGGATTTGAGCTGACCTTTCTGCGGGTTGACAAACTCAGCAAGGTTTTCGGTTATATTTTCACGCTCAATGCTTTTGCCGCGTTTATTTACGCATTTTACCTGCGGGACGCGACCCAGCACACGGCGGCGTTGTTTTACATCGGCAGCGCGCTCGGCGTGGTCTTTGCCGGGGATCTGATCAGCCTGTACCTCTTCTGGGAAATCATGGCCGTGGCCAGCACCATGCTGATTCTGGCCCGCAAATCCCAAAAGTCTCTCGGCGCCGGCTTCCGTTATGTGATTGTGCATCTTGTGGGCGGACTCTGTCTGCTGGCCGGCATCCTGATTTATATTTCGCAGACCGGATCAGTGGAATTCAGCACCATGTCCGAGCGCAGCTTGGGCACCTGGCTGATTTTGGCGGGGTTTCTGGTTAATGCGGCCGTCCCCCCCCTGCATGCCTGGCTGGCAGACGCCTACCCCGAGGCGACCGTCACCGGCGGGGTTATTCTCAGTGCCTATACGACCAAGACCGCCGTCTACACCTTGATCCGAGGTTACCCGGGGTGGGAAATACTGATCGTCATCGGCTGCATGATGTCTCTCTACGGCATCATTTACGCCCTTTTGGAAAATGACATGCGGAGGATCTTGGCATACAGCATTATCAACCAGGTCGGCTTCATGGTCACCGGTGTGGGCATCGGGACCGCCATGGCTCTGAATGGGGCGGCCGCCCATGCTTTTTGCCATATCATCTACAAATCGCTCCTGTGGATGTCAGCCGGCTCGGTGCTCTACATGACAGGTAAAAGCCGATGCACGGATCTGGGTGGGCTCTATAAAACCATGCCGTGGACTCTGATTTTCGGCACTATCGGCGCTCTGGCCATTTCCTCGTTTCCGGGTACAAGCGGATTTACGAGCAAAACCCTTATTATCGAAGGGGCCGTGCACGAACACCTTGTCTGGGTATGGCTTGTTTTAGAGGTTGCTTCCGCAGGGGTATTCCTGCATGCAGGGATTAAATTTCCCTATTTTGTTTTCTTTGCCAAGGATAACGGTCTGCGTCCTGGTGAAACCAACCGGTCCATGCTGATTGCCATGGGGTTCATGGCGTTTTTGTGCATTTTTCTGGGCGTTTTTCCACAACCGCTCTACCAAATCCTGCCTTTCGCCGAGGTGCACTTCCAAGCCTACACTTTTGCCCGTGTGGTTTCGCAGTTGCAACTGCTGATGCTCTCAGCGCTGGTGTTCTTTCTCTTTTTGCCGTTGCTTAAACGAACGGAAACCATATCGTTGGATACCGACTGGTTTTACCGAAAGGGCGGCCAGGCCTTGTACCGGGTGGTGGATATGCTCTTCAACAACGTGAACCGGGTTTGCGACCAATGGCTGGCACGGGGTTTGACGGGGGGTATCAACCGGTTCTGCCGAAATGCACCGGCACGCCTAAGTTACTGGCTGCTGGCACCATTCAAGCATATAGGAGGAATCGCCGGAGATGACCCCCGGCAGTTTGAGCAGACCATTCAGAACGCTTTTGATAAAAGTGTGTTACCGATAGGACTGAGTGCGGCGCTGTCCGGTTTATTGCTGGCCCTATTTTTCATATTTTGACGGGTTTTTCTGAAGACGAGAAGATTTTGAGGACTTAGCTATCCAGAGGTGAAACATGCTTTCCTACGATGACCTGCGAGATATTATCATCCTGAATCATTTAACCGATGAGATGCTGGATGCGGTGATACCGCATCTCGATATATTGCAATACGAAGAGGAAGACGTCATTTTCCAGGAGGGGGATCCGGCGGATCGCATGTTTTTTTTGAAGCGGGGCAAGATCCTGCTCGAGAAGCGGATTTCCGATAAAATCTCCTTCGCCATTGGGGCGGTGAAGCCGGGCTTTTCTTTTGGTTGGTCGGCGGTAATCGGCGAGGGGATGAGTTACACTTCCATTACGGTGTGTGCCGAGCCCTGTCAGGTGTATTCCATTCGGGCCGAGAAAATCCGAAATCTTCTAAAGAACGACCATGAAATGGCCTATATTTTCTACCAACGCCTCCTGTGGGTCATTAAAAACCGACTGGATCACCGCACCAGTCAGTTCGTGACGGTGTTGCGGAACCATCCGGACATTGAAAGCCTGATTTGAGGTTGCGGCGACACTAAGGTTTGGCAAGATTCTTGTGGGCGTCCGCCATCGAAAACCGCCAGCCATCTTTTCGATCCTGCCTCCGCGTCCTGTGTAACGAAGGCACCAAACGAGCGTTGCTCTCTATTGACCGGGGGAATATACCCTTTTGATGGTAGGTTGAGAGCGTTATATGGGTGTGGCGGTCTGCTTTGCGCGTCCGCTATGATCTCTATGGTTTATAGACGGCGCCCCGCGCTTAAAAATCATCCCGCCCGCTATGATTTTGCCTTGATGCGAAACCCGAGATAGCATGCGTTGCCAAACTAGGCTCGCGCATGTTCGAACCAGAACCCGGTTCCAGGTTGACTTTTCCAAGGGGCTGCCATAAGAAGCGGATGTTTTATTCTGGGGAATAGAGGACTTACCGATCGATATTATTTCCACAGTCGAGGAAATGCAGCATCGCTCGCAGATGCTGCGCCGGGATGGGCGCACACTGGCATTCGTCCCCACGATGGGGTTTCTGCATGAAGGGCACCTGGCCTTGATGCGTGAAGGACGCCGGTTGGCCGATGTTCTGGTGGCCAGCATCTTTGTCAATCCGACGCAGTTTGCCCCCGGTGAGGACTTTGAAACCTACCCCCGCGACATGGAAAAAGATTGTCGTCTGGCCGAGACGGTTCCCGTGGACATCCTCTTTACGCCGGATAATCGGGCCATTTATGCGGATGGCTTCCAGACCTTTGTGACGCCACAGGCCCTTGCCGACAGAATGTGCGGCCTCTCGCGACCCATGTTTTTCCGGGGTGTCGCGACCGTGGTGACCAAGTTGTTTCATATCGTCAATCCTCACATGGCGGTTTTTGGCGAAAAAGATTTTCAACAGCTGACCATTATTCGTAGAATGGTGAAGGATATCAATTTTGCAGTTAAAATCGTAGGCGTCCCGACAGTTCGAGAGCCTGACGGGCTGGCCATGAGCTCCCGGAATGCTTACCTGAAACCTGAGCAGCGGCCGGCGGCCTTGAGCCTTAATCGGTCCCTGCGGGCGGCGCAGGCCCAGGTTGCGGCGGGTGAAACCCGCGCGGAACAGATTTTATCGGCGGCCAAGGCCCTGATTCGCTCTCACCCGGAAGCCGTGATTGATTATATTGTGATTGTGGATGCTGAAACACTTGAAGATGTGACCGTAATTGACCGACCGGTCCGGATGGCGATGGCGGTCAACGTCGGCGCCACGCGGCTGATCGACAATATGCCTCTGGCACCTTGACCCGCGCTGGGGTCAGTGACGGGTGACGCATGCTATTATAGGAGATGAAACAACATGGGCAAAGAACAGTTTTTTTTCACATCGGAATCCGTAACCGAAGGACATCCTGACAAAGTCGCCGACCAGATTTCGGATGCGATTCTGGATGCCATTATCGGGCAGGACAAAGGCTGCCGGGTGGCCTGCGAAACCCTGGTCACCACCGGTCTCGCTTTTGTGTCCGGGGAAATCACGACCGACTGCTACGTCGATATTCCTAAGATTGTGCGGGAAACCATCCAGGATATCGGTTACTGCTCCTCCCAGATGGGGTTCGATTTCCAGACCTGTTCGGTGATTACCAGCATTGGCCAACAGTCGCCTGATATCGCTCAGGGCGTCAATGTGGGCGAGGGCCTTTTCAAGGATCAAGGGGCTGGTGACCAGGGGCTCATGTTCGGCTTTGCGACCGATGAGACACCGGAATTGATGCCGATGCCGGTCATGTATGCCCACAAACTGACCCGGCGGCTTGCCAAGGTCCGCAAGAACGGTGCGCTTGACTTTCTGCGACCGGATGGCAAATCTCAGGTGACCATTGAGTATGAAAACGGTACCCCCATAAGGGTGGACACCATCGTCGTGTCCGCCCAGCACAAGCCGGACGTTACCCATGAGACGCTGCGCGAAGCGATCATCGAAGAGGTCATCAAGAAAGTCATCCCCAGGGAAATGATCGACGGCGACACCAAATATTTTATCAACCCGACCGGCAAATTCGTCGTGGGCGGCCCGATGGGTGACTGTGGCCTAACGGGGCGCAAGATCATTGTGGATACCTATGGCGGGCAGGGCAGCCACGGCGGCGGTTGCTTTTCCGGTAAGGATCCGTCCAAAGTCGACCGGAGTGCCTCCTACATGGGGCGCCATATCGCCAAGAATGTGGTCGCGGCCGGATTGGCCAAGAAGTGTGAGGTACAGATCGCCTATGCGATCGGCGTGGCCGAGCCGGTTTCCGTCATGGTGGATTTGATGGGCACCGGGGTGATCCCCAAGCAGAAGGTCCAAGAGATTGTCCGCGAGGTGTTTGACTTGCGGCCAGCCGTCATTATTGACTATCTCGACCTGTTACGGCCGATTTATCGCCCTACCGCCGCATATGGCCATTTCGGGCGCACCGAGAAAACTTTTTCCTGGGAGAAAACGCACCGCGCGGATGAGATGCGCAACCTGGCGGGAATTTGAGCCAGAACAGTCGCAATAGATGACCTTGTTTCCGATAACCCCCTGACACTGACAGGGTCATTTCCGGGAATGGTTGTTATTTTGGCATTCGGATATGGTCGGGCCTCACGACTCAGGGGCTCGGACCTGATTTGGTAACATGATTCAATAAAAGGAGCTGTTCATGACGATTGTACCGATGAAAGACGCGTCACCGGGTTTTATGGCGCTGGATCTTTCTTTGCCCTATAAGGTTGCCGATCTATCCCTGGCGGATTATGGCAACAAGGAAATGCAGCTGGCGGAAAACGAAATGCCGGGCCTTATGGCGGTGCGGGAGAAGTACGGCCCGCGTCAGCCGCTCAAGGGGCTGAAGGTTACCGGCAGTCTGCATATGACCATCCAGACGGCGATGCTGATCGAGACCCTTAAGGCCCTGGGGGCGGATATCCGCTGGGCCAGCTGCAATATCTTCTCCACCCAGGACCATGCCGCGGCTGCCATTGCCCACAATGGGTCGGCGGCCGTATTCGCCTGGAAAGAGGAAACCCTGGAAGAATACTGGTGGTGCACGGAAATGGCCCTGACCTGGCCGGATGGGAGCGGTCCGGACCTGATTGTCGATGACGGCGGGGACGCCACCATGATGATACATCAGGGGGTCAAGGTCGTGGAGGATCCCGGGTTGCTGGATAAGACCTACGACAATCCGGACATGCACTATCTTATGGCGCGTCTGAAGGCCGGCTATGCGCAGAATCCTCAGCACTGGACCAACGTGGCGGCTAAGGTGCGCGGGGTCTCAGAAGAGACCACCACCGGCGTTCACCGCCTCTACCAGCTGGCCCGCGATGGGGAATTGCTGTTTCCGGCCATCAATGTCAATGATTCGGTGACCAAATCAAAATTCGACAACCTCTATGGCTGCCGCGAATCCCTTGCCGATGGCATCAAACGGGCCACGGACATCATGATGGCGGGTAAAATTGTGGTGGTCTGCGGTTATGGCGATGTGGGCAAAGGCTGCGCACGTTCCATGCGCGGATATGGTTCCCGGGTTCTGGTGACGGAAATCGACCCTATTTGTGCTCTGCAAGCCGCCATGGAAGGTTTCGAAGTGGTGACCATGGAGGATGCCGCGTCTATAGGAGATATTTTCGTCACAGCCACCGGAAATTATCATGTGATTGCGGGGAATCACATGGAACAGATGAAAAACGAGGCCATTGTCTGCAATATCGGCCATTTTGACAATGAGATCGACATGGCCTATCTGGAAAAGACCCCGACCTGCACCAAGGACACCATCAAACCCCAGGTGGATAAATGGACCCTGACCTCCGGGCGATCAATCATCGTCCTGGCCGAGGGACGCCTGGTCAATCTGGGGTGTGCCACGGGTCACCCCAGTTTTGTAATGAGTAACAGTTTTACCAACCAATGTCTGGCACAGCTCGAACTGGCTTCCGGCAAACTGGGAAAAGAGGTGTATACGCTACCCAAAAAACTGGACGAGGAGGTGGCCCGACTGCACCTGGCAAGACTCGGTGTCCGCTTGACAGCATTAACGCCTTCGCAGGCCGATTATCTCGGCGTCTCGATTGATGGCCCGTTTAAGCCGGAGAATTATCGTTACTGACGCAACACGGCACCTGCTATTAAATGATCACGAGACCGGCCTGTGGCGATTTTGAACCGCAGGCCGGTTTTGGTTTGTTGCCGGCGGGGCTGTCAGACCCGGCCGCCGCTCCAGCTCAGCTTGGCTTTTAGAATGTCGAAGTATTCACTCCCGGGGACTTTGATCATATGAACCGGGTGGGGGCTTTTTTCAATCCGTATAATGTCTCCATGGTTGATTTCCATGCCGGCTTGGCCGTCAAAGGTCAGAATCATGTTGGAAGAATGTTTTTCGAGAGACATTTTGATACGGGCACGATCCGGGATGACCAGCGGGCGGTTCGTCAGGGTAAACGGACAAATCGGGGTCATGATGATGCCGGGGACTTCGGGGTGAATGACCGGTCCGCCTGCGGCCAGGGAATAGGCCGTGGAGCCGGTCGGGGTGGAGACGATTAAGCCATCGGCACGGAACGTCGTCAGGTAATGATTGTCGATATAGGCTTCGACATGGGCCAGGCGTGCCAGCGTGCTTTTGGTCACGACGACATCGTTCAATACGATTTCCCGGCAGCGTTCCTGACCGTTTTTAATGACGGAAACCGTCAGGCGCATGCGTTTCTGGATGGCGAAATCTTTCCGGATGACGGCTTCTGCCGCTGAATAAAGGTCATCCGCTGCGATTTCGGCCAGAAAACCGACTTGCCCGAATTTAACCCCCAGAACCGGTATCGGCGTGTCGCCGATCCATCGCACGGCGCTGAGAAAGGTGCCGTCACCCCCGAGAACAAAGAGACAGGACAAGTCGGCAGGATCCGGAAATTGGATGCTGCCGGCCGCATCGCCGGCGAGCGGCGGCGTGATCCGCGCAACGCCAACCTGGCGCGTTTGAAGCCAGTTCTCCAGCCGATCCGCTGTTTGCTGGGCTTCCGGGACCGGTTTAACGATGAGCCCGATGGTCGGCACGTTACTGTTTTGCTCCCTGTGGCGGATTTGCCCATGCGGTGACAGGTTCGGATGGTATTGCAAACGTTGATGCCTTCATGAAAATCTAAATCGAAACGACGCCGAAAGAATATTCAAGACCAAGACGCATCAACTTATTAGAAATACCGCATCATGCAGTGATTGGATTTTAACGACGACATCAAGCGTTGACTACTGCATCCGGACAAAACGGTCAAGCGGCAAAGCCCGGATGGGTCAAGAAAAGGGAATTTCGATCTTGACTCAAATCCCCCTTAATACTATAAATACAAGGTTTTTTGCAGGGGTACACTCTTAATTTTGTCACTTTTTCAAGGAGGAAGGGATGATGAAGAAACGCTTTGGAAGATATTTTGCCCTGATCGCGCTTATTGCTCTGGCAGGAATGGTTCTTTTGGCCTGTGGTCAGCAACAGGAAAAGGCTGCCGAGGCCACCAAAGAAGCCGCTCCGATGGAAAAAGCGGTGGAGGCCATCAAGCTGGGGGTTGCCGGCGCTCACAGTGGTGATCTGGCCTCTTACGGTATTCCTACCGTGCGGGCCGCTGAACTGATTGTTAAACAACGTAATGCCATGGATGGTATCTGCGGTCGCCAGATCGAACTTCTGGTGGAAGACGATGTCTGTAAACCGGAAGTGGCCACGAATACCGCCACCAAGTTGGTTACGGATGGCGCCAATGTCGTGGTGGGCCATATCTGCAGCGGTGCTACCAAAGCCGCTCTGGGTATTTATAAAGAGTCCGGCATTATTGCCATGAGCCCGTCGGCCACCAATCCCGCCCTTACGCAGAGCGGTGACTACCCGAACTTTTTCCGGACCATTGCTTCCGACGATGCCCAGGCGCGTCTGGAAGTGGACTTTGCTCTGGATGTTCTTAAACTGAAGAAGATCGCGGTGCTGCATGACAAAGGCGACTACGGCAAGGGTCTGGCAGAATTTGCCAAAGGTTTCCTAGAGGGCGACAGCCGCGCGGAAGTGGTTCTCTACGAAGGCATTACACCGGGCGCCGTGGATTACTCCGCCGTCGTACAGAAAATCAAACAATCTGAGGCGGAAGCCGTCATTTTCGGTGGTTACCATCCGGAAGCGTCCAAGCTCGTTCAACAGATGCGCAATAAGGCCATGGACACCGTGTTCATCTCCGATGACGGGGTGAAAGACGACACCTTTATCAAAGTCGCCGGTGAGTTTGCCGAAGGCGTTTATGCCACCGGACCCGTGGATACGTCCAGTAATCCCATAGCGGTCGAAGCCATCGAGGCGCATAAAAAAGCTTACGGTGAAGAACCGGGCGCCTTTTTCCTGAATGCCTATGCCGCCACCCTGGCGTTGCTGAATGCCATTGAAAAAAGCGGCTCCACAGAATACGATGTGCTGACCAAAACGCTGCAGTCGGAATGGGTCGCCACGCCGCTGGGAATCATCAAGTTCGATCAAAAAGGCGATGCCATCGGTGTCGGCTTCGCGATGTACCAGGTTCAAGGCGGCCAGTATGTGACCGTGGACTTCTAAAGGCGAAAAACTAATGCCATCAGGGGTCACGCCGCCGTGCGATGACCCCTGATGTGTTTTGGGCACACAAAATTTTAGGGTTGACTATAGGGCCTCGACAAGAATCAATTGAAACGCGTATCATCTATTTCTTGCCGTGACCCTCTTCATTGCTTTGATGCTTACGGGCTTGGGGATCTTTTCCGATGGATTATTTTTTTGAACTGTTCCTCGGAGGTCTGACGCGTGGCAGTATCTATGCCCTGATCGCTCTGGGGTATACGATGGTCTATGGGATTATTGAGCTCATCAATTTCGCCCATGGTGAAATCTACATGATCGGTGCTTTCACCGGCCTGATTGTGATCAGCGTGCTGACCATGCTAGGCTGGAACTCCGTCGCGATCATCATTCTGGCCGCCCTCATCGCCATGCTTTATTCCGCCGCTTACGGGTTTACCATTGAAAAAATCGCTTACAAGCCCCTGCGCGGTTCCCAGCGCTTGTCGGCGCTGATCAGCGCGATCGGGATGTCCCTCTTCCTCCAGAATTATGTTCTTCTGGCCCAGACCTCCAATTTCCTGCCCTACCCCAACCTGGTTCCGGCCTGGGATTTTTTACAACCCTATGCGCATATCGTCCGCTCGACCGAAATCGTCATCTATATCGCCACCGCTCTGGTAATGGTCTTGCTGACCTACCTGATCAAATTTACCCGGATGGGCAAAGCCATGCGGGCGGTGGCCCAGGACCGCGACATGTCCATGCTGGTGGGGGTCGATGTGAACCGGGTCATTTCCTTTACGTTTATCATCGGGTCTTCCATTGCCGCGCTGGGGGGCGTTCTGGTGGCATCCCACATCGGCCAGGTCAATTTTTATGTCGGCTTCATTGTGGGTATCAAAGCGTTTGTGGCGGCGGTTCTGGGAGGCATCGGCAGCATGCCCGGCGCTGTTCTGGGCAGTCTCGTGCTGGGATGGACGGAGAGTTTTTTCACGGGCTATATTTCCAGTGATTACGAAGATGTTTTTGCCTTTTTGTTTCTGGTCCTGATTTTGATATTCCGGCCGGCCGGCCTTCTCGGACGGTCGGATACGGACAAGGTTTGATACCGAGCAGCCCTCACCGACGGCGCCAGACGGCAAAGCGCTTGCGGGCCGCGGCGGTTAGAGGTTGAAACAGCGTACTATGATGGCATTGCAAGAAATCAAAAAGTCGTTCCTGGTATCGCTCTGGTTTATGTTCCTGACCTTTCCGATCATGGTGATCAAAGTGAACACCATCGAGCAAACCATCGAGTGGCGCTGGTGGTGGATGGCGGGGGTCGGGCTGGGGGCCTTCGTGCTTTCTTTTCTATGGCGGATTGCCATAGCGCGCAAGGAAGCAGGGAAGAAGAAGGCGGAAGTCAGCGGCGAGGAGAAGATCGCCTTGATTCCGCGGTTGCTGAGCAATCCGCGCTTTTACATTCCCGGCTTGGTCACAACGGTCGCTTTAGTGGCGATCTTTCCGTTTGTCTTCAGCATGTACCAGACCAATATCCTGATTACGGCGCTGATCTATGTTGTCGTCGGGTTGGGGCTGAACATCGTGGTCGGGCTGGCGGGGCTGCTGGACCTCGGCTATGTGGCCTTTTACGCGGTGGGCGCCTATAGTTACGCCCTGCTCAATTACCATTTCGGGGTGACGTTCTGGATGGCGTTGCCCATCGGCGCCCTGCTGGCTTTTCTGTTCGGTATCATGCTGGGCTTTCCCGTATTGCGATTGCGGGGCGACTATCTGGCGATCGTCACGCTGGGGTTTGGGGAAATCATCCGACTGGTGTTGGAAAATTGGAATGCGTTTTCTTTCGGACCCAGCGGTATTGCCAACATTCCCAAACCCAGCCTTTTCGGGCTGAAATTATCTCTTCAGCAATCAACCGTCTTCGTCTACTTTGTGATGATCGGGCTGGCCGTGATGACGATTTTTGTTGTCCGGCGCCTGCAGGATTCACGTATCGGGCGGGCCTGGATTGCACTGCGGGAAGATGAGGTGGCCTGCCAGGCCATGGGGATCGACAAGACCCGCACCAAGCTGTCGGCCTTTGCCATGGGGGCGACCTGGGCCGGCATGGGCGGGGTCGTCTTTGCGGCCAAGACCACCTTTATCAATCCCACCAGCTTTACCATCTGGGAGTCGATTATCATCCTCTGTATCGTGGTGCTGGGGGGGATGGGGTCCATCCTCGGTGTCATCGTGGGGGCCCTGATTCTGATTCTCCTGCCGGAATACCTGCGCGCGTTTTCCGAATACCGCATGCTGGTTTTCGGGGCCATCCTGGTGTTGATGATGGTCTTCCGGCCGGGCGGGATCGTCAGCGGCGTGCGGCGGATCTACAAATTTGAAGGATTGCAAAACAACAGCGGAAAACAATAGCGCATGAAACCGGTTTTAGACGTCAAGCAACTGACCATGGATTTCGGCGGCCTGAGGGCTCTGGATCATATCGATCTCCAGGTGCATCCGGGCGAGATCGTCGCTCTGATCGGCCCCAACGGGGCGGGCAAGACCACCTTTTTCAACTGCATTACGGGGTTATATCCGCCGACCAAGGGCGATATGCTCCTGACGCGGCCCCAGGGCGAACCGCAACGTTTGAACGGACTCAAACCCAACCGGGTGACCGAACGCGGTATGGCCCGCACTTTTCAGAATATCCGGCTGTTCCAGAACATGACGGTACTGGAAAATGTCATGATTGGACGTCACTGCCGGCTGCATTCCGGCATCCCGGGAGCGATCCTGCGCCCGCCGGCCAACCGGCGGGAAGAAAAACAAGTCGTTGAAGACAGCTATCACATGCTGGAGAAAATCGGCCTGACCCGCTATGTCAATGAGTTTGCCAAGAATCTGCCTTACGGTGCCCAGCGGCGGCTGGAAATTGCCCGGGCCTTGGCGACAGAACCTTTCCTGCTGCTGCTAGACGAGCCGGCCGCCGGTATGAATGCCCAGGAAACCAAGGAGCTGGACGAGCTCATCATCCGTCTGCGTTCCGATATGAAGGTGTCGATCCTTTTGATCGAGCATGACATGAAGCTCGTCATGAGTTTGTCCGACCGCATTTACGTGGTCGATTATGGCAAGAAAATTGCCCAGCGGAGATTCATGGCCGGCGCCACCATCCTGGCGGTCGCTTGCCTGGGAAGTTTCTCGATTTTCGCCACTGCGCCGAAGCCGGTGATTCCGGAACATCTGGAGAAGGCCTGGCCGGTCTCGGTGGTGCGCATTTCGCCTGAACGGCTGGCGCCGATCTTCAGCACATTCGGCAGAGTCGAATCCAACAACACGGCAGAGTTGCGCACGGATGTTGTGGCCCAGGTTTCCGACGTCTACGTTCGCGAAGGACAGTGGGCGGAAAAAGGCCAGTTGCTGCTGGAATTGCGCAAGGATGAACTCGAATTGCGCGTGACCGAGCAGGCGGCCGACCTGGCGCAGCAAAAAGCCATGCTGGCCTCGATCGATACCGAGTACCGTCTGTTGAAGGAGACCTCCGAGCATTTTGAATCGGTCTGGCGCCTGTCCCAGAAAAAACTGGACCGGCAGCAGGACCTG